>SICL01000023.1 GCA_009691445.1 Candidatus Taenariivivens baikalensis | reverse complement strand
ATTATCGATTTACAAAAGGTCACCGACCTTGGAAAATGATTTATCAGGAAGAACATAAAACAAAATCTGACGTGGTTAAGCGTGAAAGATTTTTGAAGAGCGGCAAGGGCAGAGAAGAATTAAAAAGAATTTTGTCTGATTTATGATCAGTGCCCGATGGTGAAATGGTATCACACTGCCCTTTGGAGGCATGATTCCTGGTTCGAGTCCAGGTCGGGCAGTTTATGGGGTTGGTTCTATTTCATAAGACTAGGAGAAAATAATGCTTTCAGAAAAATGTTCATTTTGCGGGCGCGATAAGCGTAAAGACGTGCGGAAGATTTTTGCCGGGCCGGGCGTTCATATCTGCGATATTTGTGTGCGTATTTGCGGCGATATCCTGAACAAGGAAGCTGTCGGCCCCGTGAAGCAATTTGATCTCTCTGAGGGCCTGCTGGTTCCCAAGCCCCAGGAAATCAAAGCGAAGCTGGATCAATATGTGATTGGTCAGGAACGTGCCAAGCGCCAGCTTTCCGTCGCGGTCCACAATCACTACAAGCGTATTAAAAATCGCGGCCGCAATGAAGATGTTGAAATTGAAAAAAGCAATATTCTTTTGATCGGTCCTACGGGATGCGGCAAAACCCTGTTTGCTCGAACGCTCGCCAAACTCCTGGATGTTCCTTTTGCGATTGCGGATGCGACCTCTCTGACCGAAGCCGGTTATGTTGGCGAAGATGTGGAGAATGTGCTGCTGCGTTTGATTCAGGCCGCGAATTTTGATGTGAAGCGCGCCGAGCTTGGGATCATTTATATCGATGAAATTGACAAGATTGCCAAAACTTCTGACAACACTTCCATTACGCGTGATGTGTCAGGAGAAGGCGTTCAGCAAGGGCTTCTAAAAATCTTGGAAGGGACGATCGCCAATGTGCCTCCTCAGGGCGGTCGCAAACATCCGCAGCAAGAATACATTCAAATCGATACTAAAAATGTTCTTTTCATTTGCGGCGGAACCTTTGCGAGTCTTGAAAATATTATCCAGCGCCGTGTGTCCAGTAAGGCGATGGGATTTGGGGCTACGCACGGGCTGGAAGAAAAACGTTCGTTGGGTGAAACGCTTGAGCTGGTTGAAACGGAAGATTTGATCAAGTGCGGATTTATTCCGGAATTTATTGGAAGGCTTGCCGTGACCACGACGCTTCATCCCCTCGGTCAATCTGATTTGATCCGCGTATTGACTGAGCCTAAAAATGCACTGATCCGTCAGTACGAAGAATTCTTCAGGATGGAAGGCGTAAAGCTTACCGTGTCTCTGGAGGCGCTAGAAGAAGTGGCGCGTCGAGCTGTCAAGAAAGGCACAGGAGCCCGCGGTCTTCGATCGATCCTGGAAACGATTATGCTGGATGTGATGTATGACGTGCCTTCTGAAACCAACATTGTGGAGTGTGTGATCAGCCGGGAGGTCGTGGAGGGCAAGGAACGCCCCCTGTTGATTCGTCGCTCTGAGTGGATGAAGACCGCATGAAAAAGTGGTTTCGAAGAAACTCGGTTCAGGAAGCCATTGCCGGCTACACCTTTCTACTACCCAATCTTCTGGGGTTTATCCTCTTCACCTCGCTTCCTGTGCTCGCCTCGCTGCTTCTTAGTTTTATGAAATGGGATTTGCTTTCCTGGCCCCCGAGGTTCGTTGGTTTCGAGAATTTTATCCATCTTTTTCAGGATCCTGATTTCTGGAAATATTGCTGGAATACCGTTTATTTGATGATGGGGATTCCTCTGGGGATGGGCGGGTCTCTCATGCTTGCCCTTTTTATGAATCAGAAATTAAAGGGGATTGTTTTTTTTCGTACGATTTATTTTCTTCCAACGCTTTGCTCCGGAGTTGCTATTTTTATGTTGTGGCGCATTATGTATAATCCCGAATTTGGCGCCATCAATACGATGATTGCTAAGTTTGGAACGATGATAGGTCTGAATCTTCAGGGCCCGAATTGGCTCAATGACGAAGCTTGGGCCAAGCCGGCTCTGATCCTGATGGGTGTCTGGCAGTCGATCGGGGGATATAACATGATTTTGTATCTTGCCGCCTTGCAGGGCGTTCCCCGGGAGCTTTATGATGCGGCCGAAGTGGATGGCGCTAATTCTTGGCAAAAATTTTGGGCGGTGACTTGGCCTCAGATTTCTCCCACCACGTTTTTTATTGCGATCATGAGCGTCATCGGGGGGTTTCAGGGAGGCTTTGATTCGGCGCGTATCATGACGGGCGGGGGACCGAACGGTTCAACGACCACGATTATCTATGAACTTTATAATAATGCTTTTGTCTGGTACAAGATGGGCTATGCGGCCGCGATCGCCTGGGTCTTATTTGTCATTGTTTTTATCTTCACGCTTCTTCAGTGGCGTTTTTACGGAAACAAAGTTCATTATTAATTGGTTAGCGAGTTAACGGGTTAGCGTGTGTGCGGGTTGATAACCTGTTCACCCGTTTACTCGCACACGCGTACACCGGCAGGTTTATGGATCTGGAAAAAGTTAAAAGACACCACCAACGAAAACAAATTTTTAAAAAAGTTTTTTCCTACACTTTTTTAATTGTGGGATCCATAACGATGCTGGCTCCCTTTTTGTGGATGGTGACGACCTCGCTTAAAAATCCGGGAGAAGTCTCTGCTTTCACTGAATCGTCTTGGCGTGACTGGATTCCAGTATCTTTTGTATGGAAAAACTACGCGAGGGTTTTTCAAGCCGTCCCATTTCTCCGGTTTTATTTCAATTCCATCTTTGTCACGGTTTGTACCACCGTGGGACAGGTTGCTACGAGTGCGATGGCAGCCTATGCCTTTGCAAGACTTCAATTTCCAGGGAGGGATAAAATTTTCTTTGGTTATCTGGCGACGATGATGGTGCCCGGAGCAGTGACCATGATCCCTGTTTTTATTTTACTCCGTTACCTAGGCTGGGTGGATACTTATAAGGCGATGATTTTCCCTGGAATTTTTTCAGCGTACGGAACCTTTATGCTGCGGCAGTTTTTCTTGACGATGCCGCGTGAGCTGGAAGATGCTGCTAAGATCGATGGCTGTTCTTATTTTGGAATTTTCTGGAAAATCATTTTACCGCTTTCCAAACCTGCGCTTGCGACGTTGACGACTTTTACGTTTATGGGTTCCTGGATGAATTTTATGTGGCCTCTGATTGTGATTAATACCCATGAAAAATTTACGCTGCCGGTTGGTCTGTCTTATTTTCAGGACATGTATACCACCAATTACACTCTGCTTATGGCTGGATCCATGATGATGATCCTTCCTATCCTGATCGTCTTTATGTTTAATCAGCGGTTCTTTGTGGAAGGGATCAAGCTGGCAGGTCTTAAAGGATAATGCCCAGTTCAGCTGTCATTCCCGTCCGCCACAAATCGTCGGACGTATCCGTCTTGGCGGAGGCCAATAAAATATTTCGGGGATGACATAAAGAAGAAAAGGATAAAAATGCGCGCACTGATTCTTGCGGCGGGTAAAGGAACGCGGATGCGGTCTGAAAAAGCCAAGGTGTTGCATGAGGTGATGGGCCGACCGATGCTCGCTTGTGTGCTGGATGTGCTGAAAGCGGTGGGTGTCCGAAAAACTGCAGTGGTGGCCGGAGCTCACGCGAATCAAGTCCGTGAATTTTTAATGCGGCGCTCTTTTAAAAATAAAAGTCAGCGGTCCGAGGTGATCCTGCAAAAGGTTCAGCGGGGAACTGGCCACGCGGTGATGACGGCGAAGAATTTTTTTTCTGCAAGCTCCGAAGATCTTTTAATCTGGCCCGGAGATATGCCTCTTCTTAAGACCGGGACAATCCGTGCATTTCTCAAACAACATCAGGCTTCAGGCTCCGCCGTGAGCGTGCTTTCAGCCGTGGTAGAGAATCCCAAAGGATACGGACGAATTTTAAGAGAAGAGCAGCGTTTTTTTGCGATCCGGGAAGAACTGGACGCTTCGGAAACAGAAAAGCGGGTTTGTGAAATTAATACGGGGATTTATCTTTTTAAAATCAAGCCGCTGAAGCAGGCGCTTAGTAAGTTGAAATCCGCGAATGCTAAAAATGAATTTTATCTAACCGACACGATCGAGATTCTGGCCTCAGCCGGAGAGAGCATTCAAGCGTTTCCTTTGGCGGCGGCCGGTGAAGCTGAAGGAATTAATTCCCGGGCACAGCTTGCAGGAGCAATGAAAATAATGAATCAAAATGAAATAATGAAACATATGGATCGGGGAGTGACCCTCGTCGATCCTGCGCAAACGTATATTGAACCAGGTGCGAAGATTGGTCCGGACACGGTGATTTATCCTTGGTGCTATCTTGAATCGGGCATTGAGATTGGGAAAAATTGTCGGATTGGTCCATTCGCTAAGATCCGGAAAGGGAGTCGGATCGGAGATGGTTCAGTGATTGGAAGTTTTGTGGAAGTAAATCGGTCCAGGCTCGGGGCCAAGGTTTCCGCCAAGCATCTAGCTTATATCGGAGATGCGGTGATTGGTCCTGAAACCAACATCGGCGCCGGTACCATTACCGCTAACTTTGATGGCAAAAAGAAGCATCAAACGTATATTGGTAAGCAGGTTTTGATAGGATCTAATACGGTTTTGATTGCCCCGGTCACAATTGAAGATGGGGCGAGGACAGGCGCTGGGGCTGTTGTTACCAGCGGAAGCCGGGTGACAAAGGGAATGACCGTGGTCGGAGTTCCGGCCAAAGAGATTCCACGGAAAAGCAAATCCTAATCTTAGCCCTTGTGTTTACAGGCATGTTTTCCATATAATACCCCCCCTTTACGGGAGTGCTATGAGCGAGGAAGTCCTTATGATGGAAGCTGCGAAACGTCAGGCAGAAATGGTTATGGATGGGTCCCTTGTGATTTTGGGGGGCAATTCCAATCCTCTTCTTTTTGAAGAAATTGCAGCGCTTATTGGCGGGCGTCTCGGTGATATTCTAGTGGGCCGTTTCCCTGAAGGCGAAATTCAGGTTCAGATTCGTGAAAATGTCCGCGGAAAAGATGTTTTTATTGTTCAGTCCACATGCACGCCGCCCAATGAGAATTTGATGGAGCTTTTGATCATGATCGATGCGGCCAAACGGGCATCGGCGCAGCGCATCACGGCGGTGCTTCCGTTTTTTGGTTACGCGCGTCAAGATCGCAAGGATCGGCCGAGAGTTCCGATTACGGCAAAACTTGTTGCGAATTTGATCACCAAAGCCGGTGCTGACCGGGTCTTAACGATGGATCTTCACGCGGGGCAGATCCAGGGTTTTTTTGATATCCCAGTCGATCATCTTTATTCGATCAATGTTTTTAGTGAGTATTTTAAAAAGAAGGCGATTCAGAATTTGGTAGTGGTTACGCCGGATGTGGGCGGAACGCGTATGGCACGTGCTTATGCTAAGCTGCTCGGATGTTCGCTTGCGATCGTTGACAAACGTCGTGAGAATGCGGGGTCCACACATGTCATGAACATTATCGGTGATGTGGCCGGTAAAAATGTTCTTTTGGTGGATGATTTAATTTCGACTGGTGGATCTCTTTGTGAAGCGGCGCGGGCTATTAAAGAAGCCGGTGCGCTAACCATTTATGCCGCAGTGGTGCATCCGGTTCTTGTTGGAGCGGCCATTGAAAAAATCAAGGGGTCAGATATTTCTAAACTGATCGTGACGAATTCGATCCCGCTTTCTGAAGAAAAGCAGATCGAAAAAATCGAGCTGCTTTCTGTCGCGCCGCTTCTGGCTGAAGCGATTGCGCGCATCCATGCGCATGCATCGATCAGTACGTTGTTTGATCAGGTTGGAGTTGAAGCCTAAAAGATTAGCCACTTCACGTTTGCTGGCAAGCAGACGTGAAGTGTAATTATCCCACAAGAAAATTTTTAAATTCAGATTTGAGGAGGAAATTTTATTATGGAACGAGTGACACTAGCAGTTACAAAACGGGAATCAGATGGCTCTCGCCAGGCTCGTCGCGTGCGGCGAGCAGGTGAAGTACCGGCTGTCCTTTACGGGCAAGGAATGAAACCCCTTGCGATTTCTGTGGTCAAACGTGATTTGATCAAAGCTCTTCTAACTAAAGCTGGCGAAAACGTCATTCTGGATTTGAACGTTCAGGATCTTCAACTTAAGGAAAGTACCTGTCTGATCAAAGACATTCAGCATAACCCCGTGACCGATCATATTTCTCATGTGGATTTTCGCATTATTTCTCTGACCGATAAAATTAGGGTCAAAGTACATATTGTTGTCACGCATGCAGAAGAGTCGGAGGGCGTGAAACAGGGCGGCGTTTTGGATTTAATTCATTACGAAGTTGAAGTGGAATGTCTTCCGACCGCGATTCCCCAGAAAATCGAAGTCAATGCTAAAGCGCTTAAATTGGGACAAGCCGTTCACGCCCATGAGCTTGTGCTTCCCGAGGGTGTCGTTTGTCAATTACCTGCGGATGAAGTCATTGCTGCGATTCACGCGCCCCGTGAAGAAGAGGCTGCTGCAACGGTTGAAGGCGCCGAAGCCGTTCAGCCTGAAGTGATTGAGAAGGGCAAGAAGGACGAGTTGAAAGAAGGCGAAGCGGCAGCGGTACCCGCGCCTGCGGCTAAAACCTCCAAATAATTTTGAAGCAGATTTTCTGTTCGCATCAATCATGAAATTGATTGTTGGACTTGGAAATCCTGAGCCGAAATATTTTGAGACCCGCCATAATGCTGGCCGGTTGCTTGCGGGATTTATCGCTTCCCGGTTTTCCCTGAAGTGGCATTTTAAGAAATCCCTCCTGGCCTCCACCGCTCTATTTTCGTGGGGAGGGCAGGAAACCATTCTGGCTTATCCCGCGACGTATATCAATGTTTCGGGTGAGGCGCTGAAGCTTCTCACGCAGCACTTTGATATCAATATTTCAAATGATCTTTTGGTGGTTGTGGATGATGCGGCTATCCCTCTTGGGAATTTACGTCTTCGCCCCAAGGGATCAAGCGGCGGGCATAATGGTCTTAAATCCATTGAAGCGTCTTTGGGAACGCAGCAATATGCTCGTTTGAGATTTGGGATTGGTGCGACGGAAGACATTTCATCCCTCGAGGTGCCGCTGGAAGAATTTGTGCTTGAGCGTTTTACCAAGCTCGAGCAAAAAAAACTTCCGGGTCTCTTCAAAAAAGGTGAGGAGGCTTGTCGGTTGTGGGCGACCGGCCCCTTAGAGAAGGCCATGAATAGCATCAATCCTTCAAGCGAGAAATGAACGGTTTTTTGTAGCTATTTTGGTTCGTGGAGTTTTTATTTTTAATCGTGAGCGCATCCGGTGGGGGTTCACAGGTGTTTCGGACGGCTAAATAGTTGCGCTTATTCCTTTTAAGTGTGGAGCATTAACTCCTTTTGAAATCAAGGGTTAT
Organism: Candidatus Taenariivivens baikalensis; assembly: GCA_009691445.1. GTDB lineage: Bacteria > Omnitrophota > Omnitrophia > Omnitrophales > Aquincolibacteriaceae > Taenariivivens > Taenariivivens baikalensis. The sequence goes on along the minus strand of SICL01000023.1, from coordinate 28,802 downwards.
AACACAAAACAGGGCTTGCTTCCAAAAAGGATCTGTGTTACATTGGCCCCTACTTTGGATCCGCATCTCAGCGGTTTCTTGACATTGTTTTGTTAAGAGCTCCCGACGTTCTCAGGATTCATCAATTCAATATTTTTAAGGAGATCGTGTCCATGAAATTGTACGAAGGTTATTTTGTATTATCCCCTGATGCCACCCCGGATGTTCGAAAAAATCAACTAGCCGCGATCGAAGCTTTGATTCAGAAAGCCGGAGGAAAAATTGTGCAGCGTCAGGAGCTTGGACGCCGGCCCTTGGGATACATGATCCAAAAACACCGGGATGGATTTATGTTCTGTGTGGATTTCGAATTAGATCCTTTGGCGCAGGAAGGTTTTCGTCGTTCCGTTGATCTTTATGAGGAAGTGATTAAATATATGATTACCTGTAAGAAAATCGTGTCAGAAGCTGTGCTTGCTGCTCAAGCCAAACAAGCGGCCGTCGTAGCTGCCGCAGCCGCCTCCAGCGGTTCCAGGCCAGCAATTAGAAAACCATATTCTCCCACCCATAAAGCATCGGTAAGTTAAATTTATGGCCGCTAGTTTTAACAAGGTTCTTTTGCTTGGAAATCTCACGCGGGATCCCGAGTTGCGTTATCTGCCTTCAGGGCAGCCCGTCACCTCTTTTTCTATTGCGGTTAACCGCGCCTATACCGCTCAAACCGGAGAGAAAAAAGAAGAGGTTAGTTTTGTGCGAATCGTGGTTTGGGCCCGTCTAGCAGAAATCTGTAATGAATATTTAAAAAAGGGCAGTCCAGTGTTTGTGGAAGGCCGCTTGCAGAGCCGTTCTTGGGACGCGCCGGATGGCACCAAGCGTTCCACGATGGAAGTGGTCGCCCAGAGTGTTCAATTTTTGAACCGCTCGGGGGGAAGAAGTACAGAGTCTTCAGGTGCGGGTGAATTTGCTCAAGAGGCTCCTGAAACTGCTGCTTACGAAGAAGGCGAGGGGCACTCTGCAGCGCCGCGCGCTAAGAAAAGTTTAACCGTTTCAAGTCATGAGCTTGAGCCGGATGACGAAATTCCATTTTAATTTCAGAATAAAAAGTTAAGGAGCTTTCATGTTTCCCACAAGTTCTCATTCTACGCACCGAAGAGCACCTTCAGAAAGAGGCGGGCCGGCCGGTGCGGGACCTCGCCACGCTTCACGTCAGCGGGTGTTTATTAAAAAAACTTGCCGTCTCTGCGCAGAAAAAGCAACAAGTGTGGATTATAAGGATTTTGACAAAATTAGAAGATTTTTGACCGAAAAGGGGAAAATTATTCCTCGTCGGATTACGGGAAATTGCGCCAAGTGTCAGCGTGTGCTGGCCCGGGCAGTCAAGCGTTCCAGGCATGCTGGGGTTGTTGCGTTTCAGATCGATTAATGATTGTAAGAGAGAGGAAATTATGGAATTGATTTTGCTGGAAAATGTTGAAAAAGTTGGGCGTAAGGGTGAAGTTGTTCGTGTCCGTGATGGATATGCCCGTAATTTTTTATTTCCCAAAAAACTGGCATTGGTTGTTACTCAGGCCAACCGCGCTTTTATGGAAGATCAAAAGCTTCGAGCTGAAAAACGGTATGAAAAAGAAAAAATTGCCGCGGCAGCAACTGTGGAAAAGATTCAGTCCCTAAAGGTGGTTGTTGAAGCGAAGGCTGGCGAACAGGGAAAGTTGTTTGGTTCGGTTACCAGCGAAGATATTTGTTTGGCGTTAACTCAGTGTGGTTACGCCTTCGATAAAAAGCAGATTGTCCTGAAAGAATCGATCAGAGCATTGGGGTCATACCCGGTGACCGTCGAACTTTATCCAGAAGTCAAGGCTTGCATCACGGTTGAAGTCATCCAAAAACCTTAACATTCTTTACTTTCCAAAATTTGGAAAGGCGTTCTGTGGCTATTTCCGGCGCTCCTGTTAACTTTCTTGAAAAATTGCCACCTCAGAACCGAGACGCGGAAATAAGCGTGCTCGGCTCAATGCTTTTTGATGAAAGCGCTCTTGTTCGCTCCCTTGAAATTCTCCGCCCTGAATACTTCTACGAAGATAATCATGCCAAGATTTTTCAGGTCATGCAGGTTCTTTTTGAGAAAAACCGTCCGGTGGATCTGATAACAGTTTCTGAAGAACTCAAAGTCCGTAATCAACTCGAAGATGTCGGTGGGATGGGCGTGCTCACCCAGTTAACGGCGCAAGTTCCGACCTCGGCTCATGTGGAGCATTACGCGCATATTGTTAAAGAGAAGGCGTTGCTTCGAAAACTGATCAAGAACGCTTCGCAAGTGGTGCACGAATGCTTTCATTCCGCTGAGAATATCAATCATGTCCTGGATCAGGCAGAAAAAATGATTTTTGATGTCAGTCAGGACCGCGTGGAAGGGCGGTTTTTTTCCATGCGGGAAATTATCCATGAAAGTATGGAGACGATTGACAAACTTTATCAGCGTAAAGAGCATGTCACGGGCGTGGCCACCATGTTTCATGAGTTTGACATCAAGACGGCGGGGCTTCAGCCTTCCGATTTGATCATCATTGCCGGACGCCCTTCCATGGGGAAATCTGCGTTTGTGCTTTCGCTCTGCGAGAATATTGGTATTGTGCAGAAAAAACCCCTCGCTTTTTTCTCGCTTGAAATGAGCAAAGAGCAATTGGTGCAGAGAATGCTTTGTTCTCATGCGCGGGTGGATGCTCAAAAGGTTCGTACGGGATATCTTTCTCATCAGGATTGGCCGAAGCTGACGAGTGCGGCCGGGCGTTTGTCCGAAGCCCCGATTTTTATTGATGACACACCTGGACAGTCGATTTTGGAAATCCGTACCAAGGCGCGCCGGCTCAAAATGCAGCATGACATCCAGCTTGTCGTTGTGGATTATATGCAGTTAATGCAGGGATCGGGCCGCACGGAAAGCCGTCAGCAGGAAATTTCTGAAATTTCAAGATCGCTCAAGGCTTTGGCGCGTGAACTCAAAGTTCCGGTGATTGCCGTAAGCCAGCTTTCTCGTGCCGTTGAAAGCCGAACCGGTAATCGACCCCAGCTTTCTGATCTTCGCGAGTCGGGGGCGATTGAGCAGGATGCGGATGTTGTCGTTTTCCTTTTCAGAGAAGAGTATTATAATCCCACTGAAGAGAATAGGAACAAAGCCGAAGCGATTTTGGCCAAACAGCGGAATGGACCGATAGGATCCGTGGAGCTTCTTTTTATGAAAGACTGGACCCGTTTTGACAATCCCGAACTTCGACACATGGAAGGATCATCCGTATGAAACATAGAAGCTGGCTTAGTCTTTTAATGGTGTTGTGCATGATAGGAAGTGCTCCGATAATTCTTCGGGCCGCGGACGACTCAGATCATTTGGATAAAAAGCTGGAAGAAGACTTAAGGGCGCTTCACGAGGAAGTTAAACAAGCGACGGATACTTTTACGTCTACAGACACATCCACGTCATCCGTTGCTAATACCGAAGCCACCCCATTGGCGGCCATACCAGTTTTGGCGCCGAAGTCCCAGCCAGTGGACAATCAGCCTAAAGCGAATGGAGCTTCGGCGCAAGCAAATGCTGACTCGCCCATTCCTGCTGAAATGGTTCCGCCGAGCGCTCCGCAGCATCCCACGTTGATTACCGATGTTGAAGTTCGTGGTAATAGCATTGTGGGAACCAACACGATTTTGAGCAAGATCAAATCCCAGAAGGGAACGAACCTGCTTCAAGAAACGGTCAATGAAGACATCAAACGTCTTTATGCCGCTGGATTTTTTGAGGATATCAAAATTGAGGTCAAAGAAAACGTTCAAGGTTATGGCATCGTGGTGGTTGTGCTGGAAAAACCCATTATCCGAAAAATTTCCATTGAAGGTTTTAAATCCTTCAAGGAAGACAAGCTTCGTAAAGAACTGAATGTTTCAGAAGGGCAGGTTCTAGATCGTAAAGCTGTGAAGCAAGGCGTCGAGGCCATCCGAAAACTGTATGCCAACAAAGGTTTTCGTTTTGTGGACGTGACCTCGGATGTAAATATTGATCGTGCTACGAATGACACCGCGATCGTGGTTCATATAAGTGAAGGAGAAAAGTACAAGATCAAGTCTCTTGAGCTTCAGGGAACAAAAGCTTTTAAGATCAAGCAGCTTAAGAAGCTAATGAAAACCAAAAGCAAACAAAGTTGGCTTCTTCGCTCAGGGGTATTCAAGGGCACTGACTTTGATGAGGATCTGGAACGCCTCCAGCTTTTTTATCAAAAGGAAGGATATCTGGACGTTAAGGTGGCTCCGGATTTCAAATATGATGATAAAGGCCAGCGCATTGACATCACGATTAATGTGGAAGAAGGGTCGAAGTATGTTTGCGGAGACATCAAAATCAAGGGGAACCGGCTTTTTCCGGAATCTGAAATTTGGCAGGAGCTGGAAATGCTTCCCGGTCAAACTTATTCCCAGTACTATCTCTCGCAGGATCTTGAAAAGATCCGGCAGTATTATTTCACCCGCGGTTATATGGATGCGCGGATTGTTCCTGATACTCAGTTAAATAAAGAGACTCGAAAAGTGGATGTGAGTTATACCCTTGACGAAGGGGATCTTTACTTTGTTGAGAAGGTCGTCGTTCGAGGGAATACGAAAACCCGCGATATTGTCATCCGGCGTGAACTCAGAATTCGGCCCGGCGACAAATTTGACGGGCAGAAGCTTGAGAAATCTAAGCAGCGGCTCGAAAACCTCGGTTACTTTGAAGAAATAACTTACGATACAGAACCCTCTCCAAGTGGCACCAACCGGAAAGACCTGATTTTTCGGGTCAAAGAAAAACGCACTGGGGAACTCTCTTTTGGTGGAGGCGTTAGCTCGGTAGATAACCTTGTCGGGTTTGCGGAAATTTCCCAAAAGAATTTTGATTGGTTGAACTGGCCGCGTTTTACCGGAGGCGGTCAATCGCTTTCGGTTCGTGGGCGCATTGGCACGATCAATCAAAGTTACAATGTGAGTTTTTATAATCCGTATATTTTCAACAAACCACTGGCCTACGGCCTGGATTTTTTTAATTACCGGGAAAATTCCAAGAGCGTAGATTTTGATGAAAACCGTCTTGGAGCGACCAACACGATTTCCAAGTTATTCAAAGATGTCTTCCGTCTCGGTACGGGATATACGTTGGAACGTGTGAAACTGGATCATATTTCGGCTGATGCTTCCCAGGCAGTGCGTGATTTTTCAGGAAAAAACTGGCTTTCGCGATGGAAGATATTCAGTAATTATGATACCCGTGACAATATATTTAATCCCAACAAAGGTTTCCTGGCCTCTTTGTCAGGAGAGCTTATTGGAAGCTTCTTGGGTGGTGATCAGGATTATTACATCCTCGATCTTGCTGGTACCAAGTATTGGCCGCTTTTTAAAAAGCACCTATTAGAAACAAAGCTTCATGTTGCGACATCCAGCGAATTCGGCGATTCAAACAGCGTTCCTGTCTTTGATCGATTTTATGCCGGAGGACTTGGCACGGTCCGTGGTTATAATTACCGCCGCGTGGGACCGAAGGAATCAGGAAACCCTGTGGGTGGCCAAACGATGAAAGTGATCAATTTGGACTATAACTTTCCGATCCCAAGGCTTGATGCTTTTCGCGGAGTCGTGTTTGTCGATTTAGGGAATGTGAACGCGGATGCTTACAAATTCTTCACCTATACCGGCACTGTGATTAGTGCGGGCCCCGGAATTAAAATCAAAACTCCGTTCGGACCCGTGGCTCTATATTACGGAGTTCCCTTTACCAACCGTGATTCCAAAAACCGTAATGGACGCTTTGAGTTCAGCTTAAGTCGTGGATTCTAATCGTTTATATTTTAATCATTCAAAACAGATAAGAAAAAAGGTAGCTATCATGAAAAAACGCAATGTTTCGTTCGTTTTTATCGCACTTATCGCATCCTTGCTGGGTTCCCAAGTTGTTTTTGCTGGAAATGAAAAACTTGGATATGTGGATGCCGCCAAGCTTTTTGATGCTTACGAAAAGACCAAGGATCAAGACCGAAAACTTCAGGAACAGGGGAAGAAAAAAGAAGAGCAGCGGGACGCCTTGGTTTATGATATTCGTCAGCTCAAAGATGAATTGGCTCTTATGAATGGCGACATGAAAAACAAAAAACAGGAAACTCTGGAACAAAAAGTCCAGAAATTACAGGATTTTGACCGGGAGGCGAAGAAAGATCTTGGCGAAGCTCGCAGCAAGGTTGTGCGCGAGATTTTTAGTGAGATTGATGAAGCCATCAAGCGCTTTGGCGACCGTGGTGGTTATGAGATGATCTTCAATGAAAAGGCCATGCTTTTTCATAATGATAAACTGAATGTGACGGATCAAATCCTGGCGGATCTTAACAAGAATTATAAGTCCAAGAGAAAATGAAGCAGCGCACTCTCCGCGAACCCGTTGAATTCAACGGGAAGGGACTCCATACCGGAAGTCAGGTAAAAATTCAAGTGTGTCCCGGAGAGCCGAGCACCGGGATTCTATTTTGCCGGAAGGACTTGGACCCAGCTCTTCGAGTTAAGGCCTCGGTTTTGAATGTCAGGGAAGATGAGTTGCGCCAAACGGCGCTGATTGTGGGCAGTGGCGTTATTCGCACCATTGAACATTTGATGGCGGCCTTCCACGGCACGGGTATTGATAATGCCGTCGTGGAAGTAGAGGGCGATGAGCTTCCTGGCATGGATGGCAGCTCCAAAGAGTATGTTGAAAAGATTATCAGCACTGGACTTACGGAGCAGGAAGCTGAACGAAAGTGGATCGATGTTAAAGAGCCTGTGTTTGTGGATCGTGGCGACTCTTCCATTATTATCCTGCCCCAGAATCATCTGTCGATCTCTTATATGCTCAGTTACCGGCATGAGGACCTGAAGGATCAGTTTTTTTCAACGGCTATTGTTCCGGAAATCTTTGAACGTGAGCTTGCTCCGGCTCGTACTTTTTGCCTTAAGGAAGAAGCTCAGATGCTTCTCCTGCAGGGGTTTGGTAAGGGAGCCAATGTCTCTAATACGCTTGTATTTGAAAAGAATCAGCCTCTTCAAAACACCTTGCGCTTTGACAATGAAGCGTGCCGTCATAAAATAGTTGATCTTCTCGGTGATTTATTTCTCCTGGGTGGATTTGTCCGGGGGCACGTGATTGCCTCCCGAAGCGGGCATTCTCTCAATCTTGAATTTTCAAGGAAACTTTTTATGGCGACTCAAAACTCGGCCCTCAGCGAAGCATCTTCATCTTTCCCTAAAGTGCTGAATGTTCAGGAAATTCAGAAAATTATTCCGCACCGTTATCCTTTTTTATTTGTAGATCGGATTGACCATTTTGAGCCGGGAGTCCGCGCGGTCGGATATAAACAGGTTACGATCAATGACTATTTTTTTCAGGGACATTTTCCGGGACACCCCGTGATGCCGGGAGTACTTATCATTGAAGCGATGGCTCAGGTGGGCGGAGTTATCATGTTGAGCAAACCTGAGAATCGCAACAAATTGGCTTATTTTATGAGTATTGATTCGGCCAAATTTCGTCAGCCGGTACTGCCCGGAGATGAGTTGCGCATGGAAGTAGACGTGAAAAAAATACGCGGCCGGACCGGACAGTGTGTTGGAATGGCGTACGTGGGGGATAAACTGGTATGCGAAGCGGAAGTGAAGTTCGTAGTCGTCGACAAGTGAACATTCATCCCACTGCAATTGTGCATCCCGATGCCGAAATTGCGGAGGGGGTTGAAATTGGTCCTTATACGGTGATCGAAGGCCCGGTCAAAATTGGTCCGGGGACTATTGTCGGTCCTAGAGTGACGATTGAGGGTTACACCACGATCGGAGCTGAAAATGAAATTTTTACTGGAGCCGTGATTGGTAGTCGTACCCAGGATAAAAAATTTGACGGCGGCATTAGCTATTTAAAAATTGGAGATCGTAATAAAATCCGCGAATATGTGACCATCAATCCCGGAACCAAGGCCACTACGGAGACGGTGATCGGTGATGATAACCTTTTGATGGCCTACGCCCACGTGGCGCATGATTGTGTGGTTAAAAATAGGACCATTCTTGCCAATGTAGCGACGCTGGCAGGGCATGTCACTGTGGAGGACGGAGCGATCATTGGCGGCATAAGTGCGGTTCATCAGTTTGTCAAAATTGGAAAGCTGGCTTTGATTGGAGGATGCTCCAAAGTGGTTCAGGATGTTCCTCCGTTCGTGATTGCGGACGGTCATCCAGCCCGGGCGCACGGACTGAATATGGTGGGTCTTGAGCGAGCAGGTTTTTCTCCGGAAGATAGACTGATTTTGAAGAAAGTCTATAGAATAATTTTTAAATCTGCGATGACCTTGAAGAAAGCCGTGGCGACAATAACGGAAGAGTTTCCACCTTCGAACCCTCACATACAGCATCTGATTCAATTCTTGATTCACGCCGAGCGCGGGATTTGCCGTTAGCGTGAAGTCTCACGGGACGAGTGACACGATTGCCCGGTCCTCCCCACTGAACATGAAAACCATTGGCATTATTGCAGGTAATGGACGATTTCCTTTACTGGCTGTGCAAGAGGCCCGATTGCAAGGCTATCGCGTGGTGGTGGCCGGCCTTGAAAAAGAAGCCGAAGCCGCACTCGAACAGGAAGCAGATACTTTTACTTGGATCAAAATTGGTGCCTTGAAAAAGCTGGCCAATTTTTTTCGCGCTGAAGGCGTTCATGAAGCCATTATGGCCGGTAAAGTGGAAAAAGTTCGCTTGTTCCAGGGTAACCTTCAACCTGATTTTGAGATGCTCAAAGTTTTTCTAAAAATTCGAGATTTCAAGGATGACTCACTGCTCGGAGCTGTTGCTGATTATTTGCATGAGGAAGGGATCCAGCTTTTGGATTCGACGCAGTTTATGAGAAATGCACTTCCGGGTTCCGGAGTGCTGGGCAAGTGCAAGCCTTCTAAAGAAGCGATGGAGGATGCCCGTTTCGGATTTAAAATGGCAAAAGCCATTGCTGCTCTGGATATTGGTCAGACCGTGGTGATTAAAAAGAAAGCAGTGATGGCGGTGGAAGCCATTGAAGGAACCGATGCCACCATTCGCCGCGGCAGTGAACTTTCCGGGGGAAAGATGACCGTGGTCAAAGTCTCCAAGCCCAATCAGGATATGCGATTTGATGTTCCAACCATCGGACTGAAAACAATTCAAGTCTTGTGTGAGGCGAAAGCCGAAGTGTTGGCTTTTGAAGCCGGGAAAACACTTTTTCTGGAACAGGAATTGGTGATTGCTGAAGCGGATCAGGCGAAAATTTCTCTGGTCGGAATTTGTGAAGAAGACATAAACTCTCTGTCATCCTGAAATTCTTTCCGTCCAGCGCTGTTTGGCGGAAAGGGCCTTAGTCTGGAGATTCTTCTCCCGGCAACGGCGGGATCAGAATGACAGCTTTATTAGATGAGTTAGGAAAAGCGATGAACAAATCTGCCTCGACTGAAAAATCAAAAAGTCATCATTCTTCGGGACTGGAACGTAAGGTTACCGAACTCAAAACCCTGTATGAGCTTGCCAGCGCGATTAGTTCCTCCTTGGATCTGGAAGTGGTGATGAACAGTATTCTCGATGTCCTTCACCGTGATATGGGGATGGAGCGAGGCACACTGACGCTTCTAGATAGTCAAAACAACGAACTGTTTATTGAAGTGGCCCACGGCCTTGCGAAAGAGGAAATCGATCGGGGGCGCTATCGGATTGGAGAGGGTATCACCGGAAAAGTCGTGGCAGCCGGCGAACCAATCGTGGTGCCGAATGTGGGCGATGAACCGCTGTTTTTAAACCGGACCGGATCGCGTGGAGATATTAAAAAAAATACGATTTCCTTTATTTGCGTTCCCATTAAATTGGATCAGAAAACGATCGGTGCGCTCAGCGTCGACCGTCTTTTCAATGAAGAGATTTCGCTGGATGAGGATGTGAGACTTCTGACGGTCATCAGCTCAATGATCACCCAGGCGGTCCGTAATCATCTGAAAGTCAAAGAACAAAAAGATAAGCTTGAAAGCGAAAACGTCCGTCTTAAATCCCAGTTGCGTAAAAAGTTTCATCCTGAAAATATCATTGGAGAGAGTAAACGAATTGCGGATGTGCTGGCCTCGGTAGAACTGATCAGTCAGACGCGGGCGACCGTGCTTTTGCGCGGTGAGAGCGGTACCGGAAAAGAGCTGATTGCCAATGCCATTCATTACAACAGTGACCGCCTGAAGGGCCCTTTTATCAAGATTTCCTGTGCCGCACTTCCGGAAAATCTTTTGGAAAGTGAACTGTTCGGTTATGAAAAGGGGGCGTTTACTGGGGCCAATGCCAACAAGCTCGGACGTTTTGAGCTCGCGCACGAAGGGACTCTTTTTCTGGATGAAATCGGCGACATTCCTCCCAGCACCCAAGTGAAATTGCTTCGTGTGCTTCAGGAACGCGAATTTGAAAGACTGGGTGGTACCAAAACGATTCGTGTCGATATCCGCTTGATTGCCGCAACGAATAAAGATCTGGAGGCGGAGGTAAAAGCAGGCCGGTTTCGTGAAGATCTTTATTATCGATTGAATGTGGTGCCTATTTTTCTTCCGGCGCTTCGGGAGCGCAAAGAAGACCTTCCTGGTTTGGCTAATTTTTTTATTGAAAAATCCAATAGGGAAAATAATAAGAAGGTAAAGTATATTTCCGATGCGGCGCTCGAGCATCTGCTTCAGTATCCCTGGCCGGGCAATGTGAGGGAACTTGAAAACGCGTTTGAACGGGCAATTATTTTGTGCCGCAGCGATACGCTCGAACCTGAAAATTTTCCGATTACGGTCATCCGTCATACAGCGGATCATGCGGTTTCTTCCGGCGGCGGAGAAACGACAGAAGCTGGATCGCTCACGGTGGCTGTGGAGAATCTTGAAAAGAAAATGATTATGGAGGCGCTGGAGCGAACCGATGGGAATCAGAGGAAAGCCGCTAAGCAGCTTGGAATTACCGAAAGAATTTTGGGTTATAAGATCCGAACGTACGGTTTGAAGGAATAACTTGTGCCGCCGTTCGTGACATCAGGTGATTCTGTGAAAAGAAGCAAAGAAGCAGAAAAAAACCAAGGAGCAAACAGATGCGGAATCTAAAACCCCATAGAGCTTTTCGGCTATTTTCCCTTCTCTTCTTCTTTACCTCTTCCGTCTTTACTTCTTCGGCAGTCTGCGCTGCCGCGATGGCGCCCGAAGGCACGCCGATGCGTAAGCTTGAACGCGGCGCCACGAATATCGCGCTTTCTCCGATCGAGCTTGTGAATGCCTTTGTCCGCCAGCGTCCGGAAGAGCATGTTCCTCCTAATTGGGCTGTCGGAATTTTCTATGGAAGCATTTTTATGGTGGAGCGGATCGGCGTGGGAGTTTATGAGGTTGTGACGTTTCCGATGGCCTTACCGAAGAATTACAAGCCGATTCTTCAACCTGAATTTGAGTGGGGGCACTTCGTCTAGTGCTAAGCTTTAAGCGTTAAGTTTTAGAGGCGTTTTACACTTAACGCTTACTTCTTACCACTTACGACTAAGAATTGACTCACCGCAAGGGCGGCTCTGCGGCTGGCACCGGACTCTCCGAGCATCTTACGGACCTCAAGAAAATCTTTTTTCATTTCCTCATATAAAGTTCGGTCATCCAGATAACGATTCACTTCCTCGGCGATTTTTTTCGGCTTGATATCATTTTGGATGAATTCCGGCACGACCCGTCTTCCGGCTAGCAAATTGACCAGTCCCAGAAAAGGAACGCGAATCAAATGTTTTCCGAGAAAATAAGTGGACCAGCTCGCTTTATATAATAGAAAGAAGGGCGTTCCAAGCAGGGCTGTCTCGAGCGTTGCTGTGCCAGAGGCGATAAGGGCAAAGTCCAGAGCGGACACGGTGGCCTGCATCGGCAGCGCCGATTTTTGGATCGGGATATCGGGATAGCGATTCAGAATCGAATCAAAAATTTCAGTCGGAACATTCGCCGAAGGTTGGGTGATGAAAACCGCTTGAGGAATCAGGGTTTTTAAATGGCGTGCAGTTTCCAGCATCAGAGGAAAAATTCTTTCCACTTCCCGTGATCGTGAACCGGGAAGAAGACCGATGGCTATCTGAGAAGTGCTAAGGCTCAGCCGTTCTCTTATGGATTCTTTCGATTGATTCGGATGCAAGTGATCAAGCAAAGGATGTCCGACAAACTCCGAGTCCGCGCCCGCTTGATCATAAAGTGTTTTTTCAAAAGGAAGGATGACGAGCATTTTCGTGACGGATTTTTTGATCGCGTGAATGCGGCGCATGCCCCAGGCCCATATTTGCGGGGCGATGTAATAAATGAGAGGAACTTTCTTTTGAATCTTTTTGGCGAACCGGAGATTGAAAGCCGGAGAATCAATCACGACAATGGCGTCCGGTTTCCAACTTTCAACCCGTGCGAGTGCCTGGTTAAAAATTCCGAGATACTTGAAATACTGGCGCAAAACATCTCCCAGCCCGAGCGCGGAGATAGTCGTCATATCATAAAGCAGTTTGACGCCGGCCTTCTCCATCTGAGGTCCGCCTAAACCCTCGAGAATCACACCCGGATGAATTTTTTTGAGCTCATGAATTAAAGAAGCGCCGTGACTGTCGCCGGAAGGTTCGCAGGCAATGATGAAAAGCTTAGCGGGCATTTTTGGACAGAACCTGGAATTCTTTTTGATTTTTCTGAATAGTTTCAACGATTTCAACCGCGAGCTTCAGGGCGTCCCGCGCCGCGGTATCGGGTTTTCCAAGCCCTTTCCCCGTGGAAATCTGGGAAAGGAAATATTTCAGCTCATCTTTAAGAGGCTCTGATTTTTCGATATCGATTTCTTCCTGGGCGATCTGGAGAAATTTCTTACGGAAGATCTTTGCCTTTTGCTCGCCGTAATCCAGAGAGATATAAGCGTCTTCCTGGAAGATCCGGATCTTTCTCTGCTTTTCCGGACTCAGGCGGGAAGCGGTCATATCCACCACGGCGCCGTTTTTGAACTTGATGCGGACATTGGCAATATCCTCGTACGGTGTGAGCACATTAATTCCAATCGCATCGTAGGACAGAATTTCTGATTTCACGAGACCCAGCACAATATCGATATCATGAATCATAAGGTCCAAAACGACACCGCAGTCATTGATCCGTCCGGTAAACGGGCCCAGCCGATGAATTTCCATGAAGCGGATATTTTTGGCAATCTCTTCGACGCGTTTGTATCCCGGATTATGACGCTCAATGTGACCCACCTGCAGGTAGCAATTGTTTTTGACTGCGAGATCGATCAGCTCATCCGCATCTTCCACTTTGAGGGTAATCGGTTTTTCAATGAGGGTGTGAATGCCACGGCTCAGAAAATCACGAGCGACTTTGAAATGTTCGGCGGTGGGGGTGGCAATGCTGACGGCATCTACTTGGCCGAAAAGAGCTTTATGATCTTTGAAGAAGGCCGTGCCAAGGATATCCGCGCGTTCTTTCTTGGAGGCGTCCTTGTCACAAATTCCAATGAGATGGGCCTCGGGAAGTTCATGATAAATGCGGGCATGTTCTTTTCCCAAATGCCCGACTCCGATGACGCCTACGCGCACCATAAACGTAAACCTCCACTCACCCACGTCATCGCTAGAAGGTTAAAGGTTGACGTGGCGATCTGAACATTTTTGTCATTGCGAGTCTTGCGCCTTGGCGGAGACGCGGCAATCTCAGACTCGCAACCCAAGATTGCTTCGCTGCGGCTCGAGATGATGTGGTTGAGTGAAGACTTCCCCATAAACTACGGCTAACTCCTTGGAATATAAAAGGTTATAAAGATTTTCAAGCGAAATTAATCGTAGCAAAGAATCTTGAGGGGTGTCAATGAATATGTTAGGATGCACAACCTTCTTAAGTAACCAGTAACCCGATGAAAAACCGTTCTCAAACAGCGTTTCATTTTTGTCGGGTTACCGGTAACTGGTAACAGGTTTACTTTCACTTATGGATATCTACAAACGACTCGTTGAATATGTAAAGCCTTACAAGTGGAAGCTCATCATGGCGATGCTGGCTTCCCAGGGCGAAGCCATTTTTACGGCCATGATTTCAGCCACGCTTTATATTATTATTAATGGGCTGACTAACAAGCACGAAGTTGTGATCAATAACATTCCCTACATTCCCTTTTTTAAGGGAGTTCACTTCCCCTCATTTTGGATCCCGATCATTATGGTGTTTGTGTTTATGGGACGTGGGATTTTTCGTTATATTTCCGAATATCAAATGGCAAGCATCGGGATTGCCGCGATCCGAAAAGTTCGCGATGATTTATATGATCATCTGGTCTACTCTTCCAATGACTTTTATTCCCGCAGCCGGACCGGCGATTTTCTAAGCCGAATTCTGAATGATGTTGGAGCCATCCAGGGCGCGATTACGGATGTGATTGCGGATATGGTGAAACAGCCCTTTGTGATCCTCTACAATATTCCGATGGTGTTTTTGTGGGGGGGGAAGTATGCGTTCTTCGCGATTCTTATCTTTCCCATCGTTGCAATTCCGATTACTTTGCTTGGAAAGAGCATCCGCCGGACGACCAAAAAGATGCAGGAAAAAACGGCAGATATCACAGCCTTTATTGGAGAAACCTTGGCCGGCATTAATATTGTCAAATCGTTTAATGCCGAACAGAGGGAAATGGACCGATTTCACGCCATCAATCGAAGCGTCTTCATGCATTTTACAAAAACTATCCGCTTGACTATGATCCAGCGTCCGCTCGTGGAAGTTATGGGCGCAGCTGGAGCGGCCATCGCTGTTTGGTTTGCGATTGAAAATCTTCCGCCAGACCGTTTTGGCGCCTTTGTCATTTCTCTTTTTATGTTCTATGAACCGGTAAAAAAAATCAGCAAGGTGAATAGCACGATTCAGCAGTCGATTGCGGCCGGCGGACGTATTTTCGAAATCCTGGATACTAAACCGAGCGTTCACGAGCGTGCCGGAGCCCTTGAATTTAAAGAACCCATTCAGGAAGTTTGCTATCAGGATGTATCTTTTTCTTACGAAACGGGTAAGCAGGTTTTAAATCAGATTTCTTTCACGGTAAAAAAAGGGGAAGTCATCGCGCTCGTGGGTTCCAGCGGCTCGGGAAAATCCACCTTGGTGAATCTTCTTCTGAGATTTTATGACGCCACAAAGGGCCTCGTGCAGATCAATGGCAAGGATATCCGCGATTTCACCCTAAAATCTCTTCGCGATCAGATGGGCCTTGTGACGCAGGATACGATCCTTTTTAATGCAACCGTTCGGGAAAATATCGCGTACGGAAATCCTCAAGCGAGTTTGGAGGAGGTTCAGCATGCCGCGGAAGTGGCTTATGCTAATCATTTCATCGAAACGCTTCCGAAGAAATATGATACGGATCTCGGGGAGCGGGGACTCAAATTATCCGGCGGCCAGCGCCAGCGTATTTCCATTGCCCGCGCAATTTTGAAAAATCCTCCCGTCCTAATTTTGGATGAAGCCACGTCGCATCTGGATACGGAAAGCGAACGGGAAGTACAGGGAGCGCTTGAAAACGCGATGAAAGGAAGAACCGTTTTTGTGATTGCGCACCGGCTTTCCACCATTCAGAATGCGGACCGTATCTTTGTTCTACACGAAGGGCAAGTCGTTCAGGCGGGAAGTAACGAAGAACTTCTTAAGGTTGAAAACGGCATCTACCGCAAGCTCTATAATCTTCAGTTCAGCGTTTGAAAAACAGAAGCGGATTTACGCGGATAAAGACGCAGATTAACGCGAATTTAAAACCGCACTTATCCGCGTTTTCATCTGCATTTATCTGCTTAGAAGTTTCTACCACTTAATCTTAATCTTCGAGGTCTCGTTGGTTCCGGCTTTGGGATCTTCGACTTCGTAGTGATTCACTTGACCGTAACCCAAGGTTGCAACTTTCGCGACCCCTTTGACGGTATTATCAAGTACGGCGCTGTCGCCTTCATGAAGTGTTGCATTTCCACTTGTGATTGTTTTTTTCCTGGTTGTCTCAATCGTATCGGAGACAAGTCCGGTGGCGCTACCGACCGTGGCTTGCTTCATTCCTCCGACGAAATTTTTCGCGGCCTCAGCGGGAGAAGGGGCCTGATAGTTGCTGCCGGAGTTTTTTTCCTGACGTTCTGCCTCACGGGCTTCTTCATCATATTGGCCTTTTCGTGCCATTCCTAAGTGACTTGCAGCGAGGATGACCACCAACAGTGCTAAAAACGAACTGTGTTTTTTTATCATAAAAAATCCTTTTTGAGGGTAGGGGATGACGATTGAAATCGGCAGTAGTATAGCGGAGGTTTGACGCGGAGAGAAACGATTTTCTTATCGCATTTTTTTAAATTTGTGATAGTCTTCACTCCATTGAAAGGTTTAACGCGATGGTTTTAGAGCTTCAAAAGAGTCAGGTGCTGGACGTGGGGTGTTCCCGGAATAAAGTTTCCGGGGCTATCGGAATTGATATTGACCCCAACAGCCAGGCTGACATTATCCACGATCTGAATCAGTATCCCTATCCGATTGAGTCCAATAGTTTTGAAACCATTATGGCTCAGCATATTATTGAGCATGTTAATGATCCGGTCCAGTTCATGAAAGAGCTTTACCGGATTTTAAAGCCCGGCGGAAAAATCACCTTTGAAACACCGCATTTTTCGTCCCGGGTGGCTTACTCGGAGCCTCAGCATAAGTTTTTCTTTTCTTATTTTATGTTTTCCACCATCCTTCAGCAGATTCCCTATAAAGTGATTTCTCAAGAAATTACATTTTATAAAACCTTCCGATTCCTTGGAATCCGGTGGCTGGCTAACCGCTTTCCCGATACCTACGAACGATTCTGGACTTATATGTTTCCCGCCGAAAATGTCCGGCTAATTGCTACGAAAAAAGCCTGACAGCCAGTAGACACCCTGCTTTTTACCCGGTTTGCTTTTTAGATAGGGCTACGTTATACTACCTCGCTCTTTGCGTAACCTCTTAAGCGTCATTTGGTTAAGCAATTGCTACTGCTCTACGTGTCATTGTGAGCGAAGCGAAGTCCGCCAGAGAGCACGGCGGGGATCCGTCCGAAGATTTTGTGGCGGACAATCTCTGCGCGCTAGATTGCCGCGGTCGCTACGCTCCTTCGCAGTGACAAAAAAATATTTTACTAACCAGAGAACCTATTTATGAGAACTTTACGTCTTGGTTTGCTTGGATTAGGACAAGTCGGCGGCGGGCTTTATCAGATTTGCTCCGCGAAACGCGATTTTTTTATCGAAGATATTGGCGTTCGCTTTGATTTTAAAAAAATCGCGGTGAAAAACAAATCCAAGAAACGTTCCTTCCAGGTGCCGAAGCAGCTGCTTACGACCGATGCGATGTCCGTCGTGCGTGATCCCGAAGTGGACGTGGTCGTTGAGCTGATCGGCGGTACGCGTGAAGCCTATGTCCTTGTGACGGAAGCCTTGAAACATGGAAAACATGTCGTGACGGCTAACAAGGCCCTGCTTGCCGAATACGGTGATGAAATTTTCGCCTTGGCTAACAAGATGAAGCGCTGGGTTTTTTTTGAGGCCAGCGTGGGTGGCGGAATCCCAGTGATTAAGGCGCTCCGTGAAGGATTGGTCGCTAACCGTCTTGATTCGATCCACGCGATTATTAATGGAACGAGCAATTATATTCTGACTCAGATGACAGAAAACGGGAAGGATTTCAAAGAGGCACTGGCTGAGGCTCAGCAGAAAGGCTACGCGGAAGCGGATCCTGCACTGGATATTGAGGGCGTGGACGCGGCGCACAAGCTTGCTATCCTGGTTCGGTTCGGATTTGGCGGACGCGTCAAGTTCTCGGATATTTCTTGCGAGGGAATTACGCGTATCAGCAGTGAAGACATTGCCTTTGCCGATGAATTCGGATACCGGATCAAACTTTTAGCGATTGCTAAAAAATTCAGCGATGGCATTGAAGCACGTGTTCAGCCCACTCTTTTGCCCGCAGGCCATATGCTTGCCAGTGTTCAAGGATCGTTTAATGCGGTGATGGTCCACGGGGACGAAGTGGGCGATGTGCTTTTTTACGGCCGCGGCGCAGGTTCCCATCCCACAGCCAGTGCGGTTCTAAGTGATCTGGTCGATCTGGCGATGCGTCAGGGAAGTCATTTTGATCTAGGGAAAGTTCCGATGCGTGCCATTCAGCGTCCGCTGAAGGTAAAAAGCATTTCAGCAATTTTGTCGCGTTACTATTTACGTTTTCACATCGTGGATCGTCCAGGTGTGCTTGCGAAAATTTCTGAAATCCTCGGCAAGCATCAGATTAGTATTTCGGATGTCATTCAAAAAGAGCGAAGTGCCGGAAGCGTCGTGCCTTTAATTTTACTGACTCATGATGCCGCGGAAAAACAGGTTCGTACGGCGATTCAAACGATTGATAAACTCGAAATTGTTCGGGGAAAATCACAAGTGCTTCGTATCGAAGGCAACTCATGAAAAAATACGCGATTAAGAAAATCGGGATTATTGAGCGCTACCAGGAATATCTTCCGGTCACGGAACGCACGCCTATTATTTCCTTGAATGAAGGAAATACGCCGCTCATTCTGGCAGAAGCGCTACCGGGTTATCTGGGTCTGAAGAATATCCGAATTTATTATAAATTTGAAGGGCTCAATCCCACGGGATCATTCAAAGACCGAGGCATGACGATGGCCATTTCCAAAGCGATGGAAGCCGGGGCCAAGGCTGTGATGTGTGCTTCGACGGGAAATACGTCTGCTTCTGCGGCGGCCTATGCCTCACGCTGCGGGCTCAAATGTTTTGTGCTGATTCCGGAAGGCAAGATTGCCAAAGGAAAATTGATTCAGGCTTATCGTTACGGAGCAAAAACGATTATGGTCAAAGGCAATTTTGATCAGGCGCTTGAGATGGTGAAACAAATGACGCAGGACGGCAAGATTACACTCGTAAATTCGATCAATCCTTACCGGATTGAAGGGCAGAAGACGGCCGCCTTTGAAATTGTCGATGATCTTGGCGATGCGCCTGAGTATCACGCGATCCCGGTGGGCAATGCCGGAAATATTACGGCTTATTGGAAAGGTTATAAGGAATATCAAAAAGCGGGGAAATCCGAAACGCTTCCAAAGATGGTTGGATTTCAGGCGGCAGGTTCCGCGCCGATTGTGCTTGGACACCGGGTGGAAAAACCTGAGACGATCGCGACCGCGATCCGCATCGGAAATCCCGCGGGCTGGCAAAGTGCGCTCGCGGCACGTGATGAGTCCGGCGGTTTAATCGAAGCGGTGACCGATGATGAAATTGCCTGGGCCTATAAATTTATTGCGGAACGCGAAGGAGTTTTTGCGGAGCCAGCTTCCGCGGCCGCAGTGGCAGGTGTGATAAAACTTGCGCGGAGAAATTATTTTCAGGAAGGAACACGCATTGTGATTACCCTCACAGGATCAGGACTCAAGGATCCGGATTACGCCCTGAGTTTTGATGATCTTGTCGAAGTCGTGGAACCAACTTATGAAGCAGTTCGAAGGGTGGTGCAGCCATGAAATATATTGTTCTAGCGATACCGGGCGCGGCGGATTATCCGTGTGACGAGCTAACGGAAAAAACGCCGTTTGAAGTGGCCAAACTTCCTCATCTGCACGCACTGGCCAAGATTGGGCGCGTGGGGCTGGTCAAGCTGGCATCCGATCGTTTGGATCCTTCATCCGATGTTACGCTTCTGAATCTTCTGGGATACGAAGCGGATAAAGTGTATACGGGCCGCGGTCCTTTGGAAGCGGCTAATCTGGAACTTAAACTCGAGGATAATGAAATCGCGTTTCGCATGAATTTTATTACCGAAGCGGACGGGAAATTGGCGGATCCGACCGGCGGCGGTTTGACGACCAAAGAAGCGCGCGCGCTGATTAATTTTCTGAATAAAAAAGTAGCCAGTGATTTTGTCCGTTTTTTCGCAGGGTCCGAATATCGGCACGTGGCGGTCCTCAAGGACTCGCACGGGTTTGCCGCGCTTTCCGCCAAAACGAATTCACCGGAAGGCATCATGGGAGAACCGATCGACCAGCATTTCCCCAAAGGCCCGGGCGAGGAGCTGCTCAAAAAATTGATGTTCGATGCCAAATTGCTTTTGCAGGATCACGAGATCAACCAGGTGCGAGTGGATCTTCAGGAAAATCCAGCGAACATGATTTGGCTTTGGGGGCAGGGGCCTCAGCCTAAGATCGAAAAGTTTGCCGATATTTACGAAGTTTCAAGCGCGATGATTTCCGCGACCGAATATTCAAAAGGCGTGGGGCGTATCACGGGGATGTCGGTATTTGAAATTGGAAAAACTCCGGATCAAGCAGAAGATCTTGCGGCAGCTGCGAAGGTGCTCCAGGAGGCCGTGGAAGAAAAGGACGTCGTGGTGCTGTATCTTTCTGATTGCGATGAAGCTTCACGCGTGGGAGATTTACGTGCGAAGATCACAGCCATGGAAGCGATCGATGCACAAATTATTTCAAAAATCCGTGAGATTCTGGATAAGAAAAAGGATGTCAGGGTCCTTGTGACGTCAAATCACGCGGCTCCATGGAAACTGGGAAAGCACACCAAAGATCCGGTGCCGTTTGTCATCGCCGGGAAAAATGTCATGCCCGATGATGTTGAGAAATTTTCAGAAGTTACCGCCAAGGCCTCAGGATGGAAACTTCCGAATGGCCGAGAGCTGATGAAGTCATTTCTGGCAAAATGAAATCACCAAGAAACAAGATACAATTACCAAATAATAACCAATTGCCCAAGAAACAAAAATGT
Organism: Candidatus Taenariivivens baikalensis; assembly: GCA_009691445.1. Classification (GTDB taxonomy): domain Bacteria; phylum Omnitrophota; class Omnitrophia; order Omnitrophales; family Aquincolibacteriaceae; genus Taenariivivens; species Taenariivivens baikalensis. Next base: position 7,957 of record SICL01000023.1, on the reverse strand, counting down.
TTGGAAATTTCCTTTTTGGAATTGGTAATTATTTGGACACTTGTTTCTTGTATCTTGGTTATTTGAGAGTCTCATGTCATTAATTGTTCAAAAATACGGAGGAAGCTCCGTCGGAAATGTCGAACGCATTCAGCGTGTGGCGTCCCGTGTGGTCAAGGCCAAACGTCAGGGAAACAAACTCGTGGTCGTGGTTTCCGCGATGGGAGATATGACGGATGATCTGATCTCTCTCTCCGAGAAAATTAATAAAAAACCTAGCGACCGCGAAATGGATATGCTGCTTTCTACGGGTGAGCAGGTTTCGATGGCGCTGCTTGCGATGGCCATTCAGGCGCTGGGCGAAAAGGCGATGTCATTTACGGGTCCGCAGGTGGGAATTATCACGGATAAATATCACACCAAGGCGAGGATCCTCGATATTAACGCGGAGCGGATTCAGAAGTCTCTTCGCGAAGGCAATATTGTGATCGTAGCCGGGTTTCAGGGAAAAACGATTTCCGAAGAAATTACGACCCTGGGCCGCGGAGGCTCTGATCTGACAGCGGTTGCACTTGCCAAAGCTCTGAAGGCTAAGTACTGCGAAATTTTTACAGATGTGGATGGGATTTACACCGCCGATCCGCGTGTGGTTCCGGATGCGCGCAAAATTGATCAGATCAGCTACGATGAAATTCTGGAACTCGCGGCGCTTGGGGCCAAGGTCATGCATTCGCGTTCCGTGGAAGTTGGGAAAAAATTCAATATTCCTATTTATGTCCGTCATTCCGAGCAGGAAGGAGCTGGCACTTTGATTACAAAAGAAACCAGCCGTATGGAAGATATTGTGGTGAGCGGTGTGGCGCTCGCCGAAGACGAAGCAAAGATTACCATCTTTGGCGTGGCAGACAAGCCCGGCGTTGCGGCCCAGCTTTTCGCCAAATTGGGCGAGGGTAATGTGAATGTGGATATGATTATTCAAAATAAAACGCAAACCAATACCACCGACATTTCCTTTACCGTTTTTAAAAATGAACTCCGCCGTGCGATGGATGTGGTGAATAAAATCGTCAAACAGCTGGGCGCTCAGAGCGTTACTCGTGATGAAGACATTGCGAAGCTCAGCATTGTTGGCGTCGGGATGAAGGCTCATTCCGGCATTGCGGCCCGTATGTTTCGCGCGCTGGCGAAAAAGAAAATTAATATTGATATGATTTCCACCTCAGAGATCAAAATTTCCTGCGTGGTGGAAGGCTCCAAAGGCAAGGCAGCCATTCGAGCGATTCATCAAGAGTTCAAACTGGGTAAACAACGCAAATAAACGCGGATAAATACGCAAATAGACGATAAAAAAATTTCGCGTCAATCCGCGTTTTGATCCGCGTAAATCGGCGATTTTATGAAAAAAATTCTCTATTACGACACCACCCTCCGCGACGGCTGCCAGGCCGAGGGCATGAGTTTGTCTTTGCAGGACAAGATCCAGGTTGCCAAACGCCTGGACCAGTTCGGCATGCATTATATCGAAGGAGGCTGGCCTTCGAATCCCAAGGACATGGCTTTTTTTAAGGAGATGAAAAAAATCCGTCTCAGGAAATCCAGGTTTGTGGCCTTCGGGGCCACTCGCCGGGCTCATATTTCCGTCAAGGATGATCAGAACATCAAAGACCTTCTGGAAGCCGGAACCAAAGTGGTCACGGTTTTCGGGAAATCCTGGGATTTTCATGTAACCGAAGTGTTTCGTGTCTCCCTCAAAGAAAACCTTCAAATGATTTCGGATACGGTGTCGTATCTTAAATCCAAGGGCCGCGAAGTCATTTATGACGCAGAACATTTTTTTGACGGTTTTAAAGCCAATCCTGATTACGCCCTCCAATCGCTTCAGGCTGCGGCCAAGGCCGGAGCGTCCAATCTTTCGCTTTGTGATACGAACGGGGGAACGCTACCTCATGAAATCAGACATGCCATTTTGCGGGTGAGGCGTTCAGTCAAAACGCCGCTTGGGATTCACTGCCACAATGACAGCGAGCACGCCGCCGCAAACTCCGTGCAGGCCGTCGGAGAAGGCGCCGTGCTTGTCCAGGGAACGATCAATGGGATCGGCGAACGTTGCGGCAACGCAAACCTTATCAGTGTCATTCCCGTGCTTCAATACAAAATGGGCAGGCTCTCTTTTTCTCCGAAACAAATGAAGGAGCTGACCCAGCTTTCTCATTTTGTGGCCGAGGTCTGCAATATGCCCCTTCATAATAATCAGCCGTTTACCGGCAAGTCTTCCTTTGCGCACAAGGGCGGAGTTCATATCAACGCGATGATGAAAAATGCGAAGACCTATGAGCATATGGATCCTCGTGTAATCGGAAATCACCGCCGCTTTTTAGTTTCGGAGCTCGGGGGGAAAACAAACATCCTGCTGAAAGCCAAAGAACTCCAGTTCAATCTTGAGAAAGAATCTCCGGAGTCGCGGAAAATCCTGGCAGAAATCCAGAAACTGGAACAGGAAGGCTATCAATTTGAAGCCGCCGAAGCGAGCTTTGAACTTCTCGTTCAAAAAATTCTGGGCCGCTATAAACCCATGTTTACCGTGAAAAAGGCGTCGGTACGGGCGGAAAATATCGGCGATAATAATTCTCTTTCCACCGCGGAAGCCGTGATTACGGCCAAAGGCCAGGAATATTTCTGCGAAGAAAAAGGCGACGGGCCTGTGAACGCTCTTGACCAGGCGCTTCGCGGAGCTTTGCGCAAAGTTTATCCCGTGGTCGACACAATCCGTTTAACCGATTACAAAGTGCGTGTGGTGAATTCCGAAGCAGGCACGGCCGCAAAAGTCCGCGTGTTCATCGAATTTCAGGACAAAGACAAATCCTGGACCACGGTCGGTGTGAATGAAAACATCATCGAAGCCAGCTGGAAAGCCCTCGTTGAAGCGATTGAATATAAACTCCTAAAGGGTTAGCGCGTTAAAGCTTGTCCTATGTCACCCACCGAACTTTCTTCGAAATACGATTCCAAAGAAGTAGAAACCAAGTGGTACACGCTTTGGGAAAAGAACGGATATTTTCGTCCTCAGTCGGATCAAAACAAGTCCACAGTCCATGGTCCACAGATCACAGAGAAGAAAACCGTGGACCGTGGACCGTCGACCGTGGACTCGCCCTACGTCATCGTCATCCCCCCTCCGAATGTCACCGGAATCCTCCACGTCGGGCACGCGCTCAATAATTCCATTCAGGATATTCTGACGCGCTGGAACCGCATGAAAGGCCGCGACACGCTCTGGGTTCCGGGTGTGGACCACGCGGGCATTGCCACTCAAAATGTCGTGGAGAAAAAACTCGCCAAGGAAAAAATCACCCGCCAGCAGATCGGACGCGAAAAATTTCTGGAACATGTCTGGAAATGGAAAGAGGAAAACGGCAGCACGATTACGCGCCAGCTCCGGAGACTCGGGGCTTCCTGCGATTGGTCGCGTGAACGCTTTACCATGGACGAAGGATTATCCAAAGCCGTGCGCGAAGCCTTTGTCACGCTTTACGAACGCGGACTCATTTATCAAGGCGACTACATTATTAATTGGTGCCCGCGTTGCCAGACCGCGCTTTCGGATGAAGAGGCAGAGCACAAGGAAGTCGAAGGCGGGCTTTATTATATTAAATATCCCATTTCTGTATCAGAGGCAAAAGGGTCACCAGTGGCCCAATTCATTATTGTGGCTACCACCCGCCCCGAAACGATGCTCGGTGACACAGCGGTCGCAGTGAATCCCAACGACGAACGTTATAAATATCTCATCGGAAAAAAGTTACTGTTACCGTTAGTGAACCGCGAGATTCCGGTGATCGCCGATGAGTTCGTGGATCCTCAGTTCGGAACCGGAGCGGTCAAGGTCACACCCGCTCATGATCCCAATGACTTTGAAATGGGAAATCGGCACAAACTCGAACGCATCAATGTCATGCACCCTGATGGAAAGATTAATGAAAAGGGCGGTCCCTATAATGGAATGGATCGCTTTGAAGCGCGTAAAAAAATCATCGTGGATTTAGAAGCGCTCGGACTTTTCGTGGAAAAGAAAAAACACAAACACGCGGTCGGCCATTGTTATCGCTGTGCAACGATTGTGGAACCATATTTATCGAAGCAGTGGTTTGTCAAAATGAAACCGCTGGCGGAGAAAGCGCTCAAAGCTCACGCCGCAGGAAAAACAAAATTTTATCCTGACCGCTGGACGAAAGTTTACACGAACTGGCTTGAGGGAATCCGCGACTGGTGCATTTCGCGTCAGATTTGGTGGGGGCATCAGGTGCCGGTGTGGTACTGTCAGAAATGCCAAGAAGGAAGAGGGAAGAAGGAAGAAGGAAGAGAAAAAAAAGATGCTTCCCTCTTCTCTCTTCCCTCTTCCCTCGGTATTATTGTTGCCCGAGAGACTCCCATAAAATGTCCGACCTGCGGCGGCACAGATCTCCAACAAGACCCCGACGTCCTCGACACCTGGTTCTCGTCCTGGCTTTGGCCTTTTTCAACATTAGGATGGCCCAATAAGACAGATGATCTCAAGCATTTTTATCCCACGTCGGATTTAATCACCGCTCCGGAAATTATATTCTTCTGGGTTGCGCGCATGATTATGGCGGGCGTGGAATTTATGGGAGAGGTTCCGTTCAGTAAGATTTATATTCACGGAACCGTTCGAGCTGAGGGCGGGCTCAAGATGTCTAAGTCCCTGGGAAACTCGATTGATCCGATTGAAGTGATTGATGAAATGGGTGCGGATGCGCTCCGCTTCAGTATGATCATGCTCTCGGCCCAGGATGTTTATCTCTCCCGCGAAAAATTTGAAGTCGGGCGTAATTTTGTGAACAAACTGTGGAATGCCTCGCGGTTTGTGCTCATGAACCTTGGATCGTCAACAGTCGACAGTCGACAGTCCACAGAAAGAAATCAGGATACAGAAACTGTGGATCATGGACTATTGACTGTGGACTTCCTTCCCAACCGTTGGATTCTTTCGCGTCTGAGCAAGGTTACAGAAACGGTAGACAAGTATTTGAATGAATTCAGTTTAGCCCAGGCGGCGAGCGAACTTTATCATTTTGTATGGAACGATTATTGTGATTGGTTCATCGAACTCTCTAAACCTGTTTTGGAAAAGGGGAGCGCGGCAGAGAAATCAGAAACCCAGCAGATACTTCTTTTTGTTCTGGAAACCATCATGCGCCTGCTTCACCCTTTCATTCCTTTTATTACCGAAGAGATTTGGCAGAAATTAAAAGAGCTGTCAGCTAACAGCGATCAGTCTTCAGAGACGATTATGCTGGCTCCGTGGCCCAAATCTTCTGATTTTCCCCGTGACGCTCAAGCTGAAAAATCCATTGAGTGGCTGCAGAATGCCGTGAGTGGAATCCGGGATCTGCGCACGCGTGTGAATCTTCCGCCTTCGCAAACTGTCCAGGCTGTTGTCGCGACAGCGAATCAGGAAGTAAAAAAGGTTTTTGAAGCCTTCATTCCTCAAATCAAAGTTCTCGGTCGTCTGGATTCCCTTACGATCGAATCTAATTTTCAGAAATCGAAGGCGTATCTTGGAAATGCCTTTGCTGATTTTGAAGTCTTTATCAAAATTGAAGGGCTTGTGAATCCCGAAGAAGAACGCAAACGCAGCCAAAAGAAAATCGCTGAAGTCGAAGGTTGGATCAAAGGCATTACCTCAAAACTCTCCAACGAAAACTTTGTCAAAAATGCCCCGTCAGAAATCATTGATCAGGAAAAGCTAAAACTTTCCGACGCTCAAAAACTCCTGAAAGCCTACCACGAACATCTCTCCCTGTTTCAATAGCTATCAGTCTATAGCACATTAAAACATATTAAATTATTTTAATATTTATCATTGACCTGTTTGCCTTTGCATGCGATCATTTCCCGCATCTTATTAAGTGGTTTAAAAATCAATTTAAAAGGGGATCCCAATGAAAACCATGAAAGTATCTAAAAAATATATTAGTGGCTTTACCGCTGTTTTATTTTCCGTGATTCAAATCATGCCCGCTCCTTTAGCCTTGGCCCAGGGAGTTCCGGCATTGTCACCCGTTTCAGCGAATGCTTATAGCACTCCTGTTGAAACTTCCGTTGCCACAGAGACCAGCACAGGAATTGCGACGGATACGAGGACCCAAGCGCCGAACAAAAATCTCGCTTGGCCGCCCAGTGATTCCTCGATTCAGAAGACTTCTCCAGCTGACACTGCTTCGAGTTCCAAAGCAAATACGGTTGTTAAAAAATCCGAAACGCCTGTAGCGCAAGCTCCTACGACAGTGCAGCCTCCTGCCACTTCGGCTACGCTTCTTCCCGGCAATCCTGAAGCACGCTTGCTTCGGAATGTCCAAGCCAGTGGCACGGCGGTATTGACGCAAACCGACTCTGAACATGTTTCCGTAGCATTCAGCAACAATCAACCCACTGATTTTGTCGGAATAGAAATTAATTTTGGAAATAACCCCGTTAAATTGAGCGATATTACACCACTTAAAGTTGAAATCAGAACCGAGAATGTGGAAAAGATCAAAGTACGCATTTCGGATTCTGCAGGAAAAAGTGTCACGGCTTTGTCCGCAGGTTTAAGTACTCAAGGCAAATGGGTGACTATCCCCGAAAATTTTTTACAGCAAATTTTCAGTAACAACGAGATTGATTGGAACCACATTCAGTCCATTGTTTTTTTTGAGGAGGGCGTGGCCAACGGATCTTTAGAAATTCATACTCGCGGGCTGAAGTATGCGCCCGTTATTCCCACTTCTTTAGCGGTCCCTCAAGGCTGGACGCGCGCGACTTCGAATGCGAATTTTGCATTCCGCAAAACCATTCAGACCTCTGAATTTGATCGATACATGCAAGGATGGACTTTGGAAGTTCTGGATTTAGCCACGAACAAAGTTACGGTCGTAGACCAGGGAGTGATTCGTCCCGACACCGTGAAAGCGTTGGGCGATACTTATGATATTTCACTCGACGGAAAATCCGTGATTTATGGAATCAAATCGGATGAAAATTATTATGATAATGTGCCTCCGGTTTATTCAGTCATGGTTAAGAATTTAAATGGACAAAGCATCAGTCTGAGCGGGGAAATCAAGAAGATTGTTTTTGAAGGCTCGCAAGCTAGGATCCAAATATCGAATGGAACTAATGAGTTTGATAAGACGACAAAATGGACGACGGTTGATTTAAGTGCGCTGAAAGTCGTGAAAGAAGAATCGGTGATTGAAACCGCTGTGTATGTCATTCCGGTTTTGGCGCCGATCGGAGCACCTCCGGCGAAGCCTGAGATTCAAGTTCAGACGAAGCTTGGAATGGCGGGAACTTATGTCCTGGAATCCAGTACGGATTTAAAAACCTGGAGAACGGTGACAACATACGAAGTTTCTCAGCCATCTGTTAAAAATTACTACGCGCCGTTAACCAGCCCGCAGCAATATTTCCGGGTTCGTCAGATTGTGGTGCCGGTGATTCCTGCTGTTCCCGCGGTAACAGTGACTCGTCTTTTTCAAAGCGCTTCGGATTTTTCGACCGTGTCGCTTGGAAACCCGGAAGAAAGTACGGTGACGAAAACTTTACGAGGCGCGGCAGTTACCTTTAATACCGATGCCCCAGGTCCGCTGAATGGTTTCGCGGGCGGCGGAGTCAATTTTACAAAATCTCCGGTCATTCCTGAGGGAACTCAAAATATTGTGGTCAGCATTTCCGCGACCGGAGTTTCTTCTTTGAAACTGGAAATCATGGATCGATCCGGGAAGCGTGTCACCTTGACCGTTCCCGTAACATCCCAAGAACAAAACGTATCGATTTCCGTGCCATCTTTGAAGTCGATGGGTTTGAACCCGTCAGCACTTTCCACGATCCTGTTGATCGCGGATCAGCCAGGTCAACGCGGCACTGCAGTCTTGAATATTGGTTGAGAATTTATCACTAGAGGGGCCACCCTTCAACC
>SICL01000022.1:0-32500 GCA_009691445.1 Candidatus Taenariivivens baikalensis | reverse complement strand
GCCCGTAACACATGGGCCCAAGTGGATTCGAACCACTGACCCCTGCGTTATCAGCACAGTGCTCTAACCAACTGAGCTATGGGCCCGATATAATTTACGCGGTGCATAAAAATTCTCAGGACAGTGAGGAAACGTTACATTTTGTGTTTTCATGAGTCGATGTGTTCTGCCTTTATCAGACAGAGACGCATCTCCTTAGAAAGGAGGTGATCCAACCTCACCTTCCGGTAAGGTTACCTTGTTACGACTTAGTCCCCGTTACGATTCATACCTTCGCAGACGTCTTCCTTGCGGTTAGACAAGCCTACTTCGGGTGCAAACCACTTCGGTGACTTGACGGGCGGTGTGTACAAGACCCGGGAACGTATTCACCCTATCGTGTCTGATATAGGGTTACTAACGATTCCAGCTTCATGCAGGCGAGTTGCAGCCTGCAATCCGAACTGGGACCGGCTTTAGGGATTAGCTCCACCTCGCGGTTTCGCAACCTTTTGTACCGGCCATTGTAGCACGTGTGTAGCCCCAGACGTAAGGGCCGTACTGACTTGACGTCGTCCCCACCTTCCTCCGCTTTATCAGCGGCGGTCTCCGTAGAGTGCATCCCGCCCGAAGGCTGGATTAGCAACTAAGAATAGGGGTTGCGCTCGTTGCGGGACTTAACCCAACATCTCACGACACGAGCTGACGACAGCCATGCAACACCTGTGTACCAGTCCCGGAAGGGAGGTCCCTACTTTCATAAGGATTTCTGGTACATGTCAAGTCTGGGTAAGGTTCCACGCGTATCGTCGTATTAAACCACATGCTCCACCGTTTGTGCGGGTCCCCGTCAATTCCTTTGAGTTTCAGCCTTGCGACTGTACTTCCCAGGCGGATCACTTAATGCGTTAGCTGCGGCACCGAAAGGTTTAACCCTCCCAACACCTAGTGATCATCGTTTACGGCTAGGACTACCGGGGTATCTAATCCCGTTTGCTCCCCTAGCTTTCGTCCCTCAGCGTCAGTTGTGAACCAGTAAAGCGCCTTCGCGACTGGTGTTCTTCCCGATCTCTGCAGATTTCACCCTTACACCGGGAATTCCCTTTACCCCTTTCACACTCTAGCCCGACAGTTTTGAATGCCATTCCACAGTTAAGCTGTGGGCTTTCACATCCAACTTTCCAGGCCGCCTACGGACCCTTTACGCCCAATAAATCCGAACAACGCTTGCCACCTCTGTATTACCGCGGCTGCTGGCACAGAGTTAGCCGTGGCTTCCTTTGCCGGTACCGTCAAGGCTGATGCTTGTTAAACATCAGCTTTTTCTTCCCAGCCGACAGCAGTTTACGATCCGAAGACCTTCATCCTGCACGCGGCGTCGCTTCGTCAGGGTTTCCCCCATTGCGAAAGATTCTCGACTGCAGCCTCCCGTAGGAGTCTGGGCAGTGTCTCAGTCCCAGTGTGGCTGACCATCCTCTTAGACCAGCTACCCGTCTTAGCCTTGGTGAGCCATTACCTCACCAACTAGCTGATAGGACGCAAGCTCATCCAAGGGCGATAGGCCCTTACGGGTCCCCACCTTTCCTCCATCAACTGAATGATGGAACGTATCCGGTATTAGCCCACCTTTCGGCGGGTTATCCCGATCCCAAGGGCAGATCACTCACGTGTTACTCACCCTTTCGCCACTAAGTTTCCGAAACAGCTAGAAACTCCGTTCGACTTGCATGCCTAATCCACGCCGCCAGCGTTCGTTCTGAGCCAGGATCAAACTCTCCAAATTAATAGGTTGATCCACACAAAACTTGGCGTTTTCCTCACATGTCCATGAGAAAGAACAGAGAAAGCAAGCCCCTGTAAGGGTACTTGCCCTCGAATTTTAAATTAAACAAAAAAGCGACCTAAGATATTCAAAAAACAGAATGCTCTTAAGTATTAAGTGGACGTATTATATGAATGCCGCTAGCGATGTCAAGCATCTATTTAACAAATATCTAAAAAATACGTCGGCTTGCGAAATCGCATTGGTTTTTTATTCAACCGTTACAGATTTGGCAAGATTTCTCGGCTTATCAACGTCCCGACCATTCATTAAAGCGATGCGATACGCAAAGAGTTGAAGCGGAAGCACCGTCAGGAGCGGTGTGATCATTTCAAGAGCTTCGGGGATAGGAAAAAAATAGGAGGATAGTTTTTCAAGTCTCTTGTCACCATCTGTGCCGATGGAAATAGCAATACCTTCGCGCGCCCGGATCTCTTCAATATTCGAAAGCATCTTTTCGTAAGTCCTAGACGCCGGAGCGATGCAAAGCACCGGCTGACTTGAATCAATTAAAGCAATCGGACCGTGCTTCATTTCTCCCGCCGCATAGCCGTGCGCGTGAGCATAGGAAATCTCCTTCAATTTCAAAGCGCCTTCCAAGGCAGTTGGATAATTCACGCCACGCCCCAGATAAAGAAAATTTTTAACATTCAAATATTTTCGGGCGCAAATTTCAATAGCCTTATCCAATTTAAGAACCTGCGCACACTTATCCGGCAAGCGCTTCAACTCCGCAATCAGCACCTGCGCGTCTTTTTGCGGGAATTTTTTCCGGAGGAGTCCAAAAAAAGCCGCAAACAACGTCAACGTCATTAACTGCGCGGTATAGGCCTTCGTGGAAGCCACGCCAATTTCAGGACCCGCGTGAGTATAGATAACAAAATCCGCCTCTCGGGCAATCGTGCTCCCAACGACATTGACCATAGCAAGCGTGAAAGCACCGCGGGACTTAGCCTCACGGAGGGCCGCCAACGTATCCGCCGTTTCTCCAGATTGAGTAATCAAAATCACAAGATCGCCCTCACTGACGACCGGATTGCGATAACGAAACTCACTCGCCACTTGCGTCTCACAGCTAATCCGGGCGCATTGTTCAATCATGTAGGTTCCAACCACGGAGGCATGGTAAGCCGTCCCGCAGCTCACCAGAAAAACTTTTTTGACCTTTAAAAGCCGCTTCTGAACCTTGGTATTCAATTTTTCAAAATGGATATGCCGCTTGGCATCCACGAATGTCGCATAAAGATTCTTAAGAATTCCGGGCTGCTCATAAATTTCCTTGAGCATGAAATGCGCATAGCCGCCTTTTTTAGCCTCAACCATACTCCAAGCAATGATGCTGGGCTTACGGTGAACCTGCTTACCGGTCACGAGAGAAAAAATTTCGACTTTTTGGGGGGTCATAACAACGTATTCATCATCTTCCAGATAAAGCACCCTTTGAGTGTAAGAAAGAAAAGCCGGCACATCACTAGCCAGAAAGTTTTCACCCTTACCTAAACCCACCACCAATGGATTGGAGCGTTTAAAGGCAATCAGCTTATTGGGTTCTTTTGTGGAGAGAATGGCGAAGGCAAAGCAGCCTTGCATTTTTTGAACAGAAATCCGCATCGCTTGGATAAGGTCTCCGCTTTTACGGTAATGATATCCAATAAGATTAGCGGCTACCTCAGTATCCGTATCCGAAGAAAAACTAATTTTATTGCGCTGAAGCTCTTCTTTGATAGAAAGATAATTTTCGACAATACCATTATGGACAAACGCTATTTGCTTGTGGAAATCCTGGTGAGGATGAGCGTTGCGGGCAGAAGGTTCGCCGTGAGTAGCCCAACGCGTGTGACCAATGCCGATTTTGGAATCAGGATAACCCTTTGCAAACTCAGCCTTAAGTTGAGCAACTTTTCCCTTTTCCCGGACAACTTGAATCTGATGAGAGGGTGAAAGGTACGCAATACCGGCTGAGTCATACCCCCGATACTCCAGATGCTCCAGACCCTTTAGCAGAATAGGAACTGCGGAACGATAGCCCGTATATCCAACAATGCCACACATAATAAGTCCGTATTATACGATACGATTTTGGTTTGAATAGAAATTTCGGAATGAAACTAAAAAATGGGGAAGGGGCAGCTACTCTTTTCTCATAAAACGCACAGAAAGACGGGCTGAAGTTTCTTCGATTTTCTCAGCACTGAGATAGGTTCCTTTTTTGATTTCTTCCTTAATTTCCTGCACCCTCCCCATATTGGGTTCAGGTTCAAGAGGAACCAATTTCACATACCGCACAACCTCTCTCCAAAGCCCTTCTTCTTCAGGACTACGGATCTCTGGCTGTTGTATACGAACCCGCGGATGATGCAAATCACCTTCCATGGGACTTAAAAAACTCATATCATCTCTCTTAGCAACAAGTTAGGGGTGTGGTTAAAAATCATAAAAACGCTAACTGCTCGTATTTTCGCTGCCGAAATACCTTATCGGCAACTTTTCATCAGACTTGAACCACAAATCCTAACTTGCCCCAAAACCTAAACTTCAAGCGTAATCTCTCCGCTCTTCTTCATCAAATGAGACCGCAGCCGAGTAATGACCTTGGTATGGATTTGACAAACCCGAGATTCGGAAACATCTAGGATTTCACCAATTTCCCGCAAGGTCAGGTTTTCATAATAATAGAGAACCACAACCAACTTTTCCTTTTCAGGGAGCTCTTCGATCGATCCAGCCAAAATGTCCTTAATTTCATTCTGATGGACATAGCTGAACTGGTTCATCACGAGCGAGTCCTCGATCGTCTGAAGGCGAGAGATGGGTTTATTGCCATCATCATTCTGCCAAACCTCATCGAGGGAAAGAAACGTCGTTGAGTTTAAATCGCTATAGATCGAGAAAAGCTCTTCTGAAGACATCCCAAGCGCCTTGGCCAGCTCTGAATCCGTCGCCATGCGCCCGTTTTTCTCTTCCAGCTCCTTGCATTTCCTGTCAATCTCACGAGCCCGCTTACGCAGAAGCCGCGGAGCCCAATCCAGTTTACGCAGTTCGTCCATAATGGAACCACGGATACGGGATACCGCATAGGTCTCAAATTTATTCCCCTGGGAAACATCGTACTTAGTGATGGCATCAAAAAGACCGAGAATCCCATAGCTAACAAGATCATTAAATTCCACATTCGGAGGAAGCCCAATGGCCACACGTCCCGCCACATACTTGACGAGATAGAGGTACTTCTTAACAATCTCTTCGCGTAATTGCGGGCTTTTGATCCGTTTGTACTTCTTCCACATCTTGATTTCGCTTTCCTGCATGGAGAACTCCTTTCGTTTTTTAACTTTAAGATTGAGACATAAAGCTATTTTTTTTGCTGCTCTAAGAGTTTCTTGATTTGATAAAGCGTGTAATTCTTACTCTGAAGCGTTTTGATCTGCTCCAGGCGGTCGAAGACGGATTCATCGTAGAGGCGGTGCCCGGAAACCGTGCGACGCGCTTCCTGAATCAGTCCTGCAAGGGTATAGTTATGGATGGTTTGTCTAGATAGACCCGAATACTGCATCACTTCCCCGATCTTAAAGAGCTTTTCCCTTTTCATGCTCGAGTAGTTTCCTCATTTGTTTTTTGAGTTGGAATGCTTCTTCGTTTGCCGGATCTAAAAGAAGAATTTTGTCCAAAGCAAGCCTCACGCCGCCGTAACGCTTCTCGGTAAGCCACTGAATGGCTTGCGCATGATAGCCTTTGATGCGTTCTTTAGCTTCTTCCCGAGCCGATTGGTTCAAGGAATTGGCACCGTTCGTCCCTTCATTGAGAGCTTGACGCTGGATTTCGTCAACGAGTCGGGAAGCTCTTTGGTGATGGGGGTTATAGAGAAATACCTTTTCAGCAGCCAGAATTGCCTGCTCATATTGATGAAAAGAAGCGAGAGACTTAGCGCGCTCAAGCCAGCGCTCCACCTCAATTTGCTTGTCTTTGGCACTTAGCTCTTCAATGCTCTCCGTAGGAGCTGCTTCTTTTTCCTGAGCAATTTCGCGGTCAATAATCTGACTTAGCACCAATCGGGCTTCATCGTTGTTTGCCTGGGTGGTCAAAACTTCCTCGGTGAGATGCCTAGCCTTTTCAGTTTCTCCGGAGGCCAAATAAACTTTAGCTTCCATTAGAACCAAATCACTGTCCGCGGCTTTCAAGCTGCCGGCAAATACGGTCTGGCTCACTGCCAAGCTCAGGATCAAAATTAAGTGCCTCATTGTTATGATATATAGTTTATACTTTGTAAAGCACACTTTATAAAGTAAGCGTGATGCGGTCAAGAACATTTTTGACTTATTTTTATCAAAAACTATCAATTGTGGTCTGTGTTAACACTGAGCACAATATATTGTGCTGCGGTATTAAAAAAATTTCAGGGGGGAGATTCTGTTTTTTGAAATACTGAAGATCTTTTTTAAATCGTGCTGGATTTTATGGAAGGAGATTTTTTAAAGAAAATTCTCGGCGAAAAAGAAACGACTCGCAGAAGCATCGTTTTATTTCTCAGCAAAAACACCCATCGATCGGAATTTTTGATAACGGCGTTCGGAAAGCTGCTTGGAAGGAATCGCCCTTAATTCATCAAGGGCTGAATGAACTGCCTGACGGATACTCGCGGCCATTATTTCGATGTCCCGATGGGCGCCGCCCAAGGGTTCTGGGATGATTGCGTCAATCACTCCAAGCTGCGATAAATCCTGCGCTGTCATCTTAAGCGCCTTAGCCGCATCCGGAGCACGGGTGGGATCTTTCCAGAGAATGGCGGCGCAACCTTCCGGAGAAATGACGGAGTAATAAGCATTTTCAAGCATCATCACCTTATCTCCTATTCCAATCCCTAAAGCGCCTCCACTGCCACCTTCTCCGATAACAACGACAACGATAGGAACAGTAATTTCCATCATTTCGCGCAGATTATACGCAATGGCTTCAGCCTGGCCACGCTCCTCCGCGCCTACTCCTGGATAGGCGCCAGGGGTATCGATAAAACAAATAATAGGACAGCCGAATTTTTCGGCCAGATGCATGATACGCAACGCTTTGCGATATCCCTCAGGATGCGCGCTGCCAAAGCTCCTGAGTAGGTTTTCCTTTGTATCCCTGCCCTTTTGATGCCCAATAATGCAAACCGTATCTTCCCCACCATTCCATTTAGCAAAACCCGCCACAATGGCCCGGTCATCGCTGTATCTCCGGTCCCCGTGCAGTTCAACAAAGTCCCGAGTTAGAAGCTGAATATAATCAAGGGTATAAGGACGGAGAGGATGCCGAGCCACCTGCACACGCTGCCAAGGCGTCAAGTGATCATAAATATCTTTAAGCGCTTTCTCCAGTTTCTTTTCCGCGCTCCTAATCTCCCCTTTCAGATCAATCCCGTTTTCGGTGGATTGACGCAGCTCGTGAATCTTTTTTTCAAGCTCGACAAGCGGACGCTCAAAGGCCAGACAAATCTCGAGCAAATTTCCTAAACGTTTCGGGCTTCTTTCTGAAACTTGATCCATAAATGGTTCCATCCGCTTAACAAACGGTGAGCGAGGTTAATCCTGAATAACGATTTCGGTTCCAAGAGGGACAATATCATACAGCTCTTCCACGTCCTGATTCAGCATCCTCACACACCCTGAAGATGCTTGCTTCCCAATGGATTGAGGCTCCACAGTTCCGTGGATACCATAACCCGGCTGATCAAAACCCAGCCAGCGCGTACCCAAATGATTCTCTGCAGTTCCCGGCGGAATAACAACTCCAACCTTTTTATACCACGCAGGATCCTGGATGCGATTGATAATCTTGAAATCACCCACCGGGGTTGTATTTGAACGCCCTGTTGCCACGCGGTAATGCTTCAGGGCTTTTTTATCCATCTGAAGTTCTAGTATATTTTTAGATTTATCCACGCGGATGGAAAATCTGGCAGTCACCACTTTAAGTTTCATTCCTTCATGAATCTGATCCCGTTTCAGGTGATTGCTCCGGCGAAGGAGTTCCACATTCGTACCATATTTCTTCGCAATATCAAATAAGGCTTCACCCGCTTTCACCTTATAAATTTTGCTGCCAGGCATCAATGATTTAGAAAAAAGCCAGCGAATATTCGCCTGCTCATACGAGGCGCGGATTTGGGAATGTTTCTTGGTATAATCACGGATCTCTTCAAGAGCCTTTTCATATTTTTTCTGCGCCTCTTGATACCTGCCTTGATGCGCCAACTGATCAGCTTGATGAAGCAGGATGCCAATGGATCCCGAATAGTCAGCCGGTAATGTCTCGGCGTGCAAAGATCCCGGGAAAACACTGAGCAGAAATAAAAACCCTAAAACTTTCCGCATCCCCACCCTCATAGGCCGCAAAAAAGATACGCCATCAGGATTCCAAGAAAGGCCCCAACAAATACTTCGATCGGCGTATGCCCCAAAAGCTCTTTTAGCTTAGCCTCTTGGATGGGTTTCTTTTGATTAAAATCTTCCAGAATTTGATTCAACACCTTGGCCTGCCGCCCCATATTGCGCCGGACACCAGCCGCATCAAACATAATGATGAATGCAAACACCAGCACGATGAGAAAAATCAGACTATGCACGCCATAGTACATCCCCGTGACTGCCGCAAGACAGGAGACTGTCGCCGAGTGAGAGCTGGGCATGCCACCCGTGTCAAAGATCCATTTATAACCTGCCGGTTTTGATTGTTTAGGGCGAATTGTCTTGAGGAATTGGGAAAGAAACCAAGTTGAAGAAACCGCTAAAAAAGCTCGGGTCTCAGAAAAAGGGGGCGCCTGCAGGTCTGACAAATTCATGCTGGATGGAGCCTTCCAAATTTAGGAGTTGACGAAAGATGAATTATATGAATAATATTAAAACTAAATATGAGCATAGTTAATACTTTTATCTACCCAGTTCTTAAAATTATAGAAATTAACCGCTTAAATAGCAAGGAGCTTTTCAATGCTCGCTACAGTGCTTAGCGCCGCTTATCTTGGGATCGAAGCCTATCCTGTCCATATTGAAGTAGACGTAGCTTTCGGGCTCCCTCAATTTAACGTCGTCGGTCTTCCTGATATCAGTGTCAAGGAATCCCGAGAAAGAGTTAAATCCGCGATTAAAAATTCAGGATTTCAGTTTCCTCCTGATAAAATCACGATGAATCTGGCGCCGGCGGATATAAAAAAAGAAGGCCCTTCCTTTGACCTTCCGATTGCTGTAGGCATTCTAGCGGCAAGCGGAGTGATCCCCGCTGAAAAACTAAAATCCATGCTGCTGCTTGGAGAGCTTGCGCTGGATGGATCGCTTCGTCCCTTTCGCGGCGCCTTTATGATTGCCTCCAGTCTCGCAAAATATCACTCCTTGATTTTTCCGTATGAAAACGCCGAGGAGGGCTCGCTCGTCCAGAACGCTACAGTTTATCCCGCCAGAACACTTAAAGAAGTGGTTCGTTTTCTCACGGGCGAAATTACCATCGCCCCTTTTTCTAACAGTCCGCAAGCGGCCATCATGAGCCCTCCTTCCTCAGCCTATTTAGACTTTTCAGATGTCAAAGGCCAACCCTTTGCAAAACGCGCTATCGAGATCTCTGTCGCAGGCGGACACAATCTCCTCCTCATTGGAAGTCCCGGATCCGGAAAAACCATGCTGGCAAAACGCATTCCTTCCATTCTTCCGCCACTTTCGATCAAAGAAGCCACTGAAATCACAAAAATTTACAGCGCCACGGGTCTGCTTACAGAGCACCGGGGCCTAGTGCGGGAAAGGCCTTTCCGGGCTCCGCATCACACCGCGTCAGCTGTCGCACTGGTCGGAGGTGGCACGTGGCCAAAGCCAGGAGAGATTTCTCTCGCGCACCAGGGCGTCCTCTTTCTGGATGAGTTTCCGGAATTCCGCAGGGATGTGATTGAAGCCTTGCGCGGGCCTTTGGAAGATGGGGTGATCACCGTTTCGCGCATCAAGTCGCAAATTACTTATCCCGCCTCGTTTATGCTGGTCGCTTCAATGAATCCATGTCCGTGCGGATATTTGTCGGATCCCAAGCGCACGTGCCGCTGCTCCTTGTCGCAGATCCTCAAATATCAAACTAAAATTTCGGGACCGATCCTAGACCGGATTGATCTGCACGTAGAAGTTCCTCCTGTGTCTTACCCCACTCTGCAAAATTCAAGAATCGAAGAAAGTTCGCAAACGATCCGGGAAAGAATCTTAATGTGCCGAAAGATTCAAAGCGAACGTTTCACAGGCCGCGATACCCGACTCAATAGCCTGATGCATGGCCGAGACATCAAACAATTTGTGAAGTTGGATGATTCGAGTGATGCTTTGCTGGAGAAGGCCATGAAAGAACTGCACCTTTCTGCACGTGCCTATTTTAAAATCCTGAAAATCGCGAGAACGATCGCGGATCTTGCCGCCTCGGAATCTATCGGGGTGGCACATATCGCCGAAGCCATTCAATATCGCACCCTTGACCGTCAGTGGGCACGTTAAATGATAAGAAATTTAAACCCTAGCATCAGGGACGGTGTAAGTCTTCAGTGAAGCACGTAGCTGTGTCATTGTCCGTAACAATTCGTCGGACGACTCCCACGCTTGGGCGGAGACGCATGAGTTAGTCATTGCGGGGAGTCCCGCAGGACCACGTGCCAATCTGACGGTTTTTGTCATTGCGAGTCCCGCGCCTTGGCGGAGACGCGGCAATCTCTTGGCACAACCCGAGATTGCTTCGCTGCGGCTCGCAATGACGTGGGTGAGTGGATGTTTACGGGACGGTTCTTAGCAACCCATTATGCCAACTATATTTAGCAAAGAACCGTCCCTGAAAAGGGACCTGTAGATTATGTCGCCTCGATTATCACGCTCACAACTTGCAACCTATACCTATTTCCACATCTGCGCACGAGGAAACAACCGTCAGGATATTTTCCTCGATAACAAGGATCGCCTTCGTTACCTTTCAGTTTTTGAAAAATGTCGGCTGCGTTTCGCTTTACAGTGCTTCGCCTATTGCTTGATGAGCAATCATATCCACCTACTATGCCGAGCCCCTTCTATCCGTACGCTATCCAAGGCTATGCATACGACACATGTTTCGTATGTTATGTATTTCAATCGTCGCCATAACCGCAGTGGCCATTTATTCCAGGATCGGTTCACAAGCTGGGTGATCAAAGATGAGCATCATTTGTTCGAAGCTAAGGATTACATTGAAAACAATCCTGTTAAAGCAGGTCTTACAAGGATAAAAGAAAGATTTGAGTGGAGTAGCGCAAGCACGGAGACGGTTCTCATCTAACAACTGATAAATTAATGAGTTAGCGAGAACCGTCCCCTGAGAATTTTATTTCAAAAAACTAAAGGATTTGTGGGGTATGACAACTTAAACAAAAAAGGTTAATTGTGCTGCGCGTGATGACCATCCCCGATCGCTTGCGCCTGCAAGTGGTGATAAAAATCCAGGAAAACTTTCGCGATCAAACGATGGCCTTTTTTATTCCAATGCATATCGCCTTCGATATAATTTTCAGCAATGATCTTTTCCGCCTCTGCCTGCGTTTGACCCGTGACAAAATCCGGGAAATAATCGATAAAGGACACCTGGCGCTTCTTGCACCAATCTCTCCAATGAGATGATTGGATCGAGTTCAAATCTCGATGATAAATTTGATCAGGCCACGGATAAACCGCAACGGTTAACTTAATGCCATACTGGTTAAGCAGCTGGTACAGCTTCTCCATATAAAGATCACTTTTTTCAAGCCCTCTTTGACCGTACTCTCGATAAATATCCTTATTGATTGTCCAGGAAGATCTCACCAGATTAATAAGCTTCACATCTTGAGAATTGGAGAGAAGACGCTTTTGAAGCTTTTCTAAGACGAAACCTGTAAGGATAGAGTCATTCTTTAGATACCATTTTAATTGCTTGAAAATATTTTCCAGAACTGGAGCGCTCAGTTTATTTTGGCCCACCTTGGCGGTAGAACTGCGTCCCCTCACGTTCAAAGCCTTCACATTCCCTTTTTTATCTAAACCATAATAGAGCGCTTCATCTTCAATATCGGATATATCAATGAAAACCACCGCTTCGTCAAAACGCAAACCGACGTCTTCCAAAAGATATTTTATTTTCTTCCAATAGATGACGGGAGAGTAGGAAGCGACGCCGGCATTCAGCACTTCGACTCTGCTTTTTGACAGTTCTGAATCGATTAAACCGACAAAGGTATCTTCGTAATCAAATCCCATGGCTTCCGTAAAAGAATCCCCGATAAATAGTAGGCGATGCCGGTCTGAAAGGCGGGCGATATTTCTATTGGATTTATCCCGAAAACCTAATGAGTTTGTGAAAATGTTGAATTCGAAATCCTTCCACGAGATACGAGCCTGCTTGTTTGGAGCTAAATCGTGGTGATAAAAAGGCGAGGAGCATCGAAAAATTTTCTGGATGAGATTTTCGCGTGCGGAAAACCTGTGCCCATGAATAAATTCATAAGCTTTTGCGCTCAAAAAATCGCTCGCCAAAATCAAGACAACAATAAAAATACACAGCGTGATATGCGGATGGCGTCCAAATCGATTGGGTTTTATCGGGTCACTTGTTGGTGCCGCCACTTAAACAAGCACAGTCTCGCGGGAAGGCTGTTCAATGGGAGGCTTGGCGGATGATGAAGACGGAGCTGCGGGCGGAGGAGAGAGTGGGCGCGAGGATAAAGCCGACAAGCTGCGTTTGAGTTTTCTATATTGTGATTCCAGCAAAGCAAGGGAAGTGCGGAACGCCGTGATGAAAATAGTTTCGATTCCGAACCGTTTGATGATCGGTATCCATCGCCACCAGCACGCGTAGATTCTCATCAAAGCCATGGATTGAATATCAATGAGCTCTCCCGCCTTCAAATCCCCCACATCCATCACGGCGGAACCATAACGTTGAAATTTTGAAAAATCTTCCTCAACAAGTTTGAGACCGTGGTCGCCACGTTCCACCATTTTGAACATTTCGGTTCCCGGATAAGGAATCGCAATGTTAAGCGTAATATGCTGCAGCTCGCGCTGAGAGCAGATATATTGCACTGTTCTGTTAATACTCTCCCGCGTATCTCCGGGCAGCCCGATAATGGCCGAATTCGTCGTTTCGATCCCCAAACGATTATTAATTTTATTGGCAACAATATGACTATCCAGCGAAACCCCTTTTTTCATCAGCTCCCGGACATGATCATCCGCGCTTTCTAGACCAAAACTAATCCGGACAAGTCCGCATTGCTTTAAACGCACGGCCAGTGCTTCATCCCACAAATCCGCGCGCGTACTGCTTTCAAAAGTGAATTTGAGTTGGTGTTTTTCAATCGCGTCACATAACTTAAAAATGTAAGCCCGGTCAAGCGTCAGCACATCATCCACAAAATAAATGTGTTCTACCTTGTATTGATGCAAAACCATCTTGAGTTCCTCAACGACATTGTCAATACTCCGGCGTCTGACTTTTTTTCCGTAAAGATCACTGGCGCAAAAGATACATGAAAAGGGACAACCACGTGACATCTGAAAAGAGGTGTACCGTTTACGTCCCTTTGAAGTTCCCATCATATAAAGCTCATGCTTGAGCAAACTTCGTTCAGGCAAAGACGCGGTATCAAGATTCGACACCGTGGGCGCTCCGCCTCGGTAGAACACTTCTTCCTCTTTATGGGTCATAATTCCCAGCACATCCGGATATCGGTTGCCCTTTTCAAACTGCTCCAGGAATTCCGTCAAAACCGTTTCGCACTCTCCGATGACCAAATAATCCAATCCATCCACAAACGCCTTCGCCCCAAAATAAGTCACATGGGGACCTCCCATTACGATAGGTTTTCCGAGCGCTTGTTTCAACATGCGGGCAACCCGTGCAGCGTTGGGATAAAACGGAGTGGCGGCAGTAAGACCAATCAAGTCTGGATTAAAATCACCAACCGCCTTGATCAACTCATCATCATTAAGACCTTCGATGTGAGCATCGATCAGCTGCACTTCCCAGCCGGCTTTTTTAGCAATCGCGGCGACAATGCAGAGATTCAGAGGCGGAAAAGTGGAGATTCTTCGCGCGGCGGCCTGATAATTACCAAATTCCTTAAACCACGGAGGAAAAACTAAGGAAAGTTTCATCAATTCATTTTCTCTTGCTTGAGAGGTAATTGCAAGAATTTATTTATTCCCAAAAAGAGGACCGGTTGCAGCAACTTGTCCCTTTTTTAAAACTATTCAAGATCAATGGAGACAGGGCAATGATCAGAACCGGCAACGTGGGCATGAATCATAGCGGATTTAAGACGCTTCCGCAATTTCGGAGAGATACAAAAATAATCGATTCTCCATCCGATATTCCTTGAACGCACGCCCGTTTGAAAACTCCACCAGGTATAATTTCCTCCATCCAAAGAAAATTCCCGGAAGGTATCGAGAAACCCCGCCTTAACAATATGATCAAAACTCGCCCGCTCTTCATCCGTAAATCCCGCATTGAAACGATTATCGCTTGGACGCGCAAGATCAATTTCCTTATGCGCCACATTCAAATCCCCACAAAAAATCACAGGCTTAGTCTTCTCCATTTTTTTAACATGCTTTAGAAAATCCACATCCCATTCACGGGTACGGTAAGGAAGCCGCTCGAGCGCCCGCTTGGAATTAGGCGTATAAACATTCACCAAGAAATAATCCTCGAACTCAAGATTGATGACGCGGCCTTCTTTGTCATGATGAGAGATACCAAGCCCGTAAGTTGCTTTGAGCGGTTTCTTTTTGGTAAAAATAGCGGTGCCCGAATATCCTTTTTTCTCGGCAGAATTCCAATGAGGCGTATACGAGGAAAATTCAAGCGGCAACTCTACCTGTGAAGACTCAGCTTTGATTTCCTGAAGACAGAGGATATCCGGAGATTCTTTCTGAAGAAGATTCTGGAGGGCGCCTTTACCGAGCACAGAGCGTATGCCGTTGACATTCCAAGAAACAAGCTTCGTCATTCTATCTCTTTTTATCGAGGATGCGGGCGTAATCAGGATTCGGATTAAGTAATTCTTCCATATCCAGCTTCATGGCTTCCCGCGAAAGAGCGGCGATATCCAGAATCTTGGTGTCCATCCGAATGGCATCCTCGGGACACGCCTCGACGCAAAACCCGCAATAAACGCACTTCCCCAAATCAATATCAAACTTGGCAGGACGTTTTTCGATATTGGGATCCGGATGTTCTTCGGCAATAATATAAATACATTTGGCAGGACAGACCGTTTCGCACATCATGCAGGCCACGCAACGTGGAGAACCATCCGCACGCTTCGTCAGACGATGACGCGTACGCAATCGGGAAGCCAAGTCCCGTTTTTCTTCAGGATACATAATCGTTACCGCAGCACGGATCGCCTTAAATAATCCCAGCTGGTGCATGATATGAAAAAACAAATTACGCCAAAAATGACCGCCGGTAATCATCACCCCGCGAAAAACAGACGGGAAATAAAGCTGATCCCAAAAAGTCATGGCCGGACGTTTGATAAGCTTCGTTTTAATGGTCATCGATCATACCCTGGGTGGTTAAGAAGGCATCATAATAACCTTCCCTCTTGTGAATTTCAACGGTTGTTTCTCGTCTTGACGGACCTTCTTCAGATGATAGAATGAGCTCCCTTTTGTGGAATAAATTCACGAAGGTACGGAGGATTAACATGAGTAAAGTTGGACAGAAAATCGAAGAGTTTCAGGCTCAAGCCTATCATCAAAATGATATCAAAACCATTAAACTGTCGGACTATAAAGGAAAGTGGGTTGTTCTTTTCTTTTACCCTGCAGACTTCACCTTTATCTGCCCTACTGAACTCGAGGAAATGGCCACTCTATACGGCGAATTCCAAAAAGTCGGCGCGGAAATTCTAAGTGTCAGCACGGACACCGTGTACGTTCACAAGGCCTGGCATGATACGTCTCCCGCCATCAAGAAAATTAGTTTCCCCATGGTTGCAGATCCGAGCCAGAAGCTTTGCACAATGTTCGGTACACTCATCGAAGGTGTCGGCCTTTCTCTGCGCGGCTCTTTCATCATTGATCCGGACGGGATTTTAAAGAGCGCCGAAATCAATGACAACTCCATTGGCCGCAGTGCCAAAGAACTGCTTCGCCGGGTACAAGCTGCAAAGTTTGTGCGTGAAAATAAAGGTGAGGTTTGTCCCGCTAGCTGGGAACCCGGCAAGAAAACTTTAAAGCCCGGTTTGGATTTAGTAGGAAAGATTTAACGCTAAAAAAGGGGCCAGGTTACAGGGTGGCCCCTATAGTTTTGCGAACCTTTTTTTGTCATCGCGAGCCACAGCGAAGCAATCTGACCGGAGGTCATCCTGAGCGTAGCGAAGAATCTCAGATCCTTCGCGAAGTTTATCCTGTGAGATCCTTTCCGCCAAACAGCGCTGGATGGATCCGTCCTCTGGCGGACACTTCGGTTCAGGATGACAGTCGAAGGGCTTAGGAGACACGCCGTGTCAGATTGCCGCGTCTCCGCCAAAGCGCGGGACTCGCAATGACAATGCTAGAAAGGACAGCTACTTTTCCGTTGAGTCAGTTGGAAAAGTAGCTGTCCCTTTTTAATGCTGACTATTTCAGCTCTTCCCCAAAGCCCCGCTCGCAGCTATCCTGCAGAAGACGTGAAAGATTTTCGCTTTTAAGGGCATTCACTTTATCCGTGATACTCACCTGGGCTTTTTGAAGGGTCTCTTTCAAATGAGGATTAAGAATCATGTCATGATATCCCACAAGCGCTACCATGGGGAGCCGATAATCCCGGTGACGAGCCGCGCGGACAAAATCCAGGATATCCCACATCGAAGGCTCGAGGGCGTCAAAGAGCACTCCGTCAAACGCTTCCCGTTTAAGAATTTTATCCGCCTCTTCTAACCCGGCGGCCACGCGCACCTGAATATTCAGTATCGAATGAAGTTTCGCATCATCCCTCATAAAGTCCCGGATATCCTGATCTTGTTCAATAAATAAAACCATTTTCATAACACAAACTTTTTCTTTTTGTTTTCTTCGAGGATCATTTTTATTTTTTCTTTAAAAACACTGGGCTGGACATCATCGGGTTTGACAAAGTAGCCATGCACACCCGCTTTCCCCGTTTCCTGACGCAGTCCAATATCCACATAACCGGACATGGCAATCACAACGGCCTTGGGCCATTTTTGCTGCACGCAACGAATCACGTCCAATCCCGTCACCGCGGTCAACAGCCGGAGATCCACCAGCGCCAGATGAATCTCTTTTTGATCGATCATCTTTAAAGCAAGCTCGCCGGAAACCGTCGTGACAACGGAAAAATCAAGGGCCTCCAGATGGTCTTTCAAAAAATCGCAAATGTCTTCTTCGTCATCCACCAAAATGGCATTAAGCATAATGAACTTCCATATCCGCGATAGGAAGCTTGATGATAAAAGTCGTTCCTTTGCCCACAACGCTTTCGCAAGCAATGGCGCCCCGGTGCACGGATTCAATCATGTGTTTGCAGACAAAAAGACCCTGTCCTTGTCCCGCAGCACCAAGGCTGTTGTCTTGACGGATTTTTGTCGTAAATCCCTGACCCCATATTCTCGGAAGCACCTCGGAAGGAATCCCAGGACCATTATCAGCCAATAAAATGCGCGCCCGTTTAGAATCTGAGGGATCAAGATCACCGCTGATAACAATCTTTCGTTCTTTGGTTTTATCCATCGCTTCGTAAGCATTCTTGATCAGATTGACAAAGACCTGCAGCAGCTGCTCAAGGTTACCGTGAATCATAATGTTCGAGGCGACATCCAGCTTAATTTCACATCCCGCCAGATTTTCTTCGTACGTCGAAAACCTCGTCGCTTCAATCGCTTCGTGGAACAGCACGCGAAGACTGAGTGCGCCCATCTCACCTTTGGTATCACGCAAAATATCCGTCAGGGTATGCACCACCGCATTGATACGATGGGCAGAACGACTGGCGCGGGCCAGATCATCTTCCATACTCACAGTCAGTTTCACAAGCTTCTGACATGCTTCCGTCGAACCTTGAGGTTGTGCTGATATTTTTTCCACCAAGTCCCGGCAGCGTTTAATTTTATCCTTATAAAGAGTGTCCACACGCATAAGCACGGTCGTGAGAGGATTATTAACTTCGTGGCCAATGGCCTGCGCCATTCCCACCATCGTGGCATTTTTTTCCGCGACAATCAAAGAGGCCTGCGTCACCTGCAATTTTTCATTGGTATCTGCAAGTTCCCGATTGATCATGCCCAGTAATCGTGTCTTTTCAACGGCTTCGTCATAAAGTCTCGCGTTTTCAATCGCAATCGCAGATTCCTGCGCCAGAGTGTAAAACATGTCAAGATCTTCATCGGTATATTGCTCATCTGATTTTTTTTCTCCCAAAATCAGGATATTGCGCAGGATAATTTCATCGTCCTTTTCACGGACAACCGCCTGCTCCTTTCCCACCCCCGGCTCATCGATACGACGGCGAAGAAAACTGGGGATCAGCACCTGGGCCTGGCAAACCTTCATAAATTCCAGAACCATCTGCAGTCCGGTTTGCGCCATTCGATCACTTTTATTTTTTTCAATCAGATCTTCAAGCCGGCGTATTTCGATCGGTCTTCGGGATTCATAAAGATAACGGATCACCAGATGATTATCCGGAAGCTCTTCCAAAGGATAGCGGTCTACGGGATATCCCCGGATCGCACCGCGAATAAAACGTCCACTTTGTTCATTGCAAATGTAAACCATAGCGTGCTTGATCCGGCATTTGGTCACAAGAAAGGCAATGATGCGCCGCGACAACCATTTCAAACTTTGAACAAATGCAATCGCCTGGCTTGCCTGAGCCATGATACTGCTCAACTTAAATTGCTTTTGAAATAAAAACTTGTCCGTAATATTGACGAGATATTTCCTAACAAAATCAAAAATCAACATGACAATCAGCGCACTACCGACAGAAATCACATAGGGAGGGACTGAAAAATATTTCCCCATCACGCCATTGGCAATGCCTGAGACAATTGCCACAATCGACATCGCCATCCCAAATAACCCTGCAAAAACAATCGTTCTTTTGACAAGAACATCGATTTCAATAAATCGGAACCGGATAATGGTGTAAACGGTGACAAGACTAAAAAGCAAGACTCCGTAAGCACCGTAAGGGAAAGGGAAAAAAGCAAGATTGTAGACAGGCATAAAAATCCCAATCCCGCCCAGATATCCCAACACATTTCCTACCAAAAAGAAAAGCCGCTGCTGTCGCAGATTCCCGGAAGAACTCAAGACACCTTGAAGCAATCGCGCGTGTCCATAGAGAACGATCACTGCAAACAAAAAAATCCAGTATTGATATAAGGGCCCCGGCTCTACGTAATAAGGAAACCCTAATTTAGGAGCAACCGAAGCGAGGAGTAAGCGGGGAGCAAAAAGATCAATCATCAAAAAGATAAGACTCGATCCATAAGCAATCGTTAACGCCCGCTTTTCTGTTTTGTCCAATCGATTCAGATAGACAAGAACAAAATGCAGAAAAAAACAAGGAATCAAGATGGCGGCCCCATGAAGCAACTGACAGGCAATATCCGAGGTGTGAGCCCTCAATGTGGAGGAACAAAACCATAGGAAAAAACTCCAAAAAACAATCGAAGTTCCATACCAGCCGAAACGCTTTTTTAATTGGGTCGCGGGCGCGCGTTTGATGACAAAGATGACAAGAATAAAGTTAACGAGCGCAGTCAAAATCGCCGAGAGATGGAAATGTTGTATCGGTGTCATAATCTTACGGGGACTGGTTCGTGAACCTGTCCCCGTGTTCTGCCAAGGGATTAAAAATCACAGGGGTTTTTTCACAATAAGTTGCATACGCCTCCGGAAATTTTTGCCGCAAGAAAAATTCTTCGACAATGCTTCTCCAAACGAGCAAGGGTAAATAGATCCCGAGGGCAATAAAAATCGCCTCTTTCGACTGAAAAATAAATCCATAGCCCATCAACTCGACGAGACTCGCAGCGTAATAGGGATGCCGGGCATAGTGATAGGCACCTGAAGTCACAACCGTTTCTAAATGATCCGGCGTACGGTAAACGGACCAAGATTTTCCTAAAGATTGAATCGAGTGGCTGCGGTACCAGACTCCCGTCATCAAAAGCAAGAGTCCCGCCACCAATGACCCGATGTGAACCCTGTACGACCCTGAAAAAGTATGGCCATAGGCCATAAAAAAAATACCCGCATAACAAACGACCATTAATCCACAAAGCAAGGTTTCTTTGACGGTTTTGAATTTTTGATAAATTTCTTTGTTAACAAATGTATTTTTGATTCTTTCGATAAAAATCAGCGCGGCTAGAATCGAGTAACCCAGGGCCATCATACTTTTTCCGTGTTTTTTTGATAATCCAAAATAACCCGCTGCATCTCGTCCGGGATTCTGGCAAAGCTGGCTTTTTCGGAATCGACAAAAACGATAGAGTGGGTCGTATTCGCAGAGAGTTGCTGCCGGGTGAGATTAAAAAAATCAATGTTCATATCAAAGCTGACTCGTTTGATCTTACTGACGGATAACCGGGCCTCGACCAAGTTTCCAAAGCTTGCATCCTGTGCAGTTTCGAGCATAATCCTTGTGGTCATCATTTTGATGGGCCGCGATAAAACTTCATCAAAATTAAAAACGGTTTCCTGAAAAAAAGCCTCCCTCACATAACTGGTCCATTCGAAATAATTGTAGGGATGGACAAATCCATGGTAGTCCGTATGTTTAAAATAAACAGAGATTTTATCGAAGAGAAAAACTTTGTTCTGTGTTTGCATATCTTAAGGGACTCAGTATTGATAGAGCAGAGTTTCTTCCTTCACAACAATAGACTCGAGTACGTTCTTGATCCCCGGAGTATCAAAAATCCGTTCGGGATGACGCTCCATCAGAGGAGTCAGCTCATAGGTCTGCCTGCCTAAACCCACAAGCTCCCCCGAGCCTTCAATGACAAAGGTATGCAAAAGAGAGAATTGTGTTTCAGTCAGCCCCGCCGTGTTAAGCTTAATCAAGATATGATCTCCTGCAATCGTTTGCCGCTTAAATTGCATCCTCGCGTTGATCAACCGGAGTCTTTTTTTACACAGAAAATTTTGATCGAGACATGAAACAAAAAGGGCGTCCGCTGCAAGAAACATCAACTTCGTATAATTAGCGAAACTCATGTGCTGAAACTGATCAATATCGCTTAGCATCACAACATATTTATAAACAAACGCTTTTTGAGAATAAGCGAAATACTGCACTTACTTCCCGCCCAAGTGTTTATGGATGCATGCTAAAAACTCCGAAAGGTCAAAAGGTTTGTAAAGATAATCGGATACTTCCAGCGCCTCGATCTCATGGTTGAGATGGTCTTCGGCATATCCGGTAATGACAATTGTGGGGATGGGTTTTTTAACTAAAGAGCGGATTTGCTTCAAGGTTTCTACGCCATTCAATCCCGGCATTCGAATATCACAAACAATAAGATCGATCGATTCTTTTTGAACCTTCTCGACGGCTTCCTGACCGCTCCTGCACAGGACAGGCTCAAATCCTTGTTTTAAAAGAAGCCGGCTGATGGATTTAACTACAATATCTTCATCATCAACCACCAATATTTTTTCCCCAGCCATACCGTTTTTCTCCTCCTTAAAACACGTCGATTCTTTTCATACCTATCGGCTGTCCCTAAAAAAAAATCAAGGGCTCCCTCATTTCAAACTTCAAGCGAAGGCAGCCAGAAAGAAAACACGGTCCCCTTTCCAAGTTCTGCTTGAACCCGGATTTTACCCCCGTGAACCTCTTCAATCGTTCTGCGGCACACATAGAGCCCGTATCCTGACCCCGATGCAAACGCACTGCCCTGAGAAGATTTACGCTTAGTCGTGAAGCCCTGTTTGAAAATCATCTCGACAAGATTGCTTTGAATACCGGGGCCTGAGTCACCGAACTCAAACCACGCCACTGTTTTGCCCTCAACTTCTTGATGACGGGCATGCAGAGTAATGATTTTTCGTTCTGTTGTTTCCATCGCGTCACGCGCATTGGTCATCAGATTAATAAAGACCCTCTCAAGTAAAACGACATTGCCATAAATAATAAAATTCTCAGGAATATCGAGCCGGAACTCACAGCCTTTTACCCCCGATGCACGGATAGCCTCATCCCACATAATTTTAAAATAGATTTCCTCCCGAGTTGTTTCATTAGAGTTAAGAGTGCCTTCCGCAGTTTTAGCAATCACCCGGATGCGCTCAGCACGATCCATAATCGTTTGAGCGTAGGTTTCAATGCTTCCGACTGCGTCCTGGAACGATGTGCGAATTTCATCCGAGCCATTTCCCGCGAGTGACTGCTCAAATGCTTGTTTGATTTTTCCCAATTTAAATTCGCAGATACTTGAAGCCAACTCTCTCATTCCCACCAAAGAATTCTTAATTTCATGCGCAATGGTTTTGGCATAATTCACCAATTCCGCCTGACTTTGAGCTTTTAGTTTCTGTTCACGCTCTTTCATCATCTCTTCAAGCAGCCACGCGTTTTTAATGGCGACCGCCACTTCTCCCGCTAAGGAAAGCAGCATCGTAATTTCAAAGGCTTCATAATCATGACCGGATTTCCGGGCGCCCAGCACCAGCACGCCAATCAGCTGGCCGTGCGCCATCAATGCAATGGCCAGATTTCCAGAAATTACTTTCAGATCGTCACGCACTTGTTTCGGCAGTGACTCCCTCTGAAAAGGGTCCTGAAGGTTAATGACCTCGGGATTTTTTTTAAGCAAATCGATGAGCGTGCTTTCAGAATAAAAAATCATGTCGGGATTTTGAATTCCAAAAGACCCAGCGATTTCATAATAGTGCTCTTTCGTATCCAGAATCAAAAGCGTCGCGGATTCCAGAGGCAGAATCTCCTTAAAAGGTTGGATGGTTTTTTGTGTCACTTCTAAGACGGTAAGGACCGTGCCAAGACCTCGGGTGATTTGTTTTAGTGCGTTTTGAATATCCCGTCGATTTTGAAATAAAAAACGATCGGTGAGATGCTCCAAAAAACGTTTGGTCGAACCATAAGCAAGAATACCTACGGCGAAACTAATCAGCGTAGCCAACGTTGAAGGGAAAGGAGTATATAAAACGATAAAATGCTGGATAATCGCTGTAATGACTCCAACAATGCTCATCAATGCAAAAAAGAGACCGGAAAAGATGACCGTGCGCCGGATCACAAATTGGATGTCCCAAAGCTTATAATTCAAAACCGCATAAAACATCAATCCCATCTGAAATGTGACGAGAATATTTAACAGGGGAGGAATTGGAATGTTGTACCAAAGAAAAAAATTGCTCATCCCGCCGACAAACGCCAGAAACGTTCCGGCGCCCATCAGCCCTAATTGTTTTTTATGACTTCCCTCGGCTGATTTGACCGCCTGGCAGATCAAGCCGTGTGCATACAGGATTGTGAATAAAAATAGAACCACAAAAGAATGATAGAACCATCCGGGAACCGGCCACCACTGAAACCAATATCGCGGCTCTACAGATTTCACCATAAGCGGGGTAAAACTTAAAACACAGTGAATGCTGAATAATAGGGTAAGCGTTCGTAGAACTTTCTTAGGCCCGGGCTTTTCTCCCAGCCTTAAATAGGTGATGACAAATCGCAAGAAGACCGGAGGGATTAGTACGGACGGGACTGTGAGAACCCGGACCCAAAACAAAGCGCTTTCAACATCTTTTGAAAAAAGCCAAATACAATAGGCTAATGACCAGAGAGAAATAAAAAAAGAGAAGAAGAAGTAGGCTTGATAAACTTTTCGAACAGGCCTTTGCTTTAAGATAAAAACAGCTGCGGAAAAAGAGGAAATGAAATTTAAAAGCCCTGAATACGCACAAATCGATTGAATCACGTCGGTGTCCTCTCTCTACGAATAAGACTAAATGAGTTATCGGACATAAGAGGCTGAAAATTGAAACTTGAAATGTTTTCGATCAGAATGAGTGAGCGCGCGCAGGCCCGTCAGACAAACAGAAGAAGCGCTGCGGTCACGACAATATTCGCTAGGGCAATGGGGAAAATACCTTTCCAGCCAAGCTCCATAAGCTGGTCGTAGCGGAAACGCGGGAGGGTCCAGCGAATGGTCATAAAAAGCCAGCAAAAAGCGATCACCTTGAAGGAAAAAGAGAAGACTTGAAGAAACGTAACTGCCAGCGACGGAAGCGCCATCATACTGCCCCAGGGAAAATGGAAACCGTCGGCTAAAAGATAAGGCACCTGCCAACCGCCCAGAAAGAATGTTGTAGCAAGAGCGGCGATCATAATCGTCTCAATAAAATCCGTGAAAAAAAACATCCCGAACTTCATGCCGCTATACTCCACAAAATAGCCCAGAATCTCGGACTCCCCTTCCGGAATATCGTAGGGAATACGCTTAGTCTCTGCGAGACCCGCCGCAAGGAAAAGCAAAAAACCGATGGGCTGAAGAAAAATTCCCCACATGGGAATCCATCCAAAAATCAGTTTTCCTTGACCTCGCACAATCTGCTGCAGATCCAGGGAACCAAAAATCATCACCACACCGATAATCGTAGCGCCCAACGTAATTTCATAGGCCAGCATCTGGCTTGCCGCACGCATCCCGCCTAAAAATGCATAATTATTATTGGAAGAAAATCCGGCCAGCACCACCCCATAAACGCCCATGGACATCATCGCAAAAATATAAAGGACAGCGACATTGAGCGGCGCCACCTGAAGATTGATGATGTGACTTCCGATCACGAGTTTGTCACCGAAGGGAATGGCGGCAAATCCGACCATCGCAAACATCAGAGAAAGAAACGGGGCCAGCGTATGTAGAAATTTATCACCAAAGGGAGGGATGTAGTCTTCTTTGGTAAACATCTTAATGGCATCCGCGATCGGATGAAAAAGCCCCAGCTCATTAATCGGCTTGAGTAACCAATTGACGGGTGCAGCCCACTTCCAGGGGAGGACGACATGGGCGCGGTTTGCACCAATACGGTCCTGCATTAATGCGCTTTGTTTGCGTTCAATCCAAGTGTGGAGTGCTGCAAAGTTCAGCACAGTCGTAAAAACTACGATGGCAAGAATAATAGTAATCATCATAAATCATTCCTGTCATTGCGGGGAACGTAGCGACGAAGCAATCTCTGAGATTGCTTCGCTTCGCTCGCAATGACGCGCGCGGGTTTTAGTCATTGCGAGTTCCGCGCCTTGGCGGAAACGCGGCAATCTTTGGCCACAACCTGGGATTGCTTTGCTTCGTTCGCAATGACGATGTCTATAAAATGTTATCGTACTTTTCTAATTCAGGAATCGTCGGCGCAGCAAAGGTCCGCACATCGCTTCCCCCTGTGGAGACGGCGTCAAAATCAAACCCTTCAAACGCCTTCACTTTTCCGGCCATTTCTTTAAAAATTTCTCCGGCTTCTTCATAATGAACAGGCTGCCCTAGCGCTTTGGATAAATTCACCAGGATCTTCCATTCCGGAAGTGATGCGCCCAGAGGATAAAGTGCCCGTTCAAATTTCTGCACACGCCCTTCAAAATTGGTGAAGGTACCCTCTTCCTCGGCGTAAGTTGCGGCCGGAAGCACGTAAGTGGCAGACTCCGAAAGCAGATTATGATTTGAACTAATCATGACACTCCACCTCAGAGCCTTCAGCGCCTTCTCCACGAGATTGGCCTCCAGGACAGAAAAAAGATCTTGGCCAAACACAATCAATCCTTCTAATTTTCCTTGGCGACAATTTTCCAACAAAGATTGAAGAGCGGTTGCGTCATAAGTAAAACCAAGTTGCTCGGCACCTTTTGAATTTGGATTTTTATCAGAACGGATCAGAAAATCATCCTGGAATCCTTCTGCGTTGGGAGAAACCAACAAGAGATTTTTAACTTTGAGATTTTCCTGAAATACCCGGCGGATCACCCAGAGGTCTTCGTTGGAAAGCTGGGGCGAGACAAGCACGCCGATTTTTCCAGCCGCGCTTTGGATCTTGCCAGCGATTTCACTTATGGCCGTTTCCCAATCCAGCTCCGTAACTTTATGAGGCTCACGCCTTAAAATCGCCTCAATGCGATTATGATCGTGGAACTTGTAACTATATCTTCCCTCATCACACATCCACCATTGATTCACGAGCTCATTGTAACGGGGTTTCAACCGTATCACACGCTCGCCATTCGCATGATGAGGCCGTTCGGTGCTGTACTGAATCTGGATATTACAGCCGCGAGAGCAGCCACTGCAAATCGAATCCGTAGACCGAAGATACCAAACACGTTTCTTGAAACGAAAATCCTTGTCGGTCAAAGCTCCGACCGGACAGATATCCACCACATTTCCGGAATAAGGATTATTCAGTTCCATCCCTGGAAACACTTCAATCTGACTGTGATCGCCGCGATTAATAATACCAAGCTCGTGGGTTTTTGAAATTTCATCCGCGAAGCGCACGCAGCGGGAACAAAGAATGCAGCGGTCCTGATCCAGCATCACCGTAGGGCCGATGGAGTAGGCCTTTTTCTTTTTAAGTTTGTCTTCATTCACACGGCTGTCATAAAGCCCATGCTTCATATAATAATCCTGGAGCCAGCATTCGCCGGCCTGATCGCAGACAGGGCAATCCAGGGGATGATTTACGAGCAAAAACTCCAGAATGTGTTGGCGGGTTTTCAGGATTTTTTCCGTGTTGGTTTTGACAACCATTCCGTCCTGGCAGGTCATGTGACAGGAAATCTGAAGCTTGGGCATTTTCTCAACTTCCACGAGGCACATGCGGCAGTTACCGGCCACAGAAAGTCCCGGATGATAGCAATAATAGGGTACATCGGAGCCATTTTTTTTGGCGGCTTCGATAATGCGCGTGCCTGGCGCAACTTCAATTTCTTTTCCATCAATTGTAAGTTTGGGCATTTTACATCCACTGAGATTGCTTCGCGGAGTTTATCCCGAGATTCTTCGCTTCTCTCAGAATAACAGAAGCGGGACTCACAATGACGTCATTGCGGGGAGGCCCGTAGGCCGACGAAGCAATCTATCTCTTATTAATGATGACTCACTAGTTCTTTGGCTTTAGGTGTAACGATTGATTTCCCACTGCGAATAAAGTCTTCAAACTCAGCTCGGAATTTTTCAGGATAACTGCGAAGCGGCATCGCCGCACCGTCCGCAAGCGCACAAATCGTGGTCCCACCCATAAACGAACAAATATCTAAAAGATTATTCAGGTCCTCAATCCGTCCCCGGCCTTCCACAATTCTCTGAAGGATTTTATGCACCCAGCCCGTTCCCTCGCGACAGGGCGAGCACTGACCGCAGGATTCATGCGCGTAAAAACGCATCGTTACGTGCAGAGCTGAGACCATACAAGTGGTCTCATCAAAGACCATGACGCCCGCGGATCCGGCCATCGTGCCCTTGGCGCGAAGCTGATCAAAATCCATTCCGACTTCAATTTCATCCGAGCGCAAAATCGCTGCAGAAAGTCCTCCGGGAACCACCGCTTTTAGTTTCCGGTCATTGCGGATTCCTCCGGCATGATCATAAATAATTTCTTTAAGAGGAATTCCAAGTGGAAGTTCATACACGCCGGGCTTTTTCACATGACCGGATACACTAAAAAGACGCAAGCCGCCATTTTTTTCGGATCCAAGTTTGGCGAACCAATCTGCGCCGCGTTCCACAATAAAACGAAGATAAGAAAGCGTCTCCACATTATTAATGACTGTCGGACATCCAAAAAGCCCCACCACTGCAGGGAAAGGAGGTTTCAGACGCGGAAAACCTTTTTTTCCTTCAAGCGATTCAAGAAGCCCTGTTTCTTCACCACAGATATAAGCTCCGGCGCCGCGATGAAGCACAATCTCAAGATCAAAATCCTTGCCAAAAATTTTCTTTCCGAGGAATCCCTTGGCGTAAGCCTCGTCTAAAGCGCGCGCCATCGTACGATATTCGTCCACGTATTCCCCACGGATATAAATATAAGCCTTGTGAACATTATTGGCATAGGCGGCGATCATCATGCCTTCCAGCAAAAGATGAGGCGCGTGGCGAAAAATATATTTGTCTTTGAAGGTTCCAGGTTCTCCTTCATCGCCGTTGACCACGAGATAAACGGGTTTACCTGTCGTTTGAGGAACGAGGCTCCATTTCATACCCGCTGGAAATCCGGCGCCTCCGAGCCCGCGAAGATTAGATTTCTTCACTTCGTCGATCAGACCTTTGGCATCGAATTTCTCGAAGACGCTTCGCGCAGCCTCGTAGCCACCGCCAGCGATATACTCGTCGACCCAGAAAGTCTTCCCCGGAACAAAATATTTCGAGATTAGTTTTTCCATTTTAATTACCTTGACGCCTATCTCGTGAAACGTGAAACGAAAAACACGTAAAGGCCTTTCCCGAAAAACGCTTCACGCTTCACACTTCACGCGTTTCAGCAATTCATCGATTTTTTCTTTGGTCAGATTGCCGGCATATTCGTGATCATTGATCTGCATCATCGGAGCGATTTCGCAGGCACCAAGACACTCCACGGTTTTAAGAGAACACTTTCCGTCTTTGGACATCTGACCTTCGTGAATGCCAAGCTTTTCTTCCAGATACTTGAGGAGCTCATCCCCACCGGTTAAATGACAGGCAAGCGTACGGCAAACATTGAACCGCGTTTTTGCCTTGGGCTTATCGTAATAGAGCGTGTAAAAAGTCATCACTTCGCGCACATCGATCGGAGGAATGCTGAGATATTGAGCCACATTCTTTTCATCCTCTAAAGCGATGTGGCCTTTCTCTTCCATGATCAGATGCAGCACTTCCAGGATAGAAGCCCGGCGAGTTTCGTACTTCGCCACCTTAGCGTCCAATTTCGCCTGAAGCGCTGCAGAAAATAATGCCTGTGTTTGAGAATTCAAAGTTAAGGGTTCCATATTTATGTTAAATTTCGATATTTATCGATCTAGTTCTCCGCCGATCATATTGACCGATCCAAAGGTTGGGACAATATCCGCAAGCGATCCGCCATTGATTAAAACCGGGAGCGCGGCCACGATCACAAAGCAGGGTGGACGCACGCGCACGCGGTAAGGCCGCCCTGTACCGTCGCTCACGATATAAAATCCAAGCTCTCCATTGGCTCCTTCCACCGGGAAATAAGCTTCCCCTTTGGGAGGACGAATCCCATGACCATCCATAATCATCTTGAAATGATTCATCAGACCTTCGATATTGCTGTAGGTGTCTTCTTTGGGAGGAAGTTCCGCACGCTTGTTATTCACATGTCCTTCGGGATACATATATTTATTGGCACCCGCGAGCGTTGGGTCAAAATCTGCAACCCTGAACCCAAGCCCTTCCACGCGGCCCATCTTGGCTTCATCAACCATGTCTTCAGCGGGAATCACTTTTCCGTCCGTACCTAAAAGCACCGGACCTTGCGGGATCTGATCGAGCGCCTGTTCAATAATCCGGATACTCTGTTCCATCTCATCCATGCGGCAAAGGTAGCGGTCATAATTGTCACCGTGCTCTCCCACCGGAACTTCAAAATCAAAACGGTCATACACCAGATAAGGAGTGGCGCGGCGTACATCGTAGTCCACTCCCGTGGAACGAAGGAAAGGCCCCGTGATTCCGTAACCCAGCGCTGCTTCTTTGGAAATGACTCCCGTGTCTTTAAGCCGGTCCACAAAAATTCTATTTTTGGTGAGAAGCTCGTCACACTCTTTGATAACCTTGCGGGTTTCCGCCAAAGCTTCCCGGCATTTCCCTTCAAACCCAGCGGGTAAATCCCCTTTCACGCCGCCGATTCTCATATAAGAAATCGTAAGACGCGCTCCGGTCACATCCTCAATAATTTTATAAAGATAGTCGCGTGCCTTGATCATATAAAGAAAGGCGGTGAAAGCACCGAGCTCCATCGCCGAAGCGCCGACACAGGTGAGATGATCTGTGATCCGTGAGATTTCACACATAATCACGCGAATATATTTCGCCCGCTCGGTGACATCCAGGCCAAAAAGCTTTTCGACCGCGAGGCAGTAGCCGGTATTATTGATCAGCGGCGAGACATAATTGAGGCGATCCGTGTACGGCATGACCTGAAGATAACCACTTTGCTCGGAGGATTTTTCAAACGCGCGGTGCAGGTAGCCGATTTCAACATCCGAGCTCAGCACATTTTCGCCGTCGAGCTCCGTAATGATGCGCACAATGCCGTGCATCGCGGGATGCGAAGGGCCCACATTCAGCAGCATCGATTCCGTACGGGTTTTCTTAAATTCGGCAGCTTGGGTCATTTTAGTTCTTGGGTCCTATCAAAGGATGCCTCTTATTGACCGGATAGTCCTTCCGAAGCGGATGCCCGGTAAATTCCGGATAAAGCAAAATGCGTCTTAAATCCGGATGACCTTCAAAACGGATCCCGAACATATCCCAGACTTCCCGTTCAAACCAATTGGCAATCGGCCAAAGACCCGTCAGAGTCGGCACAGAATCTTTTTCATCCGCGCGCACCTTGAGACGAAGACGGTGATTTTTCCGCACTGAATAAAAATGATAAACCACTTCAAAGCGCGGTTTCCATTTAAGTTCGGAACCATCGACAGCGGTCAGATCTATGAGCACATTCAGATCAAAAAGTTCATTCTTCTTGATCCACGCAGCAATCTCCTGGATCTTTTCGCGCCGTACTACAGCCGTTTCATCCCCAAAGTGATTGTGCACTTCAAGGACATCGTCGGGAAATTGGGCTTGGAGCGTCAGGTGCAAATCGTTCATAGTTACCAGTTACCAGTTACCAGTTACCAGTCACCAAAGCCCAGAAACATTATTCTGGTTACTGGCAACGGGTTACTGATTTCTTTTTTACACTTCTTGTTTCTGATTCTGAATTTTTTCCTGTAATTTAATAAGCCCGTCGATCACATTTTCCGGGCGCGGAGGACATCCGGGAATGTACACATCCACGGGAAGGAGGGTGTCGATCCCCTGCACCGTCGCATAATTATCGTAAAAACCGCCCGTACAAGTGCAGACTCCAAATGCGACCACCCATTTGGGATCTGCCATTTGGTCGTAGATCTGCTTGAGCACAGGAGCGAGCTTGTGGGAAATCGTTCCCACCACAAACAGCACATCGGATTGCCGGGGAGAAAACCGGGGAAGGCCCGCTCCAAAACGGTCCACATCATAATGTGAACAGGCCGTTGACATATATTCCATACCGCAGCAGGCCGTCACAAAGGGATATTGGAAAATGGAAAATTTTCGGGCCCATCCAAGAACGGCATCAAGCTTAGAGGTTTGAAATCCTCCGGAAACAAAACGGTCATCCATCACTTCCATTGAAAGGCTCCTTTGCGCCACGCGTAAGCAAATCCAAGTTCAAACATCCCCAAAAACACCATCATAGAAACAAAAGCGCTCAGCCCCAGTTCCCGATAGACAACGGCCCAGGGAAACAGAAAAATGAGTTCAATATCAAAAATGACAAACAACATGCCAACGAGGTAAAAGCGCACTGCGTGTTTGCCAAGAGGACTGGAAAACGGCTGCTGGCCGCATTCAAAAGGCTGATTCTTAGACGCATTTGGCTTCTTGGGTCCAAGCATCTGGGTCAAATAAATAAAAAGTCCGGACACTCCTCCGGCGAGGATAAACATGACCAGAATTCCGAAATGACTTTTCAGCATTTTCAGCCTTCAGCTATCAGCTATCAGCTATCGGCCTCAGAACAATCTGAAAGCTGTAAGCTGAAATCTGAAAGCTAGTTCAGCATTCCCTGCAGACGCGCGGCGGCCTTGCGAGCTAAGGGATATTCAGGATTCTGCTGCAAGGAACTCTGGTAACACTCCAGAGCCTTGAACCAATCCCCTTTGATCTCCCAAACACGCCCCAAATTATAATACGGATAACAATAGCTTTCATAGCGAGGAGCTTTCGTCGCTTTCTCAAGCCAGGAAATAGCTTCGTCGCATCGACCGGTTTCAATCAAATAGGAGCCAATGTCATTATAAGGATTGCCGTAGTCAGGATCAAAATGGATGGCTTTTTTGCACTCACTAATGGCGTCTTCAAAACGGCCTTGGTAACTGTAGGCCCAGCCTAAAAAGGTATACGCTTCAGCGGAAGGATAAAGCTCAATGGATTTTTGATAAAGTTCAACCGCTGCGGGAATATCCCCCTGGGTTTGCTTTTCATAGCCTTCCTGAAAATACCGAAGGGCTTCATGATGATAAAAACTGTCGGCTTGTCCCATAGAATTCTCTTTGAACGTGTTCGTTCGCTTTGGCGTATTTTTTAAATTTTCAAATGAAAAACGATAATTCATCGACAATTTTAACAATTTCAAAGGGTTATGGACTTTGAAAAACCTTTGGTGCGGACTCGAGCGGGCATTATAGCAGAAAGTTTTTTATACGCAAAAAACTAAGTTACGTAGGGGTGCATCCCAGTTACAGCAGTGACACCGTCATTGCGAGCGACTGGGGGGAGCTCCGCCGAAGGACGGATCAGTCCTCTGGCTGAGAAGCAATCTCCGGGTTGTGGCTTGAGATTGCCGCGTCGGCCTGCGGGCCTCCTCGCAATGGGCATAAAGGAGCTTAATTGTTGATTTTTTGTTGATT
>SICL01000083.1 GCA_009691445.1 Candidatus Taenariivivens baikalensis | reverse complement strand
TCGGAGGACTCGGTCATATGGCGGTAAAAATTGCTCACGCTCTGGAAGCGCGTGTCGTTGTCTTCACGACTTCACCCTCGAAGAAAGAAGAAGCTCACCGGCTTGGAGCCGACGAAGTGGTGATTTCAAATGACACGGTTCAAATGCAAAAACATGCCGGCAGCTTTCATTTTATCCTCGACACAGTTTCGCATTCCCACGATCTGAATCCTTATCTGAACCTTCTCAGACGTAACGGCGTCATGTGCCTGCTGGGAGCTCCCGAGAATCCTCATCCGCCGGTGAGCCCAAGCAATTTGATCTTTAAACGCGGCAGTCTCGCGGGATCTCTGATCGGAGGCGTGCGCGAAACCCAGGAAATGCTCGATTTTTGCGGGAAGCACAACATCACGTCAGACGTTGAAGTCATTCCCATCCAAAAAGTGAACGAAGCCTACGAGCGCATGCTGAAGAGCGACGTCAAATACCGTTTTGTGATTGATCTGAGCTCTCTTAAATAGGAAGGATGTCACAAATTGTGATATCTCCCGAATCTCTTCCCCGCTTCAGTGCCTGGCATTTATCTCTTTGTTCACCCAAATTGGAGGTGCAAAGTTGGCACTTCCATATTTTGGGGGACTTTCACCTTGTGAACCAGGGACGGGAAGGAATATAATCCGCTCGTATGGCGACCTTGAGCCTTGTCCGATCCGCCCCAGCTTCGGCGATCACTTCCTATGCTCAGCTCCGCTCCAAACTCCGGGAAACGCTTCTCGAAGGCCAGCGCAAAATTGAGCGCGAGAAAGTCCTCACGTATTGGCAGACAGGGAAACATCTTCACGAACATATTTTTCCTCAGGAAGGCCGCGCAAAACATTACGGTCAGGAAGTGATTGAAAAGCTGGCACAAGATCTTCAGATTTCAGATTCGGTGCTTTATCAATGCCTGCAAGCGTACCGCGCTTTTAAGAATTTGTACGCGCGTACAAATTCTTTCGATTTAACCTGGGCCCATTTGCGGGCGGCAATGCGGATTCCGGACGAGAAAAAGCGAATGGCCTTGATAGAGCAGGCCGCCAAAGAAAAATGGACTTCCCGGGATCTGGAGATCAAAGTCCGGAATCTGAATTGGGATCAGCGGATTGCCGATTCAGAAGGCAAAGCGCCGGCCAAACTTCCGTTCGTGTGTCTGGGTCCGTTTTATCATTACCGGATCATCCAGCCTGAGACCATTCACTCGCATTCCCGGGAGCTTTTGATCGATCTCGGATTTTCTTACCTGGAGGAATTGCGGCTCTTTTCGGATAAAAAATTCCCTCCCGGCACTCTCGTGACCTCTTCCAAAGACGCGCGCGGCCGTTACTCGATCGAGAAAGTTTTCACTCCGTCCTCCGTACCTGGGTCTCCGGACGATTTACTCTACACTTTCAAAGCCTATGTCGAGCGCGTGATTGACGGCGATACGTTAAAAGTGGAATTTGAACTGGGGCTTGGAAACTGGCATCCCGAGACCATCCGCTTGAATCATATCGACTGTCCCGAGATGAACACGCCCGAAGGCAAAGCCGCCAAAAAATTTGTCGAGGCCCAGCTCTCCGGCTGTGACTTCATCACCGTCAAATCCGTGCAGACCAAACGGGAAAAGTGGGGCAGATATTTAGGGGAAGTGTTTTTCCAGAAAAAAGGAGCATCCTTGCCCGTATATCTCAATCAATTGCTTTTGGATAAAGGGCATGCTGTTCGGATACGCAGGTAGAGAGTCACCCAACTTTTGCTTCACTCCGGATCATGATGAAACCCGATTTTTCGTTTGGGATTTTCAGGTTCAACGGGCGGATTCATGATTTGGTGAATCGCTTCAAAAATGGATTGAATCGTTTGATCGTGATTTTGAATTTTACCTTCCAGCTCAACAAGCTTTTGTGCCAGCTCTTTGTGCGTAGAAAGAACCGCGCGTAATTCCACGAATACTCTCATGATGGTGATATTCACTAAAATGGCACGGCTGCTTTTTAAAACCGACGAAAGCATGGACACTCCCTGTTCCGTAAAGACGTAAGGAAGATATCTTCGGCCACCCCAACTTGAGGTCACAAATTGTGACCTCAAGTTAAGGGTTTCTTCCGGGGTGAGCTGAAACATGAAATCACCCGGAAATCTTTGGGCGTTACGTTTGACAGCCTGAAGCAGCGCCTTGGTTGAAACCTGATACAAGGCCGCCAAGCTACTGTCTAACATGACTCGATGACCTCGGATCAGATAAATCTTTTGCTGGATGGATTCGTGGGGAATCGAAGCTTTTTTCGAAGTTTGTGTTTTCATTTTGGCTCTCCTGGAGTTTTAAATATATTTCTTCTCCGGAGACCAAAAAAAGGGCCTGCGGATTCGGCCTTCCGCAAGCCCTTTAAACGAAACAGATGATAATCCGTTTTGCGCCCGACACAAATCAAAAATCAGATTTTTGTTACTGCTACCGTTATTGCTTCCTGCTCTTTGCTCCCGGTACTACCTACTGCTTCCTGCCGACTGTCATCTTCTGCTGGATAAAGGCCACGCAGTCGGAGTGCGTGGTTAACCTGTCCCTCGAATGGGGACTGTCTCCTTGAGCCGCGAAGTCCGCCAGAGGACGGATCCGTCCAACGAATTGTGGAGGACAATCTCGGGTTACGCCCAAGGATTGCCGCGCCCGCCTGCCGGCGAGGCAGGTCTCTGCCAGGGCGCGGGCCTCGCAATGACCGAAAAGCACCCAGTAGTGGCCTGCACCTAACTCTTCGTCGCTTCGCTCCTCCGAATAACAGTTTTGTTAGACCCACTAAGTAAATCTGAATAACTTCCGTTAATATAACGTTTGAATCCTATTATTAG
The DNA here is from genome assembly GCA_009691445.1 of Candidatus Taenariivivens baikalensis. Taxonomy (GTDB): domain Bacteria; phylum Omnitrophota; class Omnitrophia; order Omnitrophales; family Aquincolibacteriaceae; genus Taenariivivens; species Taenariivivens baikalensis. The sequence goes on along the minus strand of SICL01000083.1, from coordinate 4,239 downwards.
GAAGTCAGCCAGCAGGGTGAAATACAACTGGGTGGAGGATCATTGCCTATTGCAAAATCGAAGGTTTCTCTTTTTTTAACGGTTCATCTTATTTTCATTCTTGCCTTTGCTTTATCCGCCAAGGCCGCCCCCCAAACTCAGCTGCCGGAAATCGAACTCACCAACATTAAAATCAATGGAACCGCGGTTGCAGACGCAGAGATGATTGAATCGACTTACTCCATTGATTTAGCCAAAGAAGGCGGGATTCGAGTGACAGGGACCTTTGCATCTCCAACGCCCATCACTCGCTTAAGATTAAGTCTTGATGGCGGCGCAGCCTGGAGCGACTTGGAAGCGAAACCCGATTGGTCCTATCTTTTTAAGCCGGCCATTAATGAAGAATACAGAATTTCCGTCAAGGCGGTCCTGCCCGATGGCCGCGAAGTGAATGTTAAGGGATATCCCAAGCGAGGTTTTCGTTTTGTTAATCCCTCTGAGCTCCTCCAGGATCCGCAAGATATCCTGGAAGAAATGGTCCAGGCTTATGAAAGTAAAAGTCTTTCGGGATTTATCTCTCATGTTTCTGATGATTTCCCCAATCGCGGGGAGCTGGAAGAATTTGTCAGGCGTGACTTTCATGATTATGACGGAATCAAAATTAATCTTTATGTAACTCAAATGGTGAAGGTTCCGCCGGATGGCTTCAGTGTGAAAGTGGATTGGGATATGCAGTTTTTTCCCACGTCTGTTTCTCATGTGATCAATTTAACGGGACAAAATCTGGATTTAGTATTTGTGAAGGAGGGAGGGGAATTAAAACTCCAAAAAATGCGGGGTGCTAATCCGTTGTTTGGCGCGCGCTCTCCGGATGTCGCGGTTGCAGCGGGAGTTTCCGCAAGCGTGGGCAGAACCCTTCAAACCATTGAAGACGAAGGAACGCATGCAGCTAAAGCATCCGCCATGGGACTGGTCGCGTCGTCCGGAGGTGATACTGCCGATATTCCTGTCACTTTGGAAATTGTCAGCGTTTCCGCATTTTATGACGACGGTGGAGAGGAGGCTGTTAATTTTTCAAACTTGGACAGCGGAAGACCCGTACGCCCCAGGGCCACGGTTCGAATCACCGATAATCCTCAAAATATTACTCTCACCAATGTAAGGTTGGAAGTCACGGATAACTCCACGAGTACGACGGTGAGTGCTCAGGGGAATATTGCAGCAAACCAGCAAGTCGTACTCACGGCAGGTTCTGCGATTAATATTTCCAGGTCAGTTACGACCGGTACGCTTACGTTTGTTCTGGATCCGGAAAATGAATTTATTACGATTCATCGGGATAATAGAACCTATCGCCAAACATACGATGTGCCTTAAAAAATCATTTTAAAATTGAGCTGAGAACACTTATTTTGTGAAAATAATTTCAAGAAGAAACGCGCTTATTTTCAGCGCTGCTCTGGTTTTTACCATGAGCCAGGAATGTTTTGTTTACGCAGGAGTGAAAAGGCTGCCCTCCCTTCCCAAATCGATTGGAAACGTTCCCCTGCCTGAAATTGATGGAGAATATACGACCACAGTGGCTATGCATCGTACGGGAGGAAACGGCAGCAAAACGTTAATGCATCGAGGCGAGTTTCTCGTCAATGAACTCGACATGAAAATTTCGGAAGCGCTGCCGAGTGATTGGCGCAGCGATACCCAAATTCATGCGCGTAAGATCGATGATCCTCAAATTGATAAAAGACATGATGTGCATTTACTCAATTTCACATCCGAGCTATATAACCCATGGGCGAATTTTACGGTGGGTGATTTTTTTGCTGATCTTTCTCAATACACGATGAGTCAGTCTTTGGAAGGGCTTCAAGGCGCGGCAAAAACAGATTGGTTGGATCTAAAAGGACTTGCAGGATATTCTCAGAGAGCGGATGAAGGCAGACAATTCACCCGATATGTTTTTGGAGGGAAATCCGAAGCGCTCTTAGTGGAAGATTATGGTGTCGTGAAGAATCTGGAAGCCGGTTTTAATTTTTCGAATGTTATGGATGACCGTAAAAGTATTGAAAATAAATTCATCGGGGAGAACCAAAGCATTAAAGGGGCTGTCAATCGAGTTGGGAGTTTTAATTATCATGCCGTGCTCTGGGACAAAACTAATCTCGAAGGAGAAATCGCCAAAAGCTGGATCGATGAAGACACAACCGCGGGCAGCGATGTCAACCGGAAAACCGGAACTGCTCTGCGGCTCAATACGATGACCAAGTTTTCAAAAAAAGCAAAATGGAAACTCAATTATGAACAAGTGAGCTCCGCGTTTAATAGCTTGAGCGGCTCTGCGGTTCCAGACCGTGGAAATGCGGTGACAAAATTTGATTATAAATGGACGAAAGAATTAGGATCAGCAGTGGGATACAAAGTAAGCTATGATAAATTAGAAAATAGCGTGCTTGAGAAACGCACGTATACCAATGTTCCGACCATCGCTCTGAATTATACGGCCTACGACGACATTGGTTTTATCAGAGACCTTTTCTCACAACTTTATTGGGAAATGAGAAAACGCATGTCGCAGGACGACGGGCCAAGTCAAATCGATTTTCAAAGCCAGGAAGTAGGGCTTTCCAATGAATTTAAAATCAAGAAGATGAATTACACGGCGGACTGGAGCGTTCGAAAAGAAAACGATGATTTGAATCAACTCAATGACCGCCTGATTAATTCCGGATCCTTAGGCGTTCGTTTCCGCAAACAAATAGGAAGTACCGAAGCGCAGCCGTCGTTCAGGTGGCAAATCAATTATGAAGACAAACTCAACGAAGGCGGCCGGGATCTGACCCAAAACCCGAGCTTCGGCCTCATGCTTCATTTTTCTAAATCGCTTTCCTTGGAACAAAGACATTCGGTAGAAATCGCAAACCGCTCGGTGGAGGATACCAACGCGCTTAAATATAATGCCTTTGTCGGGCTCAATTATAAAATTCCCCAGGCAGAAAATGTCACCTTAAAAGTTACTTATGAACACACCAATTTTGCCCATAAAAACGCGGACGAACGTTTTATGGAAAATAATCTTCAGGCACAAATGATTTTGGATTTTTAAACGAATATTAATAGCCGATCCGGTTATCAACATACTCGTCATTGCGAGCAAAGCGAAGCAATCTCCGCGCTCTAGATTGCCGCGGTCGCTACGCTCCCTCGCAATGACGTCGCTTGTTATCAGGATAGGCTCTAACTAGAGGTTAATCGGTATGAAATTCAGACGCTGGTTTCTCATGATGTCCGTCTCCCTTTTTTGCGCTTCAATTTTTGCGCCACTTTCCGCTGAGGCGAAGTTTGCGTTGTTCAAAAAAACAACTCCGACAACCACTTCGGCCGTTCAGGTCAATCCTTCCGTGGCTGACAAGGTTACTAATAAATCAGGGGACACCACTCTTCCTGAAATTAAATTTCTATTTCCACTAAATGGAGAAACAGCGCATCGAAATGGGACTGGAATAATTAACGCCTCTGTTGAGGCCACCGACAATGTCGGTGTCGATCGAGTTGAGATTAATGCCGGCGCCGGCGGCAGTATTGTGAAGATGACTAAAAGAGTGTACTACCCTTACGCCGCAGAGTTAAATACAACCGCGGAGCAGATCGGGCAAACTATCTCACTCGTGGCGACGGCTTATGACAAAGCCGGAAACCAACGCTCCGCCAGTATATCCTTCACGCTTGAGAAGTATAATAATCCGGCCGAATATTATGGCTTGATCGCCACTCTGAATAAAGTAGTGATCGATTCGGCGCTGAAGGCACTTGGAGGCAGCCTGCCAAGCTTTAAATTTTTGGAACCTACCGCCAGTCAAATCGTAAGCGGCACTGTCCACGTACGCGGCGAATTACTGGCCGATCCTACCCATGTGGATAAGGTGGAGGTTTCCATTGATTCTGAAACCCCGAAGGATTTGCATGCGCCGTTTGAATTCGATTGGGACACGACTAAAGTTACAAATGGAAATCACAGTATCTCTGCCCAAATTTTTTTATACGACGCTTCCTCGCTGCCCAAAATTGAGCATCCGGTAGGGGTCAACAATCCTCCGCCTCCGGACACCACCTCTCCTGAGATAGAGATCACTTCTCCCGCGAGCGAAGACACCGTTAAAGGAACTATTCAGATCAACGTAAACGCCACTGATGAGGGAGGTATCGCCAAAGTCGAGATCACCCCAGGCGAAGATAATCCCCCGGTGACTCTTACCAGCGCTC
>SICL01000082.1 GCA_009691445.1 Candidatus Taenariivivens baikalensis | reverse complement strand
ACTTACCATCGATAAAATTCCATGCACTCTTTGCCATATATGGTCCTATCCTTTCTGTCTTTGCGAGCCGCAACGAAGCAATCTCTCGTCTGTCATTGGAACCTTTGTTGTCATTGCGAGCGGAGCGAAGCAATCTCGGGTTGTGCCTGAGATTGCCGCGTCGTCCTGAGGGACTCCTCGCAATGACAAAAACCCCTGCGCGTCATTGCGAGCGGAGCGAAGCAATCTCTCGTCTGTCATTGGAACCTTTGTTGTCATTGCGAGCGGAGCAAAGCAATCTCGGATTGTGCCTGAGATTGCCGCGTCGTCCTGAGGGTCTCCTCGCAATGACAAAAACCCCTGCGCGTCATTGCGAGCGGAGCGAAGCAATCTCTCGTCTGTCATTGGAACCTTTGTTGTCATTGCGAGCGGAGCGAAGCAATCTCTCCGCCAAAGAACGGATCCGCCTCAGGCGGAAAATCTGAGATCGCCACGCCCGCCAAAAACCACGGCGGGCTCGCGATGACAGCTAAAAAGCATGCGAATTAAATTGGATTTTGACAAATCCGATTCTTCCATTGATTAAGAATCGGCATGACTTCGTAATGAGTCAAATCTAATTTTAAAGGGGTGATGGAGATAAATCCCTGCCCCACCGCCTCTTCATCACTTTCGCCGTCCGGACTAGCAAGCTCCATCTCACCCGCTAAAGAAAAAACTCTCTTTCCCTCATGATCTCCTTCGTGAATAAATTCTTCCACGAAGCGAGAGGCCGCTTGCTTTGTGATCTTAATTCCCTTCAATTCTTCCCAGGAAAGCGGCGGAACATTCACACTTAACATCATATCAAGAGGCATATGTTTTTTCGCATAGGCTTCAAGAATAAGATTGGTCATTTTACAGCAAGTACTGAAATCACGATGCGTCTTACTTGCGAGCGACACGGCGATTGAGGGAACACCGTTAATAAACGCTTCACGCGCGGCCGAAATTGTTCCGGAATAATAAACACTGACACCGGTGTTTGTTCCCTGATTAATGCCGGAGATCACAAGCTCGGGAGTGAAATCTAAAAAATTGGAAAAGGCAAATTTCACGCTGTCTGCCGGGGTTCCGTGCACCGCATAACAGGGCTTTCCCAAATGATGGAGCGCTTCAACTTTGAGTTTATCTTTAATGGTGATGGAATGGCTGGAGGCGGATTTTTCCGTAGCAGGTCCGACAATCATCACCTTCGCCCATTCGGGAAGACTCTCGACGAGTTTTCGAATCCCCAGAGCGTGGACTCCATCATCGTTAGTAATAAGAATGTTCATCATAAAGGTTTTCTGATAACAAGCTACGTCATTGCGAGGGAGCGTAGCGACTGCGGCAATCTAGAGCGCGGAGATTGCTTCGCTTTGCTCGCAATGACGAGTAAGTTGATAACCGGATAGGCTCTAAGTATAACACAGCCCGTAATGCGTCAGAATGATTCCCGATGCCCGAATTTTCTTTCGAAGCGTTGGAGAAGAAAATAATTCCAATTCACTGGCACGTCCGGACGTGAACGAGCTGATTTTATCTAAATCCTGATCATGATATCCCGGGTGACACATTATTTCGCTTATTCCTGCGGGAAGTTTTTTTAAACAGGCCTTTAGTTTTGAAGCTTTCCAGTATTTCTCAGGATCAAGATCTCCAAAAAGATAATCAGTGGTGTAACGTCCTAAAGGGGCCTGGCCCCTCGAAGGGCGCGGTCCCAATAGTTTTGAGCGCCGCACAGGAAGTTTATAACGTTTAGAAAGCGTCGACAACCCCGAAAGGAAAAAAGGATGATCGTGAAGCTGGTGATGAGAATCCAGATGAGTAGGAAGACGGCCGAATATTTTTTTAAATTTTAGGATTTGGGCTTCCCATTCTTTCAGCAACTCAAGGCATTGGGGAAGGCCTGGTATGGTCGTCATCGCGAGCCCGCCGTGATTTTCAGCGGGCGTGGCGATCTTGCACTTGAGATTGCTTCGCTTCGCTCGCAATGACAGAACTCGATTGAACGCTTTGAACTTTCCTGCCTCTGATAAAAGCGAAGCAATCTGGGCAGGTTTTGAAACGGGTTTTCCCAGCGTCACATTCAAATGAAGACCTAATCCCAAGTCTTTCCGCTTTTTAAGTTCACGAATCCACGCACGCTTCAGAGGACGGTTGATGAGAATCGTCGTGCTGGTAACGATTCCGCGATCATGACATTGAAGGATCGCTCGATTCACCCCTTCGGTAAGATTAAAGTCATCCGCATTAATAATAAGCATTTTTTGCGATGACTTCATGGTTGATAGACCAAAACCGAAGCGACGGCGAGTTCAAAGTCATGCGAGAGCGAGATTTCAATTTGAGTTTTTGGAGAAAGATGAAAACGTTTATGGGCCTTGGCATCTAGACGAATGAGCGGTTTTCCGCTGGGAGCATGAAGCACTTCAATCTCCCGGAATTCGCAGCGCTTCTTTTGACTGACTCCGAGAGCCTTCATCACGGCCTCTTTAGCTGCAAAGCGCGCCGCATAATGTTCGAATTTTCGTTTGCGGGGTTCACAGTAAGCTCTTTCGGCGGGGGTAAAAACACGGGATAGGAAATGAGCCCCTTGATTTTCAATGGCCTTCTGAATCCGAGAGACACTCGCAATATCAATCCCATGAAGAAGCTTCATGGGTAAAATTCAGAATACCAAATCCCAAGCACCAAGCAAACCCCGGAGACTGAATCTTTGGAGTTTGTTCTTTGAAATTTGAAGATTTTTTGGAATTTTCCGCCAGAGGACGGATCCGTCCAACGCTGTTTGGCGGAGGAGCTTGGGATTTGGAATTGACGAATCAAGGTTTATGCTTCGTCTAAGTTTTTATAAAGTAGGCGACGAGCGCGGCCACGATCAGAATGGAGAGAATATAAAAATTATTGAACCGCCAGAATTCGAGGAGGCTCCCCCCTAAAGAGGCTTTTTTAGGAAGCTTAGTCTTCTGCGGCATAATCTCAAAACGGAGGTTCAAGACCTCTTCTTTCCGGAAACGGATGTAAGTGCCGCCGATCTTATAGGCACGAAGCTTACCATTCTCAAGAAATTTCTCAACCTGGGATTGTTCGACATCAAGAAAGTTTTTAACTTCCTCGAAGGTAAGCATGTTATTCATTCAAGTCTGCACTTTGGTCATCGCGATTCCCCGAAGGGAGCGTGGCAATCTAACGATTTTGTCATGACTCACCGCGTCAGATTGCTTCGCTTCGCTCGCAATGACTATTTTTTTAGGCTTTAACGTTCTCTTCCTGAATCCAGCGGTCTACGGACGCCTTGGAAAATTTCCAGTCGCCATTTTCAAAGCGGGCTGGAATTTTCTTTTTCTTAGCCCATTCTTCTACAATCTTAGCTTCTACTTCCAGGTATTGCGCGACATCACGCAGTGTCAAAAAAACATCCGGGGCATCCCCGTGCGCCTGGACAGACAGCATAGAAATCTGACCTTCAATCTTCGCCCCTTCAGTCACACTCAAACAGGGGGCGGTAATGTTCCCTTGAATCACTGCGGGGGCAATAACAGACAGGCTTTGCGTCGCAAAAATATCGCCCGTCACTTTACCGGCAACAATCACCCGGTCGCCATGAATGGTGGCCTTCACACGGGCATTTTCTCCAATGGTCAGGTTGCCTTTGGTATCCAACTTACCTTCAAAGCTTCCGTTAATCCGCAAATTCACCGGGTCCTTAAATGCGATCGTCCCCTGCATGCTCGCGTCGACATCCAGAATCTTCTCTTCTGATACTTCATTTTTCTTTCCCATGAAGTTCTCCTTTTTAGTTCACGGCCGTATTCACTGTTGCGTCAAATGGATAGGAATGAAGCGACTCAATCTAAGATGGATGAATTATCCTCAAATCCCCCAACTTAGTAAAGGGAAAATCTCAGGTTCAAATAATGGATCAATCCCGTTATAATGGGACCATTGTGAAACTTCGTGTAGGCACTTCAAGAATTTTCTTAAAAGCCACTTATGTCCAGCCTTAAACTTAAAATCACAGGGCAATATCTATATTCACTGATTTCCCGAGCCATTATGATCGGGCTTAAGGTCATTTTTTCTTTTTTCCTTATCCATAAGCTTCAGGAAGACGTGTATGGCTTTTACGGCGTGACGGTGGCGATCCTCGGTATCTGGGTTTCAGTGGTTGATTTAGGCTGGGGAGATTATATGAGCCGGGAAATCCCGGTCTTGAATCCTGAATCGCAGAAACAAATGCTGAAGAGCGCTTCTACCGTCCATTTTATCTGGAATTTTCTCCTGTTAATCGCGGGGGTATGCCTTTATAAAAGCGGGCTCTTCACTTCCCTTCACCGGTTTATTCCCAACCATCATTTTTTGATCTTATGCGGCATCCTTTTTACCCTAGCCGGCTACTTTCCTATCATCCAGATTTATCTGAACTATTCCAAGTCCATCGAAGACTTTAATCAAATCACCCTGCTTCAAATGATTGTGTGGATGATTTCTCTGGGAATCGTGAGTCTTATCAAACCCGTGGGAATCAGCACCATAATACTCACCTGGTGTTTCAGTTATTTATGCACTTACGGATTTTTTATGATCCGGTACCGCTTTTTCTTTGTTGGGAAAGTAAGCAAAGGATTTCTTTCCAAAGGGCTTAAATTCGGATTTCCCTTGTGCGTTTTGGGAACCGGGCAGGAATTTCTCCAAAATTATGACCGCTATCTTTTGGGAACTTTTACATCTTTTTCGGAAGTGGCACCTTATCATCTATTCAATAACATCATCGACGTAGCCGAACGTGCTAATCAGATTACACTCAACCCTTATATTTTTCAGGCCCATGATGAAAATCAACTCATCCGGAGAAATCGTTTAATTACTTCTCTCCTTAAAACACGCGTTCTTCTTCAGCTCTTGGGAATTCTAGGAGGAGGTCTTGTCATTTTCTCGGTTCCTTTTCTGCTGCCTCCTTATTATCGTTCCGGCTTGCCTTTATTTCTTTTAATCGGCTTTACTTCGATCATACGTTCTCCGGCAAAAACACTTCACATTAGTTTCATGCTAGAGAAAAAAACATACTTACTTGCGCTTTCCAATGCTTTAGGGCTCCTGGTCTCCATCCCCTTAAATTTAAAACTGATCCCCTTGTACCATGCCTATGGAGCCGCCATCAGCCTTTGGGTTTCTACCCTGGTGACCCTGGTTTTCCAGTTTTCCGTCATTAAGGTTTGGAAGTATCTGGACTTTGCTTATTTTTTTTCCTGGGATATGGAAAAGAAACTGCTGAAAGATTGGCTGGCGCGTAAAAAAAATTCCGGAGAGCCTCTTAAGCCGGAAGGAACGGCTTAAAAATAACGTCAAGGCTTCTTGAGATCCGCCTTGAAAGTCCCTTTTAAAAATGAGGCTGTCTTTTCAGCAATGAGTTTATATCCTTCCTCAGAAGGATGGAAATCACGCTCGAAAAATAAAGATTTCCCCTTATCACGGATAAATTCAGGATACAGGTTGATATGAGGAATGGCCTGTTCATTGAGAATCCGATCCATCAAATCCGTATAGTACGGCAGTTGATCCCGCGGCGGAAAATGATACCCCACCAGCGAAGCAAGTCCATTTCTCTTCGCATAATCCTGCTCATAACGCTCATAATCAATCTGCTCTTTCGTCGGAAGGATCACGACCATCAATTGGCAGCCATAACTTTTCAAATATTCATTTAAGCGGACAAGCACTGCTTGGGTGATTTCTACCCCCTTTAAAAATTTGGCATTGTGCGGGTAAGTGAACGTCCAATAATTTTGAGCCACTCCGGTAGGAGTTAAACGCATCCAGATAAAACTCAGCAAATAAGAACGCACCTTAAGCTTCTCACGGAACGGAAAATCAAACTGGGCGTCAAAAATCCTCTGAAGTAAGGATGTTTTTCTTTTGATCGATTCAGCGTCTGAAAAGGATTGGATTTCGAGGGCCTTCAGTAATTCACGGTCTTTGTAATTATCATAATAATCATTCCCCACGGAAAATCCCACCAGCACATATTCAGGCTTGTACTTTGGCACAAGGTCCTTGAGCAGAATAAATTCATCGATCGTACTCAACCCCGGGATTCCGGCATTCACCACCTGATAATCAGGAAATTCTTTTTGGACTTCCCGGTCAACCAAGGCGGGCCAGCTTTTCTCATAGTCGACCCAATAGCCGAAAGTCAACGAATCGCCCACCACCATGACTTTTTTCTTTTGCGGATCAAAGGTCAAGGTCCGGTACCCTTCGCTTCCCGTCAAAACATCATAGGAAGCCACATAGGGATAATCCACATGCTGGGAAATGTTCGGCTTCAATCTTTTCATAATTCCATACGGTGTCTGAACATTCTGAGCAATTGAATGAGTTTCCGCCCAAAGCTTGTACTGTCTTCCTTTCATAAGAAAGGCCAAATCTTCGGGCGTAAACAAACGAAGCCCTATTTCAAAAAATCCGCACACCAGAAAAATTCCCAGAAAGGTAACGGCGATCATGCTTAGGATCTGACGCAATGTCTTCATCCAGTCAGAGTGTTCTCCTGGTTTCTGCTGCAGTTTTTGAAGTTTATCTTTAAGGACCATGTCTCCGCTGCGTTTCACACCGAGCCCCACCCGAGAAGCTGTCCGGATCAAGCCTGAGCGCAGGCGGTCAAAGGTCTGAAGCGTTTTGACAAAGCCGTGCTCTTTATCCCTTGGCTTACCTTTGATCGCATAAAGGATCCCATTAAAATCTCCGGCTGAATGATAGGCACAACGCTCCATGAGTTCTTTTACGGCTTTTTGGACGCCCGGTTTTTTGGCATCATGAAAAAGAATAACGCCTCCCTTCTGAAGATAAGGCTCCCACAAACACACATCCTGGACCACAAATTCATACTCATGATGCCCGTCAATCCAAAGCACCCGGAGCGGACGCGGCTTCCATCCCGAAGCAGCCGCTTCGTCAGAAGTTAAAGCCAGAGATTCAATTTCATCTGCAAGTCCGAGATGCTGCATGTTTTTTTGGAACACCTCCAAGGATCCGAAATAATGCGGATCAAGGGCCGAAACTTTTGTTTCCTTTCCGAAACTCCGGTTTGCCAACGCCAGACAAGCTGTGGAAAATCCGTAGTAACTCCCTATTTCAAGGATATC
>SICL01000081.1 GCA_009691445.1 Candidatus Taenariivivens baikalensis | reverse complement strand
CAGAAAATTCAGAAGATGGGAGAAGCTGGTAAAGATATATCAAGCAATGGCTGGCAGGAATTCGGCAGTATGGGTATTGATGAGGAGAAAAAAGAACTCCAAACGTCATTTCATAAACTGACGACTGGGGAAACATCGTCCCGGGTTTTGACCACCAAAGTATACGGTCCGTTTATCCGCGTTGTCTTAAAAAATCTCACGCCCGATTCAAAGCGCAAATTCAGAATCGTCGCTTATCTTAGTCGGTAGTGTAACAAAGCAAAAACAATGATGTGGTGCAATGGTGCATAAATAAAAAATAATGAGTTCGTAACAGCACCAAGAGGAGAGAAAGATGAGCCAGTTGAAATATTTCAAAGCAGAGACCATTCGTTTGAAAAATCAGTCTGATTTTACTGAGAGGTGGCTACAGGAAAGGATCGAGGAGGATCCTTCTTTGTTGGGGTTAGGTGATGTGGTGGTTGTTCAACGGGAAAGAAAGCAATCGAGCGGAGGACGTATCGATTTTCTTTTGGACGATGCTGAAGCCCAAACAATGTATGAGGTGGAAATTATGCTTGGGGCCACCGATGAGAGCCATATTATTCGAACCATTGAGTATTGGGATATTGAGCGGAGGAGGTTTCCGTCTAGGGAGCACAAAGCAGTGATTGTCGCTGAAGAGCTCACAAGCCGTTTTTTTAATGTCATAACACTGATGAACCGATCGATTCCGATCATCGCTATTCAGCTAAGTGCGAAAAAAGTTGAGGAAAAAATCATTCTAGATTTTATCAAAGTTTTAGATATTTTTGAAGAGCCTGGGGATGAAGAATTGCTGGAGGGGGATGCGGTTGATCGAGCTTATTGGGAAAAGAGATCAAATAATAAGGCGCTCTCTTTGTGTGACGAATTGATCGTAACGGCAAAAAACTATTATCCCAACCTTCGTATCACGTACAACAGAGGGCATATTGCACTTGGTACCGAACGGCGAAACTTTTTTTGGCTTCATCCCAGAAAAAGGGAAAGCAACATCCATTGCGATATCCGGGTGGGGCGAGATAACGTCGCTTTTGCCAAAGAAGCATTTGAAAGTATCGGGATCTCATATAATCCGAAACGGGAAGATACGTTGGCTTTTAATGTGAACGACAATCTTTACAAGGCCAACAAAGAAGCTCTGGATTCGATTATCAACAAATCATTCAAAGCCTATTCCTAATCTGAAATTTGAGGTAAAGAATATGAGGAGCATAATTCGCTAAAAATAAATTCTATGTGGAACTGGAACGAATTTTGGGCAGACATGTATTTCGTGCGTCTGGGAATCCAGGAGTTTGTTTGGGTTATATCACTCGCGCTAGTGATACAGGTTTTGGCTGACATCAGTATCCGAGGATCAGAACTGCGGATGAGAAGGATCGGACAGATTCGCAAGCATTGGAGGCTCGCAATTGCTGCGGTGATCGTGTTGATCCTCTCGTGGATTTTCTTGCCAAATGTTAAAGCGGAAACCATTATTGAACGCCACGATGAAAAAGGAAATGTGAAGGAACCTCGGTACCGTTTCCTCCAGGGACAGGTTGGTGCTAGGTGAAACCTGGTATTGCGAAAAAAAGGGCAACTGGCCTGGCCCATAACTTAGGGTGAACCTGGCACTGGGAGAAACGGTACCTAGCTGTTCTTGATCTAAGGCTTCTATTCGGTATCATTAATTACGCGAAGAACTTGCGGAAGGTGAAGCGACCTTTCCGCAGGTTCTTTTTTTTTGGAGGTTACGGGGCAAAAAAGCGGACAGGCCGTATCTTATGTCATCTTATATAGTTGGATATATAAAATTTATAACCTTTTGATATTAAAAGAGTTATAGCATTTATCCTACTTTAAATGTGCCCGATAGCAGAAAAATGAGTTTGTGTTTCATGCATAATCATACATAATCTTATATAGTTGAATATATAAGATTAGGAGTGTCTGAAATGGTACTGGGAAAATTTGATGCACGGCTTGAGCATCTGCCTCATTCAGTTTGGACCAAAATTGCTCAAATCGATGAATTGAAGGGGCGGTGGGTTGGCGGAGTTCATTTAAGTCCACAGGTGTTAGGAAGACTCAAGCAATCCGTACTTGTGACTTCGACGGGCGCATCCACGCGCATTGAAGGCGCGAGCCTTTCCGATGAAGATGTTGAAAAACTCATGCGGGGCATTTCAGTTCAGAAATTTACCGACCGCGATAAACAGGAAGTACAGGGTTATTTCGAGCTTCTTCAAAATGTTTTTCAGGCAGGAAAACATGGCCGTCTTTCTGAAAGCACGATCAAACATTTTCACAGAGAATTACTCAAGTATGTAGATAAAGATAAGCTTCACCGCGGTGAGTATAAAAAAGCGGAAAATAAAGTTCACATGGTGGACGCGGAAGGAAAATCCATCAGCGTTGTTTTCGATACGACGCCTGCCTATTTAACTCCCAAAGAAATGCAGGAGCTTGTTGAGTGGACGCAAAACGCGCTGAACAACAAAGCGTTTCATCCACTTCTGGTCATTGCCAACTTTGTCGTCGAATTTCTGATGATCCATCCCTTTCAAGATGGGAACGGCCGCCTTTCAAGAGTTCTGACGAATCTTCTTTTGCTACAACAGGGATATTCTCACATCCCCTACATATCGCATGAAAAGTTGATCGAAGACAATAAACCTGACTATTACATTGCGCTCAGAAAAAGCCAGAAAACCTTTAAAACTGAGAAAGAAGATATTGCTCCCTGGCTTGATTTCTTTCTGACAATGATTTTGGAGCAAGTAAAGCGGGCGGTTGCGCTTCTTTCGAAGGAAGCGATTGAAAAACTTTTCTCTCCTAACCAAATCGCCGTTTTGGATTATTTGCAGCATACGGACGAAGTTACAGCGGGTGAATTAGCGAGTAAGCTTAAAATTCCAAGGCCTACGATCAACCAGATTCTTTTAAGGCTTATCCAGTTCAAGAAAATAGAGCGCATTGGCCTCGGCAGAAGTACGCGTTATCGGTGAACTCGGGGTGACTGGCGTCACCCTTTTTAAACAAAAACCAGGCTGCAGATCGCCGAATTAAGTATTGTGTCCCCTGAGAGTGCCTGAGTGCACAACCCCACGCTCTCACAGATCCGTACGTGAATCTCTCAAAAACCTCGGTACCGTTTCCTACAGGGACAGGTCGGGACTAGGTGAAACCTGGTAGTGCGAAAAAAGGGCAACTGGCACTGGGAGAAACGGTACCCAGCTGTTAGAGCTGCTTGAGCTCCATGTACATAAATCTCCCATAAACTATACAGGTCTGGTAGTATATGTATAGAAAATCTACAAAACTATACATATAAGAGGGGATTGTCCAGCTATGAAGCCATCATTTCACCTTGAAATATTGCCTCCGCCGGTCAATTTGGAAACCGTTCCCATATTGAAAAAATTGGGAATGGCACATCGATACTTGGCAGAATTGAAAGGCATATCAGGCACCATTCCGAATCAGGCAATTCTGATCAACTCCTTGTCACTTCAAGAAGCAAAAGATAGTTCTGCGATTGAGAATATTATTACGACACATGATGAGCTTTTCCAGGAAGAGCTTTTTGCGGATATCACCTCCAATCCGGAAGCAAAAGAAGTTCGTCGATATGCGATTGCTTTAAAAAAAGGATTTGAGCTCGTCCAGAAATCCAAGCTACTGACGAATCAGCATATTTTAGAGATTCAAGACACTTTAGGAGCAAGTCGAGCAGGCTTTCGCAAATTACCAGGCACGGAATTAAAAAATTTGGAGACAGGTCGAACCGTTTATGTTCCGCCGCAAAATCATGATGATATTGTTCGTCTCATGACTAATCTGGAAAGATTCATTAATGACGACGCTCTTTTGGCGATTGATCCGATCATAAAAATGGCGGTCATTCATTATCAATTTGAGAGCATTCACCCGTTTTATGATGGGAATGGGCGGACAGGACGCATTATTAATATTCTTTACCTTGTACAAAAAGAACTGCTTAACATTCCCGTTCTTTATCTTAGCCGGTATATTATCCAAAACAAAAATAAATATTATCAATATCTGCAGAATGTACGTGACAAAGGAGATTGGGAATCCTGGATTCTTTATATGCTTGAAGGGATTGAACAGACTGCTCGTCAGACCATCGCAATTGTTCAGGGAATCGGTAAAGCCATGCTGGATTACAAACATCGTATTCGCGACAATTACAAATTTTACAGCCAGGATCTTCTCAATAATCTTTTCAGTCACCCGTATACCAAGATTGATTTTTTGAGGCGTGATTTGCGTGTCAGCCGATTAACCGCTACAAAGTATTTGGATATTCTGGCGAAAGACGGGTTCCTTCGAAAAAAGAAAATGGGGCGATCCAACTATTACATCAATACAGTTCTTTTTAATCTGTTAACAAAAACTCCAAAAACATAAGCTGAACGGTCAAGCGCCAATCGGTGCCCGGCACCTTTTTCCTTAACTGTCCGGAGGTGGATACAAAGGAAGGACGGGATGCGAAAAAAATCGTGGAAAATTTTTTCCGGGGGACAGGGAATAGGGGTCAGGGGTTAGTTTCTTCCAACCCCCAACCCTCAACCTCCGAACCCTAACACCTTTTTGTTTTTGAATAACGAACTCCTCAACCATTTAAAAAAACCTCGGTACCGTTTCCTACAGGGACAGGTCGGGACTAGGTGAAACCTGGTAGTGCGAAAAAAGGGCACCTGGCCTGGCACCATAGCTTAGGGTGAACCTGGCACACTGGGAGAAACGGTACCCAGCTATTGAATCAAAGATGGTTTCGTCGTAACCTAAACCGTTTGATGGTGGGAATAGTAATGGATGGTTGTCTGTTTTAACTTCACCTAGTTAACCTGCTTCGCGCGTGTATGGACCATATCGGCGTATTTAATAATAAAATTTTAGACGCATATCGGAATACCACCTTCTGGGTTACAAACCAAGCAGGCCAACTCGTTTCCTTCGTTGTCAAAAATTCTCAGCAATTTCCTATTCTAAAGCAGAAGCAATTTGCTGTGATTACCGCATTCAATCCCATGAATGTAGTTAAGTCGGATGCCGAAAATAATCAAAATCATCTGCTGCTGGCTGCTGAACTCAAAAAGCGATCCCACGTTTACTATCCAACCTCTGGGTCTCTCGGCGATCACGTTGAAGAAAGCTTTACCATTGAGGATATTCCCCAGGAAGAAGCCGTTGCTTTGGGTAAGCAATTCGCGCAATATGCCATTCTTTTCAATGATGTAAATGGTTCCCGTTTCATCCGCTGCTAGTCTGCAGCCCTCATTAAGAAATCGGCGTCTGTGCGCAAAAAGCGGAAAATCGACCCCAAGGATTCACGATCAGAAGATCATGAGCGTCGTAGAGAATAGGACAGCGGCTGATGGAAGAAAAATTATTGGATGAAGACGGTATCTTGGGTGATAGAATGGCCTCTCTTTCAGCTCTGATTCAACCTTTTTATCATCAAAGAGAAAAGGAAAACTCGATGAAGAAACGCAGCAAAGTGAAAGTATCCAAGAAATCTGCCAAGCGTTCTGCGGCAGCGCCTGAACCGGAAATGCCGGGACTGGTGGACGCAATGACGAAGCTTGTGGAACGGCTTGAATCCCTGGAACGGAAAATGGATTTGGTTCTGAACCGCGTATCGAATCCTCCCCATCAAGCGCAGGCGCCTCAGCAGCGGCCTGATCAACGGCCTGTTCATCATCAGAATCACGGGCATAGCCAGCCGCCGATGGAAAACCGCAGAGAACGAACGATGTATCAGGTGGTTTGCGCGGACTGCCGGAAAAATTGCGAGGTTCCTTTTAAGCCCACCGAAGAGCGTCCCGTTTATTGCAAGGAATGCTTTGCCCTGCGCAAATCCGGTCACGCACAAAAACCGGCGGGGAATATTCCGAGTCCGGCGCGTTTTCAGCCCCAGGCAGCTCCGTCTTCTTCCGGAAACGTTGCCGTTCTCAAAAGCGCAAAGCCGAAAAAGAAAAAGAAATAAATCTTCTCGTGAAAAGAGAAAAAGCACCGGAAATGGTCCTGGATACTTTTCCGTTTCAAGGAATCTTTCCTCGCGCCCGGATTTATCAAAACGCAATTCCTGCAGCTCTCTTCAAACAATTCAGAGACTGGGCGCTTGGGATTCATCCGACTCCTGAGGGAAAGACGGTCTGGTTTCCCCTGAATCGTTCGCCCCGGTATTTGCCCGAAAAAGTAATCGCGCATCTTTATCGCTTGATTCAGAGGGAGTGCAAAGTCCGGTATCTCGGAGCGGAGTGGTGGATGGGTTACCGGAAACCTGAAGATAGTTTCCATTATCACGTGGACCGGGATGAAAGTCTCTTTCAGAAAACCAGGAAAATGGTGAATCCGGATTTGGCCACGATCTTGTATGTGACAGGCAGCGGGGGAGCCACTTTTATCCCCAATGATTTTATTCGGCCAGAGACCGGGAAAATTTCACGGGCGGCTGTCACCAGTTCCCTTAAAATTTTCCCGCGTCCCAATAAATACGCGGCCTTCAGTGGAAATCTTTTTCACTCGGTGCTGGCAGGCGAGCCGTCAAGCAGTCCCAACGCCGAGCTTCGAATTACGTTTCTCGTTAATTTCTGGAATCAGCGGCCCCACAAACCCGCGTCCATTGATCCCGATCCTTCATTTATCGTGCGATCCTTAAAAGGCGATTTTCTAAATGCCCATTACTAGATGATGAAACCCAAAACATTTTTTTTAATTCTGATTGGCTTCTCTTTTTTTGGAACCCTGGTTGCCGCGACCGGAGAGTACCCTTGGCAATTAAGGAAGGATCGTGAGGGGATCCGCGTTTCCACTCGTTCTGTGAAGGATTCACCCATTTATGAATTGCGCGGTGAGATGACGATTTCGGTCTCGCTTGAAAAAGTCACAGCCCTTTATGAAAAGGTTGAGCAGATGTTGAAATGGTTTCACCGCGCCAAAGAGGTGAAGCTGATCCAAAACATTTCCAAAAATGAAAGTATTATTTATTTCGCGGCAGATTTACCCTGGCCGCTATCAGATCGCGATGGCGTTTACCGGCGCGTGAAATCGATCGATGCCGCTACCGGCGCGGTCATTTATACGATGACTTATGCGGGCCCAGACCTTTATCCCAAACAAAAAGACAGGGTGCGCGTGGTTTATCTCGACGCAGAATGGAAGTTTAC
>SICL01000080.1 GCA_009691445.1 Candidatus Taenariivivens baikalensis | reverse complement strand
GCTCTCTTAACCGGAGGTATCGCCTTTTTTCTTACTATGAAGGCGATGAAGCCTAAGGAATCAGCGCCTCTGCTTAATCCGATGGTGGTGGGGCTGGAGCATGATCTTGAAATTGGTTCTACTCTGCGAAAAGAAGATCTGGATCTTATTTCCCCTCCCGCCAATATGGACTCAACTTATTTAATCAGGGATCCGCTGTTGGTGGTTGGGAAAATCAATAATCGTTTTCTGGCTAAAGGCACGGCAGTTCGGACGATCGATCTTTTATCTCCCGAGGATAATCTTGCCAGTCTGATTCCAGAAGGTTATCAAGCGATGACCGTTCCCGTTACTTTGCCTTCCAATCTGGTGAATCTGATTCAGGTGGGAAACCGGACGGATGTTATTTTGACTTATTCCACGGGTGCCGGCACTCAATTTAAAAGTATTACACTGATGAAAAATGTAAAGGTGATTGGGGTTTCGAATGATAAAACTGGCGGCAGCGGCGGGCAGCTGCAAATTACGCTTGCGGTGACTCCGGAAGGTTCCAAGGTGCTGGCCTACTCACTAAAACGTGGCACTCTAAATGTTGCGGTTCGGTCACTTTCAGAATCGGATAAAGAACAGCCGGAACATTTCTTCACCCTTCCGGAACTTTTCAAAGATCAGGAACTGGATGCGGGACAGATCACCAAGGAAAAAGGCAAGGCGCCGCTAACAGAAGAAATTGAAATTATCCGTGGCCTGACCAAGGAGACCTATCGTTTCATCAACGGTAAGGCGGAATCTAGGGGTTTTTCAGGCGATCAAAAATCATGATGATGAATAAAGAATCGAACAAAATCTTGTCATTGCAAGTGAAGCGAAGCAATCTCGGGTTGTGCGCCGGGATTGCCACGTCTCCGCCAAGGCGCGGGACTCGCAATGACTACCAAGGGGTGTTGTCATTGCGAGCGAAGCGAAGCAATCTGACGCGGAGTGTCATGACAAAAAACGTCAGATCGCCGCGCCCTACGGGGCTCGCGATGACAGTTTTATTGGCGGCATTCAGCCTGGCCATCCTGTTTTCTCCTTTTAATTTTCCAGCCTGGGCGGCAGAGAAGAGTCCCGTTCCGGTTTCTATTCGGAGCCCTTCCAGAATTGAGAAACCAGCAAAGAGTTATCCTTCTATGTCCCAGAATTTCCCCGGAGTTTCTTCGTCGGATAGCTCGGACAGCATTGATGCCTTTCTTGCTCCAGGAAGAAAGATTGCCGAGTTAGCCCCTTCCTTCACGACTGCAAAAAATGTTGATTCGGAAATCCTGAAACAAGAAGCTCAATCTGCCTGGCTTGAAGCGGTGAAGGTGGAAAATAACCGTTTTACCCTCACGGAGGGACGGTCGCATTTTATGAGGTTTTCAACACGCATTGCCCGCATTTCCGTCTCAAATCCTGCGGTGCTTGATTTTTTAACCCTTTCCTCCAGTGAAATTTTACTCAATGCCAAGCTGCACGGAAGTGTCAATTTGATGGTGTGGGATATGAAGGGCGATATGTCGTCTTTCGATATTAATGTCATCCGTGATCCCGGGCTTTTGGACCAACTGCTTCACGAAATTGATCCCAAGGGCGAGTTTGAGATTTTCCCTTCGCGGGATGTTTTTGTCGTGCGTGGGTTTACTTCAAGTGTTCAGAAGAAAAAATATGTCGAAGACGCGGTCAAAAGTTTTGCGCCGGGAAGCGTGAGTCTGGTTCGGGTAAAACACATAAAGCAAATTCTGCTTCAGATCCGTTTTGTTCAAATTGACCATAGCCGTGATTATGACTTTGGGCTTGATTTGCAGCGGCTTGCTCAAGGGACTAAGCACATTAGCTCTCAAACCTTTGCCCCGGGAAAAACGAATGCGTCTCCGGCGGCAGGTTCAACCAGAACCCTGACCTCCGTTAAGGGGTCGCCTAGCCGGGAATTCGCAGGGTTAATGTCAGAGAACGTTGCCGACGCCGCGCAAGATGTTTATCAGCTTATTTATGAAAATGATAATAATTTGTACCGGGCATTTTTGAAGGCAAAGGAAGCCGACGGAGTTGCTAAAATTATTGCGCGTCCTAATTTACTTGCAATGGACGGTGAAGAAGCAAGTTTTGTGGTGGGAGGAGAATCCGCGATTGTGATTTCCACCAACAATCAGCTGACGGTTCAGTACAAAGAATTTGGAACCAGCTTAAAGTATAAACCAGAGATTATGGAAGATGGAGAAATCAGCCTCACTCTCGAACCGGAAGTGAGTCAGACGAATACAGTGAATGGCGTCGAGATTGATGGTTTTACAATCCCGGGATTTTCAAAAACAAAAGTCAAAACGGTTGTGCAGCTTAAGGATGGAGAGACTCTTATTATTGGAGGAATGATTCAGCAGATTCAGACGACGAGTGACACGGGAGTTCCTTTCTTGAGGAGAATTCCCGTCATAGGGAAAGCCTTCCAAAGCACAAGCCGTGGGTGGCAAGAAACAGAGCTTTTAATTATTGTTACGCCGAAGATTATCCAGCCGGAAAAAACTCCGATCATTGACGGGGCACAGAATGATGTGCTTGACAAGGCTACAGGCTATCTGGAGCCGGCGGTCCCTGCGGATGTTCAAGCCACTGCGATTAAATATTATTTGGATAAGAATCAGCGCTGGGGAGAAATCGACAAGCTTGCGGGTGAGTTGAAAGATTTGGATTTTTCAAAAAAGGGTACTCTCTCTAAAAAGGAGACCTCCAAGGCATGAGTAAAGAAGTGCGGATCGCCATTGTCTCCAGTGAAATTGCTATGAGCCAGAGTCTGGAAAAAGTCATGGGCCATCAGTTTCAGCAGATGGGCGAGATGGAACTCAAGCTCAGGGTTTTTACGCATATCCCCTCCGTGGAAGATGCGATTGTTCATTATTCTCCTCGTATTGTGATTGTCTGCATTGGAAAAAATGACCGTGACGACAAGCTTCATTTTTTGGCGCAGCTCAGCCGTGTTTCTGCCCGGGTTCCGGTTGTGGTTTGTGCGCAGGACGTAGAATCAGATTTGATGTTGGCCTGCGTCAAACGAGGGGTCAGTGATTTTTTTAAATATCCGCTTGAGGAAGTCGAGATCCGTGAAACCCTGGGACGTTTGCTTGAGAAATCATTTTTAATAAATCGGGAACAAAAGCTCGGTGCCATTTTCACCTTTTTTAGTTATAAGGGAGGAGTGGGAACTACTCTTCTGGCTTGCAATACCGCAGTGGCGATTGCCCGGATAACGGGGAAGCCCGTTCTGCTTTGGGATATGGTGCTTCAAAACGGAGACGTTCCCTTTTTCCTCGATTATGAACCCAAGATGACGCTGAAGGAATTGATTCAGGATATGGATGCGATTGATGATCCTTATCTTCGTTCCGCGCTTCCTCCACAGGAAAGCGGGATTTCTATTTTGGCCGCTCCCCGCAGTCCCGAAGAGGCGGATTCAATCACGCATGATCAGATTCAGCAGATGTACGGAGTGCTCCGCAAACATTATGAATATATCGTCGTGGATGCCGGGCATGCGTTTACGGATCCTGTGATTAGCATTATGGACGCCTCTCACTATATTGTATTTCCCACAGATCTTCATTTGCCGGTTTTAAAAAATACGCTCCGTTGTATCGGTGTCTTTGAAAAATTTGGTTATGTAGAGGAGAAATTCAAGATTGTCATCAACCGCTATAATTCCAAATATGAAGAGGTGGATTTGGCCAAGGCGGAAAAAATTCTACCTTATCCAATTGCCTACACCTTTGCGAATGATTACATGGCGGCCTCGCGCTCCTTGAATACGGGCATTCCCTTGGTTGATCTGGAGAAGAAATCACCCCTAACCAAACAGTTCATGGCCTTCGCACGCCTGCTGATGGATGGGTTTGATACAAAGAGTTCTCCAAAAGGCTCCTTCTTGAGTGGACTGTTTGGCAGCAAGCAAAAATAGCTTTTATAGGGTATTCTTTTCTTAGGGACGCTTGGCGCCATAACAAGTTGTGCCATTGCAATGATGGGTAAGTCTTCATTGACCTTGCGTGTCATTGCGAGCGAAGCGAAGCAATCTCTGTGCTCTAGATTGCCGCGGTCGCTGCGCTCCCTCGCAATGACAAAGGCGTGCATTACCACACGAACGGTGCCCTGGGCACCGTCAAAAAAACTATGCCACTCAGTGATCGGTTATTTAAAAAAAAACTTGCAGGAGAACCCGTCCAGGGATCCATTGCCCAGGCAGAGGAAAAACGCCGTAGGCATCTTCAGGAAATCAAGATCAAGATCCACCGGAGCTTGATCGACCGTATGAATCTTGATGCCTTGATGGCGCTGGATATTGACGAAGCTCATAAAGAAGTGGGCCTGATTGTCCGTGTTTTATTTGATGAGCTAAAGATTGCAGTTACTGCCACAGAACGTGAAACCGTCATTAAAGAAGTCGTCGATGAAACCTTCGGTCTTGGCCCGCTCGAACCGCTGCTGTCTGATCCTGACATTGATGAAATCCTGATTAATAATGCGACTAATGTCTATATAGAAAAATTCGGGAAACTTCAAAAAACCACCGTGGAGTTTAAAGACGATGATCATCTGAAGCATATCATTGCCCGGATCGTGGCACGTGTGGGACGGCGCATTGATGAATCTAGCCCGATGGTCGATGCACGCCTTGCGGACGGATCCAGGGTGAACGCGATTATTCCACCGCTTGCCATCGACGGACCGGCAATGTCGATTCGTCGCTTTAAAAAAATCCCCTTTAAACCAGAAGATATGGTTCGCCGCAAGACCTTGAATGATCGAATTCTTCATTTGCTTGAGATCGCCGTGAAATCCAAAAAAAATATACTGATATCGGGCGGCACGGGATCCGGAAAAACAACGCTTCTGAATATCCTCTCCTCGTTTATTCCTTATGACGAGCGGATTATTACGATTGAAGATGCGGCGGAACTCCAACTTCAGCAGGAACATGTCGTGCGTCTTGAAACGCGTCCGGTCAATCTGGAAGGGAAAGGCCGAGTCTCTCAGTGTGACCTTTTGAAGAATGCGCTTCGTATGCGTCCTGACCGGATTGTCTTGGGTGAAGTCCGCGGGGAAGAAGCCCTGGATATGCTTCAGGCCATGAATACCGGTCATGAGGGGTCGCTTACAACGGTGCATGCGAACACTCCGCGGGATACGATCAGCCGTCTGGAGACGATGGTGAGTATGGGGAACTCTTCGCTTTCTCATAATGCAATTATTCGTCAAATCGAATCGGCCTTTCATTTAATTGTCCAGATTCGCCGGTATCCGGACGGGGTCCGGCGTATTGAATCGATTTCCGAAGTAGCGGGTCTTGAAAATGATGTGATTAGTTTAAATGAGCTGGTTTCCTTTAAGCAAAAGAGCACTGACTCTGACGGGACCATTCACGGTGAATTTGTGTTTAGTGACGTGCGTCCCAAAGTCCTTGACGCAATTTTTTGAACTCTATGAATACCGCGCTCCTTCCTGGGATTTTTATGGCCGTTTCTGTTTCTTTCATTTTCTACTTTTTTCTCAACAACTTAATTGGCCAGGGGGCGTTTGAAGAACGCAAGATCCAGGAACGTTTCAAAGGGCTAATTCAGTATAAAAGGGAAGCGATTTTACGCCGGGATAGCGATGGTTCTACGGCGGCATTGAATCGTTTATTTGGCCGCTCCAGACTATTTTTGCATCTTGAAGAGCTTTTAAGATTAACCCGCTGGAATCTTTCCGCCACGAGTTTCCTATCCATAAGTGCCGCTCTGAGTTTTTTGATTTTCTGGACGTCGCGTCTTTTTTTATCCGGTTTTGAATTGCCGACTTTTTTGATGCTAGCTTCGGCGGCTGCCCCTTATATCATTTTGTTGATTAATAAGCAGCGATATATCCATCAGTTTGTCGTCAATTTTCCCGACGCGCTTTCGATGATGAAAAATGCGGTGATGGCCGGACAGGGTATTCAAAGTGCACTAAAAACAATTGCTGAAGAGGCTGCTTTTCCAGTGAATCTGGAATTTAAAAGAATGATCAAGGAAATTGACCTTGGTGCGCATTTGGATGAATCTTTTCAGGTTCTTTATCAACATATTCCAACGGCGGATATGAAACTTTTCATGGTGGGGATTACGATTCAAATGGAGTTGGGGGGGAACATCAGTGAATTACTGGATAATATTGCTCAGACCATCCGGGGAAGAATCACGCAAAGAAGAGAAATGTCCGCTAT
The DNA here is from genome assembly GCA_009691445.1 of Candidatus Taenariivivens baikalensis. GTDB lineage: Bacteria > Omnitrophota > Omnitrophia > Omnitrophales > Aquincolibacteriaceae > Taenariivivens > Taenariivivens baikalensis. Next base: position 1,016 of record SICL01000080.1, on the reverse strand, counting down.
GACCTCGCAGGCTAAAGCTTCGGCCGTTGTTTTGATTGGTCTTCCGTTTGTCGTTTTTTTCGCCTTGAACATCATGAATCCTGGTTACTTGACGCCTCTTTTGAAGGAGGAAATGGGCCACAAGTTGTTGCTGCTGGCAGGGTTGCTTTTAGGGATTGGCTCATTTGTGATTGCGAAGATGGTTCAAGGGCCGAAACTGACGTGAGGAAAATTCATCCATGATTGTTTTAACAGCGTCCTTAACCGCCCTGAGTGTTTACTGCGGCGTTCTTTACTTTCAGGATTTTTTTCAGGAGCAGAATCGTATTCAAAGCCGGATTCAAAAAATAATTCTGGGTTCTCAGGATCTGATTCAGCGGACGGCATCCCAAAGAGGTACTTCTGTCTATCGAGCCAAGAAAAAAAACCTTTTAGATATCAAGCGTCTAAGGTGGATAGCCTTGGCAATGATTAGTACATCCTTTTTAATCATTCGAGACATGCCTTTGCTTGCCGCGGTGCCTATTTTGATCATCACGGCTATCCCCGCGATCGCGGTGTACTGTCTGGTGGCTATTCGTCATCGCCGTGAGACCCTGATTCGCAATGAATTGCCCGGAGCTCTGGATCTCATGACGATTTGTCTTGGTGCCGGGCTCGGAATCAGCGCGGCCTTTGAACGGGTGGCCAATGAAATAAAAGGAAGCCCTCTTGGGGATGAGTTTCGGCAGATTGTGAATGAATCAAGCACGGGGCTGCCTTTAGAAGAGGGGCTTCGTAACTTTGCGGTAAGAATTCACATACCAGAAACGACCAGTCTGATTGGTCCGATCATTCAAGCGTACAAGACAGGATCTTCAATCACGGAGACTTTTCGGATTCAGGCCGAGGGGCTGAGAGAGAAATTCAAGATGCAGCAAAAAGAAAGGCAGATGAGAATCCCTACTACGGTTTTGCTTCCGATGGTTTTTTTTATTTTTCCCGTTATTTTTATTGTCATTTTAGGTCCCGTTATTGTCCAAATGGCTCAGGGAAAA
>SICL01000079.1 GCA_009691445.1 Candidatus Taenariivivens baikalensis | reverse complement strand
AGTGTTCTAGCGCGAAATCCAATCAGGGTTAATCCTACCACTTCTTTCTTTTTTTCATCGTAACGGACAGCAACCCCTTCTCCGATATCAACACCGGAAGCAACGCGGGGTTTTCCGAAGGAAGAATTTAAGCAAAAGGTACCAGGTTAGATTATGTAACCTGGTACCTTTTGCCTTTCACTTGATCAGGGTTTGAGCGAAGCTTGAATCTTAGACACAAAGGCCGCGGCTGACGAGTCAAGCAAGGTGACCGCTTCCGCCAGGCCCCACTGAGAAGCCTTGTCTTTGAGTTGGACAACGCTCGCTGTAAAAGCAGAAAGAAGCGAGGAAATCTGCGCCCGGGTCAAACTCGGATCTAAAAATGGCTTCAAAAGATTGAGGTATTCCGCACCAATCACAAGGCCCTCACGAAAGTCTTCCTCCCCGCTCAGCCCTTGAAGGATCGAGTTATCCAGGGCCGTAAACGCAGGATCTTTTTTGACTCCGTTGATCTTGCTTCGAATGTCAGTGGCTGCGGTGCGCAATTGACTCAGACTCGCATTAGCCGTCTGAAGTGAAATTTCTATGGTGGGATTGTCCCGTGCCTGAAGCGATGAATCCGTATCTTCCTGCATCAGGGTCAGGAGGAGCAAGCCAGCATCGAAGCGCGTGACAAAATCCGTGTAACCCGCATTCACAGCTTTTTGCCGCACGATTTGCAGTGAAGCACGCGTTTGATTAAATAAGGCTGCGGCCTCAGCGCGTGTGATCTTGGCAGCCTGGGCTTCTAACGTCTTACCCAGAGGTCCTGTAATGGCATTGACCTCAGCCACCAATGCCACCACGGTCGGCGCTGGAGGCTTTTGAAGCGTCAGAATCACTTTGCCTTGGGCATCGATTGTGACCTGGTACGTCTTCTCCGGCCCGCCCATTGGGGGTATCGTTACTTGCAAATTGCCTTGTGCATTTTTTACAATTTCAAAGTTCGTCGTTTGCGTGTAATAAGAAATATAAAGATGGTGCAGCGAAGCTTTCAATTCGTACTCGATGCCATCATCCGCCTTAATCCCCCCCAAAATGCGCACTTGAATCAAATAATCATCCTTTAACAAGGCCTTCAATCCATCTTCTGTTCGATTTTTAAGCAGCGCTATATCACTCTCGGTAAAATCAAGCCGATCACCTTGCTGCAAAACGACGAGCCAACCGCCCGATACAGGAATCCCCACACTAATAATTTCCCCACGATCATTGTAACCTAAATTAACAAACCCAAATGCATCGGAAACGTAGGAGTAAAATATACCGTTGCGAAGGATGACGGCATCTTCCAATCGGCCGGAGGTATTAAACCTCAAAACGTTTTCGCTGCCAGGATCGAAGGATTTCTGCCACCCTTCAACAAAATTTATTTTTTCGTAGCGTACTCTCGGAATTAGCGCACTAATCTTCACAAAAGCCCATAACTCTTTAATGGTCACTTTATCGCCTTCAACGATAAAGGTAATTTCGCTTTGAATCGCCCCTACCCCATCCAAAGTCTGCAGAGCCATTAATTTGTCCTTCTCACGAATAACACGCACCCAGGTCCCATCAGCGAGTTTAACCTTACCTTCATTATCACTTTGATAGGTCTTTCCGCCAAATCGCAGTTCACAAAAACCATTGTCGAGCAGCTTGACACTCATACCTTGTTCGATTGGAATTTGATACGTTACAACCATCGTCGTCGGCGGTTGCCGGAGTGTCCAACTCACCTTGCCTTGATCGTTGATTGTAATATCGTACACTTTGTTTGTGCCGTCGGATTGAGGAATGCTTACAGAAATATTTCCGCGAGCATCTACTTCAGAATAGGAAGAAAAATTATCCCCGGTAAAAAGAATTTTTCCATTTCGAATCGACGTGTCCACGGGTTTCCCTCCTATCAGAGGTTTTTCCGATGTCGGCCAATTACTCAGCACAAGTTTGTCGTCTTTAAGCAATGTTTTCAAGCCAGCCGTGGTGCGATCTTTCACAGAAAGCAGCTGTGCCTCGGTGATATCTCGATTCCCAATCACCAGCACCCCATAAGTGTTCGCTGAGGTATGATGATAAATATCAACCAAATGGCCTTGACTGTCATATTGAAGGTCAGCAAACGCAGAACTCATTGAGGGATAAATATCATTATTGGATAGAACAATAGAGAGTTTGGAAAGATCAGCTTCACCTAAAATTGTTTTTGAATCGTGTTCCACGGAATTATCAGGGTTATAAGTCGTCCAGCGAATTGAATTCTCTAAAGAAGAAAGAACTGTTTTCGCAAAAACCTTCCCACCAAGATAGTGGTTGATGCTCGCAATCCATACCTTCCCGTCTCTAAGCTCCGTAACCGCGCGAGTCTTGAGAGTTTTGAAAGTTGAACCAGCCAAAGTATCTATGGATGATATCTGACCCGCAGCATTGAAGTTCACTTTCACACATTGTTCCAGAATATTGACAATACCTTCAGACGAACTTTTATAAGTTTTTCCTTTGTAGGTAAATTCATAAATCCCATCACTGAATAACTTCACACTGGTCCCTTGCTCAATCCCAACGGAATATGTCGCCACCACGGTCGGTGGAGCAGACTGCCGGAGCGTCAGACTTACTTTTCCGAGAGCGTCAATCGTGACATCGTAGATTTTGTTTGTGCCGCCAGTTTGGGAAACGGTGAGCGTGATATTGCCTTGGGCATCTGTCTGAGTGAAAAGAACGATGTGAGTAGCCTCCTGCGGAGAATCGTAGCGGATGGTCTGGAAAGTCAATTGTGTTGGGTTCTGATTTCCTGCAAAATAGCGAAGATCTCCGATGGCAAAAGATAAAGGAGTTAAATCATATTCAATTCCGTCACTTGTCCGTACCCGCTCGGTTAAAACCAGTTTGTCATCCTTCAGAAGACTCCTCAAACCTGCCGTTGTCCGGTCTTTCAACGTAATTAAATCGTTCGTTTTAATATCCAAAGTCCCACGCTGGAGCAGACTATAAGACTGGGAATCGACTCCATAATGTCCTAACCCCATAAAAGTCCCATCCAGAGACCCTTGATAAACTACCGCTGTAAAAATCTTATCCTTAGGAATCGAATAGGCCGTAAAATTAAACCCTGAGGAGGTATAGACAAAATACTTTGTCATATCAAGATCACGACTGTAGATTTCCATCCCGCTGCGGCCCACATTGTTATTTTCATTTTTGAAGACATTATTCTGATAATCCCAATTGCGGCTGGAGTGACCGGTGAGAAAAACTGTCGTAATTGGACCGCTGCCGTCGATAGACTGCACTGAACCCGGGATGGACAAAAGATCAAATTCCTGATTCACAATCCTTGTGACTCTATTCACCGTTTCAAATGTCATCCGGGTGAATAAACTCATCCCCTCAACTTTCCATACCGTGATTTCCGAGACTTCTCCCTTATCATTAAAATTTAATTTCCAAAAATATCCTGAATCTAAACGAACCATTCCTTGAACATCGCTGACATAAGCCGTTCCATTCACTTTAACTTCATACGTCCCGTCCGTATAAAGTTTCACTTTGAATTCCTGACTTGCCGCAAGGCTTAACGATGTTTCAGCCTTGATCGTCTTACGCAGATCCAAACTCACTTTGCCCTGAATATCAATCGTGACGTTGTAGATTTTGGTCGTGCCATCATCTTGAGGGTCCGAGAGAGTCACATTTCCCTGGGGATCAGTCGCACTATAAAGGTTCTGTCCCACGCCAAAAGGGGGATACATCGAAAAATAAATCTTCCCATCGATGACGTTGGGGATATTCGCAAATTTCTTCCCATCCACTTCCACATCCTGACCAAGCTTCACCATCTGATCATCCGTCAAAAGACTCTGCACCGCGCTCACGGTCCGGTTATTCATGGCCAAATTTTCGATCTGAGACACGCTCACATCGGATGTCTTCTTCACCAAAATCTGGTAATCCTTCGCAACCGTCACAGAAATTAATGCCTCGCCCTGCCAGAAAAGGACCGCAAATTCTTTTTCGGAAGCAGGAAAATTAAATAGAATTCCTTGGCCTTCAGCCAGGTAAGAAAAACGATCCTCTAAATTCACATCCCCTGAATAAATAATCTCTCTCACCGTTCCAATATCCGTACGTGAAACCTTATAGGTCTTTTTTTCATAGTTCCAGAGATGGGTATAGGAACCACTCACTTCCGAAACAGCCCGTGCTTTTGTTCCAACGGTCTCAAATTGATAAGTCGAGCTTAGAGATCCGCCGGAGAATCGTTTAATCGTTGCCAGCCTGTTATTCTGAAACTCCAGCTTCCAGCTTCCGTTATTTACAAAACCCTGCGGATCGCTTTGATAAACCACTCCTGCCAGGGTCAGTTCATAACTCCCGTTGCTGAATAATTTCACACTCGTCCCCTGCCCAATTGCGAGTTGATACGTCGATACGAACGCAGGTGCTGGTGCTGGTTCTTTGACTTCGATTTCGTAGCCTACCGTAGCAAAATTTACCGACTGGCCTCCGTTTTGAGTCACTTTCACGATGGCAGTGCCGCGGTAAATTCCCGGAGCAAGAAGCTGGTTGTTAATATAGGTTGGAACATTGAAGGATTCGCCTATGGCTATGCCAGTAGGCAGACCAGCGCCCCGCGGTTTAAATCCTAAATCTGTAAGAGAAGAAGAAACTGTTTTTCCGTCTAGACCGGTGAATGTCACATCTTGATTGTTGACCACCTCAATGCTCGTGACAGATCCATTCTGATTGGTAATCGTAAACCCTTCACCTTCCGTGAATCCGCCCCGGCTATCGTTCTTAATAATCGTGGTCTTGACGTTCGTGGAGGAAAGTGTGACTAATGGCGATGCTGGCTGTTGTAATGTCAAACTCGGCACGCCTTGAGCATCAATCGTGACGTCGTACACTTTGTTCGTACCGTTGGATTGGAGAACGGTGATGTTCATTTTCCCATTTTCATCCGGCCGCGTTTCAATTCCTTGGTTCACTCCTGCGGTTCCAAAAATCAAACGGTTCGTATAAATATTATCCGTATGAAGAGAAAATACAGTTCCATCACTGGCGAGTATGGACTGTACGGTCGGATTCTGAATCAGCAGGTCATCTTTAACCAGCGGATTGATATCATCCCGGGTGATCCTTCCATTACGGATCAATGAAATCAATTGATCGTTCGATAGATCCGGCCTTCCCACTTGCAGCACTTTGTAGTTAAGATTTGCAACTTCGAGGTAAAAATGTTCCAGCACATCATTGTAATAAATCTTTGCTACTAGCGGCCTTGTCGGAATCAACCCTGACTGCACATAGATCGGGTTATTCGGAACCTGATGCCGGTCGATATGCGGATTGAAAAACGCCAGCCGTTTTTCGTAAAGATTCTGCGCCGAAAAACGTTCCTGCCGGGTAACGACTCCGCCATTCGTTTCTATCGTCGTGAGCAGATAAGGCGAAATCAGGGTGCTTTTTACCACTGCCGTGCCATCCGCTGAAAGCTGGTCTACTTTGACAATACGATAAGCGCCGGTTGCCTCTTTTTCAAAATAGGTGCGGATTTTTTTGCCTTCCATTTCAGCTTCAAGAGCAATAATCGCGTTATCAGTGGCAAAGGTTATTTTTAACCGTGCATCCCGGATCGAAACAATTCCATTTTCACTCACATACCACCGGTCGGTTGACCGGTCAGGTCCTTCTTTATACCGCACCCGGTACGTCCCGTTATTTAAAACCTCAACATCGAGCGGAACCGAAAATGAGATTGAATGCGTTGCCGCCACCGTCGGTGCCGCAGGCGGTTGAAGAGTAAGCGTTACAAGCCCCTGACTATTAATGGCAATGTCATACTTGATGCCGTTAAGCACAACCGTCTTCGTATTGGGATAATCTACGGTTGCAATAATTCGGTAAGTTTCACTAATGATGGTAATCACTGCGCCTACTGACTGATTGCTTGAAGCGGCTGCACTCGCTTGCTGTGCGTTGGGGGTATTATTTTCCAGGACAGAAAAAACCATTCCAAGATCTGCACTGTAGGTCACGACATAGCCATCAACCGACTGTTTCTCTTTAAATAGCTCATCATCTGTCTCACCTGACAAAATATCTGCCTTACCGCGGACAATGAAAACTTTGTCTCCAAACAGAACATACGGAATACTGTATTTGTTAACTTTTTTTGCAATCGTAAATTGATCCGCAGCATCCTTAATCCATTCTATGCTGTGAGTACCATAATAAAAATCTCCGTCATAATTCACGTTATAAGTCACGGTCTGCACCTTGGCATGCAAATCAATAAGAGGAATCTGTTCCGTAGATTGGATTAGATCAAAAAGCTTGTTATCGTTGTTCACGGAGACTTCCGCAAAAATTTGCTTTTTATTTTCTCTGTCATAAATAAAATAAGAAGCTTTCGAGCCATTCACCATAACTTGTTTCGTTCGCTGGCCCTTCTCATCGTAAGCATGATATGTTTTTTCAGGCGCATTTAAGTTCTCAACAAAATAAGGGATTCCGTTTCTTAAGAAATGATACCGGTAGGATTGACGGTAGGTGGGCGTATCGATCGTTTCACTGTAAGATGCGAGCCAATAAGATTTCTGACCATTCTTTTCTTCCTGATTAAATTGCAAAACGACATTTCTTCCATTGATATAAGTTTTGATTTGGGCAGGAGGTCCCACTTCAAAAATGCTGGTCGCGGTATGATCAAACAAACGGACCGTGGCTTGGCCATCTGCTGCAACGGACACTTTTAAATTATCCCATTTAGCCGGATAAGTCGAAGCCGTTACGCTAAAAGGCGTGATCTGCTGCACGGGTTGAGGGGTTGGAATGTTTCCATTGGCAGGAGGTGACGGATTCAAAGTAAGGCCAGGATTGATGGTTCCAGTACCCCCAAGACCACCGTCCGGAACATTAATCGCGCCGTTATCAGGAAGCCCGGTAAACCCGGGTGCCAGCTTCACGCCTGATCCATCCCTGAGAGTAACCGGCGTAAGCTCAACATTACCGCCACTGACTATCGTGACGGCGCCACCGGTCTCAAGCTCTCCGCCTTTGATGATAGCGTCATTCGTCAGACCAACGATGTAAAGAAAATCTTTGGGATCATTGACGTTGCCGTGGTAAGAAATGGTTCCGTCTGAGGCAATATTAATTTGAGAAACTGCGTAAGCCAGGACTTTTCCATCCGCCGTGACATTCGCCTGAACTTTAGAAGCGTCTGCTCCGGAAGGTAGATCAA
>SICL01000078.1 GCA_009691445.1 Candidatus Taenariivivens baikalensis | reverse complement strand
ATTAAAAAAATAAACCAGGATGTGCGGGCATCTCCCAAACCTGGCGGCAGAATAATCTCCGAACAATTCTTCAACTCTTCCGCATATCCTTCAGCCGCCTGACGGCGTTTCTCAAGCATTTCCGCAAGACGCGAAAGCTGAACGCGTCCAAGCACGGCCTGAATGTCACTCATACGGTAGTTGTATCCCAAACGTTCAAAAACATAGCCGTCATGAGCGCTTCTCCCCTGATTCCTTAAACTGCGGCAGACCCGGGCAAGCTCAGGATCATCCGTCACAATCATTCCGCCTTCGCCGGTGGTCATCTGCTTGTTAGGATAAAAAGCAAACACGCCGGCACGTCCGATCGCGCCTAATTTCCGGCCGGCCCACTGGCCTCCGATCGCTTCACAGGCATCTTCAATGATCAGCAATTTGTGCTTGTCGGCAAGGGCCTGGATCTTATCCATCTGGCAAGGCACTCCGATCAGATGAACCGCCAAAATCGCTTTTGTTCTTGAGGTAATCTTAGCTTCGATCAAATCAGCATTCATCGAATAATTGCGGGGATCAATATCCACAAAAACGGGTTTCGCTCGTTCAAATAAAATGGAATTCGCAGACGCAATAAAACTAAACGGGCTCGTGATCACTTCATCCCCTTCACCGATTCCCAGAGCCTTGATCACGCAATGAAGCCCCGCCGTACCGCTGGAAACAGCGACCGCATCACGAGTTCCCATGTAAGAAGCCATCGCTTTTTCAAAAGCCTCCAGCTCGGGGCCTAAACTCAAACGCCCGCTACGCATCACTTGATTAACCGCGTCAATCTCAGTTTGCGTGATATCCGGGCCCGAAAGTGAAATCTTATGCATGCTTTTTAGTAAACTCCTCTGAAATACCATTTTTCCCGACCAAGGGCCGGCCGGTGATCAAAAGCAAAACTGTTTTCCACGCAATCCATAAATCCAGCCAAAACGATTGATGACGGACATACCACACGTCCCAGCGGATTCTCTGCGGCCACGTAAGCAGATGCCCCCCGCACACGGCGACCATTCCGGTCAACCCGGGTTTGACCGTCAAGCGCTTGCGTTGAAACGCGGAATAATGCTGTGCCTGTTCCGGAAGAGCGGCGCGCGGTCCAATCACCCGCATCTCACCTTTCAAAATATTAAAAAATTGAGGAATTTCATCCAGACTCGACTTGCGAAGAAAATGCCCCCATCGGCTGATCCTTTTGTCGCTCTCTTGAATCAGTTCTTTGCCGGAATGAACCCGCATGCTGCGAAATTTGATCATATTAAAAATACGCCCATTTTTTCCGGCACGAGGCTGGATAAAAAAAACAGGGCCGGGCGAATCAAGTTTAATCGCAATCGCGATGACCGCCATAAGCGGAGCGCATAAAATCGACAGAAAAAGGACTACCAAATATTCCAGACTACCGCGAATCATTTTCAGCTCAACCCGCTCACTTCTTGGCATCGAACCATCTTTGCATGCGGCGCATATCCTGAAATGGCTTTTTGATATCCTTCATCCAATTTATCTATCATAACATGCTCATCAAAATTTTCCCGGGCGTAATCCTGAGCTCTCCCAGCCATTCTTTCACACTCTTCCGGATGCTGAAGGGCCCAATGCAATGCCTCATAAAGTTTTTCCGGCTGGCGGACAGGCACAAGCTTTCCATAGGTTTCATCGCGAATCACATTCCGGTTCCCGGGAATATCCGTCACCACACAAAAAACTCCCATCGAAGCCGCTTCCATCAAAACACGCGGCAGGCCTTCCCTCCAGGACGGGTGCGCCAAAACATCCATGATACTGTATAGAGCGGGCATGTCCTCGCGGTCGTAGAGAAAAAGTGTTTTGCCTTTCACTCCATATTTTTCCGCAATCGATTCGGAAACATTATCCGCGCGCTGGTAACTCGACGAAACGATCATCAGAAAAATATCGTCGTATTGACAGACCAGTTTTTGAGTGGCTTCGAAAAATTCCGAAAATCCTTTATCCTGCACTAATCGTCCGACCATCCCGATCACTTTTGTCCGGGGCCCAATCCCCAACTCTTCTTTTTTCTTTTTCCGGGCATCTTCCGTCATGAGTAAGGAATCAAAACGATGCAGATCAATGCCATTCCCCATGAGGAGAGCTTTTTCGGCCGGCACAACGTTCGATTTTAAATAAGTTTCATAATCAAACGGACTGACAAAAAATACGGCGTCACAGCAAAAACCGCACATTTTTTCAAGCCAGTCGATCAAGCGGTTTTTAAAGCTCTGCTTTCCAAACGTCCTGTAAATCCCATGAGCGGTGTGCATCACATAAGGAACGCCGGCCGCTCGCGCAGACAACCGCCCAAAGACGCCGAATTTCACGTTATGGGTATGCACGACATCCGGTGCTTCACGGTAAAAAAATTTCATCAAACGAAGAAAGCTCATGAACTCTGTGGCGGGTTGAAATGATTGCGCTTCAAATTCGATTTTTTCAACGCGAATTCCGTCAAGCTGATCATACGGGGCCTGACGGGATGTTAAGCCGACGACCTCACATCCCTGTAATTTTTGATGGCGCATGTGAGGCTGAATTAAATTCTGCAATGATTGATAATTAGCGGCATGGACGATCTTTAATTTTTTCAGCGGCACTGCGGCTGATTTTTTCTTGTTTTTTTCCAAAGAAAGCGCGGTGCCAACAGCCATTCCTGCCAAAAACCAAAACAGAAGAATGCGCTGCAAAGAATGGAACTCGGTATCGAATGCTGCCTTGATCAAAAGCCCGATTAATCCCGCAAGCAAACCCATAAGTACATTTCGGGCGAAGAGGTTATTTCGATCAACCCAAAGTGTTTTCCAGCAAACAGCAATCACCCAAGCCAAAATAACGAGAAGAGGCAGCGTCCCGACAACCCCAAGCTCCGCAAGAACCTGCAAATAAGAATTATGAGCATAAGGCGTTACTTGATAGTCAGGAATCGGGTTACGGGTAATCATCACATTATAGGTATTAGGACCGGCGCCAAACCATGGCTGCTTTTTAAAAATTCCCCAAGCCTGTTTCCAGAGCGTCATTCTTTCAAAGATGTCTTCGCTTGAAAAACGAAATACTTCTTCATCCCGTTCGACTTTGTAAAAATCCGGATTTTTCCTCGAAAGTTTTTCATTAATCCCATTCAGCGCAAAAGGGACAAAAACAATACAGACCATCGTCGCAAGAAGCATCACTGCAGCCCGCTTGCGTATAAAGGTGCAAAGCACCAGAAGAGAAAATAAAATTCCTAACCAGGCAGAACGGGTCCGTGTCTGAGCCAATGCAAAGAGAGAAAAACACAGCCATAATGCCGTGCCCAGCCCAGTCAACATCTTGTTTTTTTTGAGCTTAAAATCCTGAATCCAGTGAAAGAGGGCAAAGAACACGGGCGGCAGAGTGAGTATCAGGTAAGCCGCAAAAGCATTTTCCGAATCGAAACAGGCTTTGAGCCGGGGAATTGGAAAAGGACGAGAGGTGGTATATCCCCGCAAAAAATCATAATCAAAAATGAACTGAATGAGCGCATCAAAAATGATCAGCCCCAATCCTGCCGTCATAATCTTCATCATCGGACGGAGCCACCGGGGATGTCTGAAAAGTTCCGCCGATGTGTAAAACACAACAAACCATTTGCCGTATTTGATCCATCCGCGCATCACGATGGGGGCTTCCATGCCGGACAGAATGCTTGCGAGGGCGGAAGCCGTCAGAGCGAGGAGAAACAAAAGAACAACACCGTGAATCGTAAGCGGAGGAAATCCAAAATAAGAAAAAAAGGATCGTCTTAACTCACGCCGATCAAGAAAAAACGCACCGATTCCTGACAACAGCCAGCCGGCAAAAATAATCGCGACTGCAATTTCGACACACGCTTTGGAAAAAGGCAGGCAAAAGACAAAGAAACAAAACGCCGCAAAGAAAAGAAAACGGGTAAGGGGAAGAATTCGCGAAACGGGCTCATCTCCCATGAACTAAGGAGTGTCCAACGGCTTTGGATCCAAAGAAGCTTCACAGAACACCGTCTTTTCATGCGAAGTGAGCTGAAGAGTCGGAAATATTTTCCTGAGGATGTCCGCCGTCAAAGCAGCGTCTTCTTGATACGCATTCCAAATCAATCTGTCCAGTTCCTCCAAAAACAGTTCCCGCTTCGGTAAATTGGGAAAACCACAAAAAATACTTGGGTGGACCCGCTGCATGTTCTCTTCCGCTTCAAAAAGTTCTTCATGCTGTTTTTCTCCGGGGCGGAGAGAAGAAAAGACGATTTGAATATCCTTATCCGGACGCAGTCCCATCAGAGAAATTAAATCGCGGGCCATGTCGACAATACGAATAGGCTCCCCCATATCGAGGACAAAAACTTCGCCGCCTTTCCCCATGCTCGCTGCCTGCAAAATAAGCTGCACAGCTTCCTCCAAAAGCATGAGGTAACGGGTCGTGTTCGGATCCGTCACCGTCACCGGACCTCCCCGGCGGATTTGTTCCTTGAAACGAGGCACGACGCTGCCAGAGCTTTCCAGCACGTTGCCGAACCGTACGGTAATAAAATGTTTAGCGGATTGCTTACCCTGTACGATGATCTCTCCGAGTCGTTTGGTCGCTCCCATGACACTGACCGGTTTGACGGCCTTATCCGTGGAAATAAAAATGAATTTCTCGCACCCGAATTTCTCCGCAATATCCGTAACCGTTTTCACCCCCTGGACATTGTTGACCACCGCTTCGCAGATGTTTTCTTCGCAAAGAGGCACGTGTTTATAGGCCGCAGCATGAAAAACAATCTGCGGTTTCCTGGTTTCAAAAATCCGTTCGGTGTGCAGATGGTTGGTGACACTAAGAAGATAGCTCGAAAGCTTCAATTTTGGATACTGGTCCGCAATCCGCGTCGACACCTGATACAGGTTATGCTCATTCTTTTCAATGAGAATCATTTCTGCGGGTTTGTACTGCGCCACTTGATAACACAGCTCGGATCCAATCGAGCCGCCCGCCCCGGTAATCAAAATCCGTTTACCTTCAATCAGGGACTGCGTAAGTGCTTGATCTAAATTTTTAGGGGGGCGTTTTAAAAGGTCACTAATATCAACATCGCGCAGCTGTGTACTCAAAATCCGGTTATTGAAAATATCGCCCAAACGCGGAATCACTTTGTAGCGTACGTTCAGGTTCCGGCATTGAGCAATTAACTGGCGCATTTTCCGGCTTTCCAAATTTGCAATGGCAATAATAATCTCATCAATATGATGATTTTCCACAATCCCGGAAAGATCCTTCAGAGCGCCCAAAATCGGAGTATTATGGATCCGCGAACCCTTAGGCTTGAAATCATCCATGAATCCTGCTGCGTAACACTCCGCAAGCTGCATATTGGTACGAAACTCCCGAAGAATCATCTCTCCGGCATCTCCCGCGCCGTAGATCAATATCCGGTGCTTGGACTCTTTCTCTTTGGTCTTATTCCACTTCCAGGGAAGCAGCAAAGCCCATCCCTCGTCGCGGCTGACACGGATGAGAAACCGCACCAATCCTACCGTAATCATGGTGACCATCCCATCCACGATCAGAACAGAACGCGGGACAAGCATGCGAAGGAAAAAATAACCGGCGATCGTCAGGCAAGATCCCAGAACGGTCGATTTGATGACCAGCCAAAAGGCATGGATACTGGCATAACGCCAGATCGGTTGATACATTCCCATAAGGTAAAAAACAGCCAGCTTGATCCCGACTACCACCAAGAAAGACTGGAAAAAAATTTCGGCGTAATAATGCAGATCTTTTAATTCAATACAAATGACGTAGGAAAGGGCGTAGGCTAAAACAAAAATGCTCAGGTCAATAAACAGTAAGAGATTTTTTTTACTCATAATGGTCACACAGAGGCAGCGCTAAATTGTTTTTCTGAGGGGGTTTGGGATTTGAATTCATTATTGCCGATCGTAATATATTTAAAAACATTTTTTTGCAGATCAGAGAAATGAGCTAAATCCTTGGCGCTTATATCTAAACGCTGTTCCTTTTCGTCAGGGAAAACAAGGGTCTTAATGTCATTACCAGGAGTATACGAAGTGTAGATTGACACCCGGCAAGAATCTTTTACTTCATAGCGGCGATGCGGTGCATTCGGATCAAACAGATACACCGTGCCTGCAGGGCCATAGCAATCAACAATTTCAAAATGTTCTTCAATGATTTCATCCGAATAAAAACGATCGGTCAATTTTACACGGTGTTTCCTACGAGCTTTTTTAGCAATTTGCATACGAGTATCTTCCTTTGATATATCATTTAAGAGAATTCCAACACTGAGCATATTAGCGGTGTCATAATGCCAACCCACCGTGCCAGGACGTTCATTTTGAGGCATCTGCCTTGTACGCGGTTGGGTTTCATAAGGACGCACCATTGCTATGACAGGAACTTCGCGAACAAAAGGCTGGCAGCCATAAACCCCAGAAAAAATCTGAATAATGAGAGGATCGGCCAAGACTTTGATCGTCTCTGCATCATAAGAATTTAAGGCAATCTTTTTACCCTGGCCTTGGGAGGAAAAATCAACTTTGCAAGGATCAATCTGGTATTTTGCCATGATATGTTTTGCATATTCGGGAAAGTAACCAGGCAAAATCACAATCCCGTCTTGTTTAAAGCGATCAAGGATATCGCGCGCTTCAGCTGAAATTTTAAAATCTTTAGGCGTCGGCCGGCTTAATTTTATCAACTGAGGCAACGGCACAAATTGCCCATAGGCTATTTTTTTGAAGAATTTTTGCGGCTTTCTTAAATTCTTATAGAGATTATGCGCAGCACTTTCATCGGCATTGAAAGGACCGTAATAGTAACGTTGATCTTTCTGAAAAATTCTTTTAACCGGACGATCTAACCAACGAAAACATTTATCAAGAACCGCTTCTAAATAAACGAAGAAGGAATACAGTAAGTAAGCGTAAAAACTCACAAACAAGACTTGTTGATTGTTCGTGAATTTTCTCTTTATTCGGTACATAGGAACTATCTCGCTTTAGTAAAAAGCTTTCTAAAGTATTGCGTACATGCTTTTATAAATCAAGGAAAAAATAGAGAATTCGGCTAAAGAGAAGGTCGCCGCAGCAGCGTCACGGCCAACGAACAACCTGCTCCGGCGCTGGAGAGAAGCACGCGCTGCCCGGGAAGAATTTTCCCTTGATCCAGAGCTTCACACAATGTTGTGGGAACCGAAGCTTCCGCTGTATTTCCCCGGTGAGTGAGGGTAAGAATTGTTTTTGT
>SICL01000021.1 GCA_009691445.1 Candidatus Taenariivivens baikalensis | reverse complement strand
GGATTGCTTCCACCCGCGCGGTCAAGGAAACCCAGGGTCAGGTTCTGAGTTATCGGGGAAAAGTGTTCCCTAGTTTTTTTCATTCGACGTGCGGAGGCCACACGGCCAATATCGCAGATCTGTGGGATATGCAGGAACATCCTTCACTGAGAGGCGTCGAATGTGATTTCTGCAAACTCTCGCGGCATTACCGCTGGAGTTCCGAGATCAGCCGTTTTGATCTGGAAAAGAAATTGAAAGGCGCCGGTTACTCGGTCTTTGGTCTTCAGAGTTTTGAGGTGGGGATCAAAGACAGGGGCAAACGCGCCAAAACGATTATTGTGAGAGATTCCAAAGGAAAAAAAACAATCGTTGCCAGCGATTTTCGTTTTATCGCAGGGCCTGATAAAATCAAAAGCAGCCTGATTGAAAAGATTGAAAACCGCGGAGACAAATTTCGGATCCGCGGAAAGGGCTGGGGGCACGGCGCCGGGCTTTGTCAGTACGGTGCCCGGCATCTCGGAGAATTAGGCTATGTGGCCAAACAAATCTTGCGCTTCTATTACCCTGATTCCGAAACAACACAGTTTTGGCCCCAGAATCAGTTTTTGTAAAACAAGAAGTTAGAAAAAAACTAAGTCCTTATAAATAAGGGGATACAAAAACAGAAACCGTAAATCCTCACTGACGGGCGTATGGCAAGGGGTGATACTCTATGCCGAGTCTTCAGGATAAAGCTTGGCGTAGCAATGCGGGAGTATCAAATCGGTACCTGTTCCGGCGGTGCCGGGTTGAAGGAACAGCAGTACCGTTTCCTGGCGGGCCAGGTCGCTAGGGAGTGAGTCCGTTCCGGGAGAAGCGGTACCGAGTTTCTCAGACCACAGATTAAGCCTTATGCCGCAGGTTTTCCTATCGGATCTTCCCCGTTCCCAAAAGTCCTTCGAGACCGCAGTAAGAAATTCTGGTATACTTCACTTCCGTTTTTATAGTCGCGCGCCTGTCCGCCTACGTCCGGAGCAAGAGTCGAAGGACTTTGGCGAGACTGGCGTAAATTACGATTAATGAAAAGCCAAGGTTGTTTGCGCCCGTAGCTCAACTTCCGCCAGAAGTCATGGCGGACCCGCCAAGACTTCTGGCGGGGGATAGACAGATAGACATAGCGCGAGCCGTAGACAATTTCTATGACTGATCTTATATTTGCGCCCGTAGCTCAACTGGATAGAGCGTCAGCCTCCGGAGCTGAAGGTTGATGGTTCGACCCCATCCGGGCGCAGTTTTTAAATCCAGTAGGCAGTCGGCAGTAAGCAGAGAACAGCCGCGCTTTTTTCTGCCGACTGCTTCCTGCCGACTGCTTACTGTTTGATATATTTATGAATCTATCCCGCACGCTTAACACTTTCCTGACCCTCGCAGTCCTTGCCGCGCTCCTCGCGGGCGGAGTATGGCTTCACGGTTGGATGGAAGAGAGCCGGATTCTCCGGCAAATGGTGGAGCGGCTTTCTGCGGATTCCAGAATTGCGGAAGTTCTCGTGACCAAAAGCGAATATGACGAAGCGTCGAAGAAAATAAAAACCACGATTAAATTTCTGGAATTTTCCGCGTCCGGCCAGCCCCTCGAACCCAAATATTTTACGTTTAAGGGAAACCTGATCCAGTTTCAATCGCTGGTCGTGCGTTTTGATGACAAGTGGGTGCGGACGGGAGATCGGCTGAAAGGGAAGAGCGCGTATCTTTTCATGAAGGTTTTTGTGCTGGATGGAGACAAGACGCAGGTTTTTAATATCACCGAACCGCATGAAATTCCTAAAGGGTACCGGGTCGAAGAAAAGAAAAGTGAATTTGAAACCAAACTCTGGGAAAATTTCTGGACCTATGCTTTGGACCCTGAAGCTCGGAGCAAGGTCGGAATCAAAAACGCGCAGATCGAAGCCCCTGGATCGATCTTTGTTCCGGGCACGATTTATACGCTTAAGATTGAACACGACGGCGGAATCCGGATTGATACCGCCCCTGTGCCGGCTGTTTTAAAAGGCGAAAAACTTTAAATTAGGAGGAGATGATGAAGATCATTCACAAGAACCATTTTTTGTTGCTGGTATCCATGACATTCTTTTTATTTCAACCGGCCGCTTTTTCTCAAACCCTTGAGACCGTGTCGACCATTAAAGAAGTAGTTGTGTTCGCAGGTCAGGCCGAGGTGACACGTCAGGCGGAAGTCTCGCTTGAGCCAGGCACTTATGAGATTGTGCTTGCGAATTTACCCGGTAGCGTGGAGGAAGACTCCATTCGTGTTACAGGTGAGGGTTCGGCCAAGGTCAAACTCTATGATGCGCGTCTTATCACCCAGGAACTGGTTGAATCGGCTTCAGAAAAAATCCGTGATCTGGAAAGGAAAATTGAAGCCTTGAAGGACCAGGTACGTGCTCAAGAAGAACTGAAGAGCTCTTTGGCAGATCGCCGCAAATTTATCAATGCCATTGAAGTGTCATCTCCTCAGCAAGCGGGCAAGGATTTGATAACGCGTCAGCCCTTGGTGGAGGATGTTCAGAAAATATACAGCTTTGTCGGTCAAGAACTCGTCACCCTCAGCGCGAAAACGATTCAGGCGGATACCGAAATTCGGGAGCTCAACCGTAAAATAGACGCACTGAGCCGTGAACTTGAAAAACTTCAGACGGGCGGGGGCAAACAAAAGGTGTCCATTGAAGTGAATCTTGAGGCGGAAACAGCGGGAAAATTTTTGCTCGATGTGATCTATCGTTTGCCGGGTGCGAACTGGGAAACGGTGTATGACGCGCGCGCGGATCTTGAGAAAAACCAGGTTGATCTTGTTTCTTATGCCCTTATCCGTCAGAACACAGGCGAGGAATGGCAGGATGTAACCGTTCATCTTTCAACGGCCAATCCATCACTCTATGGCCGCATGCCTGAGATCCAGCCCTGGGTTTTAAAAAAATCAGAGTCAGAATCTCGTCGCGCGCAAGGCTATGGTCTTTTACAGCGTGAAATGGCAGCGAAAAGCGAATTTAAAATCCTTAGCGAAAAGGCGGATGTTGATAACTTAGATAATCGCTTTGCGCCGGCGTCAGCACCTTCCTTTGAGGCGGCTCAAGCCACGGCAGCGGTGCAGGGAAAAGGCCCTGTGGTTCATTTTGTCCTGCCTAAAAAAGAAACGATTCATTCAGACGGACAGCCCAGGAAATCTGCGATTACATCGCAAACGTTTAAGAGTGATTTTGTGCGGGAGATTACGCCCAGACTTTCTTCTTATGCGTACCTGAGCGCCAAAGTCCAGAATCAATCTGACAATTCTCTTTTGGCAGGCTCGGTCCAAATTTTTCTGGACGGAAAGTATGTGGGAAAATCCGCCTTGAATTTTGTGGGGGTAGGCGAAGAGATCAGTCTTTTCTTGGGCGTGGATGAGCAGATTCACGTGGAGCAAAAGGAGCTCAAACGAAAAGTAGATGTAAGTTTGCTGCCCGGGCTTCGCGGCAAGATGAAGAGCATTGATTTTTCCTATCTTAACACGATTAAAAATTATTCCGGCAAGGACGTCGAGGTGATCCTGTTCGATCAGGTTCCGGTATCCCAACATGATGAAATCAAGGTGGAACAAATTACTTATGAGCCTGCTCCGGCGGAGGGAGACCCTGAAAAACCGGGTGTTCAAAAATGGAAAATAAAAGTGACGCCTGCCCAGAAAACCACGGTCAAACTATCCTATCGTGTCCGATACCCGGAGGATTATGTTGTGACAGGCCTTTAATTTTGAATGATGGCATCCTTACTTTCTGATTTTGACTACACACTCCCCCCGGAATTGATCGCTCTTTACCCTCCCAAAGACCGTGTCAGCGCCCGGCTGATGGTTGTGGACCGTGAGACCGGAAAGCATCAGCAACGCCGCTTTTCCGAGATCCTGGATTTTTTAAACCCCGGAGATCTTCTTGTCCTCAATAATAGCCGTGTGATTCCAGCCCGCATTTTTACCTCCCGAAAAACCGGAGGCAAGGTCGAGCTTTTTCTTTTACGCGAAAGAGAGCCGCAAGTTTGGACGGCGCTTGTGCGGCCAAACCGAAAAGTCAAAAAAGGTGATTTCTTAAATCTGGGAGACCCTAAAGATAAAGTCACCGTAGAAGCGCTGGATGACTCGGTGCCCAAGTCGGGCGAGCGGCTCCTGCGGTTTCACGGCAAGCCGATGAAGGATATTTTGAATCAGTACGGACACATCCCACTTCCTCCTTATATTGCACGACAAGATGATTCTCTGGATCGCGAGCTGTATCAAACGGTCTATGCCAAGGAAGAAGGATCTGTGGCTGCGCCTACGGCAGGACTTCACTTTAATGAGAAACTGCTGGCGGATCTACGAAAGAAGGGAGTCGAAATTGCGGAGGTGACGCTTCATGTCGGCTACGGGACGTTTCAGTCGATTGGAGTGGAAGATCTCAGCCAGCATCAGATGCACGAGGAAATGTATGAAGTTACTGAACAGACTGCGGGCCAAATCAACCGGGCTTGTCAGGAAGGGCGGAGAATTATTGCCTGCGGCACAACCGCGCTTCGTGTGTTAGAATCTGCGGCCGATCTCCGGGGACGGGTCACGCCGGGTCGTGCATCCACGCGGCTTTTTATTTATGATCCGTACAAGTTTAAGGCAGCTCAGGGAATGATCACGAATTTTCATCTCCCCAAAAGCACTTTGCTGTGTCTCGCGGATGCTTTTTTGGGTGGACGTCGTTTACTTGATTTGTATCAAAAGGCCATCGACGAGCACTATCATTTCTATAGTTATGGTGACGCGATGTTGATTCTTTAAAAAAGGGAAGGACAGGACAGGGAAGGAAATTGAAAAACGGGGAAGAATAAGGGGGGAAATATTTAGTGCTCTTTTATTCTTTTTTCTTCCGCATTCTTCCCTAGTCTTCCGTATATCATGAATAGTTTAAAATTTGAGATAACTTCACGGGATCCGCATTCTCAAGCTCGCACGGGGATCGCTCACACCGCCCACGGAAGTTTTGAAACACCGCTCTTTATGCCGGTTGCGACTCAGGCGACGGTCAAAACCGTGCTTCCACGTGATCTTAAAACCAGTGGAGCTGAAGTCGTTTTAGCCAATGCCTACCATTTATTTCTTCGTCCGGGCCTTGATATCATTCAACTTCATAAAGGGCTTCACCGTTTTATGGATTGGCATGGGCCCATCCTGACCGATAGCGGGGGCTTCCAGGTTTTTTCTCTTACCCGTCTGCGAAAGATCACGGAAGAAGGCGCCCGGTTCCAGTCGCATTTGGATGGTAAAGAAATTTTTCTAACGCCTGAAAATGTTCTGGATATCCAGGCCGCGCTTGGAAGCGACATTGCTATGGTATTTGATGAATGTCCGCCCTCCACCTACGACCATAATCAGATGAAGCAGTCGATGAATCTGACCCTGCGTTGGGCCAAGCGCGCGAAAGATTATCATTGGAAAGAACAGCAGTCTCTTTTTGGGATTGTGCAGGGAGGAACGCATCTGGATCTACGAAAGGAATCTCTGGAGCGAACCGTAGAAATCGGGTTTGACGGCTATGCGCTTGGAGGGTTGTTCGTGGGGGAAGACAAGGAAGCTGCTCTTCGTGTCTATGAAGACATTATTCCCGCGATGCCTGAAGACCATCCCCGTTACTTGATGGGAGTCGGAACTCCGCTTGATTTTGTGTGGGCGGTTGAATACGGCGCCGATATGTTTGACTGCGTGACTCCGACCCGTTACGGACGCGTGGGCACAGCCTTCACGGATCGGGGGCTGGTGGTGGTTCGGAACGGAAAATACCGGGAAGATCTGGCACCATTAATGGAAGGGTGTGATTGTTACACCTGCACCCATTTTACCCGCAGTTATCTGCGCCATCTGTTTAATGCGGAAGAAATGCTGGGACCGGAGCTCGTTTCACTGCATAATGTGCATTACTTTATCCATTTGGTGAAGACCCTCCGCCAAAAAATCCGGGAGGGTAAGTTTTTGGCCTTTAAAAAAGAATTCTTAAGCATATTTGATCCGAACTGCCGATAATCAATCATCGCAAGGGGCAGTTCTCAGGTCTCAGAATAAGGGACAGGTCTCATTGAAGCCTTAGTACTTGTATTGAATCCGTTGAATATCTTCAACCAAATTTGAAAAGTACAAATCGTTCTATGTAACCTGCCCTAATCAACACAGGAGCTTTTATGTTTGAATCCATTGCTTATGCCGCTGACTCTATGCCGGGAACCCAAGCCGCCGTCAGCCCCTTGGTCAGTATGGTCCCCTTTGTCCTTATCTTTGGGATTTTTTATTTTCTGATGATCCGACCCAGCCAGAAAAAACAGCAAGAAGCCCAGAAAATGGTCAGTGAATTAAAAAAAGGCGACCGCGTTGTCACAATTGGCGGTGTCATTGGCGTGATTACCAGCCTTCAGAATGATTATGTGGTGCTTAAAGTGGGAGAAAACGAAAATACTAAAATCGAAATTCTAAAGTCAGCGGTTTCAGGGTTGCGTCAAGAATAAAATTCTGTCCGGACATTCGTCATTGCGCGCGAAGCAATCTCCGAGCTCTAGATTGCCGCGGTCGCTTCGCCCCTCGCAGTGACGGCTTGTTATCAGGATAGATTCTAAGAGGAGTTTATGGATAAATTTTTTAAATGGAAAGTACTCTCAATTATTTTGGTGGTGGCGGGGTCGATCTGGTGCGCCTACCCGCTCAAAGAAAAAATCCACTTAGGGTTGGATCTTCAGGGCGGCATCCAGCTTTTGCTTCAAGTGGAACTGGATAAGATTCCCAAAGAAGCGCGAGCGGATGCAGCCGACCGGGCCGTGGAAGTTATTCGCAACCGTATTGATGCGTTTGGCGTTGTTGAGCCTCAAATTACCCGGCAGGGAACCGACAAGGTCGTGGTTCAGCTTCCTGGTATTACCGACCGTAACCGGGCGCGCGAAATTGTGGCGAAGACGGCTCATCTTGAATTTCGTCTCGTTTCGGATGATCCGGAACTGGCCAAAAAGGCGGACAGCGGGACGATTCCCGAGGGTTATGAGTACAAGGAAATCAAGGGCGCTTTGGGGCTCTCAAAACATTTAGTTTCTAAGGAAGCCCTTTTGAGCGGCGATCATCTGACCGATGCGTCGGTGGGTTTTGATTCGTACGGTCAATCGATCGTTCAGCTTCAATTCGATGATCAGGGTGCTAAGAAGTTTGATGAGATCACATTCAAAAATACCGGTAAGCAGCTTGCTATTGTGCTGGATGGAACCATCCATTCTGCTCCGGTGATCCGCGACAGGATTCCAAACGGTCGGGCTCAGATCTCCGGAAGTTTTACCGTTCAGGAGGCGGGTGATCTTGCCCTTGTTCTGCGTGCCGGCGCTTTGCCAGCTCCGGTGACAGTCATTGAAGAAAGAACTGTGGGGCCTACCCTGGGGCGTGATTCCATCGAAAAAGGACTAAGGTCAGCCCTTTTGGGATGCGTTCTCGTTTTTATCTTCATGCCTTGCTATTATTTGTTGGCAGGAGTGATTGCCGACATCGGACTTCTTGTTTATGTGATTATGGTGACGGGGTCGCTTGCGATGCTGCACTCTTCACTGACTCTTCCCGGAATCGCGGGATTTATTTTGTCGGTCGGAATGGCCGTGGATGCCAATATCTTGATCTCCGAAAGAATGCGCGAGGAACTGGAAGCGGGGAAAACACGACGCGCGGCTATCTCAGCAGGATATCACCGGGCTTTTGCGGCTATTTTTGATTCCAATATGACGGTGTTCATTACGGCCGTTATTCTCTTCTTTCTGGGGACAGGCCCCATTAAAGGGTTTGCCGTGACGCTGGGCTTGGGTCAGATTGCCAGTATGTTTTCTTCTCTGACGGTCACCCGGGTCGCGTTTGATTTTATCTCTAAAAGAAATCCGGACATTAATCTTAATATGCTGAAATTAATCGGCGTGACGAATGTGCCGTTTTTAAGATGGCGTTTTCTCGCCTATATTTTCTCAGGGCTGATGCTGGTTTTTGGAACCGGTGCGATTATTGCGCGCGGGGGAAATAATTTCGGCGTTGAGTTCAGCGGCGGGACCTTGCTTCAGATGGGCTTTACCAAGACGATTGAGCTCTCCAAGTTCCGTGCGGCCCTCGAAAAGGAGGGGGTTAAAGAGCCCACCATTCAGCCTTACGGTAATCCTTCGGATAATCAATTCATTGTGAAAACTAAAGAAAACGGAACCGCGAAAATCGAAAAAGCAGCTGTTGCGGTCGTTGGAGAAAAACAGTATCAAATTCTGAAGGTGGATCAGGTAGGTCCCACGGTCAGCGGAGATCTTAAGAGTAAGGCTCTTTGGGCCGTCTTTTGGTCCTCTATTGGGATTCTTTTTTACCTGGGATTCCGGTTCCCTTGGCATTTTTCATGTGCCGCAGTCGTGGCCCTTTTGCACGACACCATTTTCACTTTCGGCGTGTATGCCATGAGCGGGAGGGAAATCAACCTCGCGAGTGTCGCCGCAATTTTGACGATCATGGGTTATTCGGTGAATGACACGATCGTGGTGTTTGACCGGATCCGTGAAAATCTGAAAAATATGCGTAAAAAACCGTTCGGCGAAGTGGTGGAGCTCAGTCTTAACCAGACACTGGGAAGAACGCTTCTCACGAGTGCGAACGTGCTTTTCGGCGCGGTCGCCTTGTTTGTTCTGGGCGGTCCGGGTATTAATGATTTCGCCTTTATTTTGTGCGTAGGATTTGCAGTCGGAATTTATTCCTCGGTGTTTGTTGCATCAGCGCTGGCCGTGGATTCAAAAGCCCAAAAGTAAATCTATGTCCGAAACTTTTCTGTTTCCTGAAGAGGCCTGTTCTGAAAAAGAACAGGCCTCTTTATTTTCCCCCTCCTCGTTCAGTCCGAATTTCCTGGAGCTGCTTGCTAAAAAAGGGTTTTCAGATCCGGAAACGGTTGAAGCATTCCTGGATGCGGGACTTCACCGCCTTCGCGATCCCAAAGCGATGAAGGGAATGGACCGCGTGATCGAACGGCTAGAACGTGCGC
Organism: Candidatus Taenariivivens baikalensis; assembly: GCA_009691445.1. Taxonomy (GTDB): domain Bacteria; phylum Omnitrophota; class Omnitrophia; order Omnitrophales; family Aquincolibacteriaceae; genus Taenariivivens; species Taenariivivens baikalensis. The sequence continues at coordinate 28,146 of SICL01000021.1, read as the reverse complement.
GAGATCAAAAAGAAAAAATTCTGATTCACGGTGACTACGACGTGGACGGAATCACCGGGGCCGCCGTTGTGGCTAAGACCCTTGAAATCTTCGGTATTGCTTACACCGCGTTTCTTCCCAACCGCGTTCGTGACGGATACGGCGTCAGCTCCCGAGCGATTCAGGAAGCCGCTGCTCAAGGAACCAAACTTTTGATCACGGTGGATTGCGGGATTACAGCCCGCGAACAAATTACTCTCGCTAACTCGCTTGGTGTGGAGACAATCGTGATCGATCATCATCAGATTCCTTCCGGCGGAATTCCTCCGGCCTACGCAATTTTAAATCCTCATCAGGAGGATTGTTCGTACGGCTTTGACGGGCTTTCCGCCGCAGGTCTTGCGTTCAAACTTGCTCAAGCGTTGATTGGGAGTCGTGCTTACGAGCTTTTGGATCTGGCGGCGCTCTCCACAGTCTGTGACGTGGCGCCGCTCGTGGATGAAAACCGAATCATTGTAAAGGAAGGCCTCAAAAAAATTCAGCAGAAAAACAATCCCGGGATGCAGGCGCTTTATGAAGTATCGCGCATTCGCGGCGAACTCAATACGGGACACATTGGATTTATGCTTGGTCCTCGCATTAATGCGGCCGGGCGGATGAGCTCACCCGAAATTGCGCTTAGACTTTTTCTCACTTCGAGTCTGAAAGAAGCAAGTAGTCTAGCGCAGATTCTTGAAGAGGAAAATAAATCACGTCAGCTTGAAGAGCGTCAGATGGTCAAGGAAGCAATCGCCGTGGTGGAACGAACCTTTCATTTTAACCGTGATCGCGTGATCGTTGTTGGCAAACAGGGCTGGCATCAGGGCGTGATTGGGATTGTGGCCGCACGGCTTGTGGATAAATATCACCGGCCTGCGATTGTGATTGCGTTTGACGGAGAAAAAGGAAAGGGCTCCTGCCGTTCGACCAAAAATTTTAATATCCACGAAGCGCTGAGTGCCTGCGCCGGAGATCTGATGGAATTCGGCGGCCACGCCCAAGCCGCGGGGCTCAGCATTCAAGAAACGAAGCTTGATGCCTTCCGCAAAAGCATCAATGAATTCGCCCTGACCAAAGATCCCAAATCCTTTGAACGGGAGATTCCCGTGGACCTGGAACTCACGCTGGATGATTTAAGCGGGCGCTTTATCCAGGAGCTTGAGCTTCTTGAACCGCACGGAGCAGGTAATCCGCGTCCGGTGTTCCGTACCCGCGGACTTTCTGTGAAACCCAAACGCGAATGGCTTTATCAGACCACACTCAAATTCTGGGTTGAGCAAAACGGCGCCGTTTATGAAGTGCATTGGAGCGACAGAATGAACGGTGTGGATGAAAGAGCACTGACTCAGTCCTCCAAAATTGATCTAATTTATTCCGTCAAATCCAAAACCTGGGCCGGAATCGAAACCCTCATCCTCGAAGCCAAGAGCCTCTGCCCGAGCGAGTAAATCGATTGGTCTGTCCGGGATGAAATGTGAGCCTTTTCCGCTCTATCATTCTCGAATGGTTTTGGAGGATATCTTCAGAACAGCGATGGCATATTGAATTGCTCACCAGGTTTCAAAATGTTCATTAAAAGCTCCGTGACCTCGATCAAATTCTGAAACTTGGCTCTCGATTCCGGAGTCTGAGTCGAATGCTGCATTTCCAAAAGGATGTCACGGAATCGCCGGAGCGTGTAGTAAAAGTCGTTTTTGTAATTTTCCAGTTTCAACGCAGGGTCCATATTAGAGTTTTTGATCATGGTATTGAATGCTGGCGGGTAAAAAGTGCCGTCCGCATTAATCATTTGATTCTTAACGTCAATACCAATGTCTCTTTGTCCCATGATGACTAGGACACCGCTTTGGTTGCTCACCAATCTGTTGATTCCGTATCCAAACGAAATATCCGGAAGCTTAATGCCTGAAATATCAATTCCCACTAATGCTCCGTTTGCATCTCGGTGGGAAACAGGTCCCAAAGGATAATGGATTATTGTCGAACCATCCTGTCCATGGTAAGTGGTAATCCCATCCCAACCCTCGATACCCTCGGCCGAATAAAACAACTGGTCCTTCGTAAATGAAATTTTGTAAACGGCCTTCCCATGGGTCGCCTTGAGCCCCTCAACAATGGGAATGAGATCCTTGGATCCGCCCATTGCTGCCTGAGCATAAACATTATAGGCTTGGTTGAACTCCGACCCTTCGACCGTAATCTCCGCTTCGGTCTGAGAAATCGTCCGGATCGAAAGCTTGACGCCTACTTCCGAAACGTCGGCGCTGGGTTGATTTGTCAATGCTGATGGCAGTACTTTGGCTGGGGGGGTGGCTTGCGAAAGTGCGGCATGAGAATCAGATCCTTGCATCGAAGGAGCAGAACTCACCGGTTTTGAATTTGCAAGCATCCAATGGGTGGTTGAGTTGTCCACAGCCGTGGAAGACGCCGTGCCGGTGCTGGTTTCTGTCGAAGTTTTCACGGATGATTCTGTGGTGGTTTGAGTTCCTGCTTGAGTGCCGGTCGCCGTACTTGTTTCCGTAGCCGTAAAATTCTTGGTTTGTAGATAAGAGGTCCCTTTATATTGAGCCGGAACGGATTCCGCCAGGAGAGCCTGAGGGCCTAAGGTCAGGCATTGGGCCATGAGAAAGACAGAAGTAATCAAAGCGCTCACTGATTTTTTTAAAGCCAGCTTTGAGTTTAAGAGGGAGGCCAGTTTTTTCATAGAGCTGTTTAACCTTACCTTTCTACTTAAGTAAGAGATAACCCATTGGAGAGGGGAATACAAGAACCCTTTTAAGGGAGTCCTCATTTTTTATAAGGATAGTAAGATTATATGGGAATGTTATGAAATGATTGAAGTTGAAATTTTAAGACCCCGTTTTTTGAGGGGATAGGTTCAGCGAGACTCAACTTGTCCCCTTGGGTATTGAATATGGAATTTACCTTTTAGTATGAACGCGTTACCATGCAGTCCATGACTTCAACCGAAAATAAATTACAGCCTCAAGAACCCCTCTCCCGCGAAAGTCTGGATTTAGCCGCGAAGCATGTGGGAGATATTCTGACGCTTGCCGTCGAGCACTCTGACTTGCACGCCGCTGTGGTCGTCTTTGATACGCAATGCGCTCTGGCAGCAGCCTTGACTGAGGCTTACCGGCGCGCACTCCCCAAAGCAGCCTTCATTAATTTTGATGCGGTGGCTCCGCAAGAAATCATGGCCGCGTTTCAACTTCTCAAGGCTTCGGATTTGGTAGTGCTCATCCAATCCACGAACTTTCGTCTTGATGCTTTCCGCATTCGTGTTGAGCTTTTCAAACGCGCGCTCAAAGTGATTGAACACCCGCATCTTTCCCGCATGCCGGGATTGCAGGCAAACTACTACATTGATTCGCTGGCTTATGACCCCGCCTATTATCGAGGCACAGGGAATGCGCTGAAGGCGCGGATTGACCGGGCTCGGTGCGGAGCCGTTGAAAGCGGCGGAGAGCTCCTGGTTTTCGCCGCCCCTTTTCAGCCCGCAAAAATGAACGTGGGTGACTATTCCAAAATGAACAATGTCGGTGGACAATTTCCCATCGGCGAAGTTTTTACCGAGGCACAAGATTTAGAATCTGTGAACGGCCGCGTTCGAGTCTTTGTTTTTGGGGATACCACTTTCACCGTGAATGAACCCGCGAAGCCTATCACGCTGGTGGTCAGTCGCGGGAGAGTCACAGATGTCATTGATTCAACTCCGGAGTTTGACCAGGTACTCGCCAACATCCGCGCCGATGAAGGCGAGGTTTGGGTCCGCGAACTTGGCTTTGGATTGAACCGTGCATTCAATCAGGAAAGGCTGGTCAGTGATATTGGAACCTACGAGCGAATGTGTGGAATTCATCTTTCGCTTGGCGCCAAACACGCCCTCTATAAAAAACCGGCTTTCAACCGCAGAATCGCCAAACATCACGTGGATATTTTTGCCGTGACAGAATCCGTAACCCTCGACGACGAGGTCGTGTACCGGAACGGTGCTTGGCAGGTCTGATGGAAACAAAGGACAAAAAAATAGCCCTCTTCTAATTCACCAGACGGCTGGTGAATTAGACTGCGTCTCAACGACAACAAAACAGCCCCCCCGGCAATCCACAGCTGTGACTGGAAAAACAAGTCTGAAGTGATTCAATGCTCTTAACTGAATCTTTACAAAATGGCTGAATCGATTTTGGTGCACGGGATTCAGCGAGTTAAATAGCAACAGAAAGCTTGATTTGAGCCGGAGACCAATGTTCTACGGAAAATTTATCAACAATCCAGTCAACCAGGTCTTCCAGCGTTTGAGCGAGCACAGCACGGCAGGCCTTCCCAGTGGTCTTGAGTTTTTTAGGGGCTCATTCATTCGGATGCGTCGAGCCCGAGTGTCCGAACAAGGAGAGAATACGCTGTGAAGAGCAGGTGCATATGCCGGTCGTGGCCTTGGCCGCTGATCAGCTGACAATCTCCCATCCCCAAATCTTGCTGCGCATCCCGATGAAAAGTCTCCGTGCCTGTCCAACGCGAGCGGTAGACCAAAATCATTTTTGTTTCCTCCCAGTTCGTGCGATTGGAAATCAAAGTCTTTACCGGCTCTTTTCCGTTCTTTCTGTCCCAGATAAAAAGGATTCTCACTTTATGGCTGACTTTGGGAATCCGGATCGTGACCGTAAAGTACCACGGGGTTTCTTCTCCCCGCAGCATACTCTTGCCGTCTTGGGTAGGAATCAAAGCCGCCATCTCGGAAGCTTTCATCTCCCGGCCTTGAAAAACGATTTTACGATTTTGTTTCAAATCCCCAACGTAATTTCTTTTCTTCTCTTAAGCTTCTGAGTAATCTGCCGTAATAAAAGACATAAAATTAAAGGATCCTTCCATGTATGAGTCCTACTTCGGATTAAAAGAAGCCCCGTTTAATATGACGCCTGACCCGCGTTTTCTTTATTACAGTAAACACCATAAGGAAGCGCTTTCGGCGATGCTTTACGGCGTAGAAAATCGCCGTGGATTTCTTCAGTTGACAGGAGAAATCGGTGCCGGGAAAACCACGCTTTGCCGGACACTTCTTCGGAAACTAGGGGATTCGGTCCACAGCTCGCTTATTTTCAATCCGCGTTTGTCGGAGTTTGAACTTCTCCAGTCCATCGTTGAGGATTTCGGGATCAAGGTGGAGGGGAGCAAGAAGAAGCATTATTTCGATGCGCTGAACCGCTTTCTTTTGACGGAAACGGAGAAAGGTTACAATGCAGTTCTGATTATTGATGAAGCACAGCTTTTGACGCCCCGTGCCGTAGAGCAGATCCGTCTTCTGACCAATCTTGAAACCGCGACTCAGAAATTGCTCCAGATTATTCTTGTGGGGCAACCCGAGCTGAAAGATCTTCTCAAACGGCCCGATTTAAAACAGGCCAGGCAAAGAATTACCATCCGTTACCATCTTCCCGAACTGGCGAAAGAAGATATTGGGAATTATCTCAAGCACCGGCTGCGTGTGGCGGGTTGCGAAGTGGATATATTTACAGAAGATGCGACAGACCTTCTTTATAAACTGACGACTGGGATTCCCCGGATTATTAATGTTTTAGCGGATCGGGCGATGCTGGCAGCATATGCACGCGGTACCAAAATCATTGATTCATCGATGATCGAATGTGCCCAGGAAGATCTGGAGGGAGTTCACGCATGAGCTTGATTCAACAAGCGCTGGAACGGGCCGGACAGACTCCGCACACGACGGCTTTGGAGCGCGAACGGGTTGCTGTGGCGGGTCAAAAAGCCCGTGCGGAAGAAGAAGCTGGCCTGCAGGTTCTTGAAAAAAAAATCAAGACACAAGAAATCGCTCAGAAGCAGCAGCGTTTCATCCTCAAGGGAGTTTTCATCTTCGTATGTCTCGCGGCAATTTTGGGCGGCGTTTCCGGCATTTATTTTTGGATCCGCAGTTACAGCGCTGCCTCGCCCGCAATCTCGGATGTGATGAGCGCGTCTGTTTTGAGTCCCATGATTCCGCTCGTGGCTCCGACGAAGGCCGCAAAACCCACAAAACTGTCCCTGACCGGCATTACAAGTTCAGGCGGCGTTCGCTACGCGTTGATAAATAATGAAGTGGTAACGATCGGCGACATGCTTAAAAGAGAAAATGTGGTCATTAAGGATATCTACGAACGCAGTGTGGTGGTAGAGCAAAATGGCCGCCCAATGACTCTCTCTTTAGATCCCAGCGCTTAAAATTCACCTGACCCTTTCTCTCGGGATGTATCCTAGTCAAGTAATCTCACGGAATGTCATCCTGAGGCGTTTTTTGCCTCCGCCGAAGGAGGGATCCGTCCAACGCTGTTTGGCGGAGAAGGATCTCTCCGAGATTCCTCGCCTTCGGGCTCAGAATCACAGCTTGTATCCCGCCTATAAAATGGCCGATATGTGCCGATAAAGATGTGAGATGAGCTCCCTTATTTCCAAAAGCAAATCTTCAGCGCGCAATTTGCCGGTCTTCGAAACTTCCCTGGTGTTTTTCGCGGTTCTTTTCGCGAAGTTATTCGCCTCCTATTTTTTCGCCTCATCCTATATGACCCAGTTATTTATTCCGTTTATTAACCAATTTGTGCTGAACCATTTTCAAAATCCATGGGAATTTTTTTATGCGCTTGGGACCACTCGAATGTTCCCTTATCCCCCTTTGATGCTTTGGATTATGGCGCTGCCAAGATGGCTTTTCTCTCCGCTTCTGTCAAGTGATTGGCAGGTGGCTACCCACTTGCATCAGTTCGTCATGCGTATCCCACTGTTGCTATTCGATCTTTTGCTTTATTCGAATTTTATAAGATTATTTCCGACACAAAGAAAGAAAATCCTAGCGATCTATTGGTGTTCTCCCATCGTTTTTTATATTAATTATATCCATGGGCAGCTTGATATTGTTCCAACGGCCATTTTCTTCTCGTCCGTTTGTCTGTTGACGGAAGAAAAATACATTTTGGCAATGGTTGCGCTTGCTTTATCCGCCGCCACCAAGACGCATGTTTTTATCGCGGTGCCTTTTATTTTTTCATTTTTATACAGAAAAAAGATCTCTTGGCGATTTTTAGGCTTGTGTCTGTTAACCTTTCTAGGCGTTTATCTCGTTTCTATTTCGCCTTACTTAACGTCGCATGCTTTTAGGGAAATGGTCTTTAATTCTCCGGAACAAAGAAAACTCTTTGAATTTTCACTTCCCGTATCGTCTTCCTTTAATTTGATCGTCTGCCCGGCCATTCTTTGTTTGCTCTTTCTCAAGATGGCTTCCTACAAGAAACTGAATCGTGAAATATTGCTCATGTTTTTAGGGGCTGTTTTTATTGCGATGGTAGTTTTTGTGCCCGCCATGCCCGGGTGGTTTATGTGGTCACTGCCATTCTTTATTTATTTCTACGTTTCTAATAAGCATTATTCTCGGGCGCCCTTTATTTTTTATAACGTGGTTTATGTCCTTTATTTTTTATTTTTATTTGGATCACCATTGAAGGGCTGGGCAAATACGCTCGGCCCCGCCTTGCCCATCAAGGATTTATCGTTGTGTGCGATGTTGTCATCGGCCCTATTTATGGGGATTTGGATGTTTGATCTAGGGATACGAAAAAATGAGGAGCTTCAGATTTCCCAAGCGCCCTTTTTGATTGGTATCGCAGGGGACAGCGGATCGGGGAAGCACACGCTTTACCGCACGTTAAGAGTTCTAACGGGGAAATCGAAATCGATACCAATTTTTGGAGACGATCTCCACAAGTGGGAAAGAGGCGATGGGAATTGGGACGTGTATACGCATTTAAATCCCAATGCTAACAATCTTCATCAGGGATTAGACATGGCGGTTGCGCTTAAGGACGGGAACCCGATTGAAGTGGGGCATTACAATCACACCACGGGAAGATTTACCGATCCAACTCTCGTTGAGCCGAATCAGTTTATTTTTTTTGTGGGGCTCCATCCCTTTTATTTAAAACAAATGCGGGAGATCATTAACCTGAAAATATTTCTTGATACCGATGAAGAGCTGAGACGCTATTGGAAGTCTCAAAGAGATATTTTAAGGCGCGGCTATCCGCTGAAAAAGGTGCACGAGCAAATCGCTCAAAGAGAGGCGGATCAAAAGACGCATATTCTTCCTCAAAAAGATTTTGCAGATTTGATCATTCAATATTCTTCAGCCATCCCTTTGAATTCAGACAATCCGATCAAGAAAATCCCACTTATCGCCACGTATCTTTTCGAAAACAGTGTCATCGTCGATCCGCTCGTTGATCTTTTGAAGGAAGTAGAAACATTGAATGTGAAACATGTGACAACGATTACTTCACACCATTTAAGTGTGTCCGGAACCATCACTCCCCGAGAAACCATGAACATCGCCCACCAATTCGGGTTCAATTTTGATGAGCTTTTCGTCAACACCCGCTACTGGCTTAAGGGACTCAAAGGGATCAATCAATTGGTCTTCCTCCTCATTTATAACCACAAACGGAAATCAAGATAGAATGAAAGTCATCATTCCTATGGCGGGGATGGGCAAGAGATTCCTGCGGGCGGGATACCCAACTCCCAAGCCGCTTATTCGGATAGAAGGAATGCCCATCGTTGAGCATATTGTCAGAAATTTTCCCCAAGAGGATCAATTTGTGTTCGGAGTTAATCATTTCCATCAGGAAGAGACAGACATTAAAAAAATATTAGACGAGCTCGTCCCCGACAAGATCATTCACTCGATGCCCTATCAAATCGATGGACCCATTGGAACTGTCAGGGAATTATTCAGATATGTGGAGGATCAAGAGCCTGTCATTGTGAATTATTGTGACTTCTCCTGGGTTTGGGATTACTCCGATTTTAAAAAGGCCGTTTATGACCCATCCTGTGACGGTGCCGTGGTGTGTTACCGGGGTTTTCATCCGCATCTGCTGGGTCCTAACCTCTATGCAACCCTTCGTGTTAAGAACGGATGGATGGAAGAAATACGGGAAAAACACTCGTGGCATGAAAGCAAGATGCAGGATTGGACGAGTTCCGGAACCTATTTTTTCAAAAAAGGGAAGTTGATTAAAAAATATTTTATGGAGATTGAAAAGAAGCCGGAATTGAAAATTAACGGTGAATTTTATGTCAGCCAGATTTTCCAGCTGATGAAGGAAGATGGCTTGAACATCCTTGTCTATGAGATCCCTTTCATGCTTCAATGGGGAACCCCCGAGGATCTTGAAGAATATCAATTCTGGTCCAATCTTTTTCAAAAAAAATCAGAGATGAGATCGAACGAAGTTTCGAATAAGATGGATGTCCTGATTTTGATGGCCGGAGCGGGCAACCGGTTTGCTTTAGAACACTACCCAGTGCCTAAACCCTGCATTCCGGTCGATCAAAAACCAATGGCGATCAGTGCTGCTTTGTCTCTTCCGCGGGGAGAGCGTGTCTTTTTCGTGACTCGAGAAGATTTACAATCTGACGAGTTCGAAAAAGAAGTGGTTCACCATTTTCCGGAGGCGAGATTCATCTCTTTGAGTTATCAGACAGAAGGGCAGGCGTGCACGGCGATGGCCGCAGAATCCAGCATTACCGCGAATAGGCCGCTTCTTATTGGCGCTTGTGATCATGGGATGATCTTCTCGAAAGAAAAGTTCGCTCAGATGACCGCCGCCGACTCTCAAGTCGATGCCATGATATTTACGATCCGCCAGTACCCGATGGCGAGGCGTAAGCCCCATGCGTACGGATGGGTGGAGACCGGGGAAAAGAGCACACGCACTGTTCATGTCTCAGTGAAAGTCCCCCTGCCTGGCGATCCTTATCAGCATCACGTCGTTTTAGGCGCTTTCTGGTTTCGGGAGGCTGGGATGTTTTTCTCTCATGCGCGGCAGATGATCAAGGAGAATAAACGGGTTAACGGAGAATTTTATATTGATGAATGCATGAATGATCTGATCAAAGCGGGACTTCGCGTTCATGTCTTTGAAGTGGAAAGTTATGCCCCTTGGGGAACTCCGGATGAATTAAAAACCTATGAGTATTGGAGTGATTTTTTTAATCAGGCTTCCTTTCATCCTTATAGGAAAAACTGAGAGATAAGGCAGATGCCATCCCCACTAAAATTATCGATCGTCGTTCCTTGTTACAATGAAGAAAAAAACATTTCTTTGATCCTTGAAAAATTTCGAGAGATCTTGAAAAACCAAAATGAAATAGAACTCATTCTTGTGGATAATGGTTCGTCTGACAGTACCGGATCTGCCATCGACCGGGAAATTAAACGCCAAGAGTGTTCCTTTGCACGCAAGGTCACCGTGGCTCAAAATCAGGGGTATGGCTTTGGAGTGATGACGGGTCTTCGTGAGAGTCAAGGAGGGGTGCTTGCCTGGACGCATGCCGATTTACAAACAGATCCGGGCGATGTTTTGAGGGCTTATCGGTTGTATCAAAATGAAGCCAAGGGGAATCAAAAAACACTTGTGAAGGGGTATCGCGTGAACCGGAAAATTTCTGAAAAAATAATCTCATTGGGAATGCAGACCCTTGCCTGTCTTATACTGCATCAGCCTTTTTCGGAAATAAATGCTCAACCGAAATTATTTCCCCGGGAGCTTCTTCAGTGGATGAATGATCCGCCGAATGATTTTTCTTTAGATCTTTATCTGTTATGGACCGCGCTAAAAAACGGTTTCCGGGTTTTCACGATCCCCGTTTATTTTAAGGAGAGAATCTATGGCGAAGCCAAGGGCGGTGCCGGCAACCTTCGGGCACGTTGGGATTTAATCCAAAAAACCTTCAAATCCATTCTGAACTTGAAACAAAGGGCTTAAAAGATAATGACACCTTTACTGATTAGGCATCGCATCAATGATCTTAAAGAGCTGGCTTCGGTTCCCAAGCATATGGGGGTAGAGTTAGATTTAAGAAGTGACGGACAGGAATTGATTCTGCATCACGATCCTTTTAAGCCAGGAACAAGGTTTGAAGATTTTCTCAAAAAATACGATCATGCTTTTATGGTCGTGAACGTCAAAGCCGAGGGGCTTGAACAAACGGCTGCGGCACTGCTTCGAAAATACAAGGTGGAAAATTATTTTTTTCTCGATCTGTCGTTTCCGGCCATCATCAAAATGGTCCGAACGAATGAGAGCCGAATTGCTATCAGGTTTTCCGAATATGAACCCGTCGAACAATGCCTTGCCATGAAAGGGAAGGTTCAGTGGGTTTGGATTGATTGTTTTACAAAGTATGCTTTGGACGAAATTACTTATCGTCAGTTGAAGAAACATTTCAAGCTTTGCCTGGTCTCTCCGGAACTCCAGAATCACCCAAAAAGTTTTGTGATGAGATCCAGAGAAAAACTTTCTCGGTTTAATTTCGATGCGATTTGCACCAAACATCCGGAGTTATGGAAGTGAATTTGAAAAGGCTTTATGAGTTAGTCAGGACTAAAAAAGCGGTCTTTCTGGATTTGGACAATACCCTTTACCGGTACGAAGAATGTCACCGGCACGCCCTCAAGAAGAGTCATCTTCTTTATCTAAAGGCAGTTGAGAGATTATCTTTCCCTCAATTTTTAAAAGAATATCGGCAAGCCCAGTATGCCATCCATACAAGGCTTGAGAAACAAGCGGCAAGTCATTCCCGGTTTCTCTATTTTCAAACTCTTCTTGAGAAAAGGTTTGGAAGGCCTCAAATGAAGCGGACACTTCAGCTGGAGAATATTTATTGGAAAAGCTTTCTTTATAAGATGCGGTTGTCTCCGTGGGTGCATCCTTTTTTGAACTATTGCAGGAGCCGCAAAATAAAAATCGCGATCGTCACCAACTTGACCTCTGAAATTCAATTCAGGAAAATTCTCAAGTTGAAGCTTGAGGCCAAAGTGGATGCTATCGTCACTTCAGAAGAAGCAGGGGTTGAGAAGCCCGATGCCAGGATTTATCAACTCGCCTTGAAGAAAACGAGGTGTAAACCAAAAGAGGTCTTGGCGGTGGGGGATAATCTTCGCACCGATAAGTTTTTCGGTGCCTCTTTTTATCATCTTAACCAAGATTGTTTTGAAAGGTTGTGAGGGTGTGAGCGGCTCTAGATTTAAAAAAATATTTCTGAAAGGCCCTTGTTTTTTCACACATGAACAAAACAAGATGGCCGCGGAAGGTGATGTGATCGAAGCTCGTTCGAGTTTCCTTAAGAAACGTCATACGAATCTTGATTTCCTGTTGCGGTGCCGATATGCCTGGATGAATGATTACCTTCAAGACCATTGGAATGTTGTTGAAATCGGTGCGGGGGCAGGCTTTTCCGAATTTTATCTCAAAGTAAGGCCCACGATGACCGATGTGGTAAAGAATCCTTGGATTGATCGTGTGCTCAATGCAACGCAAATGGATATGGAGAGCCAGTCCGTGGACTGCATTATCGCCTCGCATAACATTCACCATTTCGCTTCACCGTACAGCTTTTTCAAGGAATGTGAGCGTGTGCTTCGGCCCGGCGGGCTTATCCTGATTCAGGAGATCAACACCTCTCTTCTGATGAGATTGATGCTGCGGCTTATGCGCCACGAAGGATGGAGCTATGAGGTTAATGTCTTTGACGAAAAAACTATTGTCAATGATCCGCGGGATCCTTGGTCCGCAAATTGTGCAACCCCTGAATTGCTCTTTGAGCAAACCGAATTATTCCAGCGTGCGTTTAAGAATTTGAGAATTCTTCTCAACAAGAAGAATGAAGGTTTGATTTTCCCCTTATCAGGTGGAGTGATTGCAAAAGCAACAACTCCCGAACTGCCGGTCTGGATTCTACGAACGATTAAAGCCATGGATGAGGCTTTAATTTCTATTCTGCCTAATGTTTTTGCGCTGGGAAGATCCGTAGTGTTGCAAAAATCATAACAAGGGGTTATTGAGAGTTTTTAACTTAAGGTAGTTTGTTCCGGTCGAGAACGTAGTAATAGAACCCATTCGTCCCATTTTTTGTTCTTGCGCTAAATTCCATCTCAGTATTCGAATCTCGCTCTTCCGAATAGATGATACGGTAATCCTTGAAATGGTCCTGCCACTGATAATCAGGCTTTCTCTGTCTTTCAAAAACCTCGTTGATTTCTGATTGAGTACGATTAAAAGTCTGTTCATCGATTTTCTTGTCGTGACAAACATAGGCGACCCTTTGAAAGTTGGGTTTTCCCTTGTCTTCGAACCAGTTATCATAGTGAGTAACATAATGAAAATTGCTCGTAATATTTTTCATGAGGTGAAGATTCCAGGTGCTGTGACAACTCACCACCGTCCGGACGTTGTACTGCTTCAGTACGGCTTCGATTTTTACGGGGTCAAAAGGATCTTTTCTTTGGCGCATCATCGAAGGATAGGAATAAAAAAATAACACTGCGATACTGAGGGGGATTATCGAGGATATGATCCCTCTCGAATTTTTCGAAAAGTTAATTTTTCCAACTAAAAAAAACCACCCCTCCGCAATCATGATGGCCAGGCAGGGTAAAAGGACAAGCGCGTGGCGGGTAGGGCCAAGGGTGATTTTTCTCAGAAGGATGAGTAATATCCAGGTGATCCCCAAAAAAAGAAAAAACAAACCCAAGGTTTTTACGCGTTTATCTTGAGTTTGAAGAAAATAAATGATTCCTGCGAAAAAGAGAAGTAGGAGAATCCAGGCGATAGGGATAAACAAGGGGTGATTCTCCGGGATGAATCCGGTCATGGCGGAAAAAGCCGCGAAGAAAGCTGTCGGAAAGAAATGGAAGAGAACCGAGATCATTTCAACGAGAGGCAGGATGCGTATTCGGGGACATAGAAATTCATGATGGGGGCCAATATTCCAGAAGTTTGCGCCCGCACCTAGTTTTTTTGAAAGAAAAAAGAGAAACAGGGGAAGGACACCTATTCCATAGCTGAGGGCCAGGATCCCTGTGGTGGACACGGCGCGTTTGAAAGATTGTTTCTGATTTTTCCAGTGGTAGATGAACGCAGCGGCCAAAAAGGCGGGAATCATAAAGATCATTTGATATTGGGCATGACTTAAGAGAGCTAAAAGAAAACCGTACCAAGCGGCATTTTTAATCGTCAGCGGCCGATTCAGGTAAGTCCAGAGAAGGCATAGTAAACCCAAGACAACAAATACACCGATGCTGTAACTGTTGCTTTGTTTTGCGTAAATAATATTTTCCCAGGAAAAGGTCAAAAGGGTCAGTGCCATGAGCACGGCCGGGGTCGTGAAGCGGTTATATTTCCAGTAGAATAAAAGGCAAAGCAGCAGCCCTAAAATACTAAAAACAAAAGAAGGGAGGCGGCTTAAAAAAAGAACGTCACGATAATCTTGATCCGGAGACAATAAAAACGATGTCGCAAGAAACTGAAGCGGGGCAAAGGTTGTGACAGCCGGAACGCTGAGAATTTTTTTTATCTGATATTTTGCGAGCGCTAAGGGACGTTGGATCCCCCGAGCCTGATCGAGCTCGCGGCGAAATGCGGGCTGATCATAATTGAGGATGAACTGCGGGACCATGAGATCATCCCTGTGAGAGAAATGCCGGCTAAGATCATCAGCCCGAATAAAGATCCCGACGAAAAGCAGAATAAAACAAATCAGAAAATTAATTTTTTTCAAGGTGGCCTTATGCTACATGACAAAAAATGGACTTTCAATTAAAAAGGGGTCTGTCCCAGTGTCAGCAGTTATTTTTTTTTCATCGCGAGGAGGCCCGTAGGGCCGACGTGGCGATCTCCATTCCGAGATTGCTTCGCTCCAGCTCGCAATGACGCATGAGATTGCTTCGCTCACTCCGTTCGCTCGCAATGACGCGTGGGGTTGGTCATTGCGAGTCCCGCGCCTTGGCGGAGACGCGGCAATCTCAAGCCACAACCCGAGATTGCTTCGCTTGCAGCTCGCAAAATGACGCATGAGATTGCTTCGCTCACTCCGTTCGCTCGCAATGACGCGTGGGGTTGGTCATTGCGAGTCCCGCGCCTTGGCGGTGACGCGGCAATCTCAAGTCACAACACGAGATTGCTTCGCTGCAGCTCGCAATGACGCATGAGATTGCTTCGCTCGCAATGACGGATTTACTGTCTTTAAAAGGCTCTTATTGACTTCAGTGGGCAAAACACTAATATACCTCCACCAGCACAGTTTTCTTTCATTCTAAAAGAGGCGGACTCTTGAACCTTTCAGGAGTTCGCCTTTTTTATGTCTCTACTTAAAGTTTATCAGCGCACTTGGTTGTTTCTCCTTCTTTTAATCCTCGCCATTTTCTTGTGGATCCAATCGCTATGAAACTTCCTTTTCTTTGGATCGCTGTTGCTTTTGGAGCGGGTGTGGTCGCGGAAAAATATCTGGGGCATTTCGGGGTTTTTTTTGCCTGGCCTCTTTTCTTGCTGGGACTTCCCTGGCTTTGGAGGTTTCGAAAAGGAAAAATTTTTCTGCCGTCATTTATCCTCCTTTTGGGGATTCTGGGATATCTTCGTGCGGATCTTGCGCATCGTGAATTGCCGGACGCTGTTCATCATTTTCTGGAATCTCGGGATTTCCGGGAAGCGGATAAACCCGTGACACTCTTTGGAACGGTTTCCTCCCAGCCCGAGCTAAAGAAGCGCGGGCGAAAAGTGACGCTGTCCTTTATCCTTGAGGTCTCAAAGATCAGATACAAAAAAGTTTCAGGGAACGTGCAGGTCTTTCTTTTCCAGCCTCCGGAAATTCCCAAGTGGGGAGATCACCTCCGTCTTTGGGGTTCGCTTGAAAAGCCCCGGACCGCAGCAAATCCCGGAGAATTTGACTATCCGGATTATTTAAAACGACTGAATATCCATTCGATTTTCCGGGGATATGGACGTAGCATTCGTATTCTTGAAAAAAGTTCTAATCCCTGGTTATCCTTCGCTTTTCAGGCTCGGGACGCCATCATGCGGCAGACTGAAAAAATGTTTAAATCCGATGCGAGAGCCGTTTTTAAGGCGCTCAATACGGGGTCTCAAAAGGAAATCTCCGATAACTTGAGGGATGATTTTATGAAAACCGGGACCAC
This sequence comes from Candidatus Taenariivivens baikalensis, assembly GCA_009691445.1. Classification (GTDB taxonomy): domain Bacteria; phylum Omnitrophota; class Omnitrophia; order Omnitrophales; family Aquincolibacteriaceae; genus Taenariivivens; species Taenariivivens baikalensis. Next base: position 12,107 of record SICL01000021.1, on the reverse strand, counting down.
GCATCTTTTAGCCGTGAGCGGGCTTAACATCACGCTCGTGGTAGGAAGTTTCTTTTGTCTTTTCCTGTTTTTGGGAGTGCCTCAAAAAATCTCGGCACTGATCAGTCTTTTGCTGGTTGCTGTTTATACCGTGATCGCGGGGTTTGGGGCGCCGGTACTCCGGGCAGCCTGGATGTCTGGCTGTGCTTTTTTTGCGGTGCTTTTGGAGAGAGAGCGAAGTACGTTCAATGCCCTGTGTTTTTCTTTTTTTGTTTTGATTCTGGTTTCTCCCGATACGATTTATCAAATTGGATTTCAGCTTTCTTTTCTATCCGTGGCAGGACTGATGCTTTTTTCCGTCAAGTGGAGTGACGGCTTCTCCTGGCTGGAGGGATTCCAAAGCACTTTGGCAGCGACGATCGCGACCACGCCTTTGATTCTTTATTATTTTCATGTCATCTCGCAAATCAGTATCGTGGCCAATCTTTTTGCGATTCCGATTTTTCATTTAGCCCAGATGTTTAGTCTTTTAGCGTTGATGGGTTTTTGGATTCCGTGGGTTGGGATGTTCATGGTGAGCGTGGCAACAGGCGTCCTCGAAGCAGGATTGGGCTGGATTCATCTTTGCGCTAAGTGGCGTTGGGGTTACGGGTATTTTCCAGCACCCACGATCCCGCATATTTTGATTTATTATGGCCTCCTGGTCGGGATTATCTTTTTGTGGAGGCAGGGGGAGGAGGAACAGGGCCGGGCTCCCTGGTTTCGTAAGTTCAGGCGCTGGATTTTGGGGCTGCTTTGTTGCGCCTGGATGGTGGTCACAGGCCTGTTTTTCTGGAAACAGCATTCCGGGGAGGGAGTTCAGTGGACTTTTTTTTCAGCGGGTCAAAACGAGATGATTGCCCTTCAAGTCCAAAAATCATCATGGGTGATTCATACCGGCCGGGATTTCCCCTCAAGTCAATCCCGGTGGATTTTAGAACCTTATCTGCGTTCTCGGGGTATTCGCACCATTCAAAGCGTTATTCTAAGCGATTTTTACCGGAAACATTGGGGCGGCCTGAGCTCCCTCTCCCGAAACTTTGAAATTAAAAATGTTTTCTACCCTGAAACTACGGAAAGAAAGTGGGGAGAGCGGATTGATCATATTCCTGCTTCAATCATGAAAAGAGAGTTGACGGTGGGAGATTCTTTCGACCTGGGTGAGGATGTTTCACTGCGCGTGCTTCAAAACATTCATGAGAAAGTGGTTATGGATTTGACGGTTCGGGATCAGAAACTTCTTCTATTGCCTGAAATGGACGATCAAGGCGCGGAAGATTTGCTGCAGAAACTTGGCGATTATCCCCTCGACATGATTTATCTTTTTTCCCGAGGGAATTATTCAGAACAAGCGTTTAAGAGACTGCTTGAGAAATTTCATCCCCGTAAAGTGATTACGCCTTCTGGTTCGGAGAATCTGGAAAGAATTTGCAGGCGGTACGACAAGGTGCGATGGATCGATTTATCGCGGGAAGGTGCGAACTTAGATTTTGGAAGGGGAAACGGCAGCTAAAATTTTTGCAAAATTTTTCTTCTCATTCGACAGGGTATGTGTCAAAGAGGCGTCAAAGTAAAGGGTGTCACCGGATTTAAGATTAAAATCTTTTTTCCCGACATGTACGGTAACGTCTCCTTCCAGGACGTAAAAGAACTTTTCTACCCCGCGTTCCAGGGACTCTGGAGAGGTTTTTCCTCCAGCTTGAAGCGTGATCAGGAGAGGGGTGATTTTTTTCTTGGAGCTTTCCGAGGTAAGGAGTTCGATATGAACCTGCTGGGTATGGACTGTAACTTTGGCGCCGTCCTCTTTTTTTTGAGCCGCAGCCGCATCTTCGCGTTCATCCACAAACTCATAGAGTTCTGCCAAGCCAACGCCAATGGCCTCTGCAATCTTGGAGTGACTTTCCACGGTTCCCGTCATGGTACCCGTTTCGATGCGGGATAAAGTCGCTTGGGCGATCCCGGTTTTCTGGGCAATTTCAATGAGGGTTAACTTCTTTTCCTTCCTCAGTTTTCGGATGCGCTCGCCAAGTTTCTTAACCATGGTGAGCATCCTATTCAGGCTCTGAAAAATGTCAATGAAAATATGTGGAAAGGGCATAGTTGATTAAAAATATATAAAATAGTAAAAAAATAGTTGACAATTTAAGATAATATGATAAATTTATTGCATAAATCTTAAAAAAAGGAGGAAAAAACCATGAAAAGAAAGTTGAACATTTCTCTATTCGTAGGAATGGCGCTTATCACTGTCATGCTGACCGGAGGCCTTAGTGAGGTCCTGGATGCTCGGGTTTATGCCGCTGCCATTCCAGCTTCGGGACAGCAGGAACTGGCACAGGTCAAGCTCATCAGCATCAACAAGGCGGATTCCATCGAACTGCAAACGGTTCGCGGAATCGGTCCTGTGATCGCCGGGAAGATTCTTCAGTACCGGAAAGAGCACGGGAGCTTTGAACATGTTGAGGATTTGGCAAAAGTGCCGGGCCTTGGAAAAGCAAAGTTCGAGAAAATAAAAACTCAGATCAGTATTTAACCGGAGACTGTTCTGGATTTGGAAGGCGCAAGAAAAAAGAGGGGGCAGGTCGGCGCTTGAGACCTGTCCCTTTTTTTTCTCCTGTCTGTCTATTTTTTCGTAAATTTTGCAAAGGGCGTAGGTTTTTGTTAGAATGCCCGAACTTATGCCGAAAGCTTTGACCTTCCAGGAACTGATTCAGAAACTCAATGCCTATTGGAGCCGACAGGGCTGTCTTATCATGCAGCCTTATGATCTGGAAGTTGGCGCCGGTACTTTTTCTCCCCATACTTTTTTAAGAGCGCTTGGTCCTGAGCCCTGGAATGCGGCTTATGTCGAGCCTTCCCGCCGTCCCACGGATGGACGCTACGGCGAAAACCCCCACCGTACGCAGCATTATTACCAATATCAAGTGATCATGAAGCCGGCGCGCGAAAATTCCCAAGAACTCTATCTTGATAGTTTGCGCGAGCTTGGCATTGATGCGCTTTCGCACGATATCCGCTTTGTGGAAGATGATTGGGAGTCGCCGACGCTTGGGGCGTGGGGACTCGGATGGGAAGTCTGGCTGGATAGTATGGAAGTCACGCAGTTCACGTATTTCCAGCAATGCGGCAGTATTGACCTCGAACTGCCTTCCTGCGAAATCACATACGGGCTGGAGCGCATTGCGATGTTCTTGCAAAAAAAAGAATCTATTTTTGATATTGAATGGACGCCGGGAATTTCTTACGGCGATGTGCACATGCAGGGAGAAAAAGAATTTTCTGCATTTAACTTTGAGCATTCAAACTCTCAAATGTACCTGAAACACTTTGAGGAATATGAAACGGAGGCCAAGCGGCTTCTGGAACAGAATCTGGTTTTACCTGCCTATGATTACTGTTTAAAAACCTCGCATGTTTTTAATCTCCTGGACGCGCGCGGTGCTGTGAGTGTGAACGAACGTCCGCGATACATCGGCCGGGTCCGCGCCCTGGCGCGTGCTTGTGCGCAGGGATATCTAGAATCCCGCAAGGCGCAGAATTTTCCTCTCATCAAATCAAAGCAAACAAAGAAAGCTGCGAAATAAATGATCATGAGCCATCTTCTGGTTGAAATCGGCGTCGAGGAGCTTCCCACGGACGCTTTGGATTTGATTTATTCAGAAATGCCCAAGCGCTTAAGCGCGGCCCTGGCAGATAACCGCATTGGTTGTGACCCGGCTGGAATTAAAATTGAGGCGACACCCCGGAGAATCAGTCTTTATGTTTCCGGAATTGCCCTGAAGCAAAAAGATCAGACACTCGAATTTTCCGGACCATCCTTTGAAAAAGCCTATCAAGCCAATGAACCGACGCAGGCACTTCTTGGATTTTTAAAAAGTAAAAATGCCGAGCTCAAAGAAGTCCAAATTCGGGATACGCCCAAAGGAAAATTCGTTTACCTTGTCAAAGAGGAAAAGGGAAAGTTGGTGACCAAGGTTCTTCCATTGATGATTCAGAACCTTTTAACAAGTCTGGTGTTTCCTAAAGCAATGCGATGGGATGGATTCGAGCCGGAAATAGCCAAACAATTTAGATTTCCAAGACCGATTCGCTGGATCGTGGCACTTCTGGATAAGCAGATTGTTCCCATTCAACTTGCCGGACTCAAAGCCGGCACGGCAAGCCGCGGCCACCGGTTTCTTGCGCCCAAGCCGTTTAAAATTTTTTCCGCTGACTGGATGCTTTATCAAAAGACGCTGAAGAAAAATCACGTCATTTTAAATTTTGAAGAAAGACAAAGGATCATTCGCGAAGAACTTCAGAGCAAGTATCATCAAACCAAAATCGATGAAGATTTGCTTCGGATGGTTGCACAGCTGGTGGAAGAACCATTTCTCTTAAGCGGGACCTTTGATGCGGATTATTTGCAGCTGCCGGCTGAAGTCCTTGCAACGGTTATGAAAAAGAATCAAAAGATTTTTGCCTGCTATGACGCCAAAGGGGAAATGGAGAATCGTTTTGTGGCGGTCCTGAATGGAAAACGGAAAAACCTTGAACGCATCCGTGCGGATTTTGAAAACGTGCTTGAATCCCGTTTGAAGGACGCCCGCTATTTTTATCGGGAAGATACCAAGCAACCCCTCGAGACTCGAGTTGAGAAACTTCAGCAGATTGTTTATCTGGGTAAGCTTGGGACGATGAAGGACAAAACCGAACGGCTGGAAAAGCTGGCCGGAATTTTTTGCAAACTTTCGGGGAATGAGGCGTCTCAGAGTGCTCTGAAACGCGCAGCCCGTCTTTGCAAAGCCGATCTTCTCACGCATCTGGTTTATGAAATGCCGGAGCTTCAGGGAACCATCGGCGGGGAATATGCCAAGCAGTCCGGAGAAAAACAGGAAGTGGCGGATGCCATTGCCGTTCAGTATTTACCGAAAAATCTTACGGAAGATTATCAATCCATCAAAAAAGAAATTCATTCGCTCGGCGCGATGCTGGGACTCATGGATCGTTTTGATCTTCTTGTGGGTGCTTTTGGAATGGGACTTGAACCTACGGGAAGCCAGGATCCTTTTGCGCTTCGCCGTGCCGGCGGGATCATTGTTAAACTTGTTCGCGCTTACCAATTCCACTGTTCTTTTCAATCTTTGATCGAAGAAAATCTAAAACTTTACGGAAGTGCGCTTAAGCTGTCTTCGGCAGATCTTCAAAAGAAGCTTTCCCAGTTTTTTCAGGACCGCACAGTTTTTGAATTGGGACTCAGCGCCGGAACCCGTTCCTACGAAATTGCCCAGGCGGTTTATAAATCTTCAGGGGATGATCTGGCGGATGTGTTTGAGCGTTATGAAATCCTGACGAGTATGTTTGAAAAAGAAAATCAAGCCTTTGTCCAAGCGGCCAAAGTGATTGAGCGTACCGCAAATATTCTCAAAGGCATGAAGACCGATCCCGGCAAAGTGAATGAGGCCTCCTTAAAGGAAGAGATGGAAACCCGGCTTTATCAGGTGTGGAAGGTGAAATCGCCCCAGGTGAGTCAGTTTCTGCAGCAGAAAAAATATTGGGAAGCGACCCGGATGTTTGCCGAAAGTTTTGCCCAGCCTGTGAATGATTTTTTTAGCAAAGTCCTTGTTAATGTTGAAGATGCTGAAATTCGCCGCAACCGCCAAGCGCTTCTCAAGGAAATCTACAGCCTTTACGCGGACCGTCTTGCGGATCTTTCTTTGCTATCCAGATTAGAATAAGGATGATAGAATACGCGCCCATTTCTTTCGGGAAATCAAAAACGTCTTAAATTAATTTTACAACATTCAATCCAAGGTAATTGTTTTGGGAATTCAAAGGAGAAAAAAATGAAAACAGTTTCGAATCATAAATCCTCGGCGGCAGCTTCCAAAAATAAAAAGAAATTCGTCTACTTCTTCGGCAATGGTAAGGCTGAAGGAAATGCCAAGATGAAAGCCCTTCTTGGCGGAAAAGGCGCCAACCTCGCGGAGATGATGAGCATCGGTATTCCCGTTCCTCCTGGGTTTACCATTACGACCGATAGCTGTGCTGAATATTATGAAACCGGGAAAAAATGGCCCGTCGGTCTTGAGGCTCAGATTAAAGAAAATATTAAGAAACTCGAAAACGCTCTCGGCGCTAAATTCGGCGATCGCGATAATCCTCTCCTCGTTTCTGTCCGGTCCGGTGCGGCTGTTTCCATGCCCGGAATGATGGACACGGTTCTCAATCTTGGTCTCAATCCAGAAGTGGTTCAGGGTTTGATTATCAAAACCGAAAATGAACGTTTTGCGATGGATTCCTACCGTCGTTTCATTCAGATGTTCGGCAATGTGGTGATGGGCGTCAATCATGATGAATTTGAGCATGTTCTGGAAACCAAGAAAAAACAAGTAGGCGCCAAAGCTGATACGGATCTTTCTGCCAAGGATCTCAAAGATGTTGTAGCGAAATATAAAGAAGTAGTGAAGAAAGCTACGGGTGAAGAATTTCCCACCGATCCTTACGAACAGCTAAAAAAAGCAATCAATGCTGTCTTTGCCTCTTGGAAAAATCCCCGAGCGCTTAAATACCTCGAGCTGAATGATATTCGCGGACTTCTTGGAACCGCGGTCAGCGTTCAAGCGATGGTGTTTGGAAATATGGGTGACACTTCCGGAACCGGAGTCTGCTTCACGCGCAATCCTTCTACCGGTGAAAATAAATTTTATGGAGAGTTTCTGGTCAATGCTCAAGGAGAAGACGTGGTGGCTGGCATCCGTACTCCGCTTCCCTTGGATGGAATGGCAAAGACTTGGCCGGTGCTTTATAAACAGCTTGTTGCGATTCGTGAAAAACTCGAAAAACATTATCGTGATATGCAGGACATCGAGTTTACGATTCAAGAAAATAAGCTCTATATCCTTCAGACTCGCAACGGAAAGCGTACTGCGGCAGCAGCCGTTCGTATTGCGGTCGAGCTTGTGAAGGAAGGTAAGTTGACGCGGGATCAAGCGATCATGCGTGTCGATCCAAAACATCTGGATCAGCTTCTTCATCCGACCTTTGATCCTAAACAGAAAAAACAAGCCATTGCCAAAGGTCTTCCCGCTTCTCCCGGTGCGGCAAGCGGTAAAGTGGTTTTCAATGCGGAACATGCTGAAGATATGGCGAAAAAAGGAGAGTCCGTAATTTTAGTACGCATAGAAACTTCTCCCGAAGATATCGGTGGAATGCATGCAGCCAAAGGAATCTTGACCGCTCGCGGCGGAATGACTTCTCACGCGGCCGTTGTGGCGCGCGGAATGGGAAAATGCTGCGTAGCCGGTGTTGGGACCATCCATATTGATTATGCGGCCAAAAAATTTACGGTCGGAAGTACCGTGGTCAAAGAAGGCGACTGGATTTCCTTAGACGGAGGATTGGGTGAAGTTTATCTCGGCCAATTAGAAACGATTCGCTCAACGCTCTCCGGTGATTTCGGAACGTTAATGAAATGGGCGGATGCTGCTCGCACATTAAAAGTGCGCACCAATGCGGATACTCCGAATGACGCTGAAGTCGCACGCGGATTCGGCGCCGAAGGCATCGGGCTTTGCCGTACCGAACATATGTTTTTTGAAGGCGACCGCATCATTGCTGTGCGTGAAATGATTCTCTCAGATGATAAGGACGGCCGCGTTAAGGCGCTTGCGAAGCTTCTTCCCATGCAGCGCGGAGATTTTGAAGGAATTTTTGAAGCCATGAAAGGACTTCCCGTCACGGTCCGCCTTTTGGATCCGCCGCTTCATGAGTTTCTGCCTCATGAAGAAGCCAATCAAAAGGAAATGGCGCAAGTCATGAATATTCCTTTGCAAAAGGTGCAAGAAAAAGTTCAGGCGCTCCATGAATTCAATCCTATGCTGGGACATCGTGGTTGCCGGCTTGGGATTAGTTATCCTGAAATCTATGATATGCAGACACGCGCGATTATTGAGGCGGCCTGCAACGTCAAGAAAAAGGGAATTAAGGTTTATCCTGAGATTATGATTCCTTTGGTCGGAATGAAAAAGGAATTGGATATCCTGAAAAATGAGATGATTGAAATCATCAATAAGGTTTTTCGGGAAAAGGGAATGAAGGTAGATTATCTGATCGGAACGATGATCGAGATTCCCCGGGCAGCCCTTACGGCCGACAAGATTGCCGAAAGCGCTCAGTTTTTTTCGTTCGGAACCAACGATCTTACCCAGATGGCCCTTGGCTTTTCACGGGATGATGCGGGCTCTTTCTTAGGGGCTTATGTCCAGCGGGGAATCTTTGACAAGGATCCTTTTCAGAGCCTCGATCAAGAGGGTGTCGGATATTTGATTCAACTTGGGATCGAGAAAGGCCGTAACACTAAGCCAGATTTAAAAGTAGGTATTTGTGGTGAGCATGGCGGGGATCCCGCATCCGTTGAGTTTTGTCATCGCGTTGGAATGAACTATGTTAGTTGTTCTCCTTATCGCGTGCCCATTGCTCGGTTGGCTGCTGCTCAGGCTGTTGTTCGCAGTAAAAAGAAATAACCCTTGGAATTAAATGGTCGTATTTAAAAAAAGCAGGTCGAAGAAAGTCGCGGGGTTTTCCAGGAAATCGAAGCAAGCGCGTCCGGTTGAAATAAAGAAGAAGGCTGTGGCTTCCTCGCTGAAGAATAAACCTCTGGCGCATATTCTTGAAAATATCAAGATTCGTCAGCATCAGCGCGAGGAAAAAGCGAAGGAAATTAAGCAGAAAAAGATCCTTCGCGAATCTGCCAGATCCGAAAAAAAAACCGGACAAGATACGATTTCCAGGGAGATGGAGGAAGTCCTCCGTGAAGAGGCCGTTTTAGAAGCGCCTCTTGACCGAAGACACCGCCATCGGGGTCGTCGGGAAGAAGAGTCCAGCGAAGATCCAAATGAGTCCGATCAAACGCTTGACCGGACCACGATGAAGATCTATCTTGACCAGATTGAACATATCCCGCTTCTCACTGCGGATGAAGAAATCGCGCTCTCTCAGAGGATTAAATCAAAAGTCAAGGGAGCCATTGAAGCCCGCCAGCAGATGATCCGCTCGAACCTCCGCTTGGTGATCTCGATTGCCAAACGCTATGCCAATATGGGTCTTTCTTTTTCCGATCTGGTGGAAGAAGGAAATATCGGCCTCATGCGCGCGGTGGAAAAGTTTAATCCCGAACGCGGTTACCGCTTTTCGACCTACGCCTCCTGGTGGATCAAACAGGCCCTCATGCGCTCGCTTTCCAATCAGGGAAAAACGATCCGCATACCTGTTTACATGTACGACGTTATTTCTAAATGGCGGAAAATCCGCGACGGGCTTATGCAGCGTTTGAACCGCATGCCAACGCGAAGGGAAATTGCCAAAATTATGGATGTCTCCGTGCAGAAGGTGAAAGAAATTGAAAACATTGCCGGCCGTCCAAGTTCGCTTAATGCCCCCGTCAGTCTGGATGGAACCGCGGAATTAATCGACTTGATTGAAGATGATTCATCTCATGCCCCAGATGTGAGAGTCGCCGAGTTCTTAAAGCTTGAGCGTGTTCAGAAACTTCTGGATATGCTTGATGAGCGTGAACGCCGTATTCTTGTTTTGCGCTTTGGTCTTTTTAATGAGGAAAGCCATACGCTGGAAGCCGTTGCTCAGGAATTTACCATTACCCGTGAGCGCGTGCGGCAAATCGAAGTTGTGGCCCTCAAAAAAATTAGGATCCATCTCGCGACCGAAGATGATCGTCTGCAAAACTATGTCGACCCCTGATTGATGGCCTCTTCACCAGCCTCTTCACTTCAAAAAGCTGTCCGGGATATCCCGAATTTCCCCAAGAAGGGAATCGTTTTTAAGGACATCACGCCTATCTTGAAAGATCCCCGGCTTTTTAAAATAGCGATTGATTTGATGGGAAAAAATCTCTCTGAAAAAAAAATTGATTACGTGGTGGGTATTGAGTCACGCGGGTTTATTTTCAGCACGATAATTGCTTGCCGGCTCAAGGCCGGGTTTGTTCCGGTTCGCAAAGAAGGGAAACTTCCTTACCTCACGAACAAAACAGCCTACGCGCTTGAATATGGCGAAGCTGTTTTGGAAATCCACAAAGACGCCATTGAAAAGGGATCGCGTGTCGTGATTGTGGATGATCTCCTGGCGACGGGCGGAACAGCTCTTGCTGCGGCTCAGTTGGTGGAAGGACTCGGAGCCAAGGTGGTGGGGCTGAGTTTTCTGATTGAACTCTCTTTTTTAGGCGGGAGAAAGAAACTTTCCCGCTACGGCGTTCACACCGTTATCCGCTACTAAATCAAACGCTTCTTTTATCGTAACTCACTAAAAGCGGTTTCATAAGTCTCAATTCTTTTATTTGTCATTGCAAGCAAAGCGAAGCAATCTCGGGTTACACCCAGGGATTGCTTCGTCTCCGCCAAAGCGCGGGACTCGCAATGACCAAAAAGGACTTATGAAACCGCTTCTAGCACGAACTGACTCCGCTTTTCTTCTTCAAAAATCCAATAAAAAATGCCCCCATTAGGACTCGAACCTAAAACCCTCTCCTTAGGATGGAGATGCTCTATCCAGTTGAGCTATAGGGGCGCTTTGGGCGGGATTATATCAGGAATTCCTAGTAACACCAAAGGCGGATTCTCGACCCCTGAAGTTTGTTTTTTTTCCTGCCGTTAGTGCTTGCCGTATCTTGACATACGTCAAGGGCTGTGTTAACTTACAGCACCTTTATTGAACGGGAGATTTTCAACGCTTTCGTATGCGAATTAAAACGAACTAAATCAGAGCTCCATCGAGATGATGGAGCTCTTTTTCTTTACACAGTTTTACTATTTTTCTTGGGCGTTTCATCAAACACATGACATTTAATCCTGCACGCATTTTTTTGACAAAAACAATTTCTTGCGCCCTTGTTTTCTCTCTTTCTTGGCATCCTCTTTACGCACAAGACGCCGCTGTTAGCTCTCTCGCCCAGGACATTGCTTCATTTGAAGCCGCCAAAAAACAGTGGGAAGATCAGAGGCAAAAAGATAGCTTTCTTCTGGATCAAAAAGAAGGCCAGCTTGAACATATCAAACAGGAACTCCTTGAGAAAATTCAGAATTTTAAAAAAGAAAAAGAAGGTTGGGATACGGAGAGCCGCTCCCGCGTGACTTCTCTTGAACGGCGCGGACAGGAAATGACTGCTGAGGCTGATGAAAAAATCCGCTCTCAGGCCTTGGCGCTGCAGCAGGAACGCGCACATCTGGCGCAAGTCCGTCGAAGCATTGACCAAGAACGAAAAGCTTTCGACGAAAACATTCGCAAAGAAAAAACAATAATTCCTTCTGTGCCGGCCCCTGCTTCGGTGGATCGTTCGAAAGAGCTTTTGCTTCAAAAAGAAATAGCCAGCCTTCGTGGACAGGTCACGAAATCGGGGGATATTTGGGCGCAGAAAGAAAATCAGCTTAAGGGGCGCGTTGACAAACTGACGAATGATTTGACTCAACGGGAGCAAAAAATATCCGCGATCCAGCAAGTTTTGGCGGAGATGAAGGAGAATCTGAAAGAAGCCCAGGTTGTGAAGACAAATCGATTGATCGCTCAAGAAACAGAGTCTCTGAGCCGTGAGCAAGCGTTGGGCGATTTTCAAAAGCAGCTCGAACTTCAAAAGGATGAAATCGCTCGTAAAACCGCAGAGCTTGCTCGTGAGAGGCGGTTTCTTGCAGTGGAACGCGCTGGGCAAAAGAAAGTGCTGTCGGTGAATTCTTGGGAAGGCAAAGAGAAGGATCTGGCTCGCCGCGAAGCGGAGCTTCAAAATCAAACTAAACTTCAGAAGGACGCGATTAGTCGTGAAACCGCGCGGCTCGCCCACGAAAGACAAACGCTTGAATCCTCCCGCGCGGCGCAAGAAAAGATGCTCGCAGTAAATCCCTGGGAAGGCAAAGAGAAGGATCTGGCTCGCCGCGAAGCGGAGCTTCAAAATCAAACTATTTTTCAGCAGGATGCGATTAGTCGTGAGACCGCGCGGCTCGCCCACGAAAGACAAACGCTTGAATCCTCCCGCGCGGCGCAAGAAAAGATGCTCGCAGTAAATCCCTGGGAAGGCAAAGAGAAGGATCTGGCTCGTCGCGAAG
>SICL01000077.1 GCA_009691445.1 Candidatus Taenariivivens baikalensis | reverse complement strand
TTCCAATTCCGTATTGTAGGCATTGTGCATATTCCGCTAGTTACGCGCATCAGATCTCTCTGAAAGTCGAACAAAAGCGGTCTTTGACCCGAAGGCAATGGTTGGTGGGGGTTAGCACAAAGTGGTACTTGACCAGTGCGGGGTCAGGGCGTACTATGGTGGCATGGATTTGGACTTCAATTTCCTATCCGTCAACGACAGAGACCGCGCCGGCCCCTTTCCGTGTTATTTCAATCAATAATTTTGCCAAAGAGTCTTTAATAGAGACAACCGGATTGTGCGCTCCCCCTCGCATAATATCTTTGACTTTTAAAAATAGTTTCTTTCCAATTAATCCGCCAGGATGATACATCGCAAACATTTCCGGGCTAAAATTTCTCAACTTCATAAGGGAAATGGCCAGGGCGTCCCCCACCACCAATGCCATGGTACTGCTCGTGGTCGGCGCCAAATTTAAAGGGCAGACTTCACGTCTCATTGGCGTTAAGAGAATGACCTTCGAATGACGAGCGAGTGTCGATTTTTTATTGGCTGTGATACAGATGATTTGTGCGCCAATCTTTTGGATGAACGGTAAAATGGCCAGAAGCTCTTCACTTTCTCCGGATTTCCCAATGGCAATGACCACATCTTTCTTATCAATCAGACCCAAATTTCCATGAACCCCTTCACTGGGATGCAGAAAAATAGCGGGAGTACCGATTGAAGAAAACGTTGAAGCAATCTTCTGCGCAATCAGACCCGACTTTCCGATTCCCGTTACCACAACCTTCCCGCGAGAATGGTGGATAACATTGACCGCTTTTTCATAATCCGGCCCAATATGTTTGGTTAACTCGAAGAGACTGGCAGCTTGAACTGCAATCACTCTTTTGATTTCTTTCCGAATATTCATTTTTAAACTCCTGCTCGAAAATTAAGCGTTAGAAACAACTTTGGCCAAGCGCCCTGCATAGGGGATATTGTCCGAATGGACAACAAATTTCAGATGATTATTGATGTCTCTATGAAGCTTATCCGCATCGACGGGCAAAAGAAGTTCCTGCGTCATTGAAATTAAATCTTTTGCATCACGGCAAAACTTGAGACCCGGCGACGTCTCCATATATTGAACATGTTCGTATTGACTCACTTTATCGGCAGAAAAAAAATGTTTCCCGTCAGGATAACAGATGGCCAGAGTCTTTTTTCCCATGAGAAGGGATTCCAAAACAAATGTAGACAAAGGAGAAAGAATACATTCAGCCATCTGAATTATTTTCGGGTAATACTCTAAGTCCGGAAATACTTTCTTTGCTTCTGATGCTTTACCACTTTTTTTAATTTGCAAAAAAATTTCCGCCACCTGCACATCCAAGGAAACGTGTTTATATTCCGTGGAAACGAAGTTGTCTTCATGATCACGCCAATGCCGCCAAGGGTGCGGACGATACAAAACATGTGCATTAGGCAAATGCCCGGACTCGATGGCTTTGTCCAAAATACGTAAGACCGTAATCTCATCAAAAGGTTGAAAAGAACCCGCGAAAAGGATCACCTTTTTATCCTGAGGGATGCCGTTCATTGTTCGCACTTCTTCTTGGCCGTTCTCAGAAAACTCCGATTGGAAATACCGTTCAAACTGTGGAGCCCCTAATATTTCAATTCTTTTTCGAGAAATACGATGGATCTTGAAAGCATCATTGGCGCCCTGCGGCCCCCACACCCCGATTTTGTCTGGGAAAACAGGCAAAGTCCCTTTACTGGTTAAATTATCCCAACCATTAACCAAAATAAAACTTTTGGCCCCAAATTTCTTGGCGGCTTTTACAAAGTCCGCAGTCAGTGAATCTTCACACGACGACGGTAATATAATCCAATCCGGTTTTAGCTCTTGAACCAATTTATCGACGAGGAGATCGGTCCCCAGGAAGAATTCGCTTATTTTCTGAACCCAGCGCGCGGATAAAGGAAAGGCCAAGAAAGGATAAATGTATTTCTTCTTCCAACTGAGCCGGTAGAGTTTAAGCTGAAATGTCTTAGATCGGTGCCTTAAACCGCACATAACGAATTCTTGAATCCAAAAACGGATCTGCGCTCTTTGGGGATTCGGAGAAACACCGCTGTGAAAAGTCATCCCGGCCGGAAGCTCGAACCGTTGAATGTCTGGATCCATAGCCACAACAATGACTTCGCTCTCTTTGGCGATATTGGACAGCGCTCCGCTGGAAATAAAATTCCGAAAGAAAACCACTCCTTGAATAGGAACAATGACGCGCATATTATCCGGCCAATTCTTCTTTAACGGACGAAGGAGATTCTTTGTACATATTCCAATATTGTCCCTGAAGTTCCATCAAATCCTTGTGAGATCCGGATTCAACAATATGTCCGTCTCGAAGAAAAAAAATGAGGTCGGCATCCTGAATGGTACTTAAACGATGCGCCACGATAAGGAGTGTTTTCTTTCCTTTAAATTTACGAATGGAATCAACGATCATCTTTTCAGAAAAGGCGTCCAAAGCGCTGGTTGGTTCGTCGAACAAAATAAACTGAGGATCTTTGTAAAAAGCCCGCGCCAGAAGCAGCCGCTGCTTTTGTCCCACCGACACGCGGTCTCCCATGTCTCCGAGCTCCGTATCGACCCCTTTTTGAAGTTTAGATACAAATTCTGAAGCATGGGCGAGATCGAGTGATTTCCCGAGCTGAACACGATCAATCTGAGAATCCTCTACCAAAGCAATGTTTTGTGCAACACTTTGATTAAAAAGGAGCGGAGTTTGAAACACAGGCGCTACGATCTTTAACAACGATTCCGTCGTCACGTCATTTAGATTGATCCCATTAATAAAAATTCCGCCTTTATCAGGTCGATAGAGCTTAAGCATGAGAGAGATAAGGGAGGTTTTCCCTCTCCCGGAGGGCCCGACAAAAGCCACCGTTTGATTTTTATTTATTTTAAACGACACCCCGTCCAAAACCTGTTTTTCCCCATAACCAAAATCCACATTTTTGAACTCAATTTGATCCACATTTTGAATTGAAATATGTCCCGTATCAATCGAAGTAGTTTCATGAGAAGTCAATTCGTTATGGAGGAGATCCATATTGGGAAGGTAATTGGCGTAATCCAATGTCCGTTTCCCCAAATCAGAAAGAATGGCAGCCAATCTGAGAAGTGACAACAGGTAAACGCTCAAAGAAGGAAGGAAAGCCAAGAAAGAGGTAACACCCGACATTGACTGCTGAATCATAAACCCGACAAAAAGGGCTATAAGACCAGTGGTGGTCACCTCAGTGACTAGATTTCTGTAAACAACCAGTTTCAACTTAGAATCTAAAAACGTACTTGAATATTCTCCAAACTCATCCGCTACTTTCCCCTGGATGCAATAGCTTTTTATCACTCGTATACACGTGATTGTTTCATTCGCAATAACATTGAGAGCCGAAAGAGCTCGATTGGCTCTTCTCCCTTGAGCGTAAGCGATCTTTTTGGAAATAAATCCAATCACAATCGCACAAACCAATGAAACGACTGAAAGAAGAAACGTGATTTTGACGGAGATAGAAAAGAGAAGGGCAATCAGAAACACAGCCATGACAACAGACATCCCCGTTTGCGCCAAGAGCGAAATCATGGCAGATACTGTTGCAGGGGCTTGAAGCGCATTATAAATCAAGGCACCTTGCTTAGAATCGGAGAAAAAAGCGCACTCGGCGGCAAGATATCGACGGATCATGGCCACTTGAAGATCCATTCGAATGCTCTGAGATAATTTTTCTATGTAGTAATTGGCGTAAAAATTAAAGAAAGATCGAAATAAAAGGGCTGAAAGAAGGGTTAATGCGCTGGCAACCAATAAATTGGTTAATGGCAAGAAGCTGATGATCGTATTCAAAAAACGAAAAAGATTTCCATATTCGGAGGCGGAAACCGGCCGGCCTGAAATCTCATTGATGGTGTTATACAGAATCGCAATACTGATATACTCGAAAGCAGAAGCCATAACGATAAGGACCAAAGCCTTCAAGACTTTTGACTTATATGGCTGCACAAAGAAACCCGTCAGAGACAGGCTTCTAAGAAAGGGTGATCCTTTGTTCACTTTGTTGGTAGAATGATCGTTCATTGTTAATTGGGAGTCGTTATGTCCGCCTCTATCATTGCTGTTATCGGCGCTCGTTCCGGATCCAAAAGCATTCTTCATAAAAACTTAAAGCCTCTGCTGGGAAAACCACTCATAGCTTGGATTATCGAAGCGGCAAAAAACTCAAAACACATTAGCCGTGTCATTCTCTCCACAGACTCGGAAGATTATGCCGCCATCGGCCGACAACTCGGAGTAGAAGTTCCGTTCCTTCGTCCAACTGAAATCTCCGGAGATTCCGCTACCGACTATCAGTACATTCTACACACGCTCGAATATCTGCAAAAAACAGAAAAGAAAACACCAGACATTGTTTGCCGTCTTATTCCCACCACACCCTTAACAGAAGCCACAGATATCGACGCCACCATTGATGTTCTTTTGAAAAATCAAGACGCGGACTCATCTCAACTGGTGACGGAAATCGCGCAAACACCCTATAAAAGCTACAAACTCTCCGACGATGGCCGTTTTCTTCAACCGCTTTTACCCGTAACGATTGGTCCTACCAACGCTCCCATTCCCCGTCAGATGCTTCCCAAAGTCTTCGTGCGAGCCAACATGATCGCCACACGCACCTCAGTGGTTTTTAATCAGAAAACGCTTTTCGGAAAGAATCTGGGTTATCACGAAGTTCCCATGTCACGCGGCATTGATATCGATCACGAATATGACTTTCTGTTGGCGGAAATTCTTCTCAAAAGGAAACTGTCGCCGGAACAAGTTTGATGCGTTCAATCATCTGAGCAATCGCCGGACACTTCATCCCATAACCCGCTGCTTTCCTTAAAATCGCTCCCGCAATCGCATCCAACTCATTTAGCCCCCCCTTCGCCACATCCCGCTGAAGAGACGTCGACAATCCCTCGGGAAGTTTGTCGATAAAGGCCATCGTGGCCGCTTCATCAATCACGACGCCATCTTTTTCCGCCACCGCAGACCCTTCCGTAAGACAATTCACGAGATAATCCCGCCATTCTGGGTTAGAACGAATAAATCCAACGGATTTTTGAGCGGCAGCGGTGGTACACGCAATCGCATTGAGACGAGCCAATTTTCCCCAAACCACTTTGGCTTCCGAGCCGACGTCGGTAAGGGTCAATCCCGCTTTTTTGAATGACTCAACCCAAGAGGTGAGCAATCCGGCGACGTTCGAGTCCTTCGTGGCGACTTCTATTTTTGAATGGGGAGACGGATTAAAAACTTTTCCCGGCCCCTCCCAAAAACTTTCAATGCTGATGGAACCAGCGGCGACACGCGATCCGAAGTGAGTTCGGCACATCTGCAAATGCTCAAAGCCATTCAGGAATGGAAGAACCAAACCTTTTTCAAGAAATTTTCCGGCTATACGCCCCAGAGCTTGATTTAAATAGGGCGCCTTCACCGTTACCAACAAAAGATCAACAGGGGTTTCGAGCTGGGTCACTGTTTCTGGGCGAAAAGAATAATCTCCAAAAACCGGACTTCTCAGGGACAATCCATTTTCTTTAATAACTTGAGACGTTTCAGCGCTGCTGACACAGACGATTTGATATCCCGCTCGCGCCAAGATACAGGCAAAAAAACCGCCAACGCCGCCGGGACCGAGAATGGCTATTTTGGCCATGGATGCTTGGCTGCAACCTTTTCGTTGAGATCCGCGCCCCAACCCGGTTTCCCTGTCAAAATCACCATCCCATCTTTTATTGATGGGCTTTCCGTCACCAATTCTTCACGCCAAGGAACATCGTCCACGTCTAGCTCTAAGATTCGGAAATTGGGAATCGCCGCACAAAATTGGGCGCTCATGTAAGTAGCCAAATGGCTATAGTGATTGTGGGCAGAAATATTGATGTCGTTAATATCCGCTAAGTCTGCAATTCTCTTGGATTCGAGAAGTCCATTCCACATTACATCCACCGATGCCACATCCACGCATCTCACATCCAAATAAGGTTTATATTGGCGGCTGGTGTATAAATTTTCCAATGAACAAATCGGCATCGAAATGGCTTTTTTGATATTCAAAAGCGCCTGTGGATTATAAAGATCCAACTCCAACCAATGAATATCGAGATTTTCGATCGCCCGAGCCAACTTCACATATCCTTCCGGTTTGAAATTAAAATTGGCATCCACCATAATATCGATCTCCGGCCCCAATTCTTTGCGAAGCACCGAAAGATAAACACGAACTTGCTCGATCACTTTTTTATTGGGATTGAGTTCGGGACCGCCAGCACTCCGATTAAAACCCGGAGCATAAACCAATCCTTCTTTATCAAACATGAGAAGATTGGTTTTGACGGCTTTAAACCCGCTGTCTTTGGCTTCACGGGCAAAGGATTCCACATCTTTTAAACTTTTTAACGCAGGCTTATAAATGTGTGAAGCGGAACGAACCCGCGTCGTTCCAAAGTGAGACCAATAGCAAGGCAATTGGGTCCGAATCGCTCCCCCCAATAAATCATAAATAGGAATGTTCAGAGATTTGGCTTTGATGTCATAGAGCGCGTTGGTGACGCCTGCGATGGCTTTATGCATGAGTCCGCCGGCACTTTGACGCGTTCGCATGTACATGTCCCAATAGAGACTTTCAATAGCGACAGGATCACGACCCAATACCAAGGGCTTCAAATCTTCGACGGCCGTTTTTAAACTGGAAGGAGATCCGAATGATTCCGTGCATTCACTATAGCCGACAATACCTGAATCGGTGGTTATTTTAACGAAGGTCCACGGACGCCATCCGGCGTCCACGTAGATTGTTTGGAGGTCTTTAATTTTCATCAATCGGTTAGTTTTTGTTTCCGCCAAAGTCCGCTTGGATGCGGGCGGCGATACTGTCGGAATAGAGATGATAAGCTTTTAACGTTTCATCCACTTGTCCGGATTGAGCAAATCCTTCAACAGCCATGACGCTTAACACCGGCGCTTTTTCATTGGATTGAGAGAAAATCCGGCTGATTTCATCGCTGAGACCGCCCTTGTCGGCATGATTCTCGAGGCAGAAAACGGTTTTAAATCCTTCGACGGCATTCCAAAGCCAAGTGGGATCGACAACATTTAACCAAGGCATGTTAATGATTTTGAGAGAAATATTTTCTTTGGCCAATGCGTCGGTGGCGTTGCAGGGGCACAGGCCTGGGCTGCAAGGGGTGATTGAACTGCGGCTGAGCGCAAGCGAGTTTTTGGATCGGGTTGCGGCATTGATACCGCCGCCACGCAAGCATCGGCAGCGCTACTTTGGGGTGCTGGCGCCGAACTCGCCGT
>SICL01000004.1 GCA_009691445.1 Candidatus Taenariivivens baikalensis | reverse complement strand
AAATGGATCGCGGGACTCCCCTTGTTTTTGATCCTGTTTGTGGTTCTCGCGGCGGCTTTGCAGACAGGCTACGCTGCTTTTCCGCCCTTCGCGTATCTTGAATCCCTGCCGGCCCCGGATCTGAGCTGGTTTCTCATACCAATTCTTTCCCAATCCTGAAATGACTTCCATTGGGAACCCTGACCCAATTAAATTGGCGTGGGGCCACGTGGATTCCGAGCAATATTTCGGTGTCCACGCTCTTTCAGATGGGGCATTTGATGGCCAAGCACAAAAGCCATCAGAATACAGGCGGCCTTTTTATGGTCCGTCCTCAAAATCACCTTCGGTTATTCCGGGTGTAATTTTATCTGATTTTTAGGCTTGATTCGCGAGCGGCCGGATCGTTTTGAAATCCGGATTGGGTTATCTTTCTGTTTCAGTTTCCGGCGCGGCACGAAGGGTATGTGCGAACGAGGTGTAAAACCCCCGCCAAAATTCCATGGAGGGAGAGAGATCCGAAGAGGGGGCGACCAGGCCCAGGACAAGCAGGGCGAGGGCCGGATCCGTTTCATCGATTTCAAAAAGATGTTTTTCAATTTCCCGGCGGTCTGAATTCACCGCTTCTTTGGCAGAATGAAATTCAAAGGCGACGCGGCCGGAATCCAGAATGGCCGCTTCAAGATACTGCGGAGCCAATGCCGTTTCACTCAGGGAGGAAGTCAGTTAAGAATTATAGATATTGAAAAATAGAAAAGCCATCTCTCTCTACTCAAGAATAAATGGCTGAAACCAGGATGGATCTCCCTTTGCGTGCATTCATCAAATCGCAAGCTAAGGTTTTTTGGGGCATGCGCCGTATCAACTCGTACAACCTTTTAAGACATATGCTACTCTTTGAATGAGGACTTATGGCGATTGAAGAAGTTTTAAATTACGCGATTTTAAATGGGGCTTCCGATATTCATATTACGGTAGGCCGCCCGCGTTCTTTTCGTATTCACGGCGAGATTGTTTCGATGGACGATAAGATATTAACTCCTCAAGACACGGAGTCCCTGGGGCGGGAAATAACAACCGAAGAGCAGCGGAAAAAAATCCAAGAAGTCGGCGGCATTGATTTTGGATTCACCTTTTCTAATGAACATCGCTTTCGCGTTTCCCTTTTTAAGCAGCGTGGCCATCATGCCATGGTTTTGCGTCTTCTGGCTGATAAATTTCTCACCCTCGAAGCGATCGGGCTTCCGCCGCAGTTTGTGGAGCTGCTTTCCCGTCCGCGCGGCCTGATTCTGGTGACGGGCCCCACAGGTTCTGGAAAAACCACTTCGCTTGCGACCATGCTGGATTACATTAATACCAATTTTTCCAAGCACATCATTACCATAGAAGACCCGATCGAAATTATGCATAAGCATAAGAAAAGCATTGTGACCCAGCGCGAACTGGAAAGCGATGTTCCCAGTTTTTCGGAGGCCGTGGTGAAGGCTCTTCGTCAGGATCCGGACGTGATTCTGATCGGCGAGATGCGCGATATTGCAACAATGGAAGCCGCTATTCGCGCTGCGGAGACTGGCCATTTAGTTTTTTCTACGCTGCATACCACGGGAGCGGCTAGAACCGTTGACCGTATTATCGATGTGTTTCCCGCCAACCAGCAGGAACAAATCCGCGTCCAGCTGTCCGGAACCTTGATGGCTGTCCTTTCCCAGACCCTGCTTCCGCGTGTGGACGGACAAGGTCGCGTGGCCGCGACGGAAATTATGATTGCCAATCATGCGATCCGCAATCTAATCCGGGAAGGGAAGACGTATCAAGTCAGCTCCGAGATACAAATCGGAACCCGCTTCGGCATGAGAGATCTGGATGCCCATTTGAAGGAACTTTATGGTAAGGGAGTGATTAGCTATGATGATATGCTTGAAATGGCTCAGAATCCCAAAGAGCTTTCCGAAACCGCCTCCAAGCTTACTCTCAACGCCCCGAAAAAGAAATAGGGTAACCATTTTTTCCATATCTTTGTTTCCAGCGTTTCATCGTCCTGTAAGAGACCCCGATAATGTCAGCGGCATCCGTCCAACGGATTTGTTTGGAAGCGGCCTTTAAAATAACTTCTTGGATTTTCATAGCCTTCACCGTGGCGGGCATAGAGTCCTGCATCAAAGAGCCTCCCTAAATCTAGCTTTTGGTGCAGATGACTACGCCCTGTCGTTGAAGGGGACATTTCATTAGCTAACAGCAGGGGACATTTCACTAGCTTACGACACAGGGGTAAAAGGGTGTTCCCAAATGTGAAGCCCAATGCTATAATTTTTCTAACTTTATGGTTAAAAAATCGCCTTCGATTTCTTCGTTGCTCATTTTGTTCCAACGTCGTATTGTTCCTCTCACACTTTGTTTGACACTGATACAATCGGGCTGTTCCATTAAGATCGGTCCTGAATTCGTAAACATCCCCCCCTCTGAGCGCGCTCCTATTTTTCGGATTGGAGACATCACAGAGTCAGTCACAGGAAGCTGGGCACAAAGTCCGACGGGTGCCGCAAAATCTTTTTCTGCCTTTCGCAGTGCCTTGACCGATGAACTCAAAAAACGCGAACTCGCATCCCGTTTTTCCCCTTCATCGACGAACCTCAACCTGAATATTGACCTCATCTCTGATCACGACGATGACGGCCCTCGGCTTTCCAATTTGGGGGGCCTTAGCATGATTACGTTTGGAATTATTCCCTTAAATTTCTTTTCAGAATGGCTAGCCGATTGCAAAGTCACGGTCACCACACCCGACGGGCAGAGTGTGGCGGATTACACCTTTCAAGAACGCGGCACTTATAAAATCTGGGCCTTCCCCATTACCATGTTCACGCTTCTGGGCGCAGGAATTCGGGGAGATCAGGACTGGCGCCGAGTCCAGGCATGCGTTGCCAACAACCTTGCTTCAAAAATCGCGGAGGCCCTTGATAAAGACTATGACACGCTGGCAGCAAAGGCAAAAAAGCAGACGGTAACAGCGACGGCTTCTACCCAATCTGCAAGCGCACCGGAAGCCGCACCAAAACCCCTGATCATCTAAGTGACAAAATATGCTGACATTCGTCTTTTCCTGAGCCTAATGATCCTTTTTCCAACCATGGCATTGGGAGAATCCGAAAGTCCAAGCGTTATCGTGATGAAAGAGTTTCAAAGCGGCCAAACCGCGTTTGATCAAGGGCTTTGGAATGAAGCACTTCACCACTTTGATACCGCACAGCATTTAGCGCCTTTGCAGCCCGACGTTTATTTCAACCTCGGCACTTCCTTTAGAAAATCAACCTCGCCGCTTTTGGCGGTTTTGTGGCTGCACGCGTATCTGGAGGCTGTTCCCGATACACCGGACCATGATTCTATTCAATCTGAAATCAAACGCCTCGAAGCCCTGGCAGACAGCAAAGCTCAAGATCTAGCTCGGCTAGCCGCCTCAAGTGTCTCTAAGTTTCCTGAAGAGTTTGCGGAGGAAAAAGAATCCGCGCTCAAAACGCTGGCTTCCATTCAAGGGGCTGCTGGGCGAACCCGTGAAGCCCAACAAATTTTTCCCGTGTCAGATCCGGTCGCTTATTCGCTTCAGTTTGGAGAGTATCTCGCTGCCTCTCATGATTACACAACGTTAGAGGAATTGCTGAACTCCTTTCAAAATAAGGAAGCGACCCAGCCTCTCCTGATCCTGCTGGCTCAATACCAGTTGGGACGCTTAGAAAAAGATTCCGCACTAAAAACTCTTCAGCGTCTTCCCGCCTCTGTGGAGCGTTCAAAGCTTTTGATTCAATTATGTGCGTTACTCACGCGTGAACTTGAAACAGATAAAGCCGCGGCCCTTCTTTCACTCATTGAAGACAAAGCAAGCCAAGACTCGTTTCGTGCCCTGCTGCTTACCGGACTTTTAAAAGCAGGGAAAACAGACCAAGCCCGGAGTCTTGCGGATCAAATACTCAAGGAATCTTCGAATCCGGCTCAAACCCAAATCGCTCGTTTGGTAAACGGTCAGGGAAATCAAGTCCTGAAGGAAATGAAAAATACAAACACGTCAGCGCCCGGGAGCATTTCTTCCCTCGCGGCGGATCTTTACACCTTCACCACTGCAGCTGCTTGGATTGGGAATCAAGAATTGGCGGACCAAGGGTGCAGGGAACTGGAATCCCTCGCACACAGAAACGACGGAAAGCTAATTTCCCCCTTTGCCCCAATGGCTTGCGCCTACAGCGCGGCGGAACAAAATCATTTTGAGCAAGTCCTCGCTCGCCTTCAAACGCTGGACCCCACTTCGGAAGCTGAGTTTTCAGCCTCACTTTTCTGGCGCCTTGCGTTGAAAAATCAAGTGGAGCAACTCGCAC
Source organism: Candidatus Taenariivivens baikalensis (assembly GCA_009691445.1). Classification (GTDB taxonomy): domain Bacteria; phylum Omnitrophota; class Omnitrophia; order Omnitrophales; family Aquincolibacteriaceae; genus Taenariivivens; species Taenariivivens baikalensis. Next base: position 101,052 of record SICL01000004.1, on the reverse strand, counting down.
AACTCGTTCAAGTAATTCGGAATCCATCCGCCACTGCATCGCTGCAGCTTAAACTCGCGCGGCTTTATTTCCTGAGTGGCAATTCAGATCAAGCTTCAGAACTTTTGCAGAAGTGTTTTGAAGGCGCTGTTGTTTCTTCCACGGCTTACGTGCTCCGCAATCTAGGCGAACTAGCCGCTGAAATTGGAAATCCAGATCTCGCAGAAAAATCATTTAAGACGGAACGAGTTCTTCATTGGATTTTCCTCGCCCGAAATTATCAAAACAAGGAAACCATCACAGACCTTGGTTCTTATCTGGATAAAAACAAAAGCGACGATCTTCGAATTCTAGCTTCCGCACTGACTCAAGCTGCGGGCGATTGGACTTCAGCAGTAACTTTAATCCGTGGAACGGAAAAACGGCACGCGCATGACTAAACTCATTCGACGGGAAAAAAAATATCTTACCCCTGTGCTTTTTCTTTCGTTTTCCCTATTCAGCGTCTGGCCAAACTCGGGATTTGCCTTGGAAGGAACACGCGTGGGAGATACCTGGACAGATGATGACGGCACCAATTACCGCGGAGATCCCACAAGCAGTTCCTCATCGAGCGCTTATGACTATGGCTCAACCACAGGCTACGGGGCATCACGATTGGGCGAAGCTGTCGGACAAGCATTTTCTCAAGGACTAAGAAACATGGCCGAAGCCCAAGCTCGCCGTACCCAAGGATACCAGCTCAATAGCCAGGGCAATCAATGTTTTATGCAGCGAAACTATGAGTGCGCTGTCTCTGCCTATGAACAAGCTCTCAGCTATCTGCCCAATGATCCGTCGGTTCTGAGCAACCTCAAACGCGCCAAGGCCGGAGTTCATTATGCGGAAGGTCTGGCCTACCACAAAAACGGAGATTGGCAAAATGCCATCGTTTCTTACAAGCGAGCCCTTCAATATGAGTCGAATAGTCTGGCCATTCGTCAGAATCTTAGGAAAGCCGAAAGCGGACAGCGCACGGAACAAAATACTCAGCGTGAAAAAATGCTTCAGGATCAAATGGCATTCACCAGCCGTGAAATTATTTCTTCGTCTGATCAGCTAGTCCAGGATTTAAAAAATCAAACCTCTCCAGCAGCATCCTCTGAGAATGCTGCCGCTGCCTTGAATCAAGTCAAAGTTCCTTTGGAACCTTTCAAAGCCGCCAACCGGGAAAATCCCGAACTTTTTAAAACGACAAAAGCAAAATGGGATCCCAATCAGCCGGAAGGATCCAAAAAAGCAGGCGATCATATCCGAAGCGCCTTAGCCCATGGGACATACGGTGCCGGCCTGTCCACGAACGAAGGGTCCTCGGAAGAACTTTCGAAAGCATTTGATACAGGAGGAAAATCTCATGGATCACTCGGAGCCGTTGAAATTAAGGCTGAAGGCATGGGTGCTGAAGCGTTGCAAGTTTCCGACGAATTAAAAAAGCATCCGGAAATGACCAGCCTTGCGGACCGGTGGAACAAAGCGGGAATCATGCAAAAAAAGAATCAATCCGCTCTGGATCGTCTCGAGGCAAAAGATGAAAAAACTTCGGCAGATTATGTGGCCATTGCCAACGCGCGCGCTGAAGTCAACAAAGCTGAGAACGAAAAAAACTTTATTCAATACAAAGTCCGGGAAGCTGAAAGCTCGAAGTCGCCCGCCAATGCGGGTAAAACCCCGGCCCCAGGGCCTGATCCTGCCCCAGCAAAAGCACCTGCAAAAACCAAAATGCGTCGTGTCGTTCTTGATGATTAGGAGAGTCTATGTCCCATGCTAAATCAAACTTCATTTTCTCGCTTCCCGCGCTTTTTGTGATCGCCGTCGTCACGCTGCACCCTGCGATACTCCAAGCTGAAGACAGCTGCCCGAAACATGCTCATAACGACCATCAAGAAGAAACCGATGGCACTATTACGCTGCACTGCAAATGCGATGACGGATATAAATCCTCAGGGGGAGAATGCAAAGCTTGGTACGGAACCTTTGAGATTCTTGACATCAAGGGGGATGTGACCTTCTACCGCGGTGCCAAAAAAATCGCGATCTCCGCCAAGATCCAGACTAGCATTACCGCGGATCGCATTGTGACAGGAAAAAATGGCCAAATCCTCATCCGGCTTCAGGACGGGCATAAACTCGTCGTGGTTTCCAATTCCGAATTTGAATTTTCAGATCCAGACCTGATCGAAAAGGAATCTTCCATAGCTCGCGTGACTCGAGGCGCCATTCGGGCTTGGAAAAATGCTCTGGAAGGGAAATCCAATTTAAGAATCCGCACTCCGACTGGAGCCGTTTCGGTTCGGGGAACCGATTTTACACTCGAAGTACTCCCTAGCGGAGAAGCTCTCGTTCAAGTCTTTGACGGCGAGGTGGAAGTCTCAGACCTCAAGGGCCACCCGGGCGTTCTTCTCAAAAAAGGAGAAGGAATCCGAATCTTAGCTGATGGCGTCCTCACAAATCCACTTGCGTTGAACCTTACCGTGGCTCAAAGCGACTGGCAAGTCCGTTTGGACGGCCAGGCGGCGGCGGCCGCCATAGTCTCATGATTCGGGGATTCCTCAGGATTCATCCTTTATCCTAACTTTCAGGGAAAGAAATAGAAAGAAAATAGAAAGAAATAGGTTGACTTTAGAGGGGGATTTCGCTAACCTTGCGTCCGTTGTCAGAGTTGGACTAGCCACATAAATCCACGCAACTTGATTCCTATTATCCTAAATCAAATCATCAAAACAGAGCAAAAAGCACCAGATTGCTTCGTCGCTGAAAAGCGCTCCTCGCAATGACAAAAAAAACCGCCTGATTCTAGTGCCGATAATCCTATAACTCTTACCCGGATTAATACTGAATTCATGACTCAAACGACCGCAAAGGGCGAATCCCCGCGCGCCCAAAGTCCGCAAAATAAACGATCCGGGCGGTTGTTTCTAATCGATGGGCACTCCCTTTGCTACCGGGCGTATTATGCGATTGCCTCTTTGTCCAATTCCAAAGGTGAGCCCACCAACGCCATTTATGGATTTGTGGTCATGCTACTCAAACTGATTCGCGATTCCAAGCCTGATCATTTGGCGATTTGTTTTGACCGGCCCGAACCCACATTCAGGCATAAGAAATATGATCAGTACAAGGCGCACCGCAAGCCGATGCCCGAAGATTTGATTCAGCAGATGGAACCCATTAAGGAATTTTGCCGAGTCTCACGATTTGCTATTTATGAAAAGCCCGGCTACGAAGCGGACGATGTGATTGGGACTTTGGCCAGCAAGGGGGCGGAGCAAGGTTACGAGGTTTTTATTGTCACCGGAGATAAGGATGCCATGCAGCTGGTGACTGATCGGATCAAGATTTTGAATCCGCATAAAGAAGGAATGATTATTGATGCGGACGGAGTGCGTAAGCGTTATGACGGTCTTGGGCCGGAAAAGGTGATCGAAATTATGGCCCTGATGGGCGATGCCTCCGACAATATTCCCGGCGTTCCTGGGATTGGTGAAAAAACGGCGCTTAAGCTCATTCATCAATTTGATTCCGTGGACGGGCTGATTAAAAATGTTTCGAAAGTCACTTCCAAATCCCAACAAGCGCTTTTGCGCGAGCATGAAGATAAGCTCCGTTTGTCGCGGGAACTTGTGACCATTGATACGGATGTGCCGCTTGATTATGGGTGGGATAACATGACCCTTCAGGGGCCCGACGAACCCAAACTCATTGAGCTTTTGAAGCGTTATGAATTCCGCGGCCTGCTTAAAGATCATGAGCGGACACAACCGCAGGTTCTGGAAGACCGCCGCTATGAGAGCATTCAGCGTGAGACGGATCTGAGGACGATGATTGATATCTTAAGCCGCAAGGAAGCGTTTAGTTTTGATACTGAAACCACCAGCGCGGATCCGATGAAGGCCCATCTTGTCGGGGTCAGTTTTAGTTTTGAACCCCTTCAAGCTTACTATATTCCTGTTTCCTCGGTGCATCACGCGGGAAAAGGATTTCCGGTTGAGAAAGTACTGGAAGTTTTAAAACCCATTTTAGAAAATCCCAAACGCAAAAAATACGGGCAGAATATCAAATATGACTGGATCGTCTTAAAACGCCACGGCATTACGATGCAAGGAGTGGCTTTTGATACGATGATCGCAAGCTACCTCGTGAATCCGCTCAAGCTCAATCATAATCTGGATGATATTTCTTTGGAGCATCTTGGAATCCGAAAAATTTCGACCGAATCGCTGATCGGATCCGGGCAAAAACAAATTACGATGGATCAAGTGCCGGTGGAAAAAGTCAGCGAATATGCCTGTGAAGACGCGGATTGCGTGTTTCGCCTGGTGCCTCTTCTGCAAAATAAGATCGAAGCGCTTGAACTAAAAGCTTTGCTGGTCGATCTCGAACTTCCCCTGGCGGAGGTGCTGGCAAAAATGGAAATGAATGGCGTTAGTCTGGACGTCCCTTTTTTGCAAAAGCTCTCTGAAGAGTGTGGTTGTGATCTGGAAAAGTTGACGCTGGAAATTCATAAGGAAGCGGGCGAAGCATTTAATATTAATTCCACTAAACAATTGGCCGAAGTCCTTTTTGTGAAGTTAAAGATGCCCGTGGTGCGCAAAACAAAAACGGGCTTTTCTACGGACGTGAGCGTGCTCGAAAAACTTTCCGAGTCGTACGAGTTACCCAAAAAACTTTTGGAGTATCGCGAAAAAAACAAACTCAAGTCAACTTATCTGGATGCACTTCAAACCATCATCAATCCCGCGACGGGTTTCGTGCATACGTCTTATCATCAAACGACGACTGTGACGGGAAGGCTTTCAAGTTCGGATCCTAACCTGCAGAATATTCCGATCAAGACGGAGGCTGGGCGCCTAATCCGGAAGGCGTTTATCCCGCGCCGCGACGGAGAGAAGCGGTTGATTTTATCCGCAGATTATTCTCAAATTGAGCTCCGAATTCTGGCGCATCTTTCCGGGGATCCTAATCTGGTCAAAGCCTTTGCTGAAGACCGCGACATTCACAAGTTTACGGCCACGCTTCTTTACGGAGTCCGCGATGAAGAGGTGACGCGTGAAATGCGCAATCTGGCCAAGACCATTAATTTTAGTATTATTTATGGGAAGACCGCCTACGGGCTTTCCCAGGATTTGAATCTTTCCATTCCGGAAGCAGATGCTTTTATCCAGAACTACTTTAAACGTTACGGAAAAGTTAAAAGTTATTTGGAGGGTCAGCTGGAGATCGCGCGCAAGCAGGGATATTTGACCACGATTCTTGGCCGCAGATCCTATTTTCCGGATTTGAATTCTAAAAACGGCCAGTTGAGACAATTTGCAGAGCGGGCGGCAATCAATGCGCCGATTCAGGGATCTGCGGCCGATTTGATCAAGCTTGCCATGATTGCGGTTCAGAAGGAAATCGAAAAAGAAAATCTCCAAAGCCTTATGATTATGCAGGTGCATGACGAGCTTGTGTTTGATGTCTTGGAAAAAGAATTACCCAAACTTGAGAAAATGGTTCGGTCCAGGATGGAAAGCGCGTTTCCTTTAAATGTTCCGCTGAAGGTGGATGTGTTTACGGGTTCGTCGTGGTACAAAAATTGACAGCGAAGCTGTCATCCCCGATAAAAATATTCGGGGATGACCCATCATGAAAAAGATTATTGGGCTGACCGGAAGTTTCGGTTCCGGCAAAAGCACCGTTGCGCGTGGGTTTGAAAAACTGGGCGCCAGGGTGATTGATGCAGACGCGCTTGCTTGCGAAGCGCTCCAGGTAGGCCGTAAAGAGTTTGATCTTGTTGTTAAACTTCTTGGGCCGCAAGCGCTTGGATGCGGCGGTGATATTGACCGCAAAGCCGCTGCGGAAATTATTTTCCAGGATTCCGTTAAACGCAAAGCGCTTGAAGCTATCATTCATCCCTACGTGTTTAAACGGATGGACGAAGAAATTAGCGAATCGGAAGAGAATGTCATTATTCTTGATGTGCCTCTTCTTTTTGAAACTGGACTAGATCAGCGCTGTGATCAAACCATTGTGGTGAAGGCGCCTGAGCAAGTGATTTTGGAGCGGCTGCGCGAAAAAGGCTTTTCCAAGTCCGAGATTTATGCGCGGCTTGGAGCGCAAAAGCCGCTTGAAGAAAAAGTATTGTTAGCTGATTTTGTGATCGATAATCAAGGCCGTTCGGAGGAGACCGACAAGCAAATCCTGAAAGTCTGGGACAAGCTTGCGCATCACTCTGCGGGGCCAAAATTCCAATCCTGGAAAGGGAAATAAACTCGCAATGAAAAAAATGAATCAAGAGTTCTCAGAAACCACTCAAGACACGGCCTCATCTATTTCGGATCCAAACCGTAACCGAGGTTCTGTGCCGGGCCCCGCGGCGAAGTCTGGACATAAACCGCTAGATGCCATCAGCCTTAAAAAACTCAAGATCAATGAACTTCATGACATGAGTCGTAAGTTTAATATTGGTCCCACGACGGGTATCAAAAAACAGGATTTGATTTTTAAAATCCTTCAAGCTCAGGCGGCTTCGTCGGACCAGTCGGATGTGATGTTCGGGGAAGGCGTTCTTGAAATTCTTGAAGACGGTTTTGGGTTTTTACGTTCGCCCAATTATAATTACCTGCCTTCGCCGGACGATATTTATGTCTCGCCGAGCCAGATTCGCCGATTCAACCTGCGCACCGGCGACAGCGTGAGCGGGCAGATTCGGCCGCCGAAAGAAGGCGAACGGTATTTTGCTCTTCTGAAAGTGGAGCTGGTCAATTTTGAAGATCCGGAGAAGAGTAAAGACAAGATCCCCTTTGATAATCTGACGCCTCTTTATCCGAACGGAAGGATTATTCTTGAAACTTCTCCGAGTGAAGTCTCGATGAGGGTTATGGATCTTCTGACGCCCATCGGATTTGGCCAGCGCGGTTTAATTGTTGCGCCGCCATACAGCGGTAAAACGATTTTGCTGCAAAAAATCGCCAACAGCATTACCACTAATCATCCGGACGCTTATCTGATTATTCTGCTGATTGATGAACGTCCGGAAGAAGTGACGGATATGCAGCGGTCGGTCAAAGCCGAGGTGATCGCATCAACGTTTGACGAACCCGCTGAGCGGCATGTTCAGGTGGCGGAAATTGTGCTTGAGAAGGCGAAACGGCTTGTGGAGCACAAACGCGATGTCGTGATTCTGCTCGACAGTATTACGCGTCTTGCGCGCGCTTATAATACCGTGGTTCCGCATTCCGGAAAAATTCTCTCCGGCGGTGTGGATTCCAATGCGCTTCATCGCCCAAAGCGATTTTTTGGGGCCGCGCGAAATATTGAGGAAGGTGGAAGTTTGACCATTGTCGCGACGGCGCTCGTCGATACCGGTTCGCGCATGGACGAGGTTATTTTTGAAGAATTTAAAGGCACGGGCAATATGGAATTGCAGCTGGACCGTAACCTTTTTCAGAAACGCATCTATCCAGCGATTGATGTGAAGAAATCGAACACCCGTAAGGAAGATCTTCTGATGCACAAGGATGAACTGCCGCGGGTTTGGGTGCTTCGCAAAGTATTAAACGAGTTGAATCCTGCGGAAGCTATGGAGCTTCTTGTGGATCGGCTTGCCAAAACAAAATCCAATGCTGAGTTTTTGCTCAGTTTAAATAAAGTAGAAAAATAAATTCCAAAGAGAATTCCAAGCGCCAAATCCAAAATGCCAATAATTTGTTGTTTGGTTTTTGGGATTTTAACTTAATCAAGAAAGGGAGTTTTATGAAAACAGAAATTCACCCAGAATATGGACCCGTTACGCTGCAGTGCGCCTGCGGAAATTCTTTTCAGACACAAAGCACGATTAAGGGATCCATTAGGGTCGACGTCTGCTCCAGTTGTCACCCGTTTTTTACGGGAAAACAGAAAGTGATGGATATTGCAGGCCGTATCGACCGTTTCAATAAAAAGTTCGTTTCAGGCGCGGCTCCTGCTCCGGTTAAAAAACCCAAGGCGCCTGAGCAAGCATTTGGCGCAAAGCTTTCGATTCGAGAGAAGCTTCAGGCTGCCAAGGATAAAGCCGCTATCCAGAATCCATGATTTTACTTCCGAAACTCGAGAAGATTTTTGCGCGTTCCAAGGAACTGGAACAGCAGCTTTCCGATCCATCGGTGGCGCAGTCTCAGTACCAAAAGCTCTCCAAAGAGCTGGCGGGTTTAAGACCGGTGGTCATTGCCTACGAGGATTTTCTCAAAATTGACCGGGAGCTTAAAACGGTGACCGATGCATTGTTGGATAAGGGCCTGGATACAGAGATGAAGTCTCTTTATCAGGATGAGCAGCGCGTTCTTTCTCAAACAAGGCAGGAAATCGTTACCAAAATTGAAGACCTGCTTTTAAAAGGCGATGATCCGAACCAGTCCCGCGATGTGATTATGGAAATCAGGGCGGGGACAGGCGGAAATGAAGCCGCGCTTTTTGCCGCAGATCTTTTCCGGATGTACTCGCGGTTTGCCGTGGATCACCGGCTCGTGACTGAAGTGATGGACTCCAATCCGACCGGAATCGGCGGATTTAAGGAAATCATTTTCGGGGTCAGCGGGGATGATGCTTATGGCAAGTTGAAATATGAAATGGGGATCCACCGGGTTCAGCGTGTGCCCGCGACCGAAGCCAGCGGGAGGGTTCATACCTCTGCGGTCACAGTGGCTGTGCTGCCTGAAGCTACCGAGACAGAGATCATTATCAATCCTGTGGATTTAAGGATCGATGTGTTCCGGGCCTCGGGCGCTGGGGGTCAGCATGTGAACAAGACCGAATCTGCGGTCCGTATTACCCATATGCCGACGGGCGTGGTTGTGTCCTGCCAGGATGAGCGTTCTCAGCATAAGAATAAGGAAAAGGCCATGAGGGTGCTCCGGGCCCGGCTTTTTGATGCCAAACAGCAGCAGCAGCACGACGAAATGGCCAAAAAGCGAAAAGACCAAATCGGAAGCGGCGATCGTTCCGGGAAAATTCGCACCTATAACTTTCCAGATCAACGGGTTACGGATCATCGAATCGGTTTGACTTTACACAGCCTGAATGATATTTTAGACGGCCATTTGGACGAACTTGTTGCGGCCCTGGCTTACGATGAGAAGCAGCGCAGGCTGAAAGAGGAAATCCTTTGACGTTTTCCCCTCCCATTCCCTTGCCGAAGGTGCAGGATCTTTTTCAATGGGGGAAAGAGAAACTTACTCCCTTGGGTGATCTTGAGGCTCAGGCGTCCTGCGAGTGGATGCTTGAGCATTTGCTGGGTTTAAGCCGGAGCGACGTTTATCTCCAGAAGCACCTGCCGGTTTCACCGGATCAGGAAGCGCTTTTCCGGGGATGGGTCGAACGATGCATTCTTCGCGAACCCCTCGCGTATATTTTAGGGGAAAGTTTTTTTTGGAATGAAAAATTGGCCATGGGTCCCGGATGTTTGGTGCCGCGGCCCGAGACAGAAATTCTTGTCCAGGTCGCCGGTGAGAAAATAAAAACTCTGCCGCGGCCAGTTTCGTTCTTGGATCTGGGAACAGGATCCGGCGCGATTGCGATTGCTCTTTTAAAAAATGATTCCAGAGTCCAGGCAACCCTGGTGGATTTATCTTTGGAAGCTCTGGAGTTTGCCGGGAAAAATATCCGGCAGCATGGACTCGAAGACCGCGCAACGCTCTTGCGGTCTGATTTATTTCAGGACTTGGTCTCCGATCAAAAGTGGGATCTGGTCGTTTCCAATCCTCCTTACTTATCTGCCGCGGATCTGGAGCAGATGGAACCTGAACTTCGTTATGAACCGCGTGAAGCACTTTACGGCGGAAGCGACGGCTTGGATTTTTACCGGCGGTTGATTGCGGACAGCGCCGATCGCTTGAACGCGGGCGGATGGCTTGTGATGGAAATGGGAATTCATCAGTCCCAGGCGATCCGGAAAACCCTGGAATTAAGCGGTTTGTATCAAGAGATTGAGATCACGAAAGATTATTTGGGCGTGGATCGCGTCATCGCCGCTCAAAAGAAATAAGATATGGAAAAAATCATCATTCAGGGCGGATGCAGACTTCGGGGAGAAGTCAATGTGTCGGGAGCAAAAAATTCTGCGCTTCCGATTATGGCGGCCTCTCTTCTGACCGAAGATGAAACCGTGATCGAAGGCGTTCCGGATCTCCGTGATGTCCACACGATGATCAAGCTCCTTCGGTCTTTGGGAGCCAAGGCGCTTTATCAAGATGGTTCGGTCTTGATTCGGGCAGGCAAGGGTCTGAATCCGGTGGCTCCGTATAAGTTGGTCAGCACAATGCGTGCTTCGGTCTGCGTGCTTGGGCCGCTTTTAGCACGGACGGGCCGCGCGGAAGTCTCTTTACCCGGCGGCTGCGTGATTGGCCCGCGTCCGATCGATTTGCATTTGAAAGGTTTTAAGGCCCTTGGAGCTGAGATTGATACGGTTCATGGATATGTTCATGCCAAGGCTAAGAAAAATTTGCGTGGCGGAAATATTTATCTAGGGGGATCGTTTGGATCTTCCGTGCTGGCTACAGGCAATGTTATGATGGCTGCTGTGTTGGCTCAGGGAAGAACAACGATTGAGAGCGCAGCAAGCGAACCGGAAGTGGTTGATTTAGCGCGTTTTCTAAGGAAGATGGGCGCTAAAATTTCCGGAGAAGGATCGCACCGGATTGAAATCGAAGGAGTGAAAAAACTCCACGGAGTTAAATACCGGATTATTCCCGACCGGATCGAAGCGCAGACCTTTATGATGGCTGCAGCCATGACCGGCGGAGATGTGATGATTCGTAATGTGGAAGCGCAGCATCATCATGTCGTGATGGATAAGCTGCTTCAGGCAGGTGTCCGGATTTCAGAAAAGAAAAATGCGATGCATGTCCGGAGAACCGGCAGGTTAAAGTCGGTGGATGTGACGACGCTTCCTTATCCGGGCTTTCCGACGGATCTTCAAGCGCAAATGATGGCGCTCATGGCGATTACGCCGGGCATCAGTGTGATTACGGAAAAAATTTATCCGGACCGTTTCATGCATGTGAGTGAGCTGAACCGGATGGGATCAAAAATTTTCCTGGAAGGGCCTAGCGCCATTATTCATGGCGTTAAGCGTTTAAGCGGAGCGCCGGTGATGGCCTCCGATCTCAGAGCAAGCGCAGCGCTTGTGATCGCAGGTCTTGTGGCTGACGGCGAAACCGAAGTACACCGCGTCTATCATTTAGACCGCGGATATGAAAAAATCGAAGAGAAGTTAACCGCTCTAGGAGCAAAAATCCAAAGAGCGAAAGAGTAAGGCAGCTAACAGCTTTCAGCCGTCAGCTAACAGCTTTCAGTCAACCTTGCTGATAGCTGAAGACTGATAGCTGAAAGCTATTTAAAAGGAGGATCCATTGGCAGTTAAAATTCGCATGAAACGTTGCGGCACGAATAACCGCAGCTTTTGGCGCATTGTGGTGAGTGAAGCCAAAATGCCCCGGGATGGTCGGTTTATTGAAGAGATCGGTTATTATGACCCGCTTCCCAAGGACGAGAAATTTGTGGTGAAGCAAGATCGTTTGGAGTACTGGTTAAGTCAGGGCGCTCAAGCATCGGACACCATTAAAACGTTGATCAAGCGCAGTAATAAGAAAGCTAAAAAGTGACAGGGCTCCCGGAAATTTTTCCGGGATGTCATCCCCAATTCGCCCAAAAATGGACGGATTCGTTCGCTGGCGAAAATTTTTTATTGGGGATCCAGTTTTTAACAGCCTGGATTCCCGCTTTTCCCGCCTTCGGACGGGACCCCGTCATAGGCGGTGGCGCGGGAATGACAAATCCTCTAAAAACTTATGTCTCTTGAAATTGATCTGGTGACGATTTTTCCGTCATTTTTTGACGGGCCACTTCGCGAATCAATTTTGGGTAAGGCGCAGAAAAAAGGCCTGATTCAGATCCGGACGCATAATCTTCGGGACTATACTCACGATCGCCACAAAACCGTGGATGACAAGCCGTTTGGTGGTGGTCCCGGGATGGTGATGAAACCTGAGCCGATCTTTGAATGCGTGGAGAAGATCCGCAAAAAAGGCGGATGGGTGATTGTGATGGATCCCACGGGAGAACCCTTCACCCAGAAAATGGCTCGTTCCCTAGCCAAGAAGTCGCAAATAATTTTAATTGCGGGGCATTACGAAGGGGTGGATCACCGGGTGCACGGGCATTTGGCGGATCAGTTAATTTCCGTGGGTGATTTTATCACCATGGGAGGCGAAGCCCCGGCGCTCTGTGTGGTGGAAGCGATATCAAGGCTGGTTCCGGGTGTTTTGGGCAATGAACAGTCGCTTGTGGAAGAGAGCTTTGAGACAGAAGGTCTCGAGTATCCCCAGTACACGAAGCCGCAGGATTTTCGTGGATTTTTAGTGCCGGAGGTGCTGCTTTCCGGGCATCACGAAAAGATTTCCAAATGGCGGGCACAAGCTTCAAGGCAAGCGACGATCAAAAAGCGACCGGACTTAAAGAAATAGTAATATAAACTGAATAAAAAGAGGAGTGCACCGTGAGAGTTAAAGCGATTCAAGTGATTGATCAGGAACTTCAGAAAAAACAAGTCGCAGATTTCCAGGTGGGCGATACGCTCAAGGTTCATTTGAAAGTCAAAGAAGGCGATAAAACCCGCGTCCAGGTTTTTGAAGGCGTGTGCCTTCGCAAGCGTGGAGAGGGCGCTGGAAAAACTTTTTCCGTGATTAAGGAAACCCACGGAGACATGGTTGAGAAGATTTTCCCCCTTTATTCTCCCACCATCGAAAAGATTCAGATTGTTCGTAAGGGAAAGGTCCGCCGCGCCCGGCTTTATTATTTGAGAAAGAAAAAAGTCATCCTGTAAAGAAGTGCCGGGGCACAAGGGTGTTTTCTAGGCCACGAATGTCATTCTGAGGTGTTTCTAGCCTCCGCCGAGAAGGACGGATCCCTGGCTGACGGATGAATGACAATCGAAGGGTTCAGGAATGACACAAGCGTCAACGAGGTCTGTCCCTGAAATGTCTAACCCCTTGCATGATTTTGATAGTAGCCATTTGCCGGCCTCTCACTCTTTAATTGCGGGGGTGGATGAGGTTGGCCGCGGCCCTTTGGCGGGGCCCGTGGTGGCAGCGGCTGTAATTTTTTTTCCTCAAGCACCTCGCCTTCCTGTGCAGGATTCCAAACAATTATCGCCCAAGATGCGGCAGAAACTTTTTCACCAAATCATTCGCTGCAGTTTTGTGGGGATCGGCATGGTGGATGAAACCATGATTGATCAGATCAATATTTATCAGGCGACACGAGTCGCGATGAAAAAAGCCCTGCTTTCCCTGAATCAGATTCCCGATCTGGTGCTCATTGATGGCAATATGCAACTTGATATTTCGCTGACCCAAAAGGCCATTGTGAAGGGGGATACGAAGTCGGCTTCCATTGCGGCGGCTTCGATTATAGCCAAGGTGTTTCGTGATGAGTGGATGGAACGTCTCGATCAGGTTTATCCTGGGTATGGGTTTGCTAAACATAAAGGTTATCCAACCCCAGAACATTTGGCAAGCTTAAAGGTTTTGGGACCAAGCCAAGCTCATCGTAGAAGTTTTGCGCCGGTCCGGGCCTTTTTTCAAGAGACGCTGCGGTGAAGCTTAAACCCAGCTCTAAACCTTTTCGTTATACGCTCGGAGACCGCGGTGAGGCGGCAGCCTGCAGTTATCTAAAGAAGCAAGGCTACAAGATCTTGGAGAAAAACTATCGGTGCACAATCGGTGAAATTGATTTGATTGTTCAAAAGGATGGACGGATTATCTTCGTTGAAATTAAGACACGGTCGAATGATCACTTCGGACGGCCCGAAGAATCGGTTCACGCGGCCAAGCAAAAGAAGCTGATTCGGCTGGCGCAGTGGTATTTAAAAACGCATCCGAGCTTTGCTTCCCAACCCGCGGGCTTTGATGTGATTGCCGTGAGCGGGTCACTAGACGCCGGCCTGTCATCTGTCGGGCGGGGAGCTCCGGAAATCAGGCATATTCCTCAAGCCTTTACCCTTCCGGCGGATAACGACTAAAGAGGCCAAGTCCGGCTGGCCCTGGCCCCACCAGTTGTTTCTGCGTCCGGCAGTTGAAGAATCAAAAATAAATCTTAAGGAAAATCCTCGGGAGCCGATAAATATTTTTCGAGAAACACTTTATTACCCTATGAAACAAAAATCATTCTTATCCATCATCCGTTTTACAGCCGTGTTGCTTCTTGCTTCGCCCCCGTTGTTTGCCCAGGATAGTTCTTACGATAAATATGCTCCGCTTCAGAGCGAACCTAAACAGGCCACTCTGTTTGAACGAAGTCTGCTGCATTTTCCGGAATATCCCTTTGAAATCCTGCGTTACCCCGTGGATAAGAGCTTGGTCTATATGGAAAAACACCACGTGATGGAAAAGATCCAGTGGGTGTATGACACGCTAGGCAAAAAAGGTCTGACACCAAAACTCAATTTGATTAGCTTGGCGCGTCTGGATATAGGCGCTGAAGTTGATTTTGTCAGGGCCCTTCATCAGAAGGAACGTTTTCCGGATTTGGTGGCGGATAGCTGGATCCATTTTGCGTCCCATTATAATTTTAACGTTGGATCGCGTCTTGGCGTAGAGCGCATCGGCGGAACCGGATTCCGGACTCAGGGGTATTTTCAATATGAAACCCATCCCCAGGAACATTTCTATGGCATCGGTCCCCATTCCAGCCGGGGAGATGGTTATGTGTACAAACGGGAAGAAACCAATCTTCAATATCTTCTTGGGTACAAGCCGGACGTGGCGCATTCCCTGGATTTTAAATTTGGCTACCGCAATGTACACATCGCGGATGGTCGTGATGGATCGATGGGCCGTTATAACAGTGGTATTTTCAATGGCAGCGCCGGCATTCCCGGGCTTCACGGGGATGAACTTTTAGTTTATAAAACTGAGGCGAAGCGTGATACCCGTGATCAGGCTGGAAATTCCACAACCGGCGGTCTTCAAAAGTTTGGCTTCAGCTATAACCAGGGTCTTTACAGTTCCAATGCCGAGTTTTTCAAATACGAAATGGAACTCAGTCATTATTTTAAGCTGGGCACTCCGCGCCGCGTACTTGGGATTCGTGCTTACGGCGAACATAACTCTGAAACAAACGGACACTCTGTGCCCTTTCATCAAATGGCGCGGCTTGGAGGTTACGGGATGTCGGACCAGATGAGCGAAACCCTTCGGGCCTATCGCTACAACCGGTTTACAGACCGCAGCATGGTCGTTTTCAATGTAGAGTATCGGTACAATCTTTGGGAATACAGAGATTGGAAGACGGACGCCGTGGTATTTCTGGATTCAGGGCAGGTCTTCAAAAATTTTGACAAGTTGAAATCAAAGAATTTGCGTGAATCGTATGGAGTTGGGATTCGCACGAGTTTGGCAAACGTTGTGTTGCTGTCGTTGGAAATGGCCCATGGAGATGAAGGAACCAATTATTATGTTAAAACCAGCACACCCTTTTAAGTCGTCATTGCGAGCGAAGCGAAGCAATCTCAGCGCTGAGATTGCCGCGGTCGCTCCGCTCCCTCGCAATGACGTAAGGCAAAGAGGCCTTAGGATGACAATAGCCATTGTCATGATTGCAGCAACGCTTCCGCTGTCGGCGCCTGCCTTTGCGCAAGAGATCAAAACACAAGAGACCAGTTTTTTCGCCGATCTTTTTAATCAGAACGTCTACTACGAAGGCACCAATTTTCTTCATTTGGACCGGCTTTACCGCTTTGTTGCCAAGAAAAAACTCCGTTCGCTGGATGTTAATGCCTATGATGAAGTTCCGGATTCAGCGTTCTTTGTGAATCGTCACGCCCGCAAGCCCCTCAGTGCTGAGGAGCTGGCCAAAGGTCCTGCGGAAAATGAAGGCCCTGATTTCAGCAACGGACTTACGATCACTCAAGGCAAATTCAACGGTCTTCATCCTGGATTTTTTATCAAGGATTCCAAGGGAGGAGCTTATTTTTTGAAATTCGATTCCGAAGACTCGTTGGAGCTTCAGACATCCGCCGATTCCATCGCCAGCCGTTTTTTTCACGCGATTGGCTATTCAGTTCCTCAATATACAATTGCGACCTTCACCTTGAAGCAGGTCTCCATTGCCCCCTCTGCGACTGTCTATGACGACACCGGCTTTCAGAAAAAACTAACGCAGGAACGTTTTGAACAATATATTACTTTTGTTCCCCAGGACGAAGAAGGCCGTTACCGGGCTTCCGCGAGAAAAACACCGGCAGGAGAAGACAAAGGGGTTTTTCGATTTCAAGGCCGCCGCAGCGCTGATCCTCAAGATAAAATTAATCATGATTGCTTACGGGCGCTTCGGGCTTTGCGTGTCTTTGGTTCTTGGTTAGGTGAGGATGACCTGCGGGAAGGTAATACGCAGGATCTTCTGGTGAGTGACAATGGAAAGCCAGTTTTGAAACATTACCTGATGGATTTTCAGGATGCACTAGGCAGTTCTTCGAACGGCGCCAAGCCTCCCATGGCCACTCACGAGTATTTTGTGGATTATGGTGATACCGGGAAAGCCATTTTTTCTTTTGGATTTTGGAAAAAGCCCTGGCAAAAACGTTGGAAAGATACGGGAGAAAATCTGATGAGTGTTTCTCCGGCAGTCGGTTATTTTGACAACCGTTATTTTGATCCCGCGAAATACAAAACCCAGCTGCCGCATTACGCGTTTAAGGACTTAACCCGTGCGGATGCGCTTTGGGCAACCAAGATTATCATGTCCTTTTCGGATGAGAATATTCGTGCGATTGTGAAAACCGGAAAACTTTCCAAGCCCGAGGACAGCGAAACCGTTGCCAAGGTGCTTATTGAGCGCCGGGATCTGATTGGGAAATACGGGTTTGAAACATCCTCTCCCCTGGAAGATTTTTCATTACAAAACCAATTGCTTAGCTTTAAAGATCTGGCGATAGATCACAAGTTTTGGACCACAGAGCAAACGACGTATCATGTGGATCTCGTTAATGCCCAAGGTAAAAACCTCAGTTCAGCGGATGTTCACTCGCCGACGATTGATTTAGGATCCAGCGCAGAGGTGTTTGATGCGGTGATTCATACTGTGCGTTCGGGATCCAAAGCACAGTCTGCCCATGTACGCGTTCAAATCAGGTCTGGCCGAATTGCCGGAATTATCCACCAGGATTAATTAGGTGTTTGTCATTCCCGCATGCTTTAGGCGGGAATCCAGAAGCCTTTTGGATCCTCTCCTCGACAAGAAATTTCGGGGATGACAAAATGTGTGGAATCATATGCCCCTCACCATTCCGCAGAATTTACTCTTTCGCATTCAGCAGCACGCCGAACAAGAATATCCCCAGGAATGCTGTGGCTTAGGTCTGGCGACGAATAAGAATCCCGATACACTGCTAGAAATCATTCCCTGTAGAAATGTGCAGGATGAACTTCATCGCAAGGATCCTCAGACATATCCTCGCACTTCCCGCGCTGCTTATTTAATCGATCCTCGCGAACTTCTATTAGTTCATCAAAGACTTCGTCGCGACAGCCTGATTATTTGTCTCATTTATCATTCTCATATTGATGCCCCAGCAGCCTTTTCCGAAGAAGATCGCCGCCAGGCTCTATGGGAGGGAAACCCTGTTTATCCCAATGCCGCCTATTTAATTTTTTCCATTCAGGCGGGGAAGGCTTTCGACTCAGCGCTTTTTATATGGGATTCTTCCAGGCAAGACTTCATTCGAGGATAAGTGGGAATAAGATCCTCTTATTCTGTCATTGTGCGGTTCATTTCCGTTGGTAGTCATTGCGAGTCCCGCGCTTGGGCGGAGACGCGGCAATAATCCTTGGGCACAACCAGCAAGATTGCTTCGCTGCAGCTCGCAATGACAACGAAAAGATTTTAGTCATTGCGAGGAGTCCCGCAGGACGACGCGGCAATCTCAAGCGCACAACCCGAGATTGCTTCGCTGTAGCTCGCAATGACGAATGAGAGATGATCCCCCCCAACCTGATCAGCATTGATAGAGATAAAACCAACAAAGCCCTTGTAGAAAGTGTTTGCGACAGGTAAGGTTTAATTAACCAAGAGGTTAAGGATGATCATATCCACACAACGGAAGCCCATACGAATCGGAGAAATTTTGCTTCATCAGGGGTGGGTTCAGGGGCAGGATCTTGAAGACGCGTTAAATTTCCAGAAATACGATGAGAAGAAGCGCCCTCTTGGAAAGATACTGATTGATAACGGAGTCATTTCGAAAAATATTTTATATCAGGCCCTGGCAATTCAGTTTGGAAAACAGTTTGTGGATTTATCTCAAATCAAGATTCAGGCCAAGGCCCTGCAAGCGGTTTCAAAACAGTTCGCTGTCGAACATGGTTTAATCCCGATTACGATCCAGGAAGGGATGATGCTTGTGGCTATCCCTGATCCCATGAATCTCGCTTCTCTTAAAGATCTCGAGTGCGTGCCCGGCATTCGGGATATTGAAATCGTTCTTGCCACGGATGAAGATATTGAAAAGACGATCAAACGTTATTACGGAAATCCGATCAGCCGCTTGAAGGATGAGGCGATTCTAAAACTGCAGTCGACGCTTCGTTATTTTATTTCCGGGGAAACTTCCAACTTTTGAGCAGGTTCTGAGGGTTTACTTCCAGGCAGCATCTTGTCAAACAGATCTTCCCACATCAACCTCATTGAGATCAGGAAAATATTATAATCAGAAGTATATTTTCCATCCCCAGATCCGCCGAGGGATTCGCCGATATCATTATTCACGCCTCTGCGCAGGCCAATCATGTTCATATAGCAAACATCCAGGGCCATCATTTGATTGATCTGGTAGCTGAGACCTGCAGAAAAAGCCAGCCTGTTACTGTCCGGCACCGCAGGGATAAGATGGTTTTTGGGCACCGCGGCCGTATAAAATAATGTTCCCGCGCGCAAGGTCAGGCGGTCATTGACCTTGTGATTTCCTCCGAGATGAATCGAGAAGGTGTCGTCATAATCATGGGCATTGAGACTGATGGCGGCTAAAATCATGTCATCGAAGGTGCTGATGCTGTCGGTAGAAATCACATCCAGACGATTATGCTGAGACCAGCGTGTGTAGCCAAAATCTGCTTCAATAGTGTTCTTGGGATTAGGCATGAAAGCATAGCCCCAGGTCATATTCATCGGAAGATCAAGATTGGAATAAGCACCGCTTTCAAAACGTCCTCCCGGCGCAAAGGAAGAGCGTTCCACCTTTACTTTTCCTCGGATGTGAATTTTAACAGGACTCCGGAAATAAAATCCAAACTGATGCTTTGGAGCTGGTTTCACACGCGCTCCGAAATGCCAACCCCAATGAGAGCCGCTCATATTGAGTCGAAGCTGGCCGTCCGGAGATCCCGGAACAATAGCATTGTTAGGGTAGGCTTGGACTGATCCAAAATTAAAAACGCGGTAATTCATGGCCCCGGCACCAACCGACAACCAATCCGTGAATTTGAAGGCAACCGTGGGTTTCAGGGTATACATTTTGAGCCAGTTCTTGTAGCCCGTGTACCGGACTGCTTGATTGGCTGAATCCCACTTGTTGGAGAGGCCAAAGGGCGAATCGGACCCGATTCCTAGCACCAGCCGGTCATTAAAGACTTTTCCGGGATTGAAAGTCAGATAGCCCGTGGGAACTTCCACGAGTGTCCCGGAGCTCTGAGTTTTTCCGTCCTGGCTCTGCTTACTGATATGGGTGATTACGCTGATAAAACCCATATTGGATTCCACTTGCAGGCCTTTTAGATTAGCAATTCCTGCCGGGTTATAGGAAATAGCCGCCGGTTCTTCGCCTTGAGCGGTGACGGCATTACTCTGAGAGATAGCAATTGAACTGAAGGTCGCATTTTCAAAACCGCCCGAACCAACGGCAAAGGCGGTGGAAGATGGCCCGAAAAGAGAAAGGACTAAAAGAAGAAAACCTGGTGCGGTTGGTTTTAAGCGCATTAAGTTTTTCATTATCGTGTTAGACTATCGACGGTTTATCACGATACCTAAGCGGAAAAATTTCGGAGAAACGATGTCTTCCCAAGAAGTTGTGACGTTAAAACGCGAATGTGTAGCGACTGAAATTCCGAGCGGAAAACAGATTATTTTGTATCCGGGAACCGATCTTCGATTGACCCAAGCCTTAGGTGGTACGTTTACTGTCACGACGATGATGGGTCAAATGGCCAGCATTTTGGGCAAAGACGCGGATGCGATTGGTAAAGAAATTCCTGAAGAAGTCAAAAAAACTGAAGAGGCCATCAAAGAAGACAAGCCTGTCGAAGATTTAATCTGGACTCAGCTTCGCACCTGCTACGATCCAGAAATCCCTCACAATATTGTGGATCTTGGGCTGATTTATGAATGCAAGATCTCGGATTTCCCCCTTTCATCCGAACCCGGCGACACCCAGGTCAATATCCGAATGACGCTCACTGCTCCGGGCTGTGGGATGGGAGAATGGCTCAAGCAGGACATCCGCAATAAACTGATGGTCGTGCCCAAAGTTAAAGAAGTGAGTGTTGAATTGGTGTTTGACCCGCCCTGGAATCCCAGCAAAATGCATCCGGCTCTCCGGCGTTCGCTCAATATGTGAGTTCTCGTAAAAATTATCTTTTTCAATCGAGAACTCATCCTGAGTACAGCGAAGGATCCGAGAGACTCATCTTGCGGAAATTTATCTCGAGCGCAGCGAGAGATCTTAACAGTGCCCCCCTCGACAATTCTTTGGCCAATCCGTGCCAGTAAGATTTCACCAGGGTCTGTGGGTGTCCTGGTACAAAATGGAAATATCCTTGACCAGTTTCCCATAAACCAAAGGGGTGATTTGGGCCAGCAAGGTTTTATTTTATCTCTTCAGCGCATCCGTCTTTTCGTCAGCGTCGCAAAGAGGTTTCAAGCGGCCGGTCATGATCAGGGTTTCAAGAGTGCGTGTGAATTCCTCCAGAGCAAAAGGTTTTTTTAAGAAGGCGGTGCCGCCTCCCTTGAAAGTATTTCTCACATCCTCTTTGGAATCGGAAGCAGTGACAATAATGATCGGCAGTGTCGCAAGGCGTGGATCGCCCTTTTTAATGAAACTCAGAAATTCAAATCCATGAGATTGCTGCAATGCCAGATCCAACAGGATCAGGCGGTTGGAAGGGAGGGGATTTGAAGGCCCAAGCTCGGTGAGCAAATGCTTGTAATGGGCTTCCGCTGAGGACGCGTCCTTAAAAATTTCCCAGTGAAAATCGTATCGTAGTTTTTGACTTTTAACCTTAATCACCAGGGCATCGTCGTCATTGTCTTCCAGTAGATCAATACAGATAATTTGTTTCATTTTAGTCCCCGCCTTTCAAGCAGCCTTTTTATAGATATCGACTGCAAAGTTTGTAACAAAATCGATTTTTTGATGGGTTTCGAAAGATGCTGATCGCAGCCAGCGGCGAGACATCTTTGAGCGTCCTGAATTAATGCGTTGGCTGTCAGGGCAATAATCGGCACATGCCGTTTGGGGCCGCCGATTGCTTCTCGTTCGCGAATAATTCGAGAGGCGGTATAGCCGTCCATTTCCGGCATTTGCATATCCATCAAGATGACATCGTACTCCGTGGCGGCCGATTTGTCGCAGGCAATTTTTCCATTTTCTGCGATGTCAATTTGATAAGGATATTTCTTCAAATAAGCCTGGATGAGACTCTGATTGTCCTCGGAGTCATCCGCAAGAAGAATTTTTAGACTTGATGCCAAGGGGGAGTCTTCGGAAGCTGTCTCCAGGGCCTTTTCCTGAAGCGTATCTGATTTCCCAAAGGGGAGAATAAAATGGAAACAGGAACCTTTTCCTTCCTCGCTTTCCGCCCAAATCTTTCCTCCCATCAGCTCCACAAGCCGTTTGCAGATATTTAAGCCCAAACCGGTACCGCCGAATTTTCGCGTCGTTGATGAATCGGCCTGCGCGAACGGCTTAAATAGTTTGTTTATTTTATCTCTCGGAATGCCAATTCCGGTATCCGACAGAGCAAAGTGAAGCCAAATTTCATTTTTCTCTTTATGTTCAATCTCCTTTTTTACCGGTTTTACCGACAAGGAAATCTCACCTTCCTCAGTAAACTTGATGGCATTGTTGATCAAATTCAGCAGGATTTGCCACAAGCGGGTTGGGTCAGACTGCAGTATCGCCGGAATCTCTGGGTCGAGCTGCCAATGAATCGCGAGCCCTTTTTGATGAGCTTTAGAGGCCAGCAAGTCGACCGTTTTTCCTACCTGCTCTTTTAAATTAAATGCAATATGCTCAATCTCCATGGAGCGGGCTTCAATCTTTGAAAGGTCAAGCACGTCATTAATAATGCTTAAAAGAGTCTCGCCCGCGCGGGATAATCGTGCCAGATAGTCTTTTTGTTCAGCCGTCAAAGGCGTCTCGGTCAGTAAGTCGCTCATTCCGAGAATGGCGTTCATTGGCGTACGAATTTCATGGCTCATGGTGGCTAAGAAATCAGATTTTATACGCGACGCTTCGTATGCTTGACGCGCCGCTTCTTGAAGCTGAATTTCAGCTTGTTTAATTTTTGTGATATCCGTAGCGATTCCCAAAAAGCCAGAAAGCTCATGGCTGGCATTGTACACTCCCGTAATATAAAGACTGACGGGGAAACGGGTGCCGTCTTTTTTGACGTAAGTCCATTCCCTGAGCTGAGGCTTTCCTGCACGCGCATTGGCCACAAAAACTTCAAATCCCTCCACAGTTTTCCCTGAAGTGAGAGACATTTCTTTTCCCCGCTCGGAGACTTCCTCAAAAGTGTGAATAACCTCCGGCGTTTTCTGGTAAAGCATTTCCTCTGCTTTCCAGCCCAGCATTTTTTCTGCTCCTTTGTTAAAGACGGTGATAAGCCCTTGAGTGTCTGTTGTAATAATGGAAACTTCTGTGGCAGAATCCAAAACAGCCTGCAGCCGGAGACGGCTTGCTTCCACCGCTTCCGCCGCTTCCGCCGCCCTTTTTTTCTCAAAAACCACTTGAAGTTGTTTTGAGAGATTGCCCACGAGTTTCAAAATGTCCGCATCCGGTTTTAGTGCTTTGGGGATGAAGAACTCTAAAACCGCAACGACCCGTCCTTCAATCGTAATCGGAAAAGCAAAAGCAGAGGTAATACCGACTTCGGCGCAAACTTGTTTTCGCGGGAAATTATGGTCATTCTGCACATTATCAATCCAAGCAATGTCACGAGATTGGGCAATGCGTCCGGGCAGCCCCGTTCCGATAGGGAAATATAAACTTTCCGTCAATTTTTTGAAGGGGTGGTACTTTTCTGGATCGTTCAAATACCAGATATCGGTGGATTCCAAGCCCTTGTGATCGGGGGACAATTTACAGACATGTCCCACGGGCCAATGGATACCCTGACAAACTAAGGCAAGCGTTTCTTTAAGGGCCACATCAAAGGTGAGATCCCGTGTGGCGAAAGTAGCTGCTTGATGCAAAATTTCGGCTTCCGCTGCCGCTCGAGCTAATTTTTCCTCTGCTATTTTACGCTCGGTGATATCACTAAAAGTACACAATGACCCTAATATCTTTCCCCGGCGAATCATCGGTGAAGCAGAATATTCGACGGGGAAGGAGGTTCCGTCTTTGTGCCACAAAACCTCAGTATCGACTCGGCAGGAGATTCCAGATTGAAATGCTTGATAGATCGGGCAATCTTCGATGGGGTAGGGGGCACCGTCTAACTTTTTTAAATGAGCTAAGTGATGAATATTTTTTCCGATAACTTCCTCAAGAGCGTAACCCAGCAATTGAAGCGCGGCAGAATTCATAAAAGTAAACCGACCTTCGAGATTAATTCCATAGATGCCGTCCGTTGAAGCCTCAAGCAGCAGTTTAATTTCCTCCGTCTTTTCGTCAGCATATTGCAGGGCTTTGGATTCTCTCGAGGCTAAAACTTGCAGAAGGGTGAAAAAAAGAAAGCTGGTGAGGATACCGATGCCTAAAATCCAGTAGGGAAACCACTCCTGTCCCTCACCCAGACGGAAATTTTGTGAGGCTGTGAAGTTCAGGATGAATGTTCGGTTTCCGATCACCATCGGCGTGTTGACCGAGAACTTCGCCTTGTCGTGTTGATTTGTGGAATTGAGCGAATGATCAAAATTAAACAAGAGGTGATCTTTGGTTGTCAGGGCAGAATCGAAAATCTCAAAACCGATTTGGTTGGTAGCCGTGGACAGAATGAAGTCGTGTCTAAAAAAAGCAGAAGTATCGATGACGCTTGCGACGAACCCCTGAAGCGCAGTTAACCGCTCTGTCTTGTTGGTAACGGGGAGTTTGTTTTTATAGATGGGCAAAGCGATGATTAGGCCCGCATGGGACGGATCTTGAATAAGGTGAATCTTGCTTGTGGCTACAGCTTTTCCGGTTTCAGCGGCTCTTTGCAAAACCTCAGAACGCATGCCGTCTGAAGACATGTTATATCCAAACACTTTTCGATTAGACGTAAAAGGCTCAACATAAGTGACAATATAATGATTTTTTGTTTGATGTTTGGGGAAGACATCAAATGTGGGATATCCTTCTGGATCGATGCTCTTATCCTCTTTGACGGAGCGGATAAAGTCCCCCAATGCGTCGCTTGAAACCGATTCAATAAATTCACTTGCGACAATTCCTGGGAACTGACTTGAGAGACGTTGGTTGTTTATAAACGACGCCCACTCATTACGTTCAACACTCTTACTTGCGGCAAAGAGCGCGCGGTTTGCGTAAAGCTGTTCAGTGTACATATTGACATGGGTCTGGATCCTGGCCTTGATATCCCGCCATTCCGACTCAAACTTAAGGGATGCTTTTTCATGGGTCATGCGACTGAGAAAGACGAAACCCACTGTTGTCAGGCTTAAACAGGTCAAGAGTAAAAGAAACGGCGCAAAACGGTCCTTCAGAACACCTCTATTCCACATTATTTTTTTATGACATGTCTTTGGATTGTTGGTCATATTTTTCTCTATCAAAAGTTCATCCCGCCCTTTTATTTTTATAGGTGCTATTCCAGAGAATTCTAATCGCACTGATAAAATCGTTCTCATGAAACGGTTTCTTTAGGCACAGATCGGCTCCCGCTTCCAAGATGCGGTGTTCCCAGTTGTTTTCATGCGCCGTGATGGCAAGAATGGCCGGCCTGTATTCCCGCGACAAATTTCGAATAGATTCACACAGATCATAGCCTTGTATACCGGGAGGCATGATATTCAGAACAATAAGATCCGGGCGGTATTTTTGGATGGTAATGCCGGCACTGAAACTGTCAGCGGCTTCTTCAATTTGCAAGGCAGGATAATATTTTTGTAAATAATGACGGGCTAATTTTCCAATTTCCTCCTCCTCATCCACAAGCAGTACCCGGGAGGGTAAACAGCGGGAAAACGCCGAAAAACTGTCAGGCAGTTTCATTCCCAGTTTTTCTAATACCCCGGTAAGGTCGACGGCTTCAATGCGGTGATGACCACCAAAAGTGACGGAGGCTTTTAATTTTTTCTCGCGGATCCAGCGCAGGATAGTTCCGCGGGAGACTCGGCAAATTTCCGCAGCTTCTGAAGTGGTGTAGGATTGTTTCATACGCTAATCAAACGGTAGCACATTCGAAGCAAATTGCAAATTTAGTGCAATTAGTGCATTTAGAGCAGCTACTATGGGGAGATGAGGGCGGTTATTATTAGCAAAAAACAATTGGCAGGAACAGATGGGACAGCAGCCGTCATGAAAAAACTAAAACCTTATTCCTTACGACAGCGGAGTCTGAAAAAGCATGAAGGCGGTGTGATAACACCCGAGAAGAAACGGAGCCGGGAAAAGACCGAGTACGAAAATTCCTCCCACGAGAAGGATTAAAGTGAGCCGGTAGGAAAGAGGAACTGGAATAGCTTCATCGTACGCCGGTTCTTCCGCGTAAATCACACGCACGACGCTTAAATAATAGTAGAGTGAGACCACGACGCCCACGAGACCTAGAAGCGTTAGCCATAGAAAACCTCCATGGACGGCCGCAAGCAGGATTAAAAACTTTCCGAAAAATCCAGCGGTGCCGGGAACTCCGGCCAAAGAAAGCAGGGCAATAAAAAAACAGGCGCCGAGTATTGGCGAGCGCTGTGCCAGACCTGCGTAAGCCTCGATCCGGTCGCTTTGCAGGTGCCGATCCACAATCGCCATCACAAGAAAGATCGTGAGATTTGCCGCGGCGTAAGCCAGCAAATAATAAAGCACCCCGGTGATACCTCCGCTATATCCGACCGCAAATCCAATGAGCAGATAACCCGCGTGAGCGATACTCGAATATCCCAAAAGCCGTTTGAGGCTGGTTTGTTTTAGAGCTCCAAAATTTCCGCAAATCATGGTCAGGGCCGAGAGTGTAGAGAAAAGCAGTGCGCGCTGGCTGTCGGTTAGAACAAAAACCTGGAAGAGAAGGCGGAGCAGGACAAAAATTCCAGCGGCCTTGGATCCGACGGAAAGGAAGGCTACGGTTGGAATCGGAGCGCCTTCATAAACATCCGGAACCCAGAGATGAAACGGCACAGCGCCGATTTTGAAACCAAGGCCGGCAATAATGAAGAGCATGCCAAGCACCAGCATTCGGTCACCGGGGTGAGCCACAAATGCCTGATGAAGGACAGGAAGATTTGTGGATCCCACGGCTGCGTAGATCAGAGCAATCCCAAAGACCAGAAAAGCAGAGGCGAGCGATCCGATGATCAGGTATTTCAGGCCTGATTCAATTGAGGGAAGTTCGTGCTTGAGATAGGCAGCCATTATATAAAACGACAGCGTGATAATTTCAATGCACAGAAACAGGACAAAGAGATCGTTGGCCGAGGCCAGGAAAAACATCCCAAGCAGGGTGCACCAGAGAATGAGTAGAAATGTTTCAAGACGTTCACGGCGTTTGTTAAAGAAGGCATAGCTGATCGGAATCATCATAAAAAGCGTCAAGATGAAAAATAGTTTAAAAAATGCGGAGAGCGGATCCACGATAAATGAATCGCCAAAGGCCGTCCCTGTTTTTTTCAAGAAGAGCAAAGTCGATATGCAGACAAGGATGCTTCCCAGAAGACTCGTGATACAAAAAGAGCGGATATTCTGAGCGTCCGGATGTTTTACATCACCCTTGAGAATCTCCGCGATGAGTAGAAGAATAAAGACACCTAGCGCCACCCATTCTGGTAAGAGATAGCGAAGGTTCATCATGAGAGCAGGGCTCCAACCGCAGGCTGAATCATACGAAGCAGGCCCTGAGGCCAAAATCCAAAAAGCATGAGTGCTCCAAGGAGAATAACAAAGGGCAGTTTGTCGGCAATGGTCCTGGCATCATGAAGCAAACTCCAGCGAGGATTTTCTGCACCGTAGCAAACGGATTTCACCATCCGCAGTAAATAAAGCGAGGTGATAAATACGCCAAAGATCGCCAGAGACACGATGATGGGATATTGCGACCAGCTTCCAAAGAAGATCAGAAGTTCTGCGACAAAATTGGAAAAGCCAGGAAGTCCGAGCGAAGCAAAGGAAGCCATAATCAAACAGGTGGAAATGAATGGGATTTTTTTAGCAAGCCCTCCGAAATCATTCACTCCGCGGGCGTGTGTTTGCTCATAGATAAATCCAATGCAGGCAAATGTGGTCGCAGCCATAACGCCGTGAGAAAACATGAGGAGTACGGCCCCGGAAAGCGTGGCTTGATTCATGACGGCTATCGCAAGCAGGATATAACCCATATGGCTGACACTGGAAAAACCAATCATGAATTTAAGGTCCTGTTGTTTGACCGCGGCGTAACCCGCGTACAGGATACCGACGCAGGATAAAACCGCAAGGGTATTGGCCCAGTAGTGAACGCCGTCCGGAAGCAGAGCGACGGCAAGACGCAGCATTAAATAGGGTCCCATTTTTTTGAGCACTCCTGCGTGAAGCATGCTGACGGAGGTTGGCGCAGCCGCGTAACCAATCGGCGACCAACTGTGCAGTGGCCACAAGGAAGCGATCACGCCAAATCCCACCAGGAAAATTCCGGCCAATCCATGGACCGTACCTGGATTCATGGGCAGGATCTCGATATTTTTTCGCATCTCGAGCAGGTCAAAGCTCTGCAGACCAAGATTGCGGTAAAGGATCAAGATTCCAAAAAGGGCCAGCATCGCGCCGCCGGTAATAAACAAAGTCAGCTTCATGGCGCCGTAAGCTTTATTTTTACTTCCCCAGATCACGATCATCGGATAAAGCGGAATCAAAGTAAGCTCATAGAAAAGGTAGAGCTGAAACACATCGAGCGCCGTAAAGACGCCGTAAATGGCACCAGTCAGGATGAGGTAAAAACAAAGATATTCTTTCATCCGGTCCTTGGGCCAGCAGCTGACAATCGCTCCGGTAAAAGACACCAATGCGTGGAGCAGGCAAAGCGTCATGTTGATGCCGTCCAACCCGACCTGATAATGAATGCCTAAAAAGGGAATCCAAGGGTAACGATGAGCAAACTGATAACCCGGGACTTCCGGGTGAAAATGGAAGATGAGCCAAAGGACGATCGCGAAATTCACGGCACAGCTTGTTACCGCAATTTGTTTATGAAGAAATTCTTTTTCCCGCGGCGCTAACATAATGAGAAACGCGGCCAAAAAAGGAATCCAGGGCAATAAGAGAATCATAAAGTTATTCCCGAAGGGAAAAAGGTGTAACAAGAAGGAAGAACAGGGGAAAAGAAGGAATTAAAAAACGAAAAAAGATTTCTCCCTCTTCTTCCACCTTCTTCCTTTTTCATCTTCATCCCTTTTCTTCCCTCTTTAAGTCACCGTAACATTAACAAAAACACTAAAACCGTTACACCGACGGCAAAGACCAAAGCATAAAACTGAACCACGCCGGTTTGAAGCCGGGATAAAAGCTGTCCCAGCGAGCGGGCTGCTGAGGCTGTGCCATTGGAGGCAAATTGAACGACGACATGGCGTTCAAACGCGTCTGAAAAAGTCGCGATGGATTCCTGGCCATACCGGATTAGATCGTCATAAAGCTCATCAAAAAAGTATTTGTGGTCCAGAACGATAGAGGGAAATGAATTTTCGCCAAGCACGGGCCCTTGAGCTTTTCGGAAGACCAGAAAAGCTGTTCCAAATCCGATCAGGCCGAGGGAAACGGAAATAATGGCGAGAAGATTTCCTCCATGATGAGCGGCGGCGTGTGCGCTGTGGCCCAGTATTTCCTTTATGGGTAAATATCCCCCGGCGATGGAAAAGACAGCCAAGACTGCGAGAGGGAACAGGATGAAGCCGTCGGATTCATGCGCGTGATGATGTTCCTCTTTGGCGGTTTGGCTAAAAAAGACAATCGTGCAAAGCCGGCCCATATAAAAAGCCGTCAAGAAGACAACGCTTAGAGCGATGATAAGGAGAAGTTTGGGGCCGTGCGTGGCCGCGCTTAAAATCTCCTCTTTGCTGAAGTAGCCGCTGAAAGGAGGAATTCCCATCAGCGCCAGAGTGCCCATCAAAAATGTGAAGCTCGTGACAAGCATGTGTTTGAGGGTTTTTGGAAAGCGGCGCATTTCCCAGATGTCCTGGGTGTGCATGCCGTGAATGAGACTGCCGGCTGCGAGAAAAAGCAAGGCTTTGAAAAAAGCATGCGTGGTGAGATGAAACATTCCGGCATTGCGGTCGGCAAGACCAATGGCCATGACCATGTATCCGAGTTGACTTAACGTGGAATAGGCGAGGATTTTTTTAATATCGTTTTGCACCAGAGCCATCGTTCCGGCCAGAAAAGCAGTCACGACGCCGATCCAGGCAATAATGTGAAGCGCTGAGGGGCTGGCGGCAAAAAGAAAATAGAGACGGGCAAGAAGGAAAACTCCAGCGGCGACCATGGTGGCGGCATGCATCAGCGCGCTGACGGGCGTGGGACCTTCCATGGCGTCGGGAAGCCAGACATGAAGCGGAACCTGGGCGGATTTTCCCATCACGCCGCAAAAGATTAAAAGCGAGATGGCCGCCAGCATTCCCTCGGAAATTCCGGCATGAGGAAGTCGCCCTTCCAGTGTCAGGAAATTTACGGAACCAATGTGATTTGTGGCGATTTGATGAAACAGAAGAAGGATTCCAATCATCATCCCGATGTCGCCGACGCGATTGGTGAGAAAAGCTTTTTTCCCTGCCATCGCCGCAGAATCTTTTTCATACCAAAATCCGATGAGAAGGTAAGAGCTCAGTCCAACTAATTCCCAGAAGATAAAGACCTGGACCAAATTGTTTGCAAGGACAATGCCCAGCATCGAAAAAGCAAAAAGCGAAAGGCAGGCGAAATAGCGGCCTGCGCTTTTGTCTTCTTTCATATAGGAAATGGAGTAGAGAAAAATCAGACTGCCGATGCCGGTGACAATCAGGAGCATCAAAATCGAGAGGCCGTTGAGCAGGATTCCGAATTCAATGACGCCGTGTCCGCCGAGAGAGAGCCATACAATGGAAGACTCAAGAGGGGAATGGTTCAAGGATTCAAACTGGGCATGAGACAAGATCCTAAGTGTGCAGATAAATCCCGCAAAGAGGACGCCCGTGGCCAGCCAGCCAGCCGCGCGCGGCTTATTGAGCAGGAAGAGTGTGATCAAGACCGCCGCAATGAACGGAATCCATAGTATTGTCCAGGCCAATGTAAGCATATCCTGCTCTTTTATCCTTTCAAACAGCGGATCTCATTGGTATCCACCGAATCTTGTTTCCGAAATAGTAAAACCGTGAGGGCAAGCCCGATCGTTACTTCCGCGGCCGAGATCACCATCACAAAAAAAGCAAGCACCTGGCCGTTCACTTGTCCGTGGATATGAGCGCCGGTGACAAAGACCAGGTTTGCTGCATTCAGCATCAGTTCCACGGAAAGTAAAACTAAAAGAATATTGCGGCGGATAATTAGCCCGAGAAGTCCGATTGAAAATAGAATCCCGGCTAGTCCCAAATAATGAAGGGGTGTGATCATGCTGAATCCTCTCTCTTGGCCAAGGCCACTGCCGCTAAAATGGCCAGGATCAGAAGAATCGAAACGAGTTCAAAGGGAAGCAGGTACTGCGTGAAAAGTGTTTTTCCCACCTGGCGTGCGGAGCCTGCGACATCCTGGAAATGAAGTTCTGGAAACCGGCGAATAAGTTTAAGAAATCCAAAATCAAAAAAAGAAATCGTTAAAATCACGCCAGGAATAAAGGCCGGATGAAAACGCTTTCCCAGATCAATTTCCCGGGCTCCGATTCCCTGAAGCATGATGGCGAAGAGAAAAAGCACCAACACCGCGCCCGCGTACACAATCAGATTCACCATCGCGACAAAGGGCGCGCCCAGACTGAGATAAAGAACGGATAAAGAGATCATGGTTACAATCAGGGAGAGCAGGGCACGCACGGGCTGGCGAAGCAGGATCACGGCAAGGGCGCTTACTGCGGCGAGGCCGCCAAAGAAATAAAAAATAAAAGCGTCCAATTACACTCCCTGAAAGGATTGTGCGAGAAACACAGCTTGGTTGTGAGCCACTTCAAAAAAACCCGCGCCGATCTGATAGGTCTTTTCCTGACCGTCCTTGAGCCGCAGCACCATTTTTCCTCCGGGAGAAGAAATCACAAACGGAGCGTGATTCGTCAACACCCCCACGAAACCCCGCTCATCGGGAAGCAAAGCATACAGGACGTCCTCTTCCAGCGCCGGACCTTTGGGGGTAACAACTTTAAGATGAAAATTGTTATTCATAAAATAAATTCCAAGAACCAAATCCTAAATTCCAAACAACATCCAAAAAACAAATTTCAAATCTCAAACAAGGACTTGGTATTTGGTGCTTAAGATTTGGAATTTGCCAGGTCTTATTTTTTAGCACTGGCTTGCATTTGCTCAAACTTTTCAACCACCTCATCCACCGCGCCGCACATATAAAAGGCTTGCTCGGGAATGGTGTCAAACTCTCCGGCTAAAATACGTTTAAAACTCTGGATCGTCTCCTTGAGAGGGACGTATTTTCCCTTGATGCCCGTAAAGGCTTCGGCCACGGAAAACGGCTGTGAAAGAAACCGTTCGATTTTTCGTGCGCGCGCCACAAGCTCACGATCTTCCTGGGAAAGTTCATTGATCCCCAGAATGGCGATGATGTCTTTGAGATCTTTGTAGCGCTGAAGAATACGCTGCACTTCGCGGGCAAGTTTGTAATGATCTTCTCCGACGACGAGCGGGTCAAGCATACGGGATGTCGAAGACAGAGGATCTACGGCCGGATAAATGCCGAGTTCGGCAATCTGGCGCGAAAGCACGGTCACACCGTCAAGATGCGAGAATGCAGTTGCTGGCGCAGGATCGGTGATATCGTCGGCCGGAACATAAATGGCCTGAACCGAGGTAATGGATCCGGATTTTGTGGACGCAATACGTTCCTGAAGGCGCGCCATTTCAGTAGAAAGGTTTGGCTGATAACCGACCGCTGAAGGCATGCGGCCGAGAAGCGCCGACACTTCAGATCCCGCCTGAGTGAAACGGAAAATATTATCAATGAAGACCAGCACGTCTTGATGTGCTTCTTCGCGGAAATATTCGGCCATGGCAAGTCCAGTGAGAGGTACGCGGAGACGTGCGCCAGGCGGTTCATTCATTTGACCGTAAACGAGGGCGGTTTTTTTCACAACGCCGGATTCGTTCAGTTCCAGCCAAAGATCGTTTCCTTCGCGCGTACGCTCTCCGACGCCGCAGAATACGGATACTCCACCGTGCCGTGTGGCGATATTGTGAATGAGTTCCATCACGATCACGGTTTTTCCCACGCCTGCGCCGCCAAACAGCCCGATCTTTCCGCCCTTGGCATAAGGCGCTAGAAGATCAATGACCTTAATACCGGTTTCGAAAATCTCGGTGACAGGAAGAAGTTCGGTGTAGCTCGGGGCAGGGCGATGAATCGGATAACGCTTTTTCGGATCCTTCACCGGACCCGCTTCATCAATGGGATCTCCGAGCAGATTAAAAATGCGGCCGAGCGTTTGCTCGCCTACGGGAACGGAGATGGGAGCACCCGTATCAGTCGCTTCCATCCCGCGCGTTAAACCGTCCGTGGACGCCAGAGCAATGCAGCGAACCACGTTGTCGCCAATATGCTGAGCGACTTCCAGAACGAGCTTTGATTTTGTGTATGTGTTTTGAAGTTCAATGGCGTTATAAAGTGGGGGCAGAGACTCCGGATCAAATTGAATATCCACGCTCGGACCCATGACTTGAATAATTTTTCCAACCGACATGTACAACCTCCGTAAAACGTGAAACGTTGGACGTGAAGCGTTGTTTTAACGCTTCACGAAAGACGCCTCACTTTATTTTTAGGGCTTGAGAGCCCGACACAATCTCAATAATTTCTTTAGTGATCGAAGCCTGGCGCGCTTTGTTGCGTTCCAAGACAAGCGAGCTGATCATCTCTTTGGCGTTTTGCGTGGCGGCGTGCATGGCCGTCATACGGGCAATCTGCTCGGAGACGATGGCTTCGAGAAACACTTGTCTTACTTTAGACTCAAAATAAAGCGGAATTAGCTTATCAAAAATAAATGCCGGCGAAGGTTCAAAGATATAATCCACGTCTTGCTCTTTGTCATTGCGAGGAGCAATAACGGCGTTAGATTGCTTCTCTTCGTTCGCGATGACGGGCGTAGAGGCGGGTTGGGCCAGCGGCAACAGTTTCTCGGTAACATCCGCAAAGCTTGAAGACGTCAACGAGTGACTGTAGATCACATAAACCGCGTCCACCTGCCTGCTCAGGAAAAGAGATTCGAGCATCGATTTGAGGTCGTTCAAAATCTCATCGAACCGCGCTGGCCGAATTTCAATCAGCTCCTTATGAATCTTGCAACCAAGACGTCGCAGTTCAGCAATGCCGGCCTTGCCCACTCCAATCCATATTTTTTCTGATTTATTTTCACGGAGAAAATCCCGCGTATGTTCCAGCAGATCAAGATTGTACGAACCGCAGAGTCCAGAATCCGAAGTCATCAAAACCACACCGATTTTTTTTTCTTCCCGAGATTCAAAAAAAGGATGACTCTTGGAAGGCAGATTCTGGTTCAAGCGCTTCAGCAGGCTTTCCAATCCCAGTGTGTAGGGACGGGCTTGGGACATCAGGGTCTGAAAGCGGCGCAGCTTGGAGGCCGCTACCATTTCCATCGCACGCGTGATCTTTTTTGTATTCTCAACGCTGCGGATCCGGTTTTTGAGTTCTCTTAATTTGCCTGACATAGTGTTCTAATAACCAATCACCAAGATACAAACACCAAACAATAATCAATCATTAAAATTTCAAATAAAAAATTGAAAATTTGGAATTTGGTCATTCTTTGGTTATTGTTTCTTGGATCTTGGTTATTGGGTCAGTTGTCCTTTGTATTTCTTAATGGCTTCCGTGAGGGTGGCCTTAAGGGCATCGCTCAGGGCCTTTTCTTTTTGGATTTTGTGTTCTACGTCGGGGTAGTTTTTTGTGATAAACGGGTAAAGGCCCGTCTCAAAGTCCTTGAGCTTGGCGAGCGGGATATCATCAAGTGCGCCGATATTGGCGGCAAAAATGATCATCACCTGTTTTTCAAACGGAAGCGGTTGAAAAACACCCTGTTTCAAGATTTCCACCATGCGCTCTCCGCGGATAAGCTGATCCTTGGTGGTCTGATCAAGATCCGTGGAGAGTTGCGCGAAGGCCGCCAGTTCACGGTACTGGGCGAGCGCGAGACGAAGCGTCCCCGCGACTTGCTTCATGGCTTTAGTCTGAGCGTTTCCGCCGACACGGGATACCGAAAGACCCACGTTAATGGCAGGACGCACCCCCGAATAGAATAAATCACTTTCCAAATAAATCTGACCATCGGTAATTGAAATTACATTGGTGGGGATATAAGCCGACACGTCGCCAAGCTGAGTTTCAATGACGGGAAGCGCGGTGAGAGATCCGCCACCCAAATCTTCCCGCATTTTTGCCGCGCGCTCAAGAAGACGGGAGTGAAGATAAAACACATCACCCGGATAGGCTTCACGGCCGGGAGGACGCTGCAAGAGAAGTGAGAGTTCGCGGTAAGCCACGGCGTGTTTGGAGAGATCGTCGTAGACCACGAGCGCGTGTTTACCTGTATACATAAACTCTTCCCCAATGGCGCATCCGGCGTACGGAGCCAAGTATTGAAGCGGAGCCGCGTCATCCGATGAAGCGCAGACGATCGTGGTGTATGCCATAGCGCCGTGCTTTTCAAGTGTTTGTGCCAGGGCAACGACACTGGAAAGTTTCTGGCCGATGGCGACATAAATACAAAAAACACCAGAATTTTTTTGATTGATGATCGTGTCAATCAAGATGGCGGTTTTTCCGGTTTGCCGGTCGCCGATAATGAGTTCACGTTGCCCGCGTCCAATTGGGATCATGGCATCGATGGCCTTGATTCCTGTTTGTAGAGGTTCTTTAACGGGCTGGCGGCGAATCACGGAAGGAGGAACGGTTTCAAGCGGGCGGTTCTTAGTTGACGTGATTGGCCCCTTACCATCCAACGGCAATCCTAAGGGATTAATAATGCGGCCAAGCAGTTCGATTCCGACGGGTACTTGGGCGATCTGGCCCGTGCGTTTGACTTGGTCGCCTTCTTTGATATTACGGTCCGGTCCCAGGATCACGATTCCGATATTGTCGGGCTCGAGGTTCAGGGTCAGCCCAATGGTTTGATCGGGAAAGGTGACCATTTCATTGGCCATGACCTGATCCAGACCGTAGACGCGCGCAATGCCATCGCCGACTTGAAGCACATAACCCACGGACTCCATTTCAAGTTTGGAGCTGTATTTTTTGATTTCATCCTGAATTGCTTGTGTAACTTCTTCGGGTTTTAGCATCATGTTCTCCTAATTTGTCATTGCGAGGGAGCGGAGCGAGCGCGGCAATCTTAGCGCTGAAATTGCTTCGCTTCGCTCGCAATGACATTATTCATAATATTAAGCCAGCAAAAGCCGCCGCATTTTTAAAAGTCGGTCCTTAAAGCTTGCATCAATTTCATTCCCGCCGAAACGAAGGATCATTCCTCCCAGAATCGCGGGGTTCACATGCGTTTGAAGCCGGATTTCTGTCCGGAATTTTTTCTGAAGCGCCTGGATCAAGCGCTCTTCGGTCTTAGGATTCAGCGCAGCAGCGGTAATGACATCCACTTGCTGAATGCCTTTTTTCTTTTCATAAAGACGGTGAAACTCTTCCTGAATGCCGATCAACTGGGCAAAGCGGTGTTTCTCAATCAACACCTTGAGAAAATGGATCATGATCCCGCTCACTTCCGGACCGAAGATTTTTTCGATAAAATCCTCTTTCTCTGCCCGGGAAATCGTGGAATTCAAAGCCAGATGCGTGATCTCCGGATACTGACCGATCATTTGCCGGACTTTGGTGAAATCCTGATCCACGCGCTCGAGATCATCTGCCTGAGTTACGAGGCCGATCAAAGCGCCCGCATATCTGCGGCTGACCCGGTGATCGATCATAGTTTCTCAAGCTCCTCAATAATCTGAATCGCCTTGTGCTGATGCAGTTCCTCGGTCATTTTTTCGCCGATGACTTTTTCCGCCACTTGAAGAGCCAGCGCCGCGATTTCCTGTTTCAGGGTCACGCGTGCCTTGGCCACTTCCACGCTCAGATGTTCTTTGGATTTCTCGAAAGTTTCCTGAGCTTCGGAGCGGGCCCTGTCCTGGATGTCTTTGGCGATCCTGCGGCCTTCTTCAAT
Source organism: Candidatus Taenariivivens baikalensis (assembly GCA_009691445.1). GTDB lineage: Bacteria > Omnitrophota > Omnitrophia > Omnitrophales > Aquincolibacteriaceae > Taenariivivens > Taenariivivens baikalensis. The sequence goes on along the minus strand of SICL01000004.1, from coordinate 64,273 downwards.
CGTCTGCTGAATCTTGAGGCGCGCCTCATCTTCAATCTTCTGAAGTTTGGAAGCGTAATCTGCCCTCAAGGCTTCAAGCTCCTGCCTGGTTTTTTCAAGGTGCGCGAACTCGTCTTGAATCCGTTTGCGCCGGTCTTCAAGGGCGGTAAGCACAGGTTTCCAGGCGAGCTTTTTGAGTGTGAAGAACACAACCAAAAAAGCAACGAGCTGAATGAGGACTTCTCCCGGTACGATGTTCTGCTTAAAAAAATCCATAAACGTTCAACCGTTTCCGGACTACAGTTTTCCCAAAAGCGAAAAACCAAACACAAGGGCGTAAAGCGTGAGAGCTTCAATCAAAGCGCAGCCGGCCATCATGTTCACAAGAATCTTGGTGGAGGCTTCCGGTTGACGAGCGGTAGCATCCATCGCTGCTGCGACAGATTTTCCCAAGGCCGCGGCCGATCCCATGGCAGTTAATGCGAGAACGAGCGGGGCACCGATTGCGATAAAACTTTTAGGATCCATGAACTTCTCCTTTTTGATTTTTGCTGTTGATGACTAAATGAAAAACCTAGTGAGCCGGGTGTCCGGCCGCTTCTCCGTGATCCTCATGCTTGTGATCTCCGTGCGGCATCACAAGCGACAAGTAAACGGTGGAAAGCAGCATAAACACAAACGCTTGCACCATACTAAAAATAATCGCGAGAACATTCGCAAATAATTGAAAGAACAAAGGTAAAAACGGCCGCGCCACATCCAAGCTTGCGAAGTTAAAAAGTAAACGGTCTTCGCTGGACACATTGGCAAAAAGACGAAGCGACAAACTAAATGGGACGGCGCCAAATTCCAGAATAATATTTAAAACCAGCATCAGAGGAATTAGGACAATGCCAAAACCATTGGAGGGATTGCCCGCGACATGTTTCAGATAATTGAAGAATCCTTGTTCGCGGATGCCGGTGATTTGAACATAAAACATGGTAATGAGACCCACGGCAATCGTCGTACTCCAGGCCGAGGTGGGGGACTTCATGAGCGGGACCAGGCCAATCCAGTTCATGAAAAGAATATAAAGAAAGAGCGTCCCTAAAAACGGGACATGTTTTTCTCCTTGCTCTCCCAAAATTCCAGTGACGAATCCCGTGATTCCTTCCACGATCGCTTCAAATAAATTTTGAACGCCTTCGGGAATCAGACGGTTGGCTTTGGCGCCGCCCAAGGCAAGCATTCCGAGAAGAGAAATGGCGACGAGAGAGAAAAGAATATTTTCCCACTGATGTAGAAACTGAACAACGGGGGCGTGCTCGAAATTTTCATGAAGAAGCGTAATGAGATTGGGAAGTTCGTGCGCTTGATGCTTGACGTGTTCTACGGCGGCTTCTTCGTGAGGCATATTAATTCTTTTTCGAATCCGAATCTTTAATGCGTTTGATTAATCGAAACACTTGTAAGCCCGAGGCAAGAAATCCGCATGCGATCAAAGCGGATACGCCCCACTTGGGCATCCCAAAATATTTATAGAAAATAAAATGACCCAGCAAATATCCGGCAAAGGGACCGCTTATTAAAATGACAGGGAGTGTCATGACAGCTCCAAGCATCCACAATAAACGGTAGGAATTACCTTCTTGGCTGGTCAATGATGTGCCTGTGGCGAGAATTAAATCTCAACTGTAATCACATCAATTAGTTACGATAAAACTTGAGGCGACTATTATCCCGAATCACTGAAAAATGTCAACAGACAATTTGACAAAAATGAGACTACAGCAGCGATTTTTTCGAAAGGATGTTCAAATTTTTATCAAACTCATAAATAATGGGCAATGCGGTCGGAATATTCAGATTCAAAACTTGTTCCTTGGTCATTTTATCCAGCTCCATCACAATCGAACGAAGGCTGTTGCCGTGCGCGGCAATGATCACATTCTTTCCTTCTCGTAGATCCATCATCACGTGGCTTCGAAAGTAGGGGAGCGTGCGGGCGGCCGTGTCTTTTAAACTTTCACTGATGCCCTCCGGGTTAAATTCGGTTTTATCTTTTGGGGGAGGGATGTCATAGCTTCGACGCCAAATGTGCACTTGCTCATCGCTGTATTTTTTGGCAGTTTCTGCTTTGTTGAGTCCTTGAAGCGCTCCGTAGTGCCGTTCGTTTAAGGCGCCGTCACGGATGATGGGGACGGCGGTTTTTCCGGCTGATTTCATAGCGAGATCAAGTGTATTTATAGCGCGTTTAAGGACGGAAGTGTAGGCCTTGTCGATCTTGTAATCCTTGAGTTTTATCCCCGCCGAGTCAGCTTCTTTTCTTCCTTTTTCACTGAGTTCAACATCCACCCAGCCGGTAAACCGATTTTCCAAATTCCATTGAGACTCTCCGTGACGAATCAAAATTAGCGTGGGCATAAGCTCTCCATTTTAGGGACGGTTCCCGGCCTGCCGGTAGGTCATAAACGATTTCATTCTCGTTAATTCGGATTGAATATTTTCAATATTTGACAAGGCGATGAATGCGCCGGAGAATCGCCCCTGATTTTTCGTAATTCTACAGCAAGAGCTTTCTGCTGTCAGCAACCAGCTTTCAGAAAAAAAACCACGTGGCTAATTATTTTTTACGGCAAGGCGATTGCTGACCACGGAAAGCTCTTTTATGAAATTGACAGGCGGGGGTCGGATTCCTATAATGGCGTTTCCTTTCCTTAATGCGGGTGTAGCTTAATGGTAAAGTGCTAGCCTTCCAAGCTTGCTATGAGGGTTCGATTCCCTCCACCCGCTCCAGCGATCTCAAAGGCTATTGTGCTTATGAGGAGTGCGCTTCATATTATTCTTATCTTCAAAAAATCATGAAATAGAGAGAAAGTTTTAACGATTTAATTCCACAAACCTTTTAAGTCTCGGATGGTAGAAGGATTTTCTCCACCCGAGGCGAAAAGGCGAAAGGTGCGGCTGAAATCACAAGCGGATCAACGGGAGCTAAAAATAATATTTGATCATCCTTTAACGCGAATGAGAGGGGAGTTTAGTATTCAAGAGATGTTGAGAGGGGAGTTTTATGGCGGTAGCAATCCCTAGTTTTTCAAGAAGCTGAATGGTTAAATAAGTAGCGTCAAGCTCCCACCACTTGAGGCCATGTCTGGCGGAGAATTGAAACGCGTGATGGTTGTTGTGCCATCCTTCACCGAAAGTTGCGAGCGCGACCCACCAGAGATTCGTTGAATCGTCGTCGCTTTTATAATTTTTATAGCCCCATACGTGAGCCGCCGAATTGACAGCCCATGTCGTGTGATAAACCGTGACGAGTCTTACGAAAATGCCCCAAATAACAAAAGGCCATCCGCCTAAAGCGTAAAGTCCCCAAGCTAAAGGAGCAGACCAAATAAGCTGCACTTTATCGAGCCATGCGTGGACAGGGTCTTTGGCGAGATCTGGAGCTAGCTTCGTTTTTTCTTCAGAGGTGGCGACTCCCGTGACGGCGTGAAGGCACCAACCCATATGGGCCCAGAAAAAACCATGACGTGGGCTGTGTGGATCTAAGGGTTGATCTGACTGAGCGTGATGCATCCGGTGAACCGCAACCCAAGTTAAGGGACCGCCTTGGCAGGCTAAAGAGCCGAGTATCGACAAAAAATATTCCATCCACTTCGGAGTTTGAAAGCTTCGGTGCGTCAAAAGCCGGTGATAACAAAGAGTGATTCCTAGTCCGCCCGTGATCCAGTGAAGCAGCAAACATACGCCAAGTGCTTTCCAGGAAAAAGTAAAAAAGCCCAAGAGAGCAACTAGGTGGACACCTACCATGAAAAGCGCAACGGGCCAGTCAAAAGCAGTGGGTTTTCTCGTGGGATGAGTGCTTTTATCTGCACGAGTAACGTCGGATATGGGGGCTGAAGCGGAGCCTTCTATTGATTCAGCGGGGTCGGACAAGGTGTTTTGGGGCAAAGGATTCTCCTCTTTCATAATATCTACCTTTTGGAATGACTGTAGGCCAGTTTAAATAAATTCGAAGATCTATGCTAGAGGAATTTCGTTAATAAAGCAAGCGAATCTTAGTCGTCTTATGTTCTGAAGTTGAGTTTTGGTTTCGCGATATTATTTTCTTAAGCGATTAAAAATCGGGAACGAAACAAGCAAAAAAGGCTTTGAAAGTCTAAAAAACCCCTTGACACACATCGGAACATTCTTATAATGCACACCTTACATGAAGGCGGGGACTGTCTCTGCATGGGTTTCAGTGGCTGAGCCATGCTGGAGTAGCTCAGTTGGTAGAGCACGTCCTTGGTAAGGACGAGGTCATGGGTTCAACCCCCATCTCCAGCTGATAAATTTTAGACATTGTTTTGCTTTCCTATTAATATGAGTTGAAGATCACTGGACTAAAACGTCGAGGAGGAAGTTATGGCGAAGGAAAAATTCGAGAGAACAAGACCCCACGTGAATGTTGGCACGATTGGTCATGTAGACCACGGTAAAACCACGCTGACATGCGCCATCACTAAAGTTTTAGCGGCCAAGGGACTTGCTGATGTTCGTGAATATTCGGATATTGCTAAGGGTGGAACGGTTCGTGATGAATCTAAAATTGTAACCATTGCCGTATCCCACGTGGAATACAATACTACTAAGCGTCATTATGCTCATGTTGATTGCCCGGGCCACGCCGATTATGTTAAAAATATGATCACCGGTGCTGCGCAGATGGATGGCGCGATTTTGGTTGTGTCTGCCATTGATGGACCTATGCCTCAGACTCGTGAACATATTCTTCTCGCCCGCCAAGTTGGTGTTCCCGCCGTTGTGGTTTTTCTTAATAAGTGTGATGCAGTTGAGGATCCTGAATTGCTTGATCTTGTTGAGCTTGAGGTTCGTGAGCTCCTTAAGAAATATGAATTCCCCGGAGATACTATTCCGGTAGTTCGCGGATCCGGCCTCAAAGCGGCTATGAATCCCACGGACCCAGCATCGATTAAATGCATTGAAGAGTTGATGGATGCTTTGGATAACAGTATTCCTGAGCCTAAACGCGATATTGATAAGCCGTTCCTGATGCCGATTGAGGATGTGTTTTCTATCTCTGGTCGTGGAACTGTGGGAACAGGGCGTATTGAGAGAGGCCAGGTGAAGGTGGGTGCGGAGCTCGAAATCGTGGGTCTTAAAGAAGCCACGAGTAAAACGATTGTTACGGGAATTGAAATGTTTCGTAAGATATTGGATGATGCGCATGCTGGAGAAAATGTCGGTCTTCTCCTGCGTGGAGTCGAAAAAGACCAGATTGAAAGAGGGATGGTTTTGGCTGCGCCTGGATCTGTTAAGCCCCACAAAAAATTCAAAGCGCAAATTTATGTGCTGAGTAAAGAAGAGGGTGGACGGCACACGTCTTTCTTCAATGGTTATCGTCCTCAATTTTATTTCAGGACCACTGACGTGACTGGTGTGGTTAAGTTACCGGCGGGTACTGAGATGGTTATGCCTGGTGATAACGTAGCGATCGAGGCTGAGCTCATTATGCCGGTGGCTATGGAGAAAGAGCTTCGGTTTGCTATTCGTGAAGGCGGTAAGACGGTTGGTGCTGGCGTGGTGAGTCAAATCATCGAGTAAATCGTTTTTCTTTCCTCGCTCTGATTTTAAATTCCATTTAATTGGCGAACATTTCTAATCGCAGAGAATTTATTTTCGCCGTAAGAATTTCTGTGATTAAAAAATACACAAAAGTAGAGTGATCGATGCGAGAGATTATTTCCTTAGCTTGCACCGAGTGCAAGCGCAAAAACTATTCGACGCGTAAGAATAAAAAAATAACTACGGAACGCTTGGAGCGCCGGAAATTTTGTCCTTTTTGCAGAAAGCATGTTCTGCATCGGGAACATAAATAGTACGGATTGACGTCGTTAAAGGCACGGAGGCCTGTAGCTCCAACTGGCTAGAGCGGCGGTCTCCAAAACCGCTTGTTGCAGGTTCGAATCCTGCCAGGCCTGAGTTTGATTGCGAAAATAAAACGGACGGAAGAATATGTTCGGTAGATTTACTGGCTTTATCGAAGAAACTAGGCAGGAACTAAAAAAGGTCACGTGGCCGAGTCGGAATGAAATTGTTCAAGCGACGGGCGTTGTGATCGTGACCACTTTTTTGATGGGCTGTTTGATTGGTTTTGCAGATATTTTTTTGGCGTGGGCGGTTAGGCTAATCCTTGGGTAATTCTATGGCTGATGCAAAATGGTATGTAGTTCACACACAGACGGGTATTGAGTCGAAGGCGAAGGCTAGTCTTGAAAATCGGGCTATAACATGCGGTATGGCCGATAAAATTCAAAAGGTTCTGATCCCGACTGAAAAAGTGAGTGAAGTTAAAGACGGTAAGAAGCGCATTAGTGAGCGCAAATTTTTTCCGGGATACATTCTGGTGCAGATGGAGCTTACGGACGAGAGTTGGTATCTCGTTAAAAACACCAATGGTATTACTGGTTTTGTGGGTTCGGGAAAAAATCCAATTCCACTCTCGGAAGATGAAGTGAATAAAATCCTTCAGCAGCAGGAAGAGAAGACTTCTAAGCCCAAGCCTAAGGTTGAATTTATGGAAGGGGAAAGTGTTCGGGTTAAAGAAGGGGCTTTTGCAAATTTTAATGGCACTATCGATGAAGTAAATCCGAATCGTGGGAAGCTTAAAGTGATGGTGGCGATTTTTGGGCGCTCAACCCCGGTTGAATTAGAATACTGGCAAGTGGAGAGAATTTAGTATGGCGAAAGAGATTGTAACGAAAATTAAGTTGCAGATTCCAGGTGGGCAAGCAAATCCTGCACCGCCAATTGGTCCCGCTTTAGGGCAGCACGGCGTTAATATTATGGATTTCTGTAAGAAGTTTAATGACCAGAGCAAAGATCGCCCCGGTATAATTTTGCCGGTGCTTCTTACGGTTTATAAAGATAAATCGTTTACCTTCATTATTAAAACTCCCCCGGTGGCAATTGCCTTGAAAATGGCTGCGGGGCTTGCGAAGGCGTCTTCGGAGCCAGGGCGGGTCATGCTTGGAAAGGTAACAAGGGAGCAGGTTTTAGAGGTTGCGCGCGCGAAGATGGTGGATTTAAATACTACGAAAATTGAAAGCGCGGTCAGAATTGTAGAAGGTACGGCTCGTAGTATGGGGCTTGAAATCATTAAATAAGAGAGAAAAAGTTATGCCGACATTAGTCAGAAGTAAGCGTTATCAAAAAAGAAGTCAGTTGGTTATCCGGGAGCGTCGCTATGATCTTCAAGAGGCGCTTAAGGCGATCAAATCGATTGATAACCAAAAATACGATGAAACGATAACGATTAATTTTCAGCTCGGGATTAAAACCGCATCTGGAACGGAGAATATTCGCGGTGCTGTTTCGCTTCCTCATGGAACAGGGCAAAAAGTCCGGGTTATTTGTTTTTGTAAGGGTGAGTTGGCGAAGGTTGCTGAAAAAGCAGGTGCTGATGCGGTGGGGGCTGAGGAGCTGGTTCAGAAGATTTTGGCGGGTTGGATGGATTTTGATGCGGTGGTTGCTCACCCCGATATGATGCGCGAGGTCAGTAAGCTGGGTCGGGTTCTTGGGCCTAAGGGGCTTATGCCTTCTCCAAAAACTGGAACGGTTACTCCGAACGTCGCTAAAGCCGTTGAAGAGCTTAAGGCTGGACGTGTGGAGTTCAAGAGCGACAAGACCGGTGGGTTGCACGCGATTTGCGGTAAGCTCTCTTTTGCGGAAAAAAACTTGGTGGAAAATATTAAGGTTCTTGTGAAGGCGGTTCAGGATTCCAAGCCCGCGACGGCCAAGGGGGAGTTCATCCGTAATGCGACGATTGCCTCGACCCAAGGTCCTGGTTTTAAATTATCTTTAAGTAGTTTGTGAGGTTGCATGCCATCGGTAGTTAATAAAGTCATGATGCGCGAAATCGAAAATCAGTTCGAAGAGAACGCGTTTGCTTTTTTCTCTAGTTTTGACAAGCTTAGTGTTGCTGCGATTTCGGAGCTTCGTAACAAGCTGTCAAAAACAGGGACGCGTTCCATGGTGATCAAGCATGCGTTAGCCAAGAAGGTGTTGAAGGCTCGTAAAGCGGATGCGGCTGATAAATTCTTCAAAGGGTTTGTGTTTGTGACTTTTGGCTCGAATGATCCGCAGATAGTGTCGAAGGCATTGCTTGAATTTTCAAAAACCAACAATCGGTTTATTTCTTCGGGTGTTTATTTTGAGCGGAAAATTCATGATCAGGATTTTGTTAAACAGCTTGCGAGTCTTCCTTCCCGGAAGGAACTCCTCACGCAGGTGGTTCTGCGTATCAAGTCTCCGATCACGGGGATTGTACTTACCTTGCATCAAGTGCTGCGCGGTTTTGTTGTGGCCTTGAATGAGGTGAAAAAACTGAAAGAAGCTCAAGGTCAAACTGCCTGAGTGGTTATCATTGCATCCACAGGAGGGATTCAAAATGTCAACTCAACTAGAAACTGAAACGAAAAAAGAGGGTGTTGCTGTGTCTGATAAACTGCAAGGCATTCTTGAAACGATAGAGCAGCTCACGGTCATTGAGCTTGCAAATCTTGTGAAGGTTCTTGAGGAAAAGTTTGGTGTTAGCGCTGCCTCTGTGGCGGTTGCTGCTCCGGCTGCTGGTGGTGGTGCAGGTGTTGTTGCTGTGGTTGAAGAGAAGACCACTTTTGATGTTCATTTGACCGAAGTGGGTGTCAAGAAAATCAACGTCATTAAAGAAATCCGTACCGTGACCAGCCTTGGTTTGAAGGAAGCGAAAGACCTTGTGGATGGTGCTCCGAAGCTCGTGAAGGCCGGCGTGACAAAGGAAGAAGCCGAGAAAATAAAAAAGCTTCTTGAAGAGCAGGGCGCAAAGGTTGAAATCAAGTAATTGCTTGGAAAGATGCTGTCATCTGGCAGCCTTTAAAATTTTAAGTTAAAACGCTCATTCTGGAGGCGACTCTGAATGGTTCAAAGTGCCGTTAGAAAAAGTTTTACCAAGATTCACGATACGATTAGTTTGCCCAATCTCGTTGAGATTCAGATAAAGTCTTATGACGATTTTTTGCAAACAGAAAATACACGTGACCGTAAGTCGCAAGGTTTGGAAGCGGCCTTCCGGGATTGCTTTCCGATTGATAGTTTTGATGGCTCGTGCAAGCTTGAATATGTGGGTTATAACCTAGGAAAGCCCAAATACTCTGTGGTTGAGTGTCATCGTCGTGGTATGACCTACGCGGCTCCTCTAAAGGTCAAGCTTAGGTTGGTTCGTAATGCGATTGCTAAGGAGCAGGAAGTTTATATCGGCGATCTTCCTCTTATGACCGAAACCGGAACCTTCGTAATTAATGGAGCGGAGCGTGTCGTGGTTAGTCAGCTGCACCGATCGCCGGGTGTTTCTCTGGAAGAGTCTGCTCATCCCAGCGGAAAGAAGATTTTTAGTGTGCGTATTATTCCCTACCGCGGCGCATGGATTGAATTCGAGTCCGACATTAATGATGTCTTATATGCCTACATTGACCGGCGGCGTAAGATTTTGGCAACAACCCTTCTGCGTGCCGTGGGTTATTCCACGACATTGGATATCATGAAGGAGCTTCATTCGGTTGAAAAAATTGATGATATCTCAAAATCCAATGCTCGCAAATGGGATAATGAGTATTTAGCAGAAGACCTTTTTCATCCTGAAACCAAGGATGCTGTAGCGAATGGTGGCACTAAGATTACCAAAGAAATAGTTGCTTCGATTTTAGCAGCCAAGATTCATACGGTGCATACTGTTAAGTTGGGTCAAGATGACCTCGCTATTGTGAATACGCTTGAACGAGATCCCTACAAAAACTCAAAAGATGCTCAGATCGCTATTTATAGACGTATTCGACCCGGCGATCCCCCGACCGAAGCGAGCTCGAAAGATCTGATCGAAAAGCTTTTCTTTGATCCGCAGCGGTATGATCTTGGGGAGGTGGGTCGGTTCATGTTGAACCGAAAACTTAATTTGGATTCCAAGGTTAAGCAAACCACGCTCCGCAAAGATGATATTATGCGTGTGATCCAAAACCTTCTAAAGCTTCGCTCCGGCGAGGTGAATGTTGATGATATTGATCATCTTGGAAACCGTCGTGTCCGTTCAGTGGGTGAGCTTCTTCAGAATCAATTTCGTGTAGGTTTTACCCGCATGAAGCGTTCCTGTCTTGAGCGCATGTCGATTTATGACCTGGATGCCGCTATGCCGCACAACCTGATTAATCCCAAGCTTATTTCTGCGGCTATCAAGGATTTTTTCGGGCGTAGCCAGCTCTCTCAGTTTATGGATCAAACAAATCCGCTTGCGGAGCTAACGCATAAACGCCGTCTTTCTGCTCTGGGTCCCGGCGGTTTGTCTCGCGAGCGCGCCGGTTTTGAAGTCCGTGACGTTCATCCCTCTCACTACGGTCGTATTTGTCCTATCGAAACTCCAGAGGGTCCCAATATTGGATTGATTGCATCTCTCAGTACTTTTGCCCGAGTTAATCCAATTGGTTTTTTAGAGAGTCCTTACCGTAAAGTTGAGAATGGCCGTGTCACCGAAAAAATTGATTATCTTACGGCGGATGTGGAAGACAAATACACGATTGCTCAGGCGAATGCCCCTATCGATGAAAAAGGGCGGTTTGTGGATGCTGTTGTATCTTGTCGGTTTCGCGGTGATTTTCCAAAGAGAAAACCTGAGGAAATTGATTATATGGACGTTTCTCCGCGCCAGCTCGTTAGTGTCGCGGCGTCTTTGATCCCGTTTCTTGAGCACGATGACGCAAACCGTGCGCTTATGGGATCGAACATGCAGCGCCAAGCAGTTCCGCTTCTCATTACCGAGTCTCCATTTGTTGGAACCGGAATGGAGAAATATGTTGCCCGTGATTCTGGAGCAACTGTGCTAGCGAAGACTAAGGGAACCGTTAAGGCGGTTTCTTCTAATGAAATTGTTGTGGATGATTTTGTGTATAGATTAAAAAAGTTTGAGCGTTCGAATGCCGGGACTTGTATCAACCAGCGTCCGATTGTTAGTGTGGGTGAAAAAGTGAAGCGTGGGGATGTGATTGCGGATGGCGCTGCGACTGAGGCGGGTGAATTGGCGCTTGGGCGCAATGTTCTTGTCGCTTTTATGCCTTGGCGTGGATACAACTTCGAGGACGCGATTATTCTTAGCGAGAGGCTTTCCAAGGAGGATGTTTATACGTCGCTTCACATCGAGGAGTTTGAGATTGAGGCTCGTGATACAAAGCTTGGTAATGAAGAGATTACGCGTGATATTCCGAATATCAGCGAAGAGGCGCTTAAGGATTTGGATGAGGGCGGGATTATTCGGATTGGTGCGGAGGTTGGTCCTGGTGATATTTTGGCCGGGAAAATTACTCCTAAGTCAGAAACCGAGCTTTCTCCAGAGGAAAAACTGCTCCGCGCAATTTTTGGTGAAAAGGCTGGAGATGTTCGTGATGCTTCCTTGACCGTGCCGCCGGGTGTGGAGGGGATTGTGGTAGACGTGAAAGTGTTTGAACGTCGCGAATCCATGGCTAAGACGCGTGATGAAAAGCGCCAAGAAACTAAAGAGGCGGATGTTATTAGAGAGCGTTATCAGGAGCGCATTGATGTGCTTAAGAAAGAGCGCCTCAATAAAATTTCAGAAATGATCATTGGTAAGCGGCTTTCAGATGATATTGTTGATGAAGTTTTGGGTGAGGTGTTAATCAAGACCGGGCATGTTATTGCCAAAAGTGATCTTAAGAAATTTGAAAATTGCGACTGGGAATCCATTCGCTTAGATGATGAGCCGGAGCTTGAGGAGAGCGTTCGTAAAATCGCCCGTGTTTGGGGGGATGAAATTGACGAGCTTGTGAGTGAAAGAACTCAGGAAATTGAGCGCGTGAAAAAAGGCGACGAGCTTCCTCCGGGCGTGATAAAAAAAGTTGTGGTTTATGTTTGCTCCAAGCGAAAAATTTCCGTGGGAGATAAGATGGCTGGTCGTCACGGAAATAAAGGTGTGATTGCCCGGATTCTTCCCGAAGAGGATATGCCGTATTTGCCGGATGGAACGCCCGTTGAGATTATTCTTAATCCTCTCGGTGTTCCTTCTCGTATGAACGTTGGGCAAATTTTAGAGACTCACTTAGGGTGGGCCGCTAAGGTGCTCGGGGTGAAAATTATGACTCCGGTATTCAGCGGTGCGCGTGAGGACGAAATTAAGGATATGCTTAGGGAGGCTAAGCTTCCGCTGGACGGAAAGATTCAGCTTTATGATGGCAGGACCGGCGATAAATTTGATAGTCGAATTACGGTTGGGTATATCTACATGCTTAAGCTAGCCCATTTAGCGGATGACAAAATCCATGCCCGCTCCATCGGTCCCTACTCGCTCGTGACTCAGCAGCCATTGGGTGGTAAGGCGCAGTTTGGTGGTCAGCGGTTTGGAGAAATGGAAGTCTGGGCGCTCGAATCCTACGGCGCGGCATTCACGCTTCAAGAGCTTCTCACGGTAAAGAGTGATGATGTGGTGGGAAGAACGCGTGTCTATGAAGCTATTGTTAAGGGAGAGCCCGCGTTGCATGCTGGAACCCCTGAATCCTTCAACGTGCTGGTGAAAGAAATTCAATCTCTTGGCTTGGATATTATTCCTGAAAAATCCCAAGTGAGGATGGACGGGGATGAGAAAGCAGAAGAGCGCAAGCAGAAAGCTAAGGAGAAGCTAAAGGTATGAGTTACGACATCAATATGTTCGATTCCATATCGATTAAGATTGCTTCACCCGACGTGATTCGTAGTTGGTCACATGGCGAGGTTAGAAAACCGGAGACTATCAATTATCGGACTCTCAAGCCCGAAAAAGATGGTCTTTTTTGTGAGCGTATTTTTGGGCCCACCAAGGATTGGGAATGTAATTGTGGTAAATACAAGCGAATCAAGCATAAGGGTATTGTTTGCGATCGTTGCGGCGTCGAAGTCACGCAATCTAAAGTGCGTCGTGAGCGTATGGGGCATATTGATCTTGTAACCCCCATTTCCCACATCTGGTTTTTTAAAACCATGCCGTCCCGTATCGGAAATCTTCTTGATATGAGCGTCCGTTCCTTGGAAAAGGTGCTTTATTACGAAGAATATATTGTGATCGATCCAAAAGAGACACCGCTCAAGAAAAAGCAGCTTCTTTCAGAAGAAGATTACGTGAAAGCTCAGGAACAATATGGTTCCAGTAGTTTTGTCGCAAAGATGGGCGCTGAGGCCGTTCGTGAGCTGCTCAAGGAGCTTGAGCTTGAAAAGATGGCTCAGAAATATCAGCGACAGGTTAAGGTTTCAAAATCCAAACAATCTCGCGCCCGCGCGATCAAGATTTTAAAAATCGTGGATACCTTCCGTAAGTCTGGCAATAACGCGGAATGGATGATTATGGATGTGGTCCCCGTGATTCCGCCCGATCTACGTCCGTTGGTGGCGCTGGACGGAGGACGATTTGCTACAAGTGATTTGAACGATTTATATCGTCGCGTCATTAATCGTAATAACCGGTTGAAGAAATTGCTCGAGTTGAAAGCCCCTGATGTTATTATTCGCAATGAAAAGCGGATGCTCCAGGAAGCTGTGGATGCGCTTTTTGATAACGGTCGCCATGGGCGCCCCGTGCTCGGCGCTGGTAACCGTCCGCTCAAGTCCCTGAGCGATATGCTGAAGGGTAAGCAGGGTCGTTTCCGTCAGAACCTTCTTGGAAAACGCGTAGACTATTCCGGCCGTTCCGTGATCGTGATTGGACCTGAGCTTAAGCTCCATCAGTGCGGGCTTCCTAAAAAGATGGCTCTGGAGCTTTTTGAGCCATTTATTATCCGAAAACTTAAAGAGCGCGGATATGTTCACACGATTCGTTCAGCGAAAAAAATGGTAGAACGCGGCAAGCCTGAGGTTTGGGATATTCTCGAAGAAGTGATCAAGGAGCATCCGGTGCTTCTTAACCGTGCGCCGACCCTGCATCGCTTGGGTATCCAGGCTTTTGAGCCGGTGCTTATGGAGGGGAAGGCTATTCGCGTCCACCCTCTTGTCTGCACGGCTTTCAACGCAGACTTTGACGGTGACCAAATGGCGGTTCATATTCCGCTTTCTATGGAAGCTCAGATGGAAGCTCGCGTTATTATGCTTTCGGCTAATAACATTTTCTCTCCTGCGAGTGGCCAGCCAATTGCGACGCCTTCGCAGGATATTGTGCTTGGTATTTATTATCTGACCAAGCAGGCGGAGAATGCTAAAGGTGAAGGGCTTAAATTTTCAAATTTTCAAGAGGCTTTTTTAGCTTATCGAGATCGCGAAATTGAAAAACACGCGAAATGCAAAGTCCAATTGGAGAATGGTCAGATCGTTGACACTACAATGGGTCGCATCATTTTTAACGCTGTCCTCCCTAGGGGTTGCGCTTATGTTAATAAACCCATTAACAAAAGCGGGCTTTCCAAAATCATTTCATCTTGCTACCGACAGTTTGGCCATTCGGAGACCGTCGCTCTTCTGGATCGCTTAAAGTCGCTCGGGTTTGAAGAAGCTACTTTGGCGGGCGTATCCATCGGAATTGACGATATTCAGATTCCAAATAACAAGCAAGAGTTGCTTGATGAAGCGCATAAAGATGTTAGCGCTATTGAAGTCCAGTATAAAAATGGTTTGATTACAGAGGGTGAGCGCTACAACAAGGTGATTGATATCTGGACACACACCACAGAGCGTGTTTCTGACAGCATGTTCGAAAAGCTTGAATCCTTCAACCCAATTTTTATGATGGCGGATTCCGGAGCTCGTGGATCCAAGCAGCAGATTCGTCAGTTGGCGGGTATGCGCGGTCTAATGGCCAAGCCATCGGGCGAAATTATTGAAAGTCCGATTACCGCGAATTTCAAGGAAGGTTTAACCGTGCTGGAATATTTTATTTCCACTCACGGGGCGCGCAAAGGTCTGGCGGACACTGCGCTTAAAACAGCTGACTCGGGGTACTTGACCCGTCGTTTGGTGGATGTGGCTCAGGACGTCATTGTGAGTGAAATCGATTGCGGAACGCTCAATGGAATTTATATTGAACCGGTTTATGAAGGGGAAGAAGTGATTGTGCCTCTGAAAGACCGGATTATGGGCCGTACACCGCTGGATAATATCGTGGATGTGGTCACCGATCAGCAAATTATTAAAAATGGTGAGATTATTTCGGAAGAAATGGCGGATCGCGTTGAGGAGATGGGGATTGAAAAAATCCGGGTTAGGTCTGTTCTGACATGCGAAGCTAAAACAGGTATTTGTGCTAAATGCTACGGAATGGATCTTGCTCGTGGTCGCCTTGTTGACCTTGGGATGGCGGTTGGTATTATGGCGGCTCAGTCCATTGGTGAGCCGGGAACCCAGTTGACCATGAGAACATTTCATATCGGTGGTACAGCGTCACGCATCGTGGAGCAATCTTACTTCCGTGCCCGCAATGAGGGGGCTTTGCAGTATCATAATTTAAAAACTGTTATTACGAAAAACAATGAAATCATCGTGCTTAATCGTAATGGCGCCATTACGATTCATGACCCTTCTGGACGCGAATTGGAGCGCTACACGCTTCCTTCCGGTGCTATTATTAGTAACAAAGAAGGCGGAAAGGTAAAGAAGGATGATATTTTTGTGAAGTGGGATCCTTACACAGTCCCAATTCTTACCGAAGTCTCC
This sequence comes from Candidatus Taenariivivens baikalensis, assembly GCA_009691445.1. Classification (GTDB taxonomy): domain Bacteria; phylum Omnitrophota; class Omnitrophia; order Omnitrophales; family Aquincolibacteriaceae; genus Taenariivivens; species Taenariivivens baikalensis. The sequence goes on along the minus strand of SICL01000004.1, from coordinate 48,604 downwards.
GGAAAAGTCCGGTATGAAGACGTTGTGCCGGGTGTCACTATGAACGAAGAGATGGATGCGACGACGGGAATGAAGGAGCGCGTGATTATTGAGCATCGTGAAGAGTTGCATCCGCAACTTTTGATCATGGGTAAGGATAATGAGATTATTGCTTTCTACCCGATTCCTACCGGAGCCCATATTGTGGTGAAAGACGGGCAGGATATCACGGGAGGGTCTCTTTTAGCGAAGACCCCGCGTAAAATTGCAAAAACAAGAGATATTACGGGTGGTCTTCCCCGCGTTGCGGAGCTTTTTGAAGCGCGTAAACCAAAGAATCCCGCTATCATCTCAGAAATTGATGGAACGGTTGAAATCGGCGATGTGGTCAAGGGGCAACGCAAGATCATTGTAAAGAGTTCCTCGGGAATGGAAAAAGAATACCTGATTCCACACGGGAAACATTTGAACGTGTACAAGGGTGACAAGGTGGTTGCGGGACAACAGCTCGTTGATGGCCCTGTGGTGCCTCAGGATATCTTGCGCGTTTCTGGAGAAAGGAGCTTGCAAGAATATCTAGTGAATGAGGTGCAGGAGGTTTATCGGTTGCAAGGTGTGCGCGTGAACGATAAGCACGTTGAGACCATTGTTCGGCAGATGTTACGCAAAGTACGCATTGATGATCCTGGGGATGCAGATTTTCTTGTAGGTGCTCATATCGACAAGATTAAATTTGCCGAAGAAAATGATAAAATGACTAAGAAGGATAAGCAGCCGGCCAAGGCAACTCCGATTCTTTTGGGGATTACTAAAGCATCCTTAACTACCGAAAGTTTTATTTCAGCTGCAAGCTTTCAAGAAACCACTCGTGTTTTGACTGAGGCGGCTGCGTCGGGAAAAGTAGACGATCTGCGTGGCTTGAAAGAAAATGTGATTATGGGCCACTTGATTCCTGCTGGAACAGGATTCAAAGAGCACCAAGACATCGAAATGACAAAAAATCTGGATGGAATCCTACCCGAGATTCAACGGGAAGAAGTTGTTGAAAAATCTCAAGTGGAAACCGTTGTGGCGGAAAAAACGGAGAAGAGGTAATGGCTCCAACAATTAATCAGTTGATTCGGTACGGACGGAAAAAATTCAAAAACAAAACAAAGTCGCCGGCTCTTCATAACGCCCCATTTCGTAAAGGGGTTTGTTTGATCGTGCGAACGCAAACTCCTAAAAAGCCCAACTCTGCGCTTCGGAAAATTGCCCGTGTTCGGTTGACTAACGGAGAAGAGGTTACTGCGTATATTCCGGGAGTTGGACACAATTTACAGGAACACTCCATTGTATTAGTGCGCGGAGGTCGTGTGAAGGATTTGCCCGGCGTTCGTTATCATATTGTTCGGGGGAAATTGGATGCGACCGGAGTCGCTGACCGTAATAAATCCCGTTCAAAGTACGGAGCTAAAACACCTAAAGTCAAGCCAGCTGTGGCTGTGAAAAAATAAGGGAACGCTATGCGACGAAGACGTGCGAAAAAAAGAGAGCCTCTGCCAGATCCTAAGTTCGGTGACCACTTAGTGGCGAAGCTTGTTAATATTGTGATGAAAATGGGTAAGAAATCGACAGCTCAGAAGATCGTCTATGGTGCCTTGGATGTGCTCAAAGAAAAAACAGGGAAAGATCCACTTGAAGTTTTCAAGCGCTCAGTAGATAATGTCCGACCTTTACTTGAAACAAAATCTCGTCGGGTCGGCGGTGCAACCTACCAGGTTCCGGTTAATGTTCGTCAGGATCGGAGTAGTTCTCTAGCTCTTCGCTGGATGCAGACCTATGCTAAGGGGCGCAAGGGCAAACCAATGTTGCAAAAGCTCGCGGATGAAATTTTGGACGGTTATAATAAGACCGGCGCTTCTTATAAGAAGCGTGAGGATACACATAAGATGGCTGAAGCGAACCGTGCGTTTGCTCATTACCGGTGGTAATTTTGTATGGCAGATGAAAAGAAAATCCATTTCCCGCTAGATAAAATTCGTAATATTGGCATTGCTGCTCATATAGATGCCGGTAAAACGACTACGACGGAGCGCATCCTTTATTACACGGGACGAACCTATAAAATTGGGGAAGTTCATGAGGGGACGGCTGTCATGGACTGGATGGAGCAGGAGCAGGAGCGTGGGATCACAATTACTTCAGCTGCCACGACTTGTTTCTGGAGAGATTGTCGCATTAATATTATCGATACTCCGGGACACGTTGATTTTACGATGGAAGTTGAGCGCTCTCTTCGTGTGCTGGATGGTGCGGTTGTTGTGTTTGGTGCAGTGGAAGGCGTTGAGCCTCAATCCGAGACTGTGTGGCGCCAGGCGGATCGTTACCATGTTCCTCGTATTGCCTTCATTAATAAAATGGACCGGACAGGCGCTGAGTTTGAAAGAAATATTCAGCAGATGATTGATCAGCTTGGAACTAATCCTGTTCCGATTCAGCTTCCGTACGGCCGTGAAGAACATTTTAAGGGCATTATTGATTTAATTAATATGAAGGCGATTGTTTTTAAGGATGAAACCCTGGGCGCTAAATTTGAAGTGGAAGAAATTCCAGCAGAATATCAGGAGGCGGCCAAGAAGTATCGTGCTGAAATGATTGAAAAGGTTGCAGAGTTTGACGAGGAGGCTATGCATGAATTTATTGAGGGGCGTGAGCCGACTGTGGAACAAATCAAACGCGCAATTCGTAAGGGTGTTCTTGCGATTAAGATAGTGCCGATCATTTGCGGATCTTCGCTTAAGAATAAAGGTGTGCAGCATCTGCTTGATGCGGTTGTGGATTTCCTTCCGGCGCCGAATGATCTGCCGCCACTTAAGGGAACGCATCCGGATGATGGGTCTGAGATTATAAGAAAGACTTCAGAAGCGGATCCCCTCACCTGTTATGCGTTTAAGATAGCGAGTGATAAATTTGTTGGATCTCTGACCTATATTCGTATTTATTCCGGCGTTCTTTCATCCAGCTCTTATATTTATAATCCGCGTACTAACAGGACAGAGAGAATCGGCCGTTTGCTTCTGATGCATGCTAATAAGCGTGAAGAGATTGAGGAGGCGGGTGCTGGAAATATTGTTGCTGCCGTAGGTTTAAAAGATATGCGTACAGGGGATTCGCTGTGCGAAAAAATCAACCCCATTATTCTAGAGTCGCTTTTTGTGCCGGAGGCTGTTATTTGGATGGCGATTGAGCCGAAGACTAAGGCTGATCGTGATAAGATGTCGGATGCCCTCGGTCGGCTTGTTTCAGAAGACCCGACATTCCGCGTAAGAACAGATCAGGAAACCGTGCAGACTTTGATTGGCGGGATGGGCGAGTTACACCTTGAAATTAAGGTTGATATTATGCGCCGTGAATATGGAGTTCAAGTTAATGTTGGTAAGCCGCAGGTGGCTTATAAGGAAACGATTACGGGTAAGGCTCAGGCTGAAGGAAAATTTATCAAACAAACTGGTGGTCGTGGTCAGTATGGCCATTGCTGGATTCGCCTTGAGCCTCTTGAGCGTGGTACGGGAAATGAATTTGAAAATGAAGTTGTGGGCGGAGTGATTCCCCGCGAATATATTCCAGCGATCGAAGACGGAGTTACTGACGCGTGTGCGGGCGGGGTTTTAGCGGGCTATCCTGTTACGGATGTTAAGGCGTCTGTTTTTGATGGGAGCTATCATGATGTTGACTCTTCAGAAATTGCTTTTAAAATGGCGGGGATTTTGGGATTTAAAGAAGCCTTCCGAAGAGCTCACCCGATCTTGCTTGAGCCTGTGATGCTTGTTGAGGTGATTGTCCCTGAGGAGTACATGGGTGATATTATTGGGGATCTTAACTCGCGCCGATGCGTCATTCAGGAGATGTCAAACCGCGGGCACTTAAAGGTTATCAAGGGTCTTGTGCCTCTGGCGGAAATGTTTGGTTATGCCACGGCGATCCGGTCTTTATCACAGGGCCGTGCTAACTACAGTATGGAGCCGAACAGTTATCAGCAGGTACCGAAAATGCTTACAGAAAAGATAATGGGAGATGCGGTCGCTAAATAAGCCCGCGATGAACAATTATGGCAGCACCTAAAGAAAAAATTCGGATTAAATTGAAAGCGTATGATCACCGTGTTTTGGACCAGTCGGTGCATGAAATTGTGGCCACCGCGAAACGAACTGGCGCTAAAGTGATTGGTCCGATACCTCTTCCGACCGAGATTTGGAAAACAACAGTGCTCCGTGGACCCACGATTGATAAAAAAGCCAGGGATCAGTTTGAGATCCGCACACACAAGAGGGTGCTTGATATTCAAGAGCCGACTTCGCGGACTGTGGATGCGCTGATGAAGCTTGACCTCCCTGCTGGCGTGGACGTCGAAATTAAATTGTAAAGTCGCGGCTGCCATCCTCAGAATGGCTTGTCGCATCACAAGGATATTATGATTGGATTATTAGGTAAAAAAGTTGGAATGACTCAGTTATTTGATAAGGATGGGCGCGCTATAGCGGTCACCGTCCTTCGGGTCGGTCCTTGCTGTGTGACGCAGATTCGCACGGAAACAAAAGATGGTTATACGGCAGTTCAGCTGGGGTTTGAGCCGGCGAAGGCAAAGCATCTCAACAAGGCTAAGGTGGGTCACCTAATCAAATCGGGTAATACTCTATTACGTTTTATTCGCGAGATCCGCACAAAGGAAATTGAGAATCTGGAAGTTGGTTCCGAGCTCAGAGTGAATAATTTTGAAGAGGGTGATGTTGTAGATATCGTTGGGGTAACTATTGGAAAAGGATTTCAGGGAGTGGTGAAGCGTCACGGGCACAAGGGGGGCGAAAAAGCACACGGAACGAAAATGGGCCGTGAGCCAGGTTCTATTGGATCTTCTGCGTTTCCTTCCCGAGTTATTAAGGGGTTGAAGCTTCCAGGGCAAATGGGGAATGTTCAGCAGACCACTCAGAATCTTAAGGTTATGAAAATTGACGCCGACAATGATTTATTGCTTGTTGAAGGGTCCGTTCCAGGTCATGATGGAACCTACTTAATTATTCGAAACGCCCTTAAAAAGGGTAAGCCTAAAAAATGGAAAGTAGTTAAGTCGGTCAGTGCGGCTGCTAGGGCGAGCGTCTCGCCGGATGAAGCTTCTGGGAGTGCGTCGGAAGCATCGATGTAGAATTCCTGATCTGTTTTTCGTTAGGAAATCAAAAACGAAAGTTATATTGAAGGGGATCTTTTACTCTAAAATGGGTAAAGAAGAGAAAAACTATGAAAGCTATTTTATATTCTAAAGCGGGACAAAAGAAAGATGAAGTGGTGTTGAACCCGCAAGTTTTTGCGGCGCGGGTCAATCAACGCTTATTGGACCTCGTTCAAAATGCTTATAGCGCCAACCTTCGGCGTGGAACGCATGATACGAAAACGCGTAAAGAGGTGAGTGGGGGCGGCAAAAAGCCTTGGAAGCAGAAGGGGACTGGCCGTGCGCGTCATAGTTCGATACGTTCTCCGATTTGGCGAGGTGGCGGTACCGTGTTTGGTCCGCATCCGCGTAGTTATTTTGTGAATCTGTCCAAAACGATGCGTCAGAAAGCATTGATTTCAGCCCTGAGTCTTCGCGGGGAACAGAAGGGGCTTTTTTTGGTGGAGGATCTTAAGTTGGGTTCGCCTAAAACACGCGAATGGATTCAAATTTTTAAAAGTCTTCCCTTGGATGGAAAACGAGCGCTTTGTGTTGTGCATAAACTGGATGAAAATATTCGTCGTGCCAGCCAAAATTACTCGAGTGTTATTGACGTGCGGGAGGCTTCAAATTTGAATGCTTATCATGTCATGCAACGGACAAAAATAGTTATCGAGCATGAAGCTATCCCTACGATTGAAAGTCGCGTGCTTGACGGTCAGTTGTCGTCAGTGGGCGCGGCTGAAGGTGGTGATGTGGAAATTGTTGTTAAGAAAGTTCGGAAGAAAAAAGTAGCGGCGGCTGAAGGTAGGGCTGACAAAAAAATCACGGCCAAGAAACCCAAGAAGAGTTAAATGCCATGAAGTTAAGTATTTATGATATTGTACGCGAGCCTGTGATCACCGAAAAGATCAGTGTTCAGTCCGAACGTGATGGAAAATATGCTTTTGTCGTCCATAAATCTGCCAATAAAAAGCAGGTCAAATTGGCGATAGAGAAGATTTTTAATGTCCATGTTGTTAAAGTTAATGTGATTAATAGTTTTGGAAAATGGCGACGCATCCGCTATCAGCCTGGAAAAACAGCAGAGTGGAAAAAAGCGATTGTGACCTTGGAAAAGGGTCAAAAAATTGATATTACGACGACTTAAGGAAAATGAACTATGCCTTTGATTCAATATAAACCGACGACATCTTCCCGTCGTTTTGGAAATGTTCCTGATTTTAACGAACTGACCACGGATAAACCGTACAAGCCATTGACGGAAATTAGAAAACGCAGTGGCGGTCGGAATGCTCACGGACACATGACTATGCGCCGGCGTGGACGCGGCCACAAGCGCCGGATTCGCATCCTAGATTTTCGCCGAAACCGTTTCAGTGTACCGGCTAAAGTTCTCACGATTGAATATGATCCAAACCGTAGCGCGCGCATTTCGCTTGTTCAGTATGAAGATGGTGAAAAGACTTACATTCTTTGCCCTAATGGCCTGCAGGTTGGGGATACTGTGATGAGCGGTGAGGGTGTGGAAGTGAAGCTTGGAAATCACCTTCCCCTAAAAATGATTCCAGAAGGAACGCCTATTCATAATATCGAGCTTCAGCCGGGGCTTGGGGGAAAGTTGGTCCGGTCTGCGGGCGGCGTGGCTCAGATTTTATCCAAGGAAATTAAGTATGCGCATGTTAAGTTGCCTTCCGGCGAGGTTCGAATGATAGATCTTCGTTCCTACGCGACTGTGGGGCAGTGCTCGAATTTGGATCATGAAAATATATCACTCGGGAAAGCGGGTCGTGCTCGCTGGCTCGGGAGACGCCCCGCAACTCGTGGTGTGGCGAAAAATCCTGTGGACCATCCGATGGGCGGTGGTGAAGGAAAATCCAAGGGGGGGAATCATCCACAGAGTCCATGGGGTCAAAAATCAAAGGGTCTTAAGACGAGAACTCGCAATAAATCGACCAATAAATATATCGTGAAGGATCGCCGAAAATGAGCCGTTCAGCAAAAAAAGGATACTACGTTGATTTAAAGTTGGCGAAAAAAATAAAAACTGCACATGACAAGCGGGACCGTCGCCCAATCAAAACATGGTCCCGTCGTTCCACGATCACCCCGGAATTTGTGGGGTTGACCTTTGCTGTTCACAATGGAAGGGCGTTTCTCAACGTTTTCGTCACCGAAGATATGGTGGGGCATAAGCTTGGAGAGTTTTCTCCGACCCGTACCTTTAGAGTTCATAGTGCGGCGGGAGATAAAGCGAAGGCGATGGCGGCGGGCGCGAAGACCTAAATTTTAAAATTAAAAAGATAGTGAGTGGATGACTATGAAAAAAGAAAAATCAAAATTAGTTACAGAATCAGAGGCGCGTCCGGCGGTGGAGCTTTGTGCGCGTTCAGTGGCGAAATATCTAAGAATTAGTCCGCGGAAACTTCGTGGAGTGATTAACACGGTACGCCGAGCGACGGTACAAAAGGCCTTTTTGACCTTGACGGTGATCAAGCAAAAAGGAGCACGGATAACGGAAAAAGTTCTTAAGAGTGCCGCGGCCAATGCTAAAGTTCTTGGTATGGATGAGAATCGTCTTTATATCGCGGATATCCGCGCCGACGGCGGCCCCTCGATGAAGCGCGTTATGCAGCGGTCGATGGGGCGTGCGGATAAAATCCTAAAGAGGATGTCCCATCTTTCTATTATTTTGAAAGAAGGCAAGAAGCCCGCCGGTGCATCTAACCAAACAGCTGAGTTACTAAAAAAAGAAGAAGGCTTATCAAAAGCAGCAAAATTAAAAGTGTCGGCAAAAAAAACAGATCGTGCGGCAGCTGCTAAAGTTTAATTTAAGGAGGAACTCTTGGGTCAGAAAGCACATCCATACGGACTAAGGCTTGGGTATATCAAACCATGGAAAGGGCGTTGGTTTGTCCGTAAAAACTTTAGCGTATTCCTGCACGAAGATTTGAAGATTAGGAAATTCCTAAAAGAGAAGCTTTTTTTTGCGGGTATTACTAACATTGAAATTGAAAGATCGGGCGGACGCCTCCGGATACGAATTTTCACAGCCAGGCCCGGGGTAATTATTGGACGCCGAGGTCAGGAGATTGATAAGATCAAGGAAGGGCTTGCGAAGATCGTTAAAAATGAAATCTTTTTGGAAATTAAGGAAGTTAAGAATCCCCATACGGATGCCCAGTTGATTGCTCAGAATATGGCCACGCAGTTGGAGAAGCGTGTCAATTTCAGAAAGACGCTTAAGAAGGCCGTGCAGATGGCGATGACCAAGGGGGCCTTGGGAATTAAAGTGCTGTGTAAGGGGCGGTTGGGTGGTGCTGAAATTGCTCGCGACGAAGGTTACCGAGAAGGTAAGGTTCCTCTGAATACGTTTCGTGCAGATATTGATTATGCCTTCGTGGAAGCGAAGACGACGTATGGAACTATCGGTTGTAAGGTTTGGGTTTATAAGGGCGATGTGTTTGTGAAAAAGCAAGAAGCGGAAATTCGTAAGACGCAGCAGCTGACGGATGTGGAGAAAGATGGAGATGCCGCGATTCATGGCGCGGTTGCGGGTAGTGCGAAAAAGCAGCCACGCAAAGCAGTAGTCGCTCAAGCTCAATCGGAATCCCCGGTGAAGGAAAAGCGGGACGTGCAAATATCTTTAGAAGTGCCGCCTGACACCGCTTCTGCCGAACCAATCGTCTAATTTTAAGGAACGTTGATTTATGTTAATGCCAAAACGAGTAAAATTCCGCAAACAGCAGCGCGGTTGGATGGGGGGTGTTGCCACCCGTGGCAGCACGATTTCTTTCGGGGATTTTGGACTTAAGGCGCTTGAATGTGGTTATATGACGTCAATTCAGCTTGAGGCGGCTCGCGTGGCTTTGACGCGGCACATCAAGCGGGGCGGAAAAGTGTGGATACGTGTGTTCCCCGACAAAGCTTACAGTAAAAAGCCAGCTGAAACCAGGATGGGAAAAGGGAAGGGCGCCCCTGAATATTATGTGGTGGTGATTAAGCCTGGCCGTTTAATTTTTGAAATGGGTGGGCTTCCCGAAGCGTTGGCTAAGGCCGCTCTTAGGCTCTGCGCTCATAAGTTGCCATTCAGAACCAAGTTTGTGATACGTGGAGAGGTACAATAATATGGCGAAGGTAGCAGAGTTTCTTAACTTGAGCATTGAAGAGTTGGCCGAAAAAGCAGGCAACCTTCGAAAAGAACTGATGCAATACCGCTTCCAGCTTAAGACTGGGAAGCTAGAAAGACAATCAGTGATACAGAATACTCGGCGGGATATTGCGCGTATTTTAACAGTGATGCGTCAGAAAAAATCGGAGGTCAAGTCGTGAGCGATCAAGTTCAGCCGCAGGAAATGAAGCGCAAAGCTTCTCTGGTCCGCGAAGGGGTTGTGATCAGTGACAAGATGCAGAAAACGGTTGTAGTGGAAGTTTCCCGTCTAATGCAGCACCGAACATTTAAAAAAATTGTCCGTCGTAAAGTTAAGTATGCGGTACACGATGAAAACAAAGAAGCTAAGGTGGGGGATAAAGTTCAAATTATCCTGACAAAGCCTATTTCAAAAACAAAAAACTGGAAGTTGGTTAAGGTGCTTGCGAAATGATTCAGATGCGCTCGATTTTAGAAATTGCAGATAATAGCGGTGCTAAAAAAGCAGCTATGATTGGTGTTATTGGACGTCGAGGTAAGCGCGTGGCGGAGGTGGGGGATATAATCACGGCTGCCATTAAAGAGGCCATTCCGCAGGGTAGTGTCAAAAAAGGCGAGGTTGTTAAGGCGGTCATTGTTCGTACCCGCTCTCCGATTCGTCGTAAAGACGGTTCGCTCGTGCGTTTTTCCTCTAATGCCATAGTCATTATTGATAATCAAAAAAATCCAAAAGGCACGCGAATTTTTGGACCTGTTGCCCGAGAGCTTCGCGAGCGTCAATTTACAAAAATAATTTCCTTAGCTCCCGAGGTTGTTTAAGATGCGTATTCGAAAAAATGATCAAGTCTTGGTGATTGCCGGTAAAGATCGCGGCAAAAAGGGTAGGGTCATGAAAGTTTATCCAACGCAGGCGGCGGTGTTGGTGGAGAAAATCAACTACCGTAAAAAGGCTTCGCGTCCCACTAAGGAAAATCCCAAGGGGGGGCTTATTCAGATGGAAACCCCTATTCACATTTCGAACGTGCAATTGCTTTGCCCCAAGACTGGGAAGCCGACTAAGGTGGGTTATGTGATCCTGAAAGACGGCGAAAAGCAGCGTATTGCCAAGAAAAGCCAAGAGATGTTTGGAGATAAAGTATGAGCGTAGCTGGAAAGGCAACGGTCCCGAGAATGTTGGAAAAGTATCGCAAAGAGGCGGTGCCTGCGATGCAAAAAGAGTTTAATTACTCTAATGTCATGCAATTGCCGCGGCTTCAAAAAATCGTCGTTAATATGGGAATTAAAGAAGCGAAGGATGATATCAAGATTCTGGAGCAGTTGGCTATGGAGCTTGGAAATATTACGGGGCAAAAACCACTTGTGACTCGCGCCAAAAAATCAATTTCCGCATTCAAGCTGAGGGAAGGACTTCCGGTTGGGCTTAAAGTTACGCTCCGGGGGGCGAAGATGTATGAGTTTGTCGACCGGTTGTTTAATATTGCGATGCCGCGTATACGTGATTTTCAGGGTTTTTCTGATAAGGGCTTTGACGGGCGCGGAAATTTCACGCTTGGACTTCAGGAACAGACTATTTTTCCGGAAGTTGTTTTTGATAAAATCAAGAAAACTCAGGGTATGGATATTTCGTTCGTGACCTCGGCAAAAACTAATTCCGAAGGTAAAAGCCTGCTCCAGAATCTTGGCCTTCCTTTTAAGAAAAAGTAAAACAAGGATTTAAAAGTTATGGCAAAAACAAGCTTGGTGGTTAAACAACGCCGGACCCCGAAGTTTAAGGTGCAGGGTTATAACCGGTGCCAGCGTTGTGGACGTCCTAGGGGATACATTCGAAAATTTTCATTGTGCCGTATTTGTTTCCGAGAACTCGCCAACGAGGGGATTATTCCCGGCGTGACGAAATCAAGTTGGTAGTATCTCCCAAATGGTGAATCAGGACCCAAAAGAATAGATTCCCAGTAGAAGTATTCGGGAATGACAGTAATAAGGAGAAAAAGAAATGCCTGTCACGGATTTTGTAGCTGATTTTTTAACGGTGCTTCGAAATGCATCGAGTGCTAAAAAGGATAAGGTTACCGTTCCGACCTCGAAGATGACTACCCGTATTGCGGATATTTTAAAAGAAGAGGGGTTTGTCACCAGTGTAAAACCCTTTAACGAAGGAAATAAAAATTTCGTGCGGATTCATCTGAAGTATATTCGCGGAAAATCGCCCGCAATTCGAGGGATAAAGCGTGTTTCTAAACCAGGTCTTCGGACCTATAAAGGGTCGGAAGAGTTGCCTCGCGTGCAGGGTGGACTTGGAATTGCGATTATTTCGACGTCGCGTGGAGTTGTGACGGATAAGGAAGCAAGAAAGTTAAATGTGGGCGGCGAACTGCTGTGTAAAGTTTGGTAAAGGGTTGAGGAGCGTATGTCTCGAATTGGAAAAAAGCCAGTAGAAATCCCCAGTGGCGTGCAAGTCGCAATTAAGGACCTGACCGTTTCTGTTCAGGGGCCGAAAGGAAAGCTTCAGATGGAAGTTCATCCCCGCATGAAGGTTGCGGTGAAGGATGGTCACGTTGAAGTTAGTCGTCCCACGGATATTAATTCGGATCGAGCGCTTCACGGCTTGACCCGCAGTCTGCTCCAAAATATGGTGCGCGGTGTGGTTGATGGTTATAAAAAAGAGCTCGAAATTGTCGGTGTTGGTTACAAGGCGGAAGTAAAGGGTAAGAAGCTTGTTATGGCGCTTGGGTTTACCCACCCGATTGAGCATGATATACCGGAAGGGATCGTGGTTCATTGTCCTAACCCGACCCGTGTGGCGGTTTCTGGATTAGATAAGCAGATGGTGGGGCAGTTGGCCGCTGATATTCGATCTTCTCATAAGCCCGAACCTTATAAGGGTAAAGGCATTCATTATGTCGGTGAAGTAATTCGCCGCAAACAAGGAAAGACGGTTGGTTAATCGTAAGAGCCATTTATGCTAAAAAAAGAAATAGCAAGAGCCGCAAGGCATAAGAGTATACGTAAAAAAATCACGGGAACGCAGGACCGGCCGAGGCTCTGTGTTCACCGCTCCTTGAACCACATGTATGTTCAGGTGATCGATGATATTCAAGCTAAAACGATTTGTTCGGTTGCCACGAGTGAAAAGGAATTTCAAAAAACTGTTAAAGGCTCTAAGACCGTGAAGGCTGACAAATTGGGCGAAGTTTTTGCGGGAAAACTTAAGAGCAAAGGAATCTCGAAAATCGCTTTTGATCGTGCGGGTTATAAATATCATGGACGCGTGAAGGCCCTTGCGGAATCTCTTCGCAAAGCGGGAATCCAGTTCTAAATGAAGGAAAATGAGAAGAGCTTATGACGGATAAAAAAACCGAGGCACATGTAGAAGAAAAGCGAGTTGAAGTTGTGGAAACAATTCCATTGGCAACGGTGAAAATCGTCGAGACTCTTCGCGTCACACCGTATGAAAAAGTGATTCAAGTGAATCGTTGCGCCAAAGTGGTTAAGGGTGGAAAAAGGTTTCATTTTAGTGCTTTGGTGATTGTTGGTAACGGTGCTGGAGAGCTTGGTTATGCCCTAGGCAAAGCCAATGAAGTTTCGGATGCGATCCGTAAGGCGCTTACCGCTGCTCACAAGAGTAAGATTAAAATTAAGATGAAGGGGACGAGCATCGCTCATGAAGTGTACGGACGCTACGGCGCGGCTCGTGTCTTTCTGAAGCCGGCAGCCCCGGGTACAGGAATTATTGCGGGCGGCGCTGTGAGAGCTGTGTGTGAATCCTGCGGTATTAAAGATATTCTGACCAAGAGTTTGGGAAGTGACAATTCGATTAATGTGCTCAAGGCAACGTTGCATGGTATGGAGCAGCTTTGTGATCGTAAAGAGCGGCTCGATCTTGATGAGTCAACCGATGAGAGTTCCGAGTCATGAGAGCGAAAAAACCCTACAAGAAAAACAGAAAGCGGATTGGTCACGGTATTGGTTCCGGTCATGGGAAAACATCTTGCCGCGGACAAAAAGGTCAAAAATCACGGTCTGGATATACCCGTCGCGGAGGTTTTGAAGGGGGGCAAAATCCCTTGTATCGCCGATTACCCAAGCGCGGTTTCAGCAATGTTAGTTTTGAAACGCGGTATGCCATCATCAATATCGGTGAGATTGCCGAGCTTGGGCACAAAGAAGTGACGCCTGAGATTTTAAAAGCGCAGGGTACGATTAAGAAAATAAAATCAGGCCTGAAGGTTCTTGGGGCCGGAGAGATTTCAATCCCCGTGATAGTCAAAGCCCATCGTTTTAGTGAGTCAGCCAAGGCTAAGATTGAAAAAGCCGGCGGTCAGGCTGTTCTGATTGCTTAAGCACAGAGCGAATCCCTAAAATGCTAAAAGCGTTTGTTAATATTTTTAAGGTCCCGGAGCTGAGGACCAAGGTTCTTTTCACTCTTTTTATTGTATTGATTTACCGTCTCGGTGCTTTTGTTCCAACGCCCGGAATTGATGGCGCGGCTTTGGCGATGTTTTTTCAAAACATTATGCGCACGTCAGGTGGATCGCTCTTTGGCATTATGGGTCTTTTTTCGGGTGGCGCTCTAGAAAAAGCCACGATCTTTGCACTCGGAATCATGCCTTACATCTCAGCGTCGATTATTCTGCAGCTTTTGACAGTGGTAATCCCTCAGTTGGAAACTTTGGCGAAAGAAGGCGAGGCGGGACGTAAGCAGATCATCCAGTATACGCGTTACGGCACGATTGTCCTGAGTATTATCCAGACGTTTTTTATTTCACTCTGGCTTGAGAATCCAGAAAATTTTCATAGCACCGTGATTGTTCCGAATCCGGGTTGGGCGTTCCGCCTCATGACGATTCTGACGCTGACCACCGGCACTGCATTTATTATGTGGCTTGGCGAACAGATTGACCAGCATGGGATCGGAAACGGGATGTCGATTTTAATTACGACCGGTATTATTTCCCGTGTGCCGACAGCCTTATGGCAAACTTGGGTACTCTTGTCCCCTTTGGATATGGCTCACCAGCAGCTTCCTTGGTGGAAGTTTGGAATTATGGTTGGGCTATTTGTTGCGACGGTTGTTTTTGTTATTCTCATTATCCAGGGTGAGCGAAAAATTCCAGTTCAATATGCGCGGCAGATTCGTGGCAACCGCGTTTATGGAGGGCAGAGCACATACTTACCGCTGAAAGTTAATCAGGCGGGTGTGATGCCGATTATTTTTGCCCAATCTGTGTTGCTCTTTCCGGCAACCATCGCTGGTTTTTTCCCCAACACGGGACTCTTGAGTAACTTTGCTCGAGGGCTTGCGGCTGGAAGCGCGACTCATTCCGTGCTTGACGCCTTGTTGATTGTTTTTTTTACGTTCTTTTATACGGCGATTACGTTTAATCCGATTGAGGTGAGTGATAATCTCCAGAAGTATGGCGGGTTTATTCCAGGGCTTCGTCCTGGAAAAAACACAGCAGAATATCTGGATTATATGATGACGCGGATTGCGATGAGCGGCGCAGTGTTTCTGGCATTTATCGCGATGATTCCTGGAGTGATTTCGTCTCCTAAGATTTTGAACATTCCATTTTTAATTGCCAGCTTTTTTGGCGGTACCGGTCTTTTGATTATTGTTGGCGTGGTGCTGGATACGATGAAGCAGATTGAGTCCCAGCTTTTGATGCGTCATTACGACGGATTTATTAAGCGCGGAAAATTGAAATCACGGCGCTGAAGCCTAGAAAGACCGAAGCTGCTTACATGAGACTTGTACTGTTAGGACCTCCGGGCGCAGGAAAGGGAACACACGCTAAGATTTTGAGTGAAAAGTTCAAAGCTGATCACTTGGCTACCGGGGATATTTTAAGACAGCATATCCGCGAAAAAACGACCTTGGGAGCCAAGGCTAAGGATATCATCGAAACTGGAAATTTAGTTCCCGACGCACTGGTGAATGAAATGATGTTTGAAGAAATTAGTAGGGTTGGTAAGAAGGCCTTTATTTTAGATGGCTATCCAAGAACGATCGGTCAGGCTGAATCCTTGGATGTTTTTTTAAAGAAGCAGACGATGAAGCTTGATGCTGTTCTTGATTTTGAGACATCAGAGCAGGTAATCATTGACCGCTTATCTGGCCGCAGAGTCTGCACGAAATGCGGAGGTAATTATCATACGCGTAACATCCCTCCTAAGAAAGAGGGGGTCTGCGACAAGTGCGGCGAAATGCTCGTACAGCGCAAAGATGATACGCCGGTGACGATTCAACATCGGCTTGAAATGTATCTCAAAGAGACGAGCCCGCTGATCCAGTATTATAAGAGACAGAATATTTTGGTTTCCGTTCCGGGTGATTACGATGTGCCCGAACTTCAAACGGTATTGAAGACGCTTTTTGATGAGATGAAATTGGCGGTATGATCTCTCTGAAATCAAGTCGGGAGATTGGGATTATTCGTCAAGCAGCGGAAGTCCTAAAACGAATTTTTATTGAAGTCGAGCAAGTGATCGCACCTGGGGTCACGACTGATACGCTGGATCAGATCGCAGAAAAGATTATCGTTGGCGCCGGAGCGATCCCAGCCTTTAAAGGCTATCGAGGATATCCCAAAACCGCGTGCATCTCGGTGAACCAAGAAGTGGTGCACGGGATTCCGGGTTCGCGAAAATTACGCGAAGGGGATATAGTAAGTTTTGATATCGGGGCTAAGATAGACGGTTACTATGCGGATGCAGCGCGTACGTGGCCGGTAGGAACTATCAGCGCAGAAAGAATGAAGCTTCTTCGGTCCGCTCAAAAATCTTTTGAAGCGGCACTTAAAGCCTACAAAAGCGGGGCAAGGATCGGGGATTTATCCGCCGCGATTCAAGCATCGATTGAAGAAGATGGTTATCAAGTTGTTCGGGATTATGTTGGCCACGGTATCGGCCGCAATTTGCACGAAGATCCGCAGGTTCCCAATTATGGAGAAGCCGGGCGCGGATATAAGATTCAAGATGGTCTGGTGCTGGCGATTGAGCCGATGGTGACCGAAGGACATTACAAAGTCCGAACACTCGAAGACGGCTGGACGGTTGTGACCGAGGATGGGAAATGGGCCAGTCATTATGAAGACACGGTCGCTTTTATCGATGGAGCCGTGGTGAATCTCACCTGCGGAGAAAAATAAAAAAATTATGCCGAAAGAAGAAGCGATTGAAGTGGAAGGAATCGTACTTGAGCCGCTTCCTAATGCGATGTTTCGTGTGACTCTTGATAATGGCCACAAAGTTCTGGCTCATATTTCGGGCAAAATGAGAATGAATTATATTCGTATATTAGCGGGCGACAGAGTCAAGCTAGAGCTTTCCCCGTATGATTTGGCCCGCGGCAGAATTACGTTTCGAGTAAAATGACAGCGTTTTAGCATTCATCCCCGGATGATTTTGTTCGCCAGAGGACGAATCCGGCCTCTGGCGGATTGGGATCCAGACAAAAAAATGGATTCCTGTCAACAGAATGCGGGAATGACAAAACTTGAGTAAGGTCTATTAATGAAAGTTCATAGTTCAGTCAAAAGAATTTGCGAAGATTGCAAGATTGTCCGCCGACGCGGAGTGGTGTACGTCATTTGCAAAAATCCGAAGCATAAACAGCGGCAAGGATAAACATTGGTTAACGAGTGAGCTGGTGACCGGGTTTTCAAACCCGCATACCCGTTCACCCGTAAACTCGCACACTAGGATTTATTAAGGAGCATAAAATGCCTCGTATTATAGGGATTGATATTCCCCGTGAGAAAACGATTGAGACGTCTTTGACCTATTTGTACGGGATCGGTTCGTATACCGCTCGGAAAATTTTAAAAGAAGCTCAAATTGAACCAACAAAGCGTGCCAAAGATTTGAGTGAAAAAGAAATTTCCCTGATCACGGCGGTGATTCAGAAGAATGTCAAAGTGGAAGGGGATCTTAGGCGGGAAATAGGTCAGAATATCAAGCGTCTGATGGATATTCGCTCTTATCGTGGAATCCGTCACATGAAGGGTCTTCCGGTACGCGGCCAGCGGACGCATACGAATGCTCGTACCCGTAAGGGGAAAAGAAAAACGATTGGCGGACTTAGTAAGAAGGCGCCTACACCGAAATAATGATCAATAAAGTGATCAGCGAACAGTGATCCGTGCTCAGAAAAATAACTGAGCGCTGAAAACTGAGGACTGATCACCGGCTTTAAAGGAGCTGAACGACAATGGCAAAGAAAAAGAAAAAACAGCAAGTGGCACACGGTGTAGCGCATATCAATGCCAGCTTTAACAATACCACGGTGACGATCACCGATCACGCCGGCAACACACTTTGTTGGTCCAGTTCTGGATCCGCCGGATTCAAGGGATCCAAAAAATCGACTCCCTTTGCCGCTCAGATTGCTTCCGAGAATGCTGCAAAAAAAGCACTTGAGTTTGGAATGAAAGAAGTAGAAGTTTATATTAAAGGCCCCGGCGCGGGCCGCGAATCCGCCATCCGCGCGATTCAGGCAGCCGGAATTCAAGTCCGGGCCATTTACGATATTACGCCGATTCCGCACAATGGGTGCAGACCGCCGAAGAGAAGGAGAGTTTAATTGTATGGCTAAGTACACAGGACCAGCCGTTCGCCTCAGTCGCCGCGAAGGGGTTAATCTTTTTTTGAAAGGCAGCCGTCGTTCAGACGACAAGGTTGCCAAGCGTCTGGGCCAAGTGCCTGGGCAGCATGGCGCCCGTCGCAACCGAAAGGCTTCGGACTATGGTGTTCAGCTGCGTGAAAAGCAAAAGCTTAAACGTATTTATGGAATGCTGGAGCGTCAATTCCGCGTGTTTTTTGCACGTGCTTCCAAGAAAAAAGGTGTGACAGGTGAAAACCTGATTGAGCTTTTGGAACGGCGCTTGGATAATGTGGTGTACCGTCTGATGTTTTCCCAAACGCGCCGGGAATCTCGGCAGATGGTAAATCATGCCCTGATTTTCGTGAATGGTCGTGCGGTCAATATTCCTTCTTTTCAGGTGAAGCCCGGTGATAAGATTGAGCCGCGCAACAAAGAAGCCAATATTAAAAGAGTCCGGGAAAAACTGGAAAGCATGAGCGATCTCGAGGTTCCGCAGTGGCTTTCTTTAGACCGCCAGACATTAACGGCGCAGGTGTTACGGTTGCCTACCAAAGCAGACGCAAAGCTGCCGGTAGAGGAATCGCTGATCGTAGAATTATATTCGAAGTGATCTCACGTTTTTAAGGGATCAATGACACAGTTTCTTAATCTGCAATCTTAATAGGAGGATACAATGGGGATTCGCTGGAAAACGTTTGAAATGCCGAAGAGGCTTGAAATTGACAAAGCAACGCAGACGTCCACCTATGGAAAATTTGTGGCTGAGCCGTTTGAACGGGGTTATGCCACGACACTAGGCAACAGTCTTCGCCGTGTTCTAATCTCTTCGATTGACGGGGCTGCCGTCACTAAAATCAAGATTGATGGCATACTCCATGAATTTTCAACCCTGGACGGCGTGGTCGAAGATGGGGCTCAGATCGTTCTTAATATTAAGAAGCTTGTCCTGCAGTATGAGGGCAAGGGGAACAAGAGAATTTACTTAGATGTCAGCAAAAAAGGCGTGGTCAAAGCCGGTGACATCAAGGCAGATGATTCCGTGCAGATTATTAACAAGGACCTTGTGATTTGCACCCTCACCAAGGATATTGCTTTCAAAATGGAAATGGAAGTCGGTCGTGGACGCGGATATCTTCCCGCGGATCGCAACAAGCAGGAAGGCGATGCCATCGGCACAATTGCCGTGGATTCAATTTTCTCTCCGGTAACCAAAGTAAATTATTCCGTGGAAGACACCCGCGTGGGACAAATGACCGACTATGACCGTCTGATTCTTGAAGTCTGGACCAACGGAGCCATGGACGCGGAGCAGTCTTTGCTTTACGCCTCAAATATTCTTTACAAGCATTTGGAAATTTTCGTTAATTATGGCGAAATTCCGATTGAGGAAGAAGAAGAGGAAGAAGAAGATAGTGCGTTCAAGGATATGATTTCTAAGCCTATCAGCGAGCTGGAACTTTCCGTGCGCAGCGCGAACTGTCTGGAAGCAGCAAATATCAAGACAATTGGCGATCTTGTTCAAAAAACCGAAGCACAAATGCTCAAGTATAAAAATTTTGGGAAGAAGTCTCTTTCTGAAATTGAAGCCATACTGACTCCCATGGGGATTTCACTTGGGATGGATATTGAAGAAAAAACAAAGAAAAAAAAAGGGGCGCAGCCTTCCGCGGCTCAAGAAACATCTAAGGTTTCTGCCCCTACTCTATAAAAAGCAGCTGGCCCATTAAGGGATGAAGGATTAGTTTATGAGACACGGACGAAGAAAAAGAAAATTAGGCGTTGATACCAAGCACCGAAAGGCGTTGCTTCGAAATTTGCTTCGCAGCTTGGTGATTTACAAACGCATTCGAACTTCGGTGGTGAAGGCTAAGGCTACGAGTGCGTTTGCCGACAGGATGGTCCAGATAGCCAAGCGCGGTGGATTGCATGCCCGTCGCACTTTGATCTCTCATCTGGGTTGCGCTGAGACGGCGGATCAGCTGATTAAAAAAATCGCTCCACACTTTAAGACGCGTAATGGCGGTTACACTCGCGTCCTGAAGCTCAGCGAATATCGTCCTGGAGACGGTGGCGATGTCGCACTGCTTGAATTCACGGCTCAGATTGCGGCTCCCGAAAAGCCAAAAAAGAAGGCAAAAACGGCCAAGCTCAAGGAAGTTTCAGAAATTTCTCAAAAAGTGAAAGAAGAACCTAAGAAGAAGACGAGCGTCAAAGAAGAGAAGTTGGAAGCGAAGAAAGAGCCCGTTGAGAAAAAATCGTCCAAAAAAGAAGACGATGCCAGTGAGACAAAGAAAGAGTCTGAGAAAAAAGGCGGTTTCTTAGGTGCTCTCCGCAAGTTCCTTAAAGGTGACGAAAAGTGAGATATCAGGGACGGTTCTCAGGAACGGTCTCTGATAACTCCATCAAATTGAATAGCTTCAATTTGTTGTGCCTTTGTAATAGCAGTCAATGAGAACCGCCCCTATTTTGCTCTCCGACCGGGTGACTTCGGTCACCCCTTCGGTGACGCTTGCGATAGCTGCCAAGGCCAAAGAAATGGCCGCAAAAGGCATCAAAGTCGTTTCTTTGAGCGCTGGCGAGCCGGATTTTGACACACCCGCCTTTGTTAAAGATGCCGCGATCAAAGCCCTTCAAGCTGGTGATACGAAATACACTCCCGCAATCGGCACAGTTGATCTTCGAAAAGCCATTGCTGCGAAAATTCTGCGCGATCAAAACATAACGGCTCCGATTGACCAGATTATTGTCTGTACAGGCGCCAAGCACGCGATCTTCAATGTGCTTTTTGCGTTGCTCAATGCCAGCGATGAAGTGATTATTCCGTCTCCTTTCTGGTTGAGTTATCCAGAAATGGTAACCGTCCTTGGCGGTAAAAGCGTTTTTATCCCTACCGATGAATCTACGGGATTCAAAATCCATCCCGAACAGCTTAAAAAAGCGCTCAACACGAAATCCAAGGTTTTAATTTTAAACTCCCCGTCCAATCCCACGGGTGCGGTCTATTCCAAGGAAGAACTCGAAGCCTTGATTAAAGTGCTGAAGGATTTTCCGAACGTCGTTATTCTGAGCGACGAAATTTATGAGAAGTTGATTTTTGACGGAGCAAACCATTATTCGATTGCCTCGCTTGATTCCGAAATTGCGAAACGTACTGTGATCGTCAACGGTCTTAGCAAAGCTTACTCAATGACCGGCTGGCGGCTTGGCTACGCGGTCTGTCCGGAAAAGGAACTTGCCACGGCCGTTGGAAGTATTCAAAGTCACTCCACATCAAACGCAACCTCCTTTGCCCAAGCCGGGGGAGTGGTCGCGCTGAATCAGGGCGAAGAAGAAGCGCGCAAGATGTGCGTGGTCTTTGAAAAGCGCCGAACAGCTTTTTATGACATGATCCGTGCAATCCCCGGGCTCAAACCCTTCAAGTCTCAAGGCGCGTTTTATCTATTTGTGAACATCGAAGGAACCGGACTGGATTCCCTAACCTTTAGCGACCGCCTTCTCAACGAAGCGCACGTGGCCGTCGTTCCCGGAAAACCGTTTGGCAGCGACAAACATATCCGCCTCAGTTTCGCCACCTCCGACGCCCAACTCGAAGAGTCCGCCCGCCGTATCGCCGATTGGTTGAAGAAAAAATAATTCGTCGGATCCAAATTCTCTGAAAAATAGCTATAAAATTCCAAACACGGTTATTCGAAATTTTGAGGCGCTTGGCTGGCTCCGGCATTATCGGGAAAAGGAAGTACGGCATATTTTAAAGCTTCAAAAGGATTTTTCCCGCGTCCCGCTGCCTCAGTCCACACTGTTTCGACCCTGGACGCCGCTCCTGTTCACGATCTTTGCTCGCCTCGGAATTTTTCAAGCCATTCAGCGCGATATGTTCGTGATGAAAGAGCCGCTTCCTGTGAAGCGTTCATTCATCTAAAACTTGCCCTTGAGAATTCTCTAAGCTACGATACCGCGATGCTGACGGACCGGTACAAAATAACCGTGGGTTTGGAGATTGAGCGCTCCTACCTCATTGAAAAACTCGCAGATATGCATTACCAACGGGCTGAACTTGTTTCTAAACCCGGTGAATATGCGATTCGCGGAAACCTGATCGACGTTTATCCCGTCACTTACCGCTCGCCCGTACGCCTTGAATTTCTCGCGGATACGATTGCTCACATCCGTGATTTTTCTCTTCAGACCGGAGAAACCCGCACGAATCTTGAAGAAGTCTTTCTGATTCCGGTCACGAGTCTTTTCGAACGAAAGATGTCCCGCTTTGAAGAACGATATCAGACCCAGGAGCCGGTGATTGATGTGCGTGACTTAAAGCGCGGGGATCACATCGTGCACATGAAATACGGTATCGGAAAATATCTTGGCACCAAGCCGATTCAAATCAAGGGCCAGCGCCGGAATTATCTTGCGATTGAATATGCGGCCAAAGAAATCCTTTATCTTGACCCGCGCGAACCAATGGAGCGTTATATCGGCGGTGACGGAAAACCGCCCAAGGTCACCAAACTTCACGGCAAGGACTGGGACCGCATCAAGGATAAAACCAAGCGTGCGGTTGAGACCATTGCTCACGACATGATTGAAATTCAGGCCAGGCGGCGCTTGGAAAAGGGATTTATTTTCCCAAAGGATCATGCGTGGCAGAAAGATTTTGAGGATGAGTTTCCGTATGAAGCTACGCCTGATCAGATTCAGGCGATCAGTGACGTGAAACGCGATATGGAATCCGACCGTCCGATGGATCGTCTGCTTGCCGGGGATGTGGGCTACGGCAAAACCGAAGTGGCGATGCGCGCCGCGTTTAAGGCCGTGACGACGGGAGGAAAGCAGGTTGCGGTGTTGGTGCCTACGACGGTGCTTGCCGAACAGCATTACCTTGTCTTTAAAGAGCGCATGAAAAAATTTCCCGTAACTGTGGAAGGGCTTTCACGGTTTCGTTCGCGCGCCGAACAGCTTAAGATCGTTCAAGCGGTTAAGGAAGGAAAGATCGATATTGTGATTGGTACCCATCGACTGCTTTCGCGTGACATTCATTTTAAGGATCTCGGGATGGTGGTCATTGATGAGGAACAGCGTTTCGGAGTCAGCCATAAGGAAAGGCTCAAACATCTGCGTACGCAAATAGATGTACTGACCATGACGGCTACACCGATTCCGCGCACACTTTATATGTCCCTTGTTGGTGTGCGGGATATGTCCGCGATTCAAACTCCGCCGAGTACGCGTCTTCCCATTGAAACCTTTATTACGGAATATGATGACGACAAAGTGAAGCGGGCTATTTTGGATGAGCTGGCGCGTGAAGGTCAGATCTACTTCATTCATAACCGCGTGCAGTCCATTGAAAAAATCCATCATCATCTAAGAGACATTCTTCCCCAAGTGCGTTTCGGCGTGGCTCATGGCCAAATGGGCCCACGGGAACTTGAATCCGTGATGAAGGCCTTTCTCGAAAAGCGGATGGATTGTTTGATCGCGACAAGCATTATTGAATCCGGCATTGATATCCCGAACGTGAACACAATTTTGGTGAACCGCGCCGATCAGTTTGGGCTTGCGGATCTTTATCAGTTACGCGGCCGAGTAGGGCGTTATCAGGAAAAGCGTCAGGCTTACGCGTATTTTATGGTTCCCAAACATTCGGCCCTAAGTTCCACGGCGGAGAAGCGGCTTTCGGCGATTGAGCGGTTTACGGAGCTGGGTTCAGGGTTCAAGATTGCGATGGAGGACCTCGAGATTCGGGGAGCGGGCAACCTGCTTGGCCACGAGCAAAGCGGTTTTATCCACGCCGTCGGGTTTGATCTTTATTGCCGGATGCTCCGCAAAGCCATCGAGGATCAGGAAAAGAAGAAATAGCAATAGAAGTCATGCGCTAACCCTCAGGAGCAATGATGATCCATGGGTGAATGACCGTAGCTTCGAGCTCCTGTAGAGGACAAATCCGCTCGAAATGTCATTCTGCGGAGCGTAGCGACGAAGAATCTCAAGCAGATCCTTCGCTCCGCTCAGGATGACAAGGGTTTCCACCCATGATCCATCCGCTCGTTGCAATCTGGTCTATGATCGGATAAAATACAGCTTCCTTATGAAACCTAAATCCATCGCAGCCTTAACGCTTCTGGGTCTTTTCCTGTTTTCTACTTCACGCCTCTATGCCGTCGAAGGCCAGTTGCTGGATCGGGTGGTTGCGATCGTGAACGATGATGCTATCACTCAAACCGAAGTGGACATTTATCTTCACCCAATTTATGAACAGATGAAAAATGAATTTCACGGAAACGAGCTTGCGGACAAACTCGAGGAAACGCGCAAGAAACTTCTGAACCAGATGATCGAAGACCGTCTTGTTTTTCAGAAGGCCAAGGAAATGAAGCTTGAGGTGGGCGAAGGCGATCTCAAGTCTGAATTGGACAGCCTCAAAAAAAAATTCGGGAATGAAACTAATTTTGAAGACAGCGTCACCAAAGAAGGGTTCAGTTTAAGTTCACTCAAAGAGCGTTTGAGTCGTCAACTTATGGTCCGTCGCCTTCAGGATATGGAAGTGCGTTCCAAAGTCATTGTCTCTCCGCTGGAAATCGAAAACTACTACAAGGGTCATATCTCCGAATTTGTCACAAAGCCGAGCATCAAGGTGCGGTCCATGACCATTAAAAAAGGGGAACAGGCGCGCGAAAAAGGACTGACCGATGAAGCCGCCACGAAAAAGATGGAAAGTTTACGCAACCGCGTGATTTCCGGGGAAGATTTCGCCACACTGGCCACGGTCAATTCCGAAGATTATCAGGCGGCGCAAAATGGGATGAGTGACTGGATTGAGCCCGGATCCTTAATTTCGGTTATTGACCTGGTGATTTTCAAGCTCAAAGTGAGTGAGGTATCCTCAATAATTGAAACGCCGATGGGGTATCATTTTTTTCGCGTGGAGGAAAAAAGGGATGCCAAGGAACGGAAATTCGAGCAAGCCCGCGACGAAATTTTTGACAAAATCTACCGAGAAAAAATCACAAAGCGTTTTGGCGAATGGATGGAGCAGCTCAAACGCGAAGCCTATATCTCTCTGCGTTGACAGGGACAAGCTCCATTAAGTGCTTCATTTTTTGTCATTGCGAACGACCGTAATCTAATGATTAAACATTTTGTGGTCTTCTTTTTATCTGGTTGGTGGTTTTAACACCAGAATAATAGCCGAGTCGTGTACTCAGTGCTCAATCCAGGTAAACCTTAGAGAGACCACATTTTTCATTTTACCCGTATCGTTACCACCGAACACTAACCACTCATGAAAAAATCCATCATTGCAATGACGATGGGAGATCCTGGCGGGATCGGGCCTGAGGTTATCCTCAAGACCTTTCAAGCCCAGAAAAAAAATCCGCGCCTTCATTATGTGATCTTTGGATCGCGCGCGCCCTTTGAAGAGCTTTTGAAGCGTTTTCATTATCGTATTTCCCTCCATTTTCTTCCGCATTGGAATCCCGAACTTCTTAAACACGGACAGGTGAATTTTTTGGATGTGATGGAACCATCATCCCGGCCCTCTTCCTTCCAGGGAGAGGGAAAAAGAAAACAGTTTCCTCTCCCCCTTGGGGAGAGGACTAAGGTGAGGGGCGGCTTTGATCCCGGCAAGGTTTCGAAACGAAACGCTCAGGCAACCCTGGCCGCGCTTGAAGCCGCGACCAAAGCGGCAGTAGCAGGCGAAGTCCAGGCCATAGTTACCGCCCCGATTAATAAAACCACTATGCGGTTTATGGACGCAGAGTTTCGCGGGCATACCGAGTATTTGGCTGCGCAGTCCAAAACAAAAACCTTCGCAATGATGTTTGTCAGCAAGCGTCTTAAAGTGACGCTTGCGACGATTCATGTTCCTATTAAAGACGTGAGTCAATTGATTACCTGCGCACGCGTGTTTGAAAAGATCCGGCTCACTCACGATTTTCTAAAAAAGTATTTTCCGCTCAAAAATCCGCGGATTGCAGTCTGCGCCTTGAATCCTCACGGAAGGGAAACTGGAGCGGAAGATGAGGCCGAGATTCGTCCGGGCGTAGAAAAAGCGAAAAAAAAAGGAATCTGTGCCGTGGGCCCTCTTTCCGCAGATCAGCTTTTCTATGATGCGTACGAAGGACGGTTTGATGCGGTGATCAGCATGTATCATGATCAGGGGCTCGGGCCCTTCAAAATGATTGCCTTTAAGGACGGTGTGAATGTTACACTCGGTCTTCCTTTTATACGCACTTCGCCGGATCACGGCACGGCTTTTGATATTGCTTATCAGGGTAAGGCGGATCCTTCGTCGTTTATTTCCGCGTTGAAGTTGGCGGAACGGTTGGTTTGCCGGGGACGGTCCTCAGGTGCGGCCTTGGCAAAGAGAAAATGATTTGAATGTTTTCAATGAGCGTATGCTTTTAACACTGCGTCGATGAGGACCGTCCCCTTGACTCAAATTGATCTGATTAAAAAATATCATCTCACGGTCCGGGGAAATCTCGGCCAGCATATCTTGATGGATCCCAATATTGCGCGCAAGATCGTGGATCTGCTGGATCTTCAAGAGGGCGATCAGGTGCTTGAGATTGGTCCAGGGCTTGGGGCTCTGACCTGGGGGATTCTGGAATATCCTATCCACTACCGGGCGGTTGAAAAAGATCCGCGTTTTTTGGAAATTCTGAAACGCGAAGCCGTTGCGCCGGAAAACACTTTGCGTGCACAAAGCGTTCAGTGGATTCATAGCGACATCCTCAAGTTTGATCTGGCGTCATTTTTTAAGCAGGCCGGAGGAACCTTCAAAGTTATCAGCAATCTCCCTTATTATATTACTGCGCCTATTTTGTTCTGTCTTATGGATTCACGCCAATGGATTTCTCGTTGCGTGCTGATGATGCAGAGAGAAGTGGCCAACCGGCTTCACGCCTTTCCGGGTACCAAAGATTATGGAAGGTTGTCGCTGGCGCTTCAATATGCCGCAGAGGTGGAAAAGGCCTTTGATGTTTCAGCGGGTTGTTTTACACCCAGACCCAAAGTGGATTCCAGCGTGGTGACGTTTCAATTCAAATCCCAAAGGCCCTTGTCTTGTGAACAGGAAGAGAAGGAGCTATTTCGATTGATCCAAACCGCCTTTTCACAGAGACGAAAAACATTGGCGAATTTGCTCGTGCAGGCTGGATTGGTAGCGTCGAGGGCGGAGGCTTTTGCGATGCTGGAACGCTCAGGCCTTGCGCCCGACATCCGGGGTGAAAAATTAAGTTTGAAAGATTTCCTAGTTTTGTCCGAAAATCTAAGGAAGCCATTATAAATGAAGCCTTTTTCCAAGGGGACAGGTTGCTGTAACCTGTCCCCTTCTGGAGACATCAACGAGGAGTTTATGAAAAATCCATTTGTTCAGACAATCTGCCGGATTATGATCTTAGCGCTGCTGTTTCAAACCTTTGCTGCCACCACCGCCTTTGCTGAAGAAGAAAAAGATATGTGGGTTAAACTGGGTCGAGGTTCCACGAATATTGCAACGGGATGGGTCGAAGTGTTCAATCAGCCTCTGCAAATGGCCAAAACCGAACGATGGGCCATTGCGATGGGAGGGGGAGTTCCCAAAGGGATTTTTATGGCCTTGATGCGCACCTTAGTGGGCGCTTATGAAACCCTGACCTTTGTGATTCCTAATGGCGAACGAGGATACGCGGGTTTTCTTGAACCCGAGATGATTATTCCCCGATAATGGTTCTTTCCCGCAAAAACGAATTTCAGGAACAGGCCGCCAAGGTTCTCGCTTCCTTGTATGACTCCGGGGATGAAGCCGGTATTTATAAACTCCTGGGGGAAGAGGATGCGGCCTTTCGTTCTGTCCCTCTCGCGAATTTTCGCGCAAATTTTCTTTGTGCGCGTCTCGCTCTGATTGCCCAAACCTGGGAGAAAAGCTGTCAGGATGCGGGGCTGGATATTGCGGATCTTTCCAAAGCCTTTTTGCGTCAGGTGATGAGCGCGTTTCAAAGTCCCAAGATGCTGGCGCCGGCCACGACATTCAGCGAATATTTTTCCGCTCCGCAAATCGAGGCCCTGGATTCCGAGGCCACGGCCCTGGCGGTATTGATCTTCAAACATCTTGGCCAGAAACCGACCTTCGAGGGCGAAGACAAAAAAATCCTGATCCGGCCTGCATTCTCAAAACTCGTCGCCGCACTCGAGAGCCTGCGCACCACTTTCGAAAACCAATTCTTCGAATTCCTTCATCTTCGTCCGGCCCATTGATAGCAGCAATAGCCGGACGGGCGTCTCGTACGCCCCCAGCTAGCGGGGTGTGGATTTGACCGCTTTTGCCGATAAACAAGGCTTGGATAAAGTGCGTTTGGGAAAAAATACCAGGATGATTTATCGGGAGAGAAACGGGTGTGAAAATAGTCCGTAGAAAGAATCTTCTCGTGGCAGCAGCCGGAATGACAATCCTGGCGCAAGTGGGCTGTACCACCTACGGCCCCGTGACCAACTTCGCGCCCGCTGCAGAATTAACCGCGAATGTTTTATCGCCTCTTCTGGGAGGACCCGCCGCCACCAGTCTCGCGGCCGCGGCTGTGTCTCAATCCCAATCGTCGTCCGCGTCATCGGAAATCTCCAAAAAAGATGTCCCCGAACAGCCCCATCCAACAGAACTTCTTGTTGAGGACGGATTAGCTGAACTGATCACGGCTGATCAGGCCAAGTCCGCGAGTGTCGACTTATGGATCGATAGTGGAAACGACAAACGTTACCTCCGTTTTCGAACTCCCTATCTTCGGATGCAATGGGACATCGTTAATTTGCGCCTCAAGGATCAAAAAGAGCCGCCCATCAAATTAGCCACCAAACACGATTACCAGGCCGACGAAACAGCTCAGGGCAGCGCCGCGGGAGGACTTGCGGCCGCAGGCAGCTTTCAGGATGTTTTGAAATTTATCTCTCCGATCATCAACGCGGCGGTGTCTTACGGCGGCGGCGGCTACGGCGGCGGCTTTGGCGGAAGCGGTTTCGGTCAATTGGGCCAAATTATGGAGGGGATCCAAAAAATCAGCGCCACTGCCCAGAACCAAACAGGCCAGGACAATCTAAGCAAGAACGAAAATTATATGAACAAAATCAATGAAATGTTTATGCAGGACGGATTCGCGGCCGTCTCTGCTCAAAAAAGCACGACGGATTTTTCCCTGGAAAAACCGGATTATCTTATAGAAGAAATATGGAAAGGCAAAGAAGGTAAGACAACCTCCGAATCCTTCAGAATTATCTCGGGCGACGGGCATCTTCTTTTTCAAGTTCCTTACCATCAAACTTTTTTTGGGATCTCGCTTTTCATCCGGGCGAAAATCGTTACCGGAGAACTCGATATCAAGAGCGAAAAATATGCCGGGCTGATGGAGGCGGTGAATTTGTGGGAAACAGGAAACAAAAACGGGGCGCTGGACGGATTTCAGAAGGTTCTGGATATGGATCCAAAATTTGTTAACGGTTACCGTTATCGGGCAAGATTGTATGAAAGCGAAGGGCGTTGGCAGGAATCCATTGCGGATTTAACGAGCGCGATCGGCATCTTGCGCGCGCGGCAGCAAATCAAAGTCCTGTTTGAACGCGGACAGCTGAACTGGAAAGTGAATCATTACCGTGAAGCCATTAAGGATTTTGATCATGTCCTTGCCTGGGAACCCAAGGCGGTTTGGGTGCAGGCCAACCGCGGGTTCTGCTGGCTTGAGGAAGAAAATCTGGGGAAGGCTTCTTTCGATTTCGAAGCGGCGCTGGTACAGGATCCTCAGTACGATGCCGCGTTAAACGGGCGCGCCTGGATTTCTGCCCTTCGCGGCGAGTACGAACAGGCGATGGGTTTATTCAACCAGGTGCTCGTTTCCAACCAGAACAATGTGAATGCTTTGCGCGGCCGCGGTTACTGCTATAAAATGCTCAAAAATAACGCCGGTGCTTTGGAGGATTTTAATTTCACTTTGCAGTTAACCGCTAAAGATCTGTCGCCTATTTCTATGAAGCACCGGGAGCAAATCGAAGGCTGGCTGCACGAGCTAAGGTAATAAAAATCAGGAAGAAATTTTATGGCCTCAAAAATTAAACAAATAATGACGGTGGGTTGGGCGCTGTTTTTTGCAGGCTGTGTCTCCATCCCGTTGACGCCGCCGCGTGTCGGGATCAGCCCCGCTCAGCAATACGTTCCCATCCCACAAAATATTTCAGGACCGGTCGATGCCAACAGGGCCCGGATCTTTTTTATCACGAACATGGATTCGAGAATTCTAGCCACTGTTTGGAAAGGTCATATTCGCATCAGCGACGGCCAGACCGTGATCGGCCAGCTGCAAAGCGCGGGTTACCTTTGCTGGGAGCGGGGACCGGGTGACACCCTGATTAAATTTACAATGCCCGGCAATGAAAATGACAACGGGTGGTACGTTCAGCACTTCAGTTCTTATCAGATCCGTGCGGAGGCGGGACATTCTTACTATCTTTATTTTGCCGGTCTTGCCCAGCGAAGTATTTTGCTGGAACGGGACGCGATCCCCTTTTTATCCGCGTATCCCGCTCCGATAGCTGCTGACATTCCGCCCGCGCCTGTCAACACGGTACCGGCGGCAGGCTCCGCACCATTTTCTTCGGCCCGGTATCCCGTAAAAAGCTAATGCTTCTTTTTCTCAAAAAAGAAAAACGGTCTTGGTGCAAACGATTTTTGTTTTCTTTCGCACTGCTGTCAGCCTCTTTTCTTTTATTCAGCACAGCTCTCTTCGCCACGCAGAGAACTTCTTCGTTCCTTGCCGAGGAAGTCCAGGAAAACAAATCGGTCAACCGTGACGCCCTCTTTAAAAAACTTGGCGAATTAAAACGGCAGGAAAAAATCCTTAAGGAGACGCTTCAAAGGCTGAAAGAAATGCCGCCACGGGCCCAATCTCAGGACGCGCAGCTGGAAGCCAACCGAAAAATCCTCCGGCAGCAGCTTGCCGACGCTCAAAGCGATTTAAGGCCGCTTCAGGAAGAATGGGTAACGATGCAGCGCCAGATCCATCAGATTGAGGCGCAGGCAAACGATCTTGCCAATCAGGCCCGCAGCGTTAATTCCGTGGCGAGTGCACAAGATCTTTTAGGCAAGTCCCAAGAGCTTGTACGCAGCGCGATGCAATTAGCCCATTCTTCACAGGCAAAGAATCTGGAAGCCCAAATCGCCGGAGTTCAAAACCGTATTAAGACATCCTTGGTTCAGTTGGGGCAGACAAGCACTCATCACGATGCCGTCGCTTCACGGAACCGGCAATTGGAAATGAAGATCCAACAGGCAGAGGCACGCCTGGCAAGCGTCCGTCAGGAAATCGAGGAAATCGAAAGGCAGCTGGAAGCGGCGGGA
This sequence comes from Candidatus Taenariivivens baikalensis, assembly GCA_009691445.1. Lineage (GTDB taxonomy): Bacteria > Omnitrophota > Omnitrophia > Omnitrophales > Aquincolibacteriaceae > Taenariivivens > Taenariivivens baikalensis. The sequence goes on along the minus strand of SICL01000004.1, from coordinate 17,325 downwards.
GTCCGGATGAGCGACTCACACGAAGTGCCGCTCAGCCGTTCTGAATTGGAAGAGCGGATGCGTCAAAACCCAGGCTCCCAAAAAATTTACGACGATTTGAGCGCCGCTGAACAGCAGTTCGCTGCTTTGATCGACACAGAAAAAGATTACCGTTATGAGTTTTTGGATCGAAGCGGAAAGTTGAAAGAATCCGTGAAACAAATGTGGATCGACCTGGCGTCCGGAGGGGCTCATTTCATCCTGGGCCTGCCCTCGGTGATATCCAAATGGATCGAGACGAATCTGGAATTGTTGAAAAGAGGCGACGATATTTTCGAGATCGCTAATCTGGATTGGAAATCGGCTGAAAAAATGGTTTCTTTCGCCGCGCCCAAGCTCCTTGCGCTTGCGTGTGCGCACCCTTACTATTTGGCAGGCGTCGCCACCCTTAGTTTCACGAATGATTTGCGCATGGCCCATAAAGACCTCCGCCAAAAGATCAAAGAGCCGAGCGCACGCATTGAAGCCGATTTGGCCTATCAGACCGGGCAGCGTGAAGAAATCAAAGCGGTACCGGGGGATGATGCTATCCAAAAGATTCGGGTCAAAAATCATGAGGGTATAGAAAAAATACAGAAGAAGATTCAAGATAACCGCGAAGCTCTTGCTAAAGAGCTGGATGTGCCAGTCGGCCAAATTCCCAGGCGTGTGGACAAATTACGGATAGAAAACCATCTGGTACCGACGCTCAAAGCGGAGGGTATGGGGTTCGATGATTCGAGTGTCGTGGATATGCAAGAACCCGTCGCAGTTTATTCCACGGTTCCGCTTCTTAGAAAAAACAAAGACTAAATGCCAAGGGGCGTTTATTTTCCCGAGGGCACGACTTAATTCGGGTATCTGCCAATCTCCAGCCTGTTGTGTTGAGCGGGTTTTCCTGTAAAATACCCCCCATGAAGCCGAAAGTTGTTTTAGAGATTATTTTGTGTCTAACCGCTGTTCCTTTCCTGGTTCTCGCTGAACCAGCGGTGTCCCCGACCTCGAAAATTGAAGTGACATCTTCTGATCAGAGTAAAACCCAATCCTCGTCCTCATCGGTTCAATCTCCGACTGTAGTCCTTCACCTCCCCAAGCCAAAAATGGATTTAAGAGAAGGGCTGGTTTTATTGGAGCAGAAAAAATGGATAGAGGCCAAATTATTTTTTAAGCAGGTGCTTCAGAAAGATCCGGAGTATTCGGCGGCGTATGAAGGGCTTGCACGCGCTGAATTTTACTTAAATGAAATTGAACCGGCATTCAAACATGTCCAGAAATCCATTGCGCTTGATCCGAGGAACGGAGAGGCTTATATCACCCTCGTGGGGATCCATCAAAAAAAGGGGTCCTGGATTCCGGGCCTTAAGGCTGCAGAGATAGCGATTGCGCTCAATTCCAAATCGATTCGTGCCTATTATCAGGCCGGACAATTTTATATGGGTCAGGGTCTGACGGAAGAAGCGCTTCACGCTTTTGATAAAATCCTGGAAATGGATCCGAAATATCCCGGGATTCATTTAGAAAAGGGGAATGCCTTTCACGCGGACGGGATGTGGGACCGGGCGCTTGAGGAATACCGCAAGTCGATTGCGTGGGATTCTAATGACAGCCGCCCCTATTATCAAATGGCCCTTGTCTACCTAAAGAAAGAGGTTTGGGACCACGCCCTAAAAATGTTTGAGAAGGCCGTGGAGCTGAATCCGAAAGATGCGGAAAGTTATTTTCAGATCGGGAAAATTTATCAGATCCAAAAGAAGCAATATGCCCCGGCGCTTGATAGGTATAAGAAAGCGGTTCAGGCAGATCCTAGTCTGATCGAGGCTTGGCAGAAACTGGCGCCTTTGGCGGATGAAGCGAATCAAACGGATCTTGCCCTCAAGGCCTATGAGAAAGTAGCCACGGCCCCTGACCCGGATTACCGTGACGTGGCACGTCTTGCGTTTCTTTATCAGAAAAAAAAGGAATGGGACAAAGCTGTTTTCTATTATGAACAGGCGCTTGAAATTGAACCCAACGATGATGTGAGCGACTACAATCTGGGCGTCATTTATTATACGAAAAAAGAATTCTTTAAGGCGATTGAGGCTTACAAGAAAGCCGTTTATCTGCATCCCGAAGACAGTGGTTATATGGGAGGGCTGGCCCTGGCTCAGTGCGCGGGACACGATAAAGAGGGGGCTTGGCAGTCGGTACAGGATATGCGCGCGAATGATCTTAAGCCCGCGAGGGATCTTTTGGATTTTATGAATCAACATTGTCCGAGAGAAGGGAGGGGGGGAGTTCGATGAGCGATCCTAAACAGCTTCCGCATTTGCTGAGACTTCTCTCGGACGATTCCGAGACGGTTCAACAAGCGCTGCTGCGGGCTCTTCTGGAATTTGGATCAACGCTGGAGAGCGAATTGGACCATTTAAAGGAGCCGCCAACGCCGGAGCAGCGTGACCAAATCAAGTCGTTGCTTTCTGAACACGCGAAAATAATTTTTTTAGAGAAGTGGCCTCACTGGCAGGAATGTGATTCCGACGAAGAGCAGCTTGAATCCGCGCTTTCAATCCTTGCCGAATTTCAGAACGGCGTCTCCTGTCCTTTGACGCTGAAAGATTTATTGGACGAGCTCGCCGAAGAATATCGCGAGGCTTTTGCGGCAGAAAATCGCAACGTGTTTACTTTGGCGGAATTTCTTTTTCGTCAGAAAGAAATCCAGGGAGCGACGGAAGATTATTATCACCCCCGTCACAGCAATCTGGTTTATGTGATTGAAAATAAACGCGGGATTCCGATCAGCCTTACTTGTTTGTATATGTTGGTGGGTGTGCGTCTGGGCATGGCGATCGAGGGATGTAATTTCCCGCAGCATTTTTTGGCCCGGGTGGCGGTGAATGACGAGATGCTTTTTGTGGACTGTTTTAATCAAGGGATGTTTTACCGGGAAGCGGAACTGCTTAAAATGGCGCAGGGAACGGCGGCGGAAGTACGCGAGATTTTGAGAATGGATGCCAATCCGGAGGGCATTGTGGCCCGGATCCTGAATAATCTGGTCACGGCCTATGAGACGCAGGGGGACAGCGCGGCCAGCCATTTGATGCTCCACTTGCTTCAGGCAATGACGGATCATCCCGGGAACTCTTGAGTTCTGAACGTTTTTGTATCAAAAGGATTCAAAAACGTTAATTTTTATGATTCGCACAGTCTCTCGTCCTGCCGGATGGGTTGGTGTGATTCTCGTCATTTAAAATACCTGAAAAAAATGTTTTCTTAGAGGCTCAATTTGAGTAAGATTGACGCCGTTGCTAGCTTGTTAAGGGGTTTCTAGGAAGTCCCTTGGAAACAAAACGCACCTGTTCCGTTTTTTAAGGAAAAGAATGAAGGTTTCTTCCCCGGTTTTCAAGCCGCGTGATTGACCGCTCGTTCAACATCCCTGTTCGATGAATCAAAAACAGGATCTGGATTTTTAGTTTTTTAATCTCAAACAAAGAGGAGTCAGTCATGTCAAAGAATTCAAATATTGATGTCCGGGAAATTTTCGCTTTAAATGTTTTCAATGAACGGGTCATGAAAGAGCGTCTTCCTAAAGCTACCTACAAGGCGCTTCGCCAGACGATTGAAAAGGGCGCTTTAATGACGGGTGATGTGGCGAACGTGGTTGCGAACACCATGAAAGATTGGGCGATTGAAAAGGGCGCAACGCATTACACACATTGGTTTCAGCCGCTCACCGGAAAAACCGCAGAAAAGCATGATGCGTTTATTTCGCCGACCAAAGATGGCGGAATTATTATGGAGTTTTCCGGCAATGAACTCATCAAGGGTGAACCGGATGCTTCTTCATTTCCAAGCGGGGGTCTTCGAGCAACGTTTGAAGCGCGCGGTTACACGGCTTGGGATTGCACCTCGCCCGCTTTTTTGAAAGAAGACGGCGTGGGCAATGTGACGCTTGTGATTCCCACTGCGTTTTGCTCCTACACGGGTGTGGCTCTGGATAAAAAAACGCCTTTGCTTCGCTCAATTGAAAGTGTTTCTAAACAGGCGCTTCGCGTCCTTCGTGCGATTGGTAATCATCATTCGCAAAAGGTGCATGCGACGGTTGGCCCCGAGCAGGAATATTTTTTAATCGATAAAAAATATTTTGACCAGCGTCTGGACCTTCAAACCTGTGGTCGGACGCTTTTCGGTTCACCGGCGCCCAAAGGCCAGGAAATGGAAGATCAGTATTTCGGGTCCATCAAAGACCGTGTTTCGACTTTCATGAAAGATTCGGAAGTGGAACTCTGGAAAATGGGCGTGCTTTCCAAGACCAAGCACAATGAAGTGGCTCCGTCCCAGTTTGAAACGGCTCCGATTTTTTCTACAGCCAACATTGCGACCGATCACAATCAGCTGGTGATGGAAACGCTCCAGAAGGTTGCGCTTCGTCACGGACTTGTTTGTCTTCTCCATGAAAAGCCTTATGCGGGCATTAATGGTTCCGGCAAACATAACAACTGGTCGCTTGCGACGGATGACGGTATTAATCTTCTTGAGCCCGGACATACTCCGGAGCAAAATGAGGTTTTCCTTCTTTGCCTGAGCGCGCTTCTCACCGCCGTTGATAAGCATGCGGATATGCTGCGTGCTTCGACTGCGGTTCCTGGAAATGATCACCGTCTTGGAGCTAATGAAGCGCCACCGGCAATCATCTCCGTTTTTATGGGAACGGCACTGACCTCAATTCTTGAAAGCTTAGGCAAGGGAAAAAAACCCAAAGCCTCCACCGCCCTTTCTTTAAGAATCGGAGTTGATACGCTTCCGGATCTTCCAAAAGACAATACGGATCGCAACCGAACCTCGCCTTTTGCATTCACCGGAAATAAGTTTGAGTTCCGGATGGTGCCTTCGTCCGCCTCGATTTCAGGGCCGAATGTGGTGCTGAACACGATTGTGTCTGAATCTTTGGATGAAATTGCTACGCGTCTTGAAAAAGCCAAGGATAAGAACAAGGAAGCGGAAGCAATTATCAAAGAAGCGGTGAACAAGCACGGCCGCATTATTTTTGACGGCAACAACTACTCAGAAGAGTGGAAAAAAGAAGCGGCTAAACGCGGTCTTCCCAATGTGCGTAACATGGTGGATGCGCTGGATGCTTTTGTGACACCAAAGGCGTATGCCCTTTTTGCCAAGTACAATGTGCTGAACCACGAAGAAGTTCACTCCCGCCACGAGATTTATCTTGAGCAATACGCCAAGACAATCAATATTGAAGCGCAGGCAGGCATCAGCATGGTGCGTAAACAGTACATTCCCACGGTTATTTCTTACACCGCGGATTTGGCTGAAACCATTAACAAGCTGAACCAAGCTGAAGCATCCGTGAGTGTTCAGGAAGAGATTCTGACCAAGGTGTCGGGTCTTCTTGAAGATGCGATGGAGAAATTAACAAAACTCGAAAAAGCAACGGACAAGGCACAGAAAGTTTCTGATGCTAAAAAGAAAGCCATTGCTTACCGGGATGAAGTGCTTGTGGCTCTGACTGAGCTTCGAGTGGAGATTGATGCGCTTGAGGAGCTTATGCCGGCTGACAAATGGCCAGTTCCGACTTACGCGCAGATGCTTCTGAATCTATAATCGAAGTATTAGCTGATAAAAAGAGGACAGGTTGCAGCAACCTGTCCTCTTTTTTTTGAGTGCGCCCGGCAAGGGCGCACTCATTTGAAGGTGAAAGTCCTTCACAAACGCGGCAAGGGAAATTGTTAGCCGGACGGCAAGAGTGTCCATCGCGAGGTGGGCTCTGAAGGAAGCCCGCTTTGATTCTTTATTTTAAACGAATTCAGGAGTGATTAGCTTAGGAAGGATGCCTTTTTCGTAACCAAGGCACAGAAGATTCAAGAGGGCTTCTTCGCCGCGCCGGCCGAGATCCACGGTCAGATCATTCACATACATTCCCACAAACTGATCGTTCAGCTTTTCGTGAATGCCTCGGCCGTATTTGATCGCGTAATCCAGGGCCGGCTTGCGGTGTTCGAGTGCATAAACAATACTGTTTTTAAAAACCCGCGTAAAGGATTCGCAAGTTTCTTTTCCAAGGTCTTTGCGGATCGCATCAATCCCAAGCGGAAGCGGAAGTTTGTACTTTTCATCCCACCAGGTGCCAAGATCCAAAACTTTTTCAAACCCATTTTGTTCGTAAGTGATCTGGCCTTCGTGAATCACAAGTCCAAGGTCCGCTTTACCGGATTGCACCGCTTCAAAAATCTGATCAAAAGGAATCCACACCGGTTCGAAGTTGAGTCCCGTTTCTTTCGCATAAATCTGCAGCGCCAGATAAGCCGTCGTCATTTTTCCGGGCACTGCAACTTTGCAGCTAGCTTTCAGCTTTCTGCTTTCAGCTTTCAGAAAATTCTTTGCGGATTGAGCTGCCGGCTGACCGCTGCCGGCTGACCGCTGAATGAGGATCGGCCCATACTTATCCCCGATACTCGCGCCGCAGCGCATCACGTAATATTTATCTGCAAGAAAAGCGTAAGCGTGACAAGACACGGCGGTTACTTCAAGCTCCGCCTGTTTTAGCGCGCGCTGATTCAAAGATTCAATATCTTCGATCACGTGCTCAACCTTGAAACCCCGCATATCGATCATCTCATAAGCGATCGCGTAAAACATAAAGGCATCGTCCGGATCCGGACTGTGGCCGAACCGAATGGATTTAACCGCTGCAACATTAGACATAAGTGGGGCTTATCATAGTAAAAGACTCTGGTGTGTCAACCGTGGCTTTTATTGCACTTACTTCAGCACAAAACGGACATTCACCGCCGTGATCCGTTTCGCCCGGCGATAGGCAAGGCGACCAAACCCCAACCGTAATCCCGACAGAACAAACTGATAATAATCATCCATCGACATCCGCTTGGATGGGAGGAAAGGCACTTGTTTTTTGGACAAGGAAAGCTTTTTCATGATCTGGCCTTTGTACAATGCTGGAGAATTTTCTCGTAAAGTTCCCGAGAACCGTAATTCAGACACAGCTTTTTGAATTTCTCAGTTCGGACATTCAGGCGATTCGCCTCAATCATTTCCAGAATATCAAAAAGGTCTTTAAGTTGACGCGCAGGGTTGTTTTTAACCGCGTGCAATTTAAGGGCTATCAAATGCTCGATAGAGGGTATCACAAACCTCTCACCGCCAATTCGAACGAACTGCCCTTCGTCAAAAATTCGTTTGAGAATTTCCGCATCTACAAATAGAAAATCAAGATCCATTTCTTGCTGCTGAAGCGCTTCGAGACGGGCAAAAATAGACGTCCGAGGACCGTTTTTAAATCCGTAAGGTTTTAAAATCGAATCGATTGAAGAAAAATCCTTTTCGTCGACTAAAAAATCAATGTCGGCGGTATGCCGGGCAGGACGATACTGATTGATGGCAAATCCACCAATCAGGACGCAGCGAATTTTACGTTTTTTGAACTCTCTGGTGATTATCTTGAAAATATTTTCTCGTTCCATAAGGAGATAGGGGATTCTATCATTGAACGGTGCCAGGCACCACTTTCTTAAGCGGATTTTTGGGTGGCGAGCATCTGGATTTGTGCGTAGACAAAAGACGCGGAAAGATCCAAGGCCCCGTTCTCCTTAAACCCCACGGGCCGGCCAAGGTTCTGAATAAAGAAACGCGCTGCAAATTCACGAAGGCTGTTCTCTGGAATCTGTCGTTTCAATTTTGACGCCGAGGCTTTGAAAAGACTCAGTTCCACGGCAAAAGCGTGAATCAAACGTAAGGTCACGGCGAGCGCCGCAGCGTTTTGCACGAGAGTCAAGTTCGGATCAAACGCTTTGTCTTGAAGGACCGCAAAGGCCCGGCCCAAAAACTCCTGCACTTCTGTTTGAGAGCCGGATAATACCAATCCGGTATTTTGCTCAGGTCCTGAAAGTTTTTGCTGGGTCAGAGACTTGAAAGAATCCGCGCTGAATCCTAAAATACGGTGGAGGGCACCCCACTCAGAAACCGACAAACCCGCGTTGCGATTATGCAGCGCTTTTTCTAATTCCGGATGCACGCCTGCCAAAAGATACGCGGGACGCGCCTTCGTTTCCTGGTTCCAGGGAGTGGATGCGGCTAAAAAGGAAAGAAGCGCCCGCAAAATCTTTTCGCCTCGGCGAGAAGAAAAAAGCTCTCCTGAAATCAAAACCTGCCCGGCGCCCTGAAGCGCATCTCCCTGCGCCAAAGCCTGAAGTCCGTGCGCTCTTCGGAATTCCGGATTAAGGAAAAGAGAAACCTTTGCAAGCTCCGCCTTCATTTCTTCAGCGGTTACGCCCTGATTCACGGCGGCGAAGGCCTTAGGAACAGCCAGGCGGAGCACTTGCTCTGCTAACGTCCTTGTGTAAGCCACGCTCACCGTCTGCTCAACGGCTCGCACCACCGCAGCTTCCGATAAACCATTGTCCTGCCGCACTTCCGAACGGGGGTAACGGATAGTGACTTGACCGCTAACGAGTTCCGATTGCCACTGGCTGTGACTTGTGATGATGCTGCGAACTTGACTCTGGCTGCGATTTCTCCAGACCGTTATCGAGATAAAATTTTGCAACTGCGTTCCCCTCGACGCTTTTTGGGCAATCTCGACCTGGTGAGTCGTGATAAACTCTTCTGCGTTCATCTCCATGACATGATCAAAATGAATCTCGATCAATTTGGAAGCTGCCGCCGGAGAAGAGGGTGTTACTTGCGTCGGCGGCAACGGCAATTGGCGCATCAGGGAAGCGGCGCTTTGAGCAGCACGTCCTTTTATTGCGGCTAGTTCATCTTCGGAGAGGGTTCTTGCCTGCGAATCTGCATCCAGCTGAGGCGGCTTTACTTCAACAGAACGTTCATCAGAATGGTTTCGAACGATCCTTTGGGATGGCTTCCAAGCGTCTGAAGCAGAACCGCGGCCGCGGCCATTTTTACGAAAAAAGTCCAGGACGCCCGGATCTTCTAGCAGCCCCTTTCCATTTTTTAATCGGGGTTCTTGATCCGCTACGGTTAAAATGCGGTCACCATTCTGAAAGAAGTCCGCACCGTGAAACCATGTGGAGACATTCATCTCGATCATCATACCGCCATTGATCCTCGTGTTGCTACCGTCATGAAAAGTGCTTGGACAAAAAATAAAGACCCGGCCGTCCGGTAAGATCAGCCACCAGGAGGGAAAATCAGCGTTACTGGGGACCACATAAACCGGCTGATTTTTTTCCTCAGTCCACCATTTCCAAATTCTTTGAAAAGCAGGGGTTTGATTGACATAGCCCAATAATTCAGAATCGTTTGGGGATTGGATTGGCCCGCTGTCGTCCTGACCGTGGGGCCTAAATTGGTAATACTGGAATGTACCATCGCGATTCATACGAAGCGTGGTTTCAAGATTTCTCTTGATAGATTCCACTCTCGTAATGCGGGTAAAGCGGAGCTGGATTTCTCTAAAGCCAGGATGATTCAAAATGGCTTGAAGCGTGGTCTCGCCTCCTCCACCTTCCGGAATCCAGGGTGCACCTGCGCGTAATTCAGCACGTTTTGGTGTACGGGTGGACGAGTGGGCGGGTAAGCGCCCACTTGTCGGCGAGGTAAGGGATTCTGCAGTTCGGATCCAGCGCGTTTGAATCTCACCGATTGCGAATCCTGGAATCAGGACAAAAATGAGTTCAAACAAACCCTTGAGAACTTCGCGATGTTTATAGGCTTGATAAAGGTAGAGACCGGCCACCGTGATCACGAATTGGTCGCGCGGCTGTTTCAGGGGATAAAATCCCTTGTGCAGGAGAAGATCGACCGTCACAATCATCCCCGCAAGAAAACCCAATTCAGCAAAAAGGATCCACCCGGCTGTGTTGTCCTCTGGTTGCCGTTGTTCTTGAGACGAAATAACACTTGAAGCGCTCCTTCCAGCTGGCACAGATGATCTCCGCATCCTTCTTTGCAAAAACCGTACCCCCCCTCTTAATTCCGACCGGAAAAAATCCGGGTTAAAAGTTAAAAAGTTCAAAGGTTCTAACGTTCCTAATAAAATAAATCGAAACACCCGCTCTTGCAAACCGCTAAAAACGTTACGATGTAAATTTAAAGTGTGAGGCTGAACATTGAAATGTTTTCCCAGAACATGACGCATCTTCTCCTCAGCCCGTAAAAATCTTCCTGCGCTGTCGTCATTTCTTGCTTCCGAACGATGGAGCCAGGCTCTCAATTTTTCATGGAGAGATGAAAAACGAGATTGGCTCAGAACTAATTCACCATCCGACTCATAACCGAACCGGATCATATTTTCCTGGCCGCCGGTAGAGCTTAAGGAATAGGTTTTTCCATTGGGCAGGACCAGATCCGGATGAGGACTCAGAATCTTGACCCATTCGGCTTGGGGGTTGTGTTGTAATTGGCGCCAAAATTCTAAAAGTGCGGGAAAAGGGGCAAGTTCTTGTTCCTGATTTTTGTCGGAGAGCATTGCCCACCTCGGATCTCTGTGCCATCCTGCTTGAGCGTCAGCAAACGATTCCTCCCGGTACCACACCACTCCGCCTTGATCAATTCCGTAAAATTGCCAATTTTTATTTTTTGTTGTGTCGTGATCTACCAAAACCAGTTTTCCATCGATAAAAAGCGACTCAGGACGAATTTTTTCTATCTGGGCATCAAGAAGTTGCTCCCGCGTCGCAATCAAAAAAACATTCATTGGTCCATAGTTATACAACCACTCGGATTTCGGTGCCGATGACTTAAGACTGAGTCCCTCCGCCTTATAGAATCCACTATATAATCCTCTATGCGTCGAAATGGAGATCGGCCCTACATATTTAAGCGGCTTGGTATCACGGTGTGAAAAAACGGCGGACTTCCAATCGAAAATCACAGCAACGACATCTCCTCCCTCCAGGGGCCGGAAAGATTTGGTCACTTTATCAAGCGTTCCCAGAACTCCTTCTTCTGTTCCGTCAATTACAGGAGGCCAGCCTAACCTATTAGGAATGTGCTTCAAATAATGATCGCGACGGATTGTGACGGACTGTGTTCCCGGCGACGAGAGCCCCTGATTCAACAGGGTGACGATTTCGGAATGCACCCGGTCGTATGCCCCTCTTGCCAGCTCGCGAAGCATCTCATCCTGCGTCATTCTCACTTCCGAACGGGATTTGGGTATGAGGGTGGGAGGGTTAATCGGTAAGCGGGTTTTAACTTTTCCCGCTGCCTCGTCCCTTAACTCTTGAAAAGTGATTCCAAGACTTTGCGCTGCAAGACGGATTTCGCTGCGGACAAAATTCGTTCTGGGTTCTCCGTGCTTTTTGAGGAAATGAGCATCTGTCCATCGAGGCGAGGCCACTTGAGATTGGGAGGGCAGGACAGAACGCATCAGCATCGCATCGCGGTAAACTTTGGAGTCACCGGCTTCGGAAATTTTGGGTGTGATTTCAAGCCAAGACATTCCGCGGCCGGAAAATCGCTTTTCAAGTCCCTCACTGTGAAATCCGCCGGTCACGAGTACGGCCTTGTCTTCACCCAGAGTTTTCATCCGCTGGAGGGTGCGGTCGGTGAGGGCTTGGTCGCGCTTAAGGGCAGTTTCATAAAACTCCAAAGCTTTTTCGTACGAAGTTTGAAGTCTGAAGTTTGAGGTTAGAAGTAAGGATGCTTTCCCTTCCAACTTCCAACCTCTAACTTCTAACCTTTTTACTTTCTCATATTCTTCCCTCGTAAGCTCAAGCTTGCAAAGTTTCTCGATCAGCAGCAGATTTTGATAAGATTGGATGATTTCCTTTTCGCGCGGTGTCCTGGCAAGATGATTGAAGGTTTTTCCGCGAAGCGCTTCCATTTCTTTTAAAAGCGCGGCGGGATCCAGCTCACTTTGCAGTACCTTCGCGCTTAAGACACTGCTCAGGGCCGGATACGTCTTGAAACGGAATCCCTTAGGAGAAGCCACTTCATAAAACCGCTCGAGAAATGCGCGGGGTGATTCATGGAACTCGGATTCATTCCAATCCTGGATCTTCTTCTCTTTTAACCACGCAAACAGTTTTTCTTTTTCCTGCTCGGCTTTTTCGGGATGAAGCTCGGGCTCGAGCTTGCGAAGCTTGGCAAGGCGTACCAGCTGGGGCCAATCAAGCTGAGGCAGGGCCTGAGTCAAATCCAAGTGAAGTGCTTGAAGGGCGTAACGGCTGAGGGTTTGAAACTCTTCCGGCAAACCAGATGTTACCGCAATCATCGCTTTAAAAAATTTCCTCAGATCAGGATTCAGTTCACGCGAACTTTCCGTTAATAACTGCGCTTTGAGTTTCTGAACTTCGCCAAGCGGTTTTTTATTTTGAGTCAGGACGGCGCGAAATTGTTCAAGGTTGGAAAGATAAAGCGGAAGATCCTCCACGCCAAATCCCCGAATTTGTTTTAAGGATTTTTGGCGGGATTCTAAAAGAAAAATTTCCGGGCCGGAAACAATGCCGCGTTCTTCAAGGACACGGGCGATTTTAAGATCTTGATCATTTTTTCCGGTGAATTGAAGTGCGCGCGGTTCGAGTTGATCTACGGCGCCTTCCATAAAAATAGTGCGGATGCCGTAAGCTTTGTGAAGATGCTGCAAGATTTGTTCGACGTGGATCTGAGCATCCAGATTTCCGTGCGCCTCCGCAAGATGAATGATGAGCGGGGCCTTGGCATCCTTGGCAATGACGCGTTTCCGGATGGATCCTAGCGATTCGGGAATGCTGATTTGATCCGCTAGGGAAATCATCCGGGTTTCGGAACGGGCAGGAGCAAAAGAAATGGCAGGAGCTGCCGAGACATTTTGAGTCCAGAGGAAACAGATAACCAGAATCCCCGATATCATTTTTAAAAAAAGCCCGTTTCTCATAAAGTTGTCAGTCAGATTATCGGTCGAACTCAGGGGTGTCAACCTGTTTTCAGGCTAAGTTTCAGAATGAGCGTTTTTACTTGTTATTCACAAAAATTTCTCCTTTTTAAACGGTCTTGTTAGGGACTACTAGTCATTGATGTGTGTAGGAGACAGTCCCCGGGGACTGTCTCCCATTCTCTTTTTTTGCAGAGCTTGCAAGACACGCTCTGGATGAAGTACACTTGTGTCTTCAAAAGCTATGATAAAAAAACTCCTTACCTCTATTTTGGTTCTGGCGCTTGTGATTCCCGCCGCTCCTCCGGCTCAAAGTGAAATTCCGGAAACATTATCGCTGCAGAATCTGGCGATTCCCCAATCGCTCGGAAAAGTTCAGGACCGCTTTACCGGAACCTCAAAGCGCTGGGTCATTCAGATTCAGGATGTTCACGGACACGTTACAGCCCAGGAAAATATCTCTGCGATTCTTGATCATCTCCAAGTAGTTTACGGAGTGAAAACCGTTGCCGTCGAAGGTGGTTGGCTTTCTTCTTCACTTCCCAAAAGCTGGGGGCTTCCCCAATCGCGGGAAAAGCAGATGCTTGCCCGAGCCTTATTAGAAGATGGTTATCTGACTGGCCCGGGATATGCCGCGATTTTTTCCAGTATGCCGCTGACGCTCGTGGGCGTTGAAGATCCAAAGCTTTATCTGCAAAACCGCGAAGTCTTTTTAAGCTATTTGAATGATCCCAAGTCGGTGGATCAAAAGATTAAGACGATTGAAACATCCATCCAGGAAGAAAAAAATGGTGTGTTTAGTCCTGAACTCCTGGGTTTTGATAAGAAGCTCGTGGAATTTCGCGAGGGCAGCAAGGCGGAATCATTTTTTCCGGCTCTGATTGCTCTGGCCGGTGAACATAAGATCGATCTTCTCAACTTAGGCCAGGTCGCGCTTTTCGCCAAGATCCTCGATGTTTCCCAGATTATTTCTCAAGATAAACTCAAGGGCGAATCCGAACGGTTGACCGTCGCCTACAAGGCCAAGCGCCTGAGTTTTGAAGAATTGCTCCGGAGCGGCAAGATTCCCCAGGAAGATCTGGAATATTATCCGGAGATGCAAAAATACATCGAAGTGATGAAGCTGCAGGACAAGATGGAGCACGTGCTTTTCTTTGATCAGATCGAGTTACTGATTAAGCAGGTGAAAGAAAAACTTTTTGCCTCCGATGTAGAAAAAATGCTGGATCAAAAATCTGAACGTTTCCAGCTGGCTAAAAAACTATTGACCTTTAAGGCCACCCCAAAAGATGTTGTGCATTTTTCGGAAGATCAAGCCGGTTTCGAAACCCTAATTCAAGAGGGCGGGTTTGAGGCCTCGCTTGAGTTGTCCAAACGGTTTTATGAGCTGGCGCAGAAACGCGATGAGATTTTTTTTCAAAAACTGATTAAAGATGAACGTTTGAATTCTGACGTGGCCATTGTGACGGGAGGTTTTCATACCGACGGCTTAAGCGCCCAGCTTCGCGCCGCTGGAATTTCTTATATTGTCATTACTCCGGATCTCGCGAATGAACAGCCGAACGAAAAAATGTATCACGAAATGCTGGAGATTAATTCTCCCGCCGCAGAGGCTCAAACGCTTTCCGCTTACCGTTCTGAACTTCGCGAATCCTTTGACAAAGGTTTTCTGCGCGGTGCAAAAGCATCCGTGCAAGGTGGAAGATTTAATGTCGACGCGGGAAAAGAGATTGTCATCGATGCAATAACAGCAGGGACAGTTGCACCCCAGGGTTTAGCCGCTGAAAATCCAACCTTGATGGATTCTCCGTCAGATGCTGATTTCGGCACTCAGCTGCAGGTTCTTTTTAAACACGCTATTCCCGTACCTGGAAAACCCGCGCTTCCAAATGTCCAAAGGACTTTTATTGTTGTCACGGCTTCACAGTTGCAATCGCTAACCGAGGAGGTAACTCCGGAGGCTCTGCGTGCTTGGGCATTTGCAGCAAATAATCCCGCCAACACGATCATTGTATTATCTGAAGATGGAGCCATTGGGGTGCCAAGTGCGGCTGTTGGAATGATCGCTAGACTATCTGTCTTCAAGGCTGCTAATTTTGAAGACGCGCTCAACAATCCAAAGTTTAGGGCGCGCTTCAAGAAGGAGCTTGCAACGTCGGTGGCGGTTATCGCAAAAGCCGGTGCATTGACACAAAAAACCAGCGCTCTTCTTTTAGAAAAAGATCCGTTTTCATTTCTTATTTTCCGCTTAGCCCTTTTAAACGAGGGGCTTCGCCGGATGGTTTCTACTCCGGAAGGTTACTCTAAAATAAAATCCTTACTCTCTTCTTTCGAAGTTGTTCGGGAATACCTCAAATCTGCTTAAGGAATAAAAAACAGGGCACAGGTTGCTGCAACCTGTGCCCTGTTTTTATTCTTACAGCGAATGATTCAAAATATCGAGGGCGCGGTCAGGTTGGTCGGTCTTGAGGACGAGGCATCCTGTCTTTTGACCGTTTGTCGCGGTGCAATAGGCGTAGTGAATATTGATATCGGCTTGGGCGAGAATCTGGGCAACACGAGCTAAACGTCCGGGTCCGTTTTCAAGTTCCACGACCACCACTTCTTGTTCCATCACAAAAAGCTCTTCGCCTTCTAAAAGCAGAAGCGCTTTGGTCGGATGATCGACTAAAAAACGCACGACGGCACCATCCACGGAATCATGCACGGCCATCGCCATAATATTGACACCTGCCTCTGACAAGGCTGAACAAGTTCTTGCTAAAACTCCGGGTCGGTTAGGCATAAAAACGGACAGCTGTTTTTGGATGGGCATCTAATTCTCGTTGTTCGTGCAGCGTGAATCGTATTTCGTCATTTAAAGTTTTGGTGTTTGATCATTACGCGATCACGATAGACTACGGCTGATCACGCTTTGTGAATGAGGGGCCGCGGTTTTAGGAACCGCCACGCCAATTCCCTTCATCGAGTTACCGTGAATATCTTTTCTTCCCTGCTCATAGAGGACGCACTCAATTTCCTCTTCCTGAAGACGGGCTTGGAGGGAGCGGGCTTCATCCACGGAAGCGGTTTCATAAACCTGCATCCAGAGTTCGCGCGGATCCATTTTAGTGCGAAACCAGGAGTGGGGTTTAGATCCCGTGGGTTTTTTTATTCCCCCGATTTCTTCGTTTCCGCGCTTGCCCCACATTGAGAGTAAATACAGCACGGTACCAAAAACCATCAAATAAATTAAAAAACGTGTTAGCACTTCCATTTTCCCTCTCCAGCTTGCTTAATCATCGGCGTATAAGGCATTATTCTGTTACGACTAAATTATACACTATCAGGGTTTTTTTTCGAAAGGGGGATTCTGGAAGAGGAGCTTTCAGCTCTCAGCTTGCAGCTTTCAGACAAAACAGCTCTTATTTTGTCGTTTCTGCTGAAGGCTGATGACTGAAAGCTGACATCTGTCTGCGGTTACCACCACACTTTGGTGCGAAGTTCGAGGATGCGCTGTTCGAGATGATTCTCCAGCTGCGCCAGTTTCTCCGTGAGGCTTTTCAGATCAGGCTCGGCCTGAGTGTTCACGATCAATGCACCGGCCAAACGCCAGGCTTCCCGGGTATGATCAAGCGCCCAGCGATTTTTGACAATATTCCCGCACAGTCCGTGCTCATCATAACCCAGTCCGTGGCCGCCTGCGATATCGGCAGCGGTCCGGAGAATGTGAAACGAAAATTCTCTCTGGAGAGATTCTTGAGAGATTACGTCGGGGGGATGTTTTTGAAAGAAATCGATCGTGGCGGAGGAAAGATCTAGGGCTAAATGATAAGCCGAAATAGAATCAAGTTCATCCAGAATTTTTTCGCGGGAAGCTGTGGTAGGGATGTCATTGTCGGTATCCGTTTCAAGATCCGAAATCATTTTTTTTGATTCTTGTTCCAGGCAAACTTGATCTCCAGGATCCGTGGAGGAGGTCTCGGGGGTAAAGTCTCCGAGATCAATGCCGTGGTGAGCCTTCATATAAAGATCAAGAGGGTCATCCCAGTAGCGGTGAGGATTTTCATTCCAAATGGCTTCGTAGCGAGCCATCAGTTTCTCATTATCACGCAGCGACTGTTCCCACCTTGATTCATTCCAGTAGGTTTCGCGTTCCCAATCCGTATTGTCTTTGCGTTCATCATCGTGCATGCTGGATGTTCCCTCTTCATCGGAAAGTGGATTGATTATGAACTTCGGGAAAAAAAATTCAATGAAAAAATCAGCAGAAAAATTCGCGATCGAGCTCGGAAAAGCAATTTCTAACAATCTAAATCGGGAACAGCTCGCACAAGACTTTTTAAAGAAGTTTATGGTGGTCGTGGAGCGGAACAGGTCTCTGCTGCTCAGGCGCTTAGGCCTTATAACGACGGGAGAATTCCATTGGATTCAAGTGTCTGTCGAAGGACGGGGATCCGTCCAACGCTATTTGCCGCAAAGGTCACGAATGAGCAGAG
>SICL01000076.1 GCA_009691445.1 Candidatus Taenariivivens baikalensis | reverse complement strand
GCAGGAACAAGAGTCCGGAAGGCACCTGTCTTCTCTGCCTTCACCACACTTCCCTCAAGCACACGGATGCGGTATTCATAATTCGAAGCCGCAGTCAAACCTCTGAGATTAACGGCACCGCTTCCACTCGCCACCGCCGCAAGCCACGTCGTTGTATCCGTATTGCGGTATTCCACAGCCACCGACTGCCCGGCCGCAAGATTAGCCACACTAAAATTAAACGTCACGCTTGAAAGCTCGACCTGAAACCCTGTGACTTCACCCAAACTTACCGCTATAACAGGTGCTGGTGGAGGCACCGCTACTATAGTGGAAATATTCAGTGTCACTGTTACCGCAGAAGATTCCTCACTTCCGTCATTCACCGCGTACTCAAACTGATCCTTACCCGAATATCCCGCTGCTGGCGTATAAAGAAATTCTCCGTTTGCGTGAAGATCCACGCTTCCGTGAGAGGCTTGCGTTTTTAAAACATAACTCAAGGTGCTTCCTTCAATACCTCGTCCTGGGGGCAGCTTCGCCTGTAAGACCCCATTCCCAAATCCAGTAAATTCGGCGACAACCGCTACAAGTGCCTGATTCGTCAAATTGGCCACACGGAGGGAAAACTTTCGGATGACGGGGGCCGTCACTCCGTTCGTGACCGTAACCGTAATCTCCGCGGTGCCCTTTGCATTCGTCAAAGGACGAATCTTCACACTCCGGTTCGCCCCACTTCCCTGAAGTGTCAAAGAAGAACTCGAAATCAAGTCTGGATTGTTGGATGAGATAGTCACCTTCAGTGCATTTAAATCCGCACCCGAATTGTTGACCGTGAAATTCACAACCAATTCTCCGTTTTGTTCCATACTTTGACTATTGATGGCGGAAACTACCGGAGGCTGCGCCGGTAGAACTGGCGGGATTACTTTCATGGTTGCGTGATCCACGCGAATCGTTTCAGAAGCGGTGGTAATCAAAATTTCAGAATCTTTATATTGAACGTCTGTAACTTTGCCGTGCGGGGCTGAAAGCTTGGCTTTTGTATTATTTTCCTGATCCATCAAATAAAGATAAGGCACGGCTCCGCTTCCGAAATCAAGCATGACCTCCGCTAGCACATTTTTTGCATCTTTTGAAATGTGTACGATCACGTCTTTAATCACAGGTTTGTTTGAAAGCGCTGCGAGATCCCAAGAAACAAGGCTTTGTGCTTTGACTCCCTTTCCGGTCACGTGGTACAGCATGACATCGCTGGCCGTGATATCTGCATAAAAAACTTGACCGCCTGAGGGACTTCCCGGAACGAAACGCGCCGTGCTCGGAATGGTGGAATTCTGATCCGATGAACGATTCACCTGCGTGGCCGTCGTCACCACGGAAGGATTAGACCGATTAGATAGATCCCGCGAGGGCGAAGTAGCGATCGACTTTCTGACCGGTGGCGCAGGAGGATTCAAAGATGAGGCTAGAAAATCCACCGGCTTTGTAACAACAGGCACTTGGGTCGCTACGTCTGCAACCGGTATTGCGGGAGCCTCATGATTGACCATTGAATCCAGAATATTTTTGGACTCCGCGTGCAGAGCTGTGGGAAACGGCGTCAGTCCTGAAAATAAGAAAAGAACTGCGGTCAGGGTCGCTGTCTTTGAATTTGTTTTTTTGTTACGCTTGTTATTCATAGTCATTTGGCTCTCCTTTAAGAGACGAGAAATATAAAACACTTCAGGAAGTGTAACCTGACAAAAGCGTTCTTACAAGGGGAAGGCGGGATATTTTTTTGCAAATCTGTCTAAAAATAAAAACTAAAAATACAAAAAGAAGCTCAAGAGGGGTCTTGCATCAAATTGATCAATATTGATTAGATCAGGCGCCCGGAGATTGCCGCGTCTCCGCCAAAGCGCGGGGACTCGTCCGACGAATTGTGGCGGACAAGGACACAGCGGCATGATTCACTGAAGACTTAAAGCCGCATCAACCATCAAAGGAATTTTTCCAGTTTCTTTTCCCGAATGACTTTAACGACTTCCTTCACCGACTCCGTGGAATCCTTGGAACAAATCAGGAGCGCATCCTCCGTGTCAATCACAAAGAGGTCTTTCACATTGAGCAAAGCCACGAGACGTTTCCCGGCCTTAACCGTATTTCCGGAACTGCGGACAAACACGGTATTACCTTTGGACATATTATCCGCTTCATCACGAGGCCAAAGCTCAGAAAAACTCTGCCATCCACCGAGATCGTTCCAGTCAAGATCAAGCGGCATCGTAAGAATCTTCCCTTTAAGTTTTTCCATCAAGCCATAATCAATCGAGATATTCGGCATTTTCGGAAAAAGATTTTTCATGGCGGATTTAAAGCCGGGTGTAGAAGCGATCTCAAGGGCGAGGTCATGAGCCTCGGGAAGAAAATGACGCGCCGCTTCAAGCAGCGCATCCGCGCGCCAGACAAACATACCGCTGTTCCAGAGAAATTGCCCCGAATCAAAAAATTTCTTGGCAATGGAAAGGCTGGGCTTTTCGCAAAAATTTTTGAGCCGGAAGACTTCAAAATCTCCTTCTTTTTTCCAGAGATCGTCCAGCTCCAGATAACCATACCCTGTGTGCGGATACGTCGGCTTGATACCGAAAGTCACCGGAAATCTTTCCCGCATCGCAATGTGGTGTGCGGTCTGAAGGGCTTGGCGGAATACATTCTCTTTTCCAATCCGATGGTCGGAGGGAAGAAGAGCCACCACCGCTTCCGGATCTTTTCGCACGGCCATCGCCGCTGATAAAATGGCGCAGGGCGCGGTATTCCTTCCGACCGGTTCTCCGATCACATGCCCGGGAGAAATTTTTCCGGCTCGACTTGCCGCCGCGGCAAGAAAATCCTGAGTGATGACAAAAATCCGCGAACGTTTGATGATGGGCTGCAGGCGAGTAATCGTATTTTCAAATAGCGTTTTTTTTCCGAAAAGCGGAATGAACTGCTTGGGCTTCTTTTCACGGCTCTCCGGCCAGAAACGCGTGCCGGATCCCCCAGCCATGATCACTGCCCAAAGCATAAGCGTTTAATCCTTTCCGTAAATCCCAAATTCCAAGTTCTAAATTCCAGGTTTTAAATCATTGATTAGAATTTGCATTGGGTCATTGAAATTTGGGTTTTGGAATTCCCCTGTTAGGTGAGACTCTAATGTATTTCCCCGCTTTTTCCCAGGAGTTTCTTGGAGGAAAATTACCCACCTGTGATGGCATAGATCGTGTTCATATCGGCTTCGGACAATTCGAACTTCCCGGTTTCAAGATCCTCTTTCATGTGCTGAGGATCGGTGGTGCCGGTCAGAGGAAGAATCCCGATCTGCACAGCAAAACGGAAGATCACCTGCTCTCGTGTCCCTTGCAAGCGACGAGCGATCGCCGCCACCTGCGGATGAAACAAAACCTGCTGATTAGCCGTGAGCAGAGAAAATCCCTGGTAGACGATTTGATTCGCCGCGCAGTATTCGCGCACGTCCTGATCCCAGCCTTGAACCGCATAGCAGCGGTTCTGGACCATCTTCGGTTTGACCTTCGCCTTTTCATAAAGCGCCGTCAAATGATGGAGCCCGACATTACTCACTCCGATCATTTTTGTTTGCCCGGACTCAAAGAGATTTTCCATCGCAGCCCACACCTCCCAGTCTGCATCCGTCATTCCATAACCGGAGCTCGGACCATGAAGCAAATAGGAGTCAAGATAATCAGCGTGGAGATTTTCAAGCGAGTTCGCAAAGGAGGCTCGGACCTGCGTGCTGAAATCCGCTTTGGGATCGTAGGGAAGACGGTGATCCTGGCCCTGTTGATAAGTGTACTTGCTCTGCAAAAATAAATCTTCGCGCTGGATGCCTTGGCGCTTCAGTTCCAGCAAAGCCGCGCCCGCATAATCCTCACGGTAATGTTTTTTCTGATTGGCGGTATCAATCGCGCGAAAGCCAGCGTTCACCGCTTTCTTCACCAAATCTGCGGTGGCATCTTCTTTCCACGCGGTTCCATAAATTATCGAAGGGATTTTTTTGTCTTTCATATTTTTTCTTTGTCCGTCATGGAGAACCCTCTCCGTTGGTCATCGGAGCCTTTTGTTGTCATTGCGAGCTACAGCGAAGCAATCTTCTCGGCTGTCATTGCGAGCTACAGCGAAGAAATCTCGGGTTGTGCGCTCTAGATTGCCGCGTCGTCCTGCAGGACTCCTCGCAATGACTAACTCACGCATCTCCGCCCAAGCACGGGACTCGCGATGACAAACAGGTTGTTAGACTGCAAGACGAATTCCCTGATCTTCAATCACAATCAGTCTTCGTTTATAAAGACTGCCGACCGCTTTTTTATAAACTTTCTTGCTGACGCCAAAGCGCTTGTAAATCACATCCGGTGAAATTTTGTCCGTGAGCGGAAGAAATCCCCCGGCCTTTTTCAGTTGCTCCATAATCGTATCCGTAATATCACTCACTTTTTGGTATCCCAGCTGATACAGGCTCAGGTCAACCTTCCCGTCCTCCCTGATGTTTTTAATATACCCCGGCCTTCGCATCCCGGGTTTCAAAGACTCAAAGACTTCATGCTCAAAAAGCATTCCCAGACAAGTGTCATTAATGATAGCGGCGTAACCCAAATCCGTTTTGTGGACAATCAAAAGCGAGACTTCCTGACCTTGAGAATATCGAGGCGGTATTCGTTGAAGAAACTGATCCACTTTCGCGGAGGCAGCGATGCGTCCGGTGGGTTCATCGAGGAAAACTCGGACCACGCAGTCCCAGCCGACTTTGAGTTCGCGGGTTTGTTCATTGAGCGGCAGAAGCAAATCTTTGGGAAGTCCCCAATCAAGAAAAGCACCGAAGGAACTGATGGAGACTACTTTTAATGAAGCAAACTCGCCGACCATCGCAAGTGGCTTTTCCGTAGTCGCAATCAGGCGGTCTTCAGAATCGCAGTAGAGAAAAACGCGAAGCTTTTCACCGAGCTGAAACGTTTTCGGCATGTAACGACGCGGCAAAAGGATTTCACCAAACTCCTCACCGCCGTCGAGATAAAGTCCGAAATCAACTTCCTTCACAATCGCAAGGTCATTGAGCCTTCCGATCTGGACTTCTCCCTCGCTGTCTTCTTCATCACCGCTTATCATTGCGGGATTTACTTACTTAACTGAAGGATCTGATCTTCGACAATCTTGCGGATTTCTTCCAGACGCTTTTCGGTCGTGGCTTCAAAGCGCATGACCAGGACGGGCTGAGTGTTGGAGGCACGCACAAGCCCCCATCCGTCCGGAAATTCAACGCGGGCGCCGTCGATGTCAATGACGTTATATTTCTTTTTAAATTCGAGGACCGCGCGCTTCACGAGATCGAATTTTTGGTCATCCGGACAATCCACGCGAATTTCGGGAGTGGAAAAGGTTTTGGGAAGATCGGAAAGAAAGCTGGAAACAGAATCCGAAGTGTCATCCACAATTTCCAGCATTCGGCAGCCAGCGTAAATGGCATCATCAAATCCGAACCAGCGGTCCTGAAAAAACATGTGGCCGCTCATTTCTCCGGCAAGTTCTGCGTGCGTTTCTTTCATCTTGGCTTTGATGAGCGAATGCCCAGTCTTCCACATCAGTGCTTTGCCGCCGTGTTTGGTAATGTCGTCATAAATGAGTTTGGAGCATTTAACGTCTCCGATAATCACCGCACCGGGTTTCTTTTTCAGGATGGCGCGGGCATAAATAAGCAGAAGCTGATCACCGGCGATAATGTTTCCTTTTTCATCCACGACGCCGATCCTGTCCGCGTCGCCGTCAAAGGCAATGCCGAGCTGGGCTTTTGTCTCCAGCACTTTCTCCTGAAGGTCGCGTAAGTTTTTAGGTTCTGAGGGATCCGGATGATGATCCGGAAATGTGGAATCGAGATTAGAATAAAGTTCAATGACTTCGTGGCCGAGATCGCGAAAAAGATCAGGAGCAACGATGCCTCCCATCCCGTGGCCGGAATCCACAACGACTTTGATTTTCTTTTTGAAATTAAAAATTTTCCGGACATATTCCCGGTAAGGTTTAATGATTTCTGCGGTCTCGAGTTTTCCGTTTCCCTTTTCAAAGTCTCCGGCTTTCATCAGTTGATAGAGGCCCTGGATTTCGGTACCGAAAAAAGGACGGTCCTTGAAATGAATCTTAACGCCATTGTATTCCGGAGGATTATGAGAACCGGTAATGCAAATTCCGGCATCGAGGTTCAGATAAGAGACGGAAAAATAAAGAAGCGGGGTGGGAATTAATCCAAGCTGGATGACATCGATTCCCGTGGAGGAAATCCCTTTAAGGAGGGCCTGCACCAGCCGCTTATGGCTGGGACGAAAATCATGGCCGAGGGAAATCTTCTGTTTTTTTTCGCGCCGGAGAACGGTGCCGACGGCCCGGCCAAGCCCTTCAATGACTTCATCCGTCAGTTCTGTGTCGGCAATGCCGCGGATGTCGTATTCGCGAAAAATATTGGAAGGAATTTGCATAGCTTTCAGCTCTCAGCTTGCAGCTTTCAGATAACTGCTTTAACTTTTTGCTTCAGCTGACAGCTGATAGCTCCTATAAAAAATGCGAGCGAAAGGACTTGAACCTTCAACCCTTTCGGGACATGATCCTTAGTCATGCGCGTATGCCAATTCCGCCACGCTCGCGTAAATGAATTATAACCGCTTCTTCAATTTCCCCCGCTCCACTTCCAGCGAGGACTCTACTTCCGAAAGCTGATCATCGAGCTTCCGGGCATCTTCAATCAACCGTTCGACTTCTGTATTCTCAACCACCGAACCGTTCTTTTCACGGACGGCTTTATCATAAACCCGGTTGCCAAGCTCGGTGAATTTTTTGCCCACCTTGTGTTCCAGTTTCAGCTTTTCGACGAAAAGCTTGCTGACACTCGCCGCTTCCCCAGCTTTCTGGGAAACAATTTTTGCGGAGGCCTTGGCCGCCTCAAACGCCTGATTAAACGCTTGCTCCGCTTTTCGGTAAATTTCCTGTTTATCCATAAGCGCCCCCCGACAATGAGCGGGTATTATATGAAGGGATATAGGGTTTGACTAGCTGAATTGTAAACCTCCACTCACCCACATCATTGCGAGCCGCAACGAAGCAATCTCTTCGGCTGTCATTGCGAGCGACCAAAGAGAGCTCCGCCGAAGGACGGATCAGTCCTCTGGCTGAGAAGCAATTTCGTGTCGTGCCCAGAGATTGCCGCGCCCGCCTGCCGGCGAGGCAGGTCTCCTCTCAAGCGCTGGACTCGCAATGACGACTGTATGAATGGGCCGAGACACACAAAAGGCAAACGGGCGGGCTTCTTCTCTTCCGAATCCTTTCCGATCACGTACCGGACCTTGGATTCTAGTTCCTCAAACGTCCACTTATTCTTCTCTGCCTGGGCCGTCAGTTCAGCTCGCAGTTCGTCCCATCAATTTACGATAGTGGCCCCAGGGAAGGTTAAATGCCAATTGTGGGCGGCCGCCCACAATTGGGTAAGACTTAGCGAACTTGGCGTAGCGCTGAAGTTCCGATTGATCAATATCGAAA
>SICL01000020.1 GCA_009691445.1 Candidatus Taenariivivens baikalensis | reverse complement strand
GTTCCCATAATCCGATAACCGCAATCCACGTAAATAGTCTCACCCGTGATTCCGCTTCCGAGAGGACTTAGAAGAAAAAAGGCAGCATTGGCTACTTCTTCGATTTCTACATTGCGGCCAAGCGGAGCGCGGTTACGGTGACCTTCAAGCATCGTTGTAAATCCAGATATGCCGCGCGCAGCAAGCGTGCTCACAGGCCCAGCAGAAACCCCGTTCACGCGGATATTTTTCTTTCCCAGATCTGCCGCAAGATAACGAATGGAAGATTCCAGACTCGCTTTGGCAAGTCCCATCACATTGTAATTTTGGATCACTTTTTCAGAACCGAGATAAGTCAAAGCTACGACGCTTCCGCCTTCTTTTTCAAGAAGAGGTTCTGCAGCCTTAATCAGTGCAATCAACGAATAAGAGCTCACGTCCATCGCCAGATGAAATCCATCGCGGGAGGTATCCACCGTTCGCCCGCCCAAATCTTCTTTTTTGGCGAAGGCAACACAATGCACAAGGAACTGCAGTGACTCAAAATCTTTTTCTAGACCTTGAAACACGGCGCGGACCTCATCATCTTTAGTCACATCGCAGGGATAAAGTGGCGAATTCCCAGGAAGGGTTTTAGCGAGTTCTTCCACGCTTTCTTTCAGACGTTCTCCCTGATAAGTAAACGCAAGCTGCGCGCCATGATTCGAAAGGGTTTGCGCAATGCCCCAAGCGATACTTCGCTTGTTGGCAACACCGACGACGAGCGCTTTTTTTCCTTTAAGAAGTTCGGATTTGAATACGGTTGGTTCTTGCATGTTCTGAGTCTCCATGGATGAATGCCCCTTATCTATATTACGACGGTGACCCGAAAGATATATGAATCAACGGGGAGTGTCAATGAGTTCTCGAAGATCCCGGATCACATGCCGCGGCCGGACAGGATGGCTAGGATGAGGCTCATAATGCCCGTGCCGGTCAATCAGGGCCGTATGAATTCCGATGGACGAAGCGCCCTTGATATCGTCTTCAAAGCTATCACCGATATGAAGCGCTTCGCTGGGCCGGGCTGACATGCGGCTCAATGCTTCTTCGAAGATTTTCGGGCCAGGCTTGGAAGATCCAAAAACCGCGGAAGCGAGAATGAATTCAAAATGACGGGTAAGATCCAACTCATCACATAAATGGAAAAGACGTGAGTCCCAGTTGGAAATAATCGCAAGCCGTTTTCCCTGACGGCGAAGTGATTCCAGCACCTCAATCGTTCCCGGATAAAGTTTCCAGGACTGAGGACTGGCAAACACATGATAAAGCTCGTCAAAGAACGCATCAAAATCGTTTATTTTTCCAAACGGATCAAAGACATCTTTCACGATGCTCTTCCACCACTCCTTTTCAATTTTTTCATCCAGAACGCCGGTGAGCTGTGAGAGCCCGTTGCGCTTTTTCCATTCCTCAGAAAATTTATTCTGGAGCTGTTCGCTGGTGGCCTTGGAGCCGTGGCGCTTTCCAATCTGCTCATAAATCTCTCCCACAGATGGAAAGGGATGGAGGAGTGTCCCGCCCGCATCAAAGAAAATCGTCGTGTAGGATTGGATCATTTTATTCCGCGGACTTCTTGCTCATCACTTGCTGGGCCAGCATCATTCCCAGGGAAGCCAGCGAAGGCGTTCCATTTTGATCCTGGGCATTTTGACTCGTATCGCCGGCAAGAGCTCCCGGCCGGATCAATTGAGAGGCTCGTGACAAGTAATCACTATGCCCCTTGGATTTCCGGGCCTGCTCATACTGTTTTTCATTCAGATAAGAAGTCTCGATGGCATCCTGAATCGAAGCATCGGCCGCATTGATTTCTTTGGCCTGACGGTAAACGTCGCGCGCCTCATCGAAAAATCCCTGGCGCTCGTAAGTTTCTCCGATCTGCAAATAAGCCCGTATTTCCTGGGGGTTCAAGGTGATTACTTTTTTGAGATGTTCGCGCGCTCGTTCATACTGGCTCTGGTTTTTATAAATTACTCCCAAATTAAAATGCCCGGGAATATAGTCCGGCTTCAGCATAACGGTTTGCTCAAGCTGGCTCAAAGAGGCCGAAAGGGATTCACGCGCAAAAAAGGTTTCGCCTTTTCCCTTCTGGCTTTGGTCATAACGGGCGGCATAAACATTTGAGAGTTCAAAATGATACTGAAAGTTGGAAGGATCAAGGGTTGTCGCCTGTTTCAAATCCTCTTCCGCCTGGGCAACATCATTTTCCTGCAGGGCTCTCATCCCCTGCTGGTAAAATAGCTGCGCCTGGCCAGTGTCTTGAGCCGCATACAAAGGAAAACTCGAAATCCTAAATCCTAAGCACGAAACAAATCCCAAATACCAAACAACAAATCTCAAACAGGAATTGACCCCTTTGAAATTTGTCCGCCGGAGGACGGATCCGTCCGACGAATTGTGGCGGAGAATTTTGTATTTGAGATTTGTTTCGAGTTTCGTATTTCGAATTTCGGATTTTACAGCAATCATTGTAGCCATTTCGCCAGATCTCTTGCGTGATAGGTGATCAAAATATTGGCGCCAGCCCGCACAACGCCCATCATTATTTCCGTGACCACGGCTTTTTCATCCACCCATCCCTTGGCCGCGGCTGCTTTGATCATCGAATATTCGCCACTTACAAGATAAGCCGCAAGCGGAACATCAAAACGGTTGCGCGCTTCACGGATCACATCCAGATACGCGAGCGCGGGTTTGACCATCATAATATCCGCGCCTTCCTTAATGTCGATTGCGATTTCCTTCATCGCTTCTCGCAGATTGGCAAAATCCATTTGATAAGTCTTGCGATCCTTCGGCACTCGAATTTTCCCCTTTGATGCAGGAGCGGAGTGAGCGGCGTCGCGGAACGGTCCGTAAAAAGCTGAAGCATATTTCGCGGCATAACTCATAATGGAAATATCCTGAAAACCATTTTGATCGAGAACGCCGCGGATATTCTTAACTCGTCCGTCCATCATATCGCTCGGCGCCACCAGATCCGCTCCCGCTTCCGCATGAGAAAGTGCAGTCCGGCTGAGGAGTTCAAGCGAAAGATCATTCTCGATTTCTCCGGCCCTGTTCAAAACTCCGCAGTGTCCGTGATCCATATAAGCGCATAAACAAACGTCAGTCATTACGAGCAGGTCTTTGAAACGCTTTTTAATTTCGCGTACCGCCTGCTGAACAATTCCTTTGCTGGACCAGGCTTCACTTGCCGTGGAATCCTTGTGAGCCGGGATCCCGAAAAGCAGGATTGAATTAACTCCTGATTTCTGAAGGGCTTCCACTTCTTTAAGCAGAGTATCCGGAGAATATCGAAACTGACCGGGCATAGAATTGATTTCAGTTTTGACTTTCCGGCCAGCCTGAACAAAGTAAGGCATCACCAGCTGATCGGGGTGCATGTGGTTCTCGCGCACGAGTTTCCTGATAGCTTCCGATTTTCTTAATCGTCTTGGGCGAATTTTCATAAAAGGGCGGTCATTCTACCTTTCAAGAATGGCTTTCACAAGTCCGGAGATCGTGTGTTCCCGGGCCTCGCGGTAGCGCTTTACTCCATAGGATTGAAGCGTTTTGCTGGTAACAGGACCCATGGTGACCATTTTAGATTTCAAATTTCGGATTGTGGACTTGGGGAAACCTTCAAAAAAATGATGGACGGTCGAAGCGCTGGTGAAAGTTACGTAATCCACGGATTTTTTTTCTTTCCAGATGGCGTTTAATGCCCGCTTTGCCTCGCGGGAAGGAGGAAGCGTGCGGTAGGCCACGACTTCGGTCACTCGAGCACCTTCCTGCTCAAGACTTGTTTTCAAAAACTCGGGAGCAATGTCCGTGCGGGGAAGCAAAAAATGTTTTCCTTTCAGCGTTTCTTTGGATTTCAAAAGTTCAAACAGGGCTTCACTCGTATATTTTTCCGGGATTAGATCCGGAAGAATTCCCTTTTGTTCCAGCAAAAAGGCGGTGGCCTCACCAATTACCGCAACTTTCAGAGAGGCCAGCACACGCGCATCCTTTCCGGATAATTTCAAACGGCTGAAGAAGGCTTCCACACCGTGAACACTGGTAAAAACAATCCAATCCAATTGAGAGAGACTTCTAATCACCTGATCCAGCGGTTTCCAATCCTTGGGCGGTTCGATTTGAATCGCTGGATATTCCAGCACCTCGGCGCCGTATCGCTCCAGCTCTGTGCGGAGCGCGCTTGCCTGCGATTTCGCCCTTGTGATCAATATCCGCTTTCCTTGAAGCGGTTTCTTTTCATACCACGCCAACTCTTTCCGGAAACGGTTCACATCGCCAATCACCGTAATCGCAGGAGAATGCACGCCGGATTTTTTGACCTTCCGGGCAATGGAACTCAAATCGCCCTCAATCACCCGCTGGGAGGGAAGCGTTCCCTCTTCAATCACCGTCACAAGTGTTTTGGAGGATTTTCCGTACTGAATTAATTTTTTTGTGACCGCACCAAGACTGCGAAGTCCCATAAATAAAACAAGCGTTCCTGGCAAAGCCGCAATTTTTTTCCAATCAACGGAAGAGACTTCTTTCTCCGGATCTTCATTGGCCGTGACAAAGGTTGCGGTGGATGCGCAGCGCCGATCCGTGATCGGGATTCCTGCGTAGGCCGGGACCGCGTGACCCGCGCTCACTCCCGGCACGACTTCAAATAAAATGCCGTGCTTCTTTAAATACGCTGCTTCTTCCCCTCCACGTCCAAAGACAAAGGGATCGCCGCCTTTCAATCGAACGACGGTCTTTGCTTTTCGAGCCTCCGCAAGAAGAAGCTGATTAATGTCCTTCTGCGACATGGAATGCTCTTTATGCCCGGCTTTTTTTCCGGCGAGAATCTTGCGCGCTTGCGGAGAAAATTCCAGCATCCGGGGATTCACAAGACTGTCATAAACAATCACATCCGCCTCGCGAAGCAACGAAGCGCCGCGCAAAGTCAGAAGACCAATATCGCCGGGGCCTGCACCGACAAGATAAACCATTCCTTTTTGTTTCATAGAGAATTAATCACCAAGATACAAGAAACAAGATCCAAAGTAATGACCAAGAATCAAAAAACAATCGCTAAACAAATCTGATTTTTTCTTGGAACTTGAATACTTGGTTATTATTTGGATACTTGTATCTTGTTTCTTGATTATTTTTTCGCCTCTCTGATTTTTTGTAAGATTTCAGCGCCGCCCTGATTCAGAATGATTTCAGCAAGCTGGATTCCGGCTTCTTTCGGATGATCGACAGAGGCTTCCCAAATTCCTTCAACCCACGCACGTTCCTCGATGGCAAAAAGCGCTCCAGCCAGTTTGATTTTTCCGTCCTGAATCCGCGTCGTGATTCCGCAAGGAAGCTGGCATCCGCCTTCGAGACGCTTTAAAAAAGCGCGCTCGCACTCAAGCTGGATAAAGCTTTCACGATGATTAAGCGTTTGAAGGATTTCTTTAAGCTCAGGGTCACCCTTTCGACTTTCCAGAGCGATGATCCCTTGGCAGGGGGATGGATAAAAAGTTTCTGCAGGAAAAATCTCACTCACGGTATGCCCAAGCCCGAGACGTTTAACACCCGCATGCGCAAGCACAATGGCATCATACAATCCTTCTTCAATTTTTCGGATTCGGGTATCAACATTACCGCGGACATCTTCGATGTTCAATTCACTGTTCCAGCGAAGAAGTTGTAATTTGCGGCGGATTGAACTGGTACCGATGCGGGCTCCTAGCGGAAGTTCCGAGATCTGTGCTTTTTCTTTTGAGATCAGACAATCGCGCGCGTCTTCGCGTTCCGTCACCGAGGAAATTTCAAGTCCTTCCGGAAGATCCACGGCCATGTCCTTGGCGCTGTGAACCGCAAGATCCACTTCATTTTGAAGCAGGGCATCTTCAATTTCCCGGGTAAAAATACGCTTGGTTTGAAAGGGATCAAAGGAACCGCGGCGAATCATGTCTCCGCTCGTTTTGATCACCACCGTTGAAATATCCAGCATCGGAAACTGTTTAAGAATCAGATCTTTGACAAACTCCGCCTGATAAAGCGCGAGCTGGCTTCCCCGCGTTCCGATTTTGATGTGTTGTTTCATAAATCAATCATCGACGACAGAAAACAGAAAAAAACCGTCTCTTTCTTCTGACTTCTGTCATTTGTCTTCTTTATTTTTTTAGGTTGAATAACGAATGAAGCGCTTCCAAATAGCGGTTCACGCCGCCGTTTTGGGAGGCTTCCTTGATTTTTTCAAACGGCGGGTGAAGCAATTTGGAACGGATGCGCGTTTTGAGTTCTTCACGCACCGAAGCGCTCATGCCCGGAACATCGGACAAGCGTCCGAGCTCGTTCGTCAGCACTTCATCCAAAAAGGCCTCAAAACGCTCCATCACTGGGCGGGCTTTCAGCTGTTCCAGCCAGGCTTGGTAATCCATCACGGCTTTTTCAATCAGATCTTCCGCAGCACGAATTTCCTTGCGCCTTAATTTCAAATTTGCGTTCGAGACTCCAGTCAGATCATCCACATTATAAAGATAGACATCATCAATCGATTCCACTTGCGGCTCAATATTACGCGGCACTGCAATATCAATCAGAAAAAGCGGGCGTTGTTTTCTCTCCCGCATCACTTTCTTCACTTGCTCACCGCGGACAATCGGATGCGGGGCGGAGGTGGAAGCAATTAAAATATCCACGTTTCCCAAATAATTTTCCCACCCTTCGAAGGAAACCCAATCGGCTCCAAATTCCCCAGCCAGAGTTTTCCCCTGTTCAGCATTCCGGCTCACGATGTATTTTATGGAGGCTCCGGAATCGCGCAGATTTTTCAACGTGAGCGTACTCATTTCTCCGGAGCCTAACACCATCACTTTTTCGCCGGTAAGTTTCCCGAAAATTTTCTCGGCAAGTTCCACCGCAACGGATGGAATGCTCACCGCCCCTTCATTAATTTTAGTTTCACTTCGTACGGATTTCCCAACCTTCAGGGCCTTTTCCATAAGACGGTAAATCAAAGAATGCACACTGCCTGCAGCATTGGCCGCCTTAAAAGACTCACGAAGCTGGCCCAGAATCTCATTTTCCCCCACCACCAGAGAGTCCAGTCCTGCGGCAACACGAAAGAGGTGACGAATCATATCCTTGGATTCATAACGGTAAAGAAACGGAGCGTAGTCTTCGTCCTGTAACTGATGCACGTGCTGAATCAATTTAAGGATTTCTCTTCTTGGAAATTCCTCACCCCGGTGATACCCGTAAAATTCTACGCGGTTACAGGTGGAAAGAATCATGATCTCTTCAATATCAAGATGATCAGAAGCCCAACGCAGAGCGCTCTGCAGGTGGTCTTCACGAAAATGAAGTTTTTCGCGAATCTCCACCGGACACAATTTGTGATTAAGACCTACTACAAAAAATCCCATTTGAGCTTTCAGCTCTCAGCTGACAGCTGACAGCTACTGAAAGCTGCAAGCTGAGAGCTGATCGCTTTATCACTGAAAATAGTTGTGGCTTCCGTGAATGAAACGAACTCCGACAAACGTCACCATGACCAGCATAAAAGTGACGCTACTCCAAAGCGCGATCTGTTTACTGCTAAGGCGCGTCGTTTGCCTGAAATACAAAAGAGACGTGTAAATCAAAAGAATCGCAAGGGTCGTGAGCGTTTTTGGATCCCTCGTCCAGTAAACTCCGTAAGCGGATTTGGACCAGACCAACCCCAGGACAAGCGCCGTAAAAAGCAGTGGAACGCCCCACAAAAGAGGCTGAAACACCAGCCGCTCCAGTTCCTCCAGCGACGGAAGCTTGTGATAGAAGCGTCCCGCGTGCTTGTTTTTTAATTCCCGGTGCTGGATCAAATAAAGAACACCGGCCGCAAAAGAAATCCCAAAGCAGGCGTAAGCAAAAAAAGCGCTTAAAACATGCCATACGAAATACGTTTGCAGGAGTTCCGGACGAACATTAACATGAATATCTTTACAAAAGACACGGGTCAGTGCGGCAAATCCCATCAGAAAAAAAAGCACGGGATTCAAGATTAAACCAAAGGAAGCACTCTGAATCCTAGCCAAAAGAACTAAGTACACAAAGGCCAGTGACCCAGCAAAAAAAGCCATCGCCTGATCATGACTGATCACTGGAAGAAAAGTGCCATAACGGTTGGCTTCGGCGATAAAATAGAAAACGCTCACCATGAAGCCAAGACGCAGCATCGAGGCCGCTTCCGCGTGTCCTTTTTCTCTAAGATCCAAAAAGGAGAAAAGATGGAAAAGTGCGGCAAGCACGTAAAAGAGCGTGGAAAAGCTTAAAAGAAGCGCAGGAAGATTCACGGCATCGCCTCTCCGCCCCGAGAAAAACTAGATTTGAGATCCCGGTTCAGGATTTCCTCCAGCTCATCTTCAAGAATCAGATAGGGGATTACTTTCAGATGCGTCATATTCCGCACCGTCTCTAACATCTCTCGATCAAGAGGATCGCAAAGACCCAGCCGGAGTTTTTGATCGACCCGCTGAATCGGAAATACGCGGTTGAGGCGCATAAAATCCTTGGGGAAAATCTCCAGAAGATCCTGAGCCGGGATAAAATTTCTGAGTGGAAAATAAGGAACACGGAGCTTTCTTTCCAAAATCTTTCCGATGTCTTCACTTTTTACTGCGCGCATGGATGTCAAAACCTGCCCCAGCTTTTGGCCTGTCTGCAGATGTTCTTTCAGAGCAACCGCAAGCTGATCGTTTGAAATCAATTGGGCTTTCAAAAGCAGTTGCCCCAACGGAGCTAGCTCTTCACCCGATCTCTCTTCGTCTTCTTTTGGAATTTCCAAGACGCGTTCTGCATCTTGGAGTTTCCGGGCTGATTCTTCAGCACGGCGGTCCCGAAGATAGTGGCTCCCCTGCTTTGTTTTCAGAAAGGCCTTCACTTCCATGGCATCGCGTGCAATCTCTCCAAGGTTTTTATAAGTACGGTAGATATTGGTGCAAGCCGCAACGGAACAAGACATAAGAGGAAAGTTTTCTTTCTTCCCGCGTCGGTTTGTGACTCTAATCGCCCCGCGCTTACGGTCTTCCTCGTTGTAATAAGTCGGAATAATCTGATCAAAAGCTGCAAGGAATGTCCGCGCAAATTTCTCTTCATCATCGGGATTCAGCACCGCGATAAAATCATCGCCTCCAATATGACCGAGAAAGCACTCGCTTCTTCTCACCACAGCCTCCGCGGTCCGCATAAGAATTCCCGAAGTCTGACGAAGCACATCATCCCCTTTCTCAAAACTGTAGTGGTCATTGAAGGACTTGAAATTATTAATGTCGATATAGAGCACCGAGAATTTTTCACCTTTATCGATTTTCTTGCGAATTACTTTTTCGATCGCATGATTTCCAGGAAGATGGGTGAGCGGATTAGCTTCGGCACGGTGGCGGTTGCGCTCAATATTAATCGCCACGCGAAGCTGAAGCACCAGGGGATCGAAAGGCTTGATCAAAAAATCATCGTAGCCGCGTTCACAGCTCATCACCAGTTGGGCAATGTGACTTGCCTGTGCCATCAAAATAATCGGAATAGAGGTCAGATGCGGCCTGCGGCGGATGGCTTCGATCAAAAGCTGCGTGCCCACGCGCTCCATATCTTCGGAAATTAAAGCAAGATCCATGCGTTCCCGGTCCAGGATCTTCATGGCCTCAAGACTGTCCCCGGCCTCAATGACTTCATAGCCGCGTACTTTAAGCCGCCCTGCAATCAGATAACGCTGATGAGGATCTTTTTCTGCAATGAATATTTTCATAATGGGAATTTCCCTGACAAGACTTCATCGCGGTAAGCACTCACCGCCTTTTTAATTTCCTGTTCCAGCGAAACATACTTTTTTACAAACTTGGGACTAACCTTACCTTCAAAACCGAGCATGTCGTGGAGAACAAGGACTTGGCCATTCGTATCCGGTCCGGCACCGATTCCAATCGTAGGACATTTTATCGTTTGAGTAATTTGAGCCGCCAAATCACGGGGAATACATTCAAGGACGACTGAAAAAACTCCAAGTTTTTCAAGCAGTTTTGCTTCTTCAAGAATTTTTTTTGCAGACTCGGCATCTTTCCCCTGGACCTTGTGCCCGCCAAGTGAACTAGCCGTCTGAGGAGTCAATCCAATATGCCCCATCACAGGAATTCCGGCCTGGATCAATGCCGACAGCTGATCTTGGATCTGAAAAGCACCTTCAAGCTTCACCGCATCCGCACCCGCTTCTTTCAAGCAGCGCTTGGCATTGCGCAGCGCACGCTCCACGGTGTCGTAAGATCCAAACGGCAGATCGGTCACAACGAGGGATTTTTTGACCGCGCGGGAAACAGCTTTGGTGTGATGAAGCATATCGCGCATCGTGACCGGAACCGTGCTGTCGTAACCGAGCACGACCATGCCCAACGAGTCGCCGACCAAAATGATATCCATGCCGGATTCATCCAGCATCTTGGCCATAGGATAATCGTAGGCCGTGAGGACGGTGATCTTTTGCCCTCTGTTTTTTTTGATTTGGATATCTTTGATGGTTAAGCGCACTTCATTTTTCTTCTTTTAGTTTTTTATTGGGTGGCCTTTGTAGATAATTTTCACGAGCGATAACATTGCGGCCGGTTTCTTGCTCTAGTTTTTTCCGTGCTACCCCCGCAACATTGCCGCCGCGCCGCGCGATCTTACGGTTTTCATGAAAGCCATCCGGATTTTCTATTTTTGTGATTTGGGTTGTGGATGCTTCACCCAGCATGGAAAAAATAAGCTCGAGATCGTTCATGTGATCCTGAAGATTCTGCCGTTTCAATCCCTTCAGTTTTTTGTATTGGCTTGGCGTAAGACCAAAGGTGGCTTTGGAAATTTCAGCCGTCAGGATTTCATACTCCTTACTCTGCTGAACACTATGCTTCTTCCATTGATCCGTAAGTTCTTCACGGATTGCAATACCGCGCATCCTCTTTTCAATCCAGTCCTCGTTATACCCTTTAGCCTTGTATAAAGCGCGCGTTCGTTTGGTAGCCAGTTCGGGATCTTCAATCTCCTGAATCCGTTCATATCCAACCTTTGCGAGCCATCTCTTGAATGGCTCCGCTTTAGAAGAAGGAATGGACTGGATGATGCGAAACACACTTTCGGTATTGGCACAGTTAAGCTTCTGAACACCCCCTACAGTCTGAATTGCAAGGGGGGTGGCAATTTGCCCCCACCCTTTGGAGAGTTCGGGGTCACGCCGCCGCATATCCTTGATATATCCATCCGGTTGAACTGAATCCGTTAGGACAGCGATAACATCAACGATTACAAACCACCACTCATTTTGATGGATCGTTTTACGTATTTCTTTATTTCTGAAAATCGCTATTTTGGTTGAAGGTGTCGATTCATTAGTCATATCAATTTCTAGATTTTTCCTTGCCATCGGTACGCCTGAATCAAATTCCACATCAGCATGGTGACGGTCAAAGGACCAACGCCGCCGGGAACGGGTGTAATAAAGGAAGCGCGCTCTTTGGCGGTTTCAAATTCCACATCTCCCACAAGCTTGCCGTTGACTTCGGTCGTGCCCACATCAATCACAATCGCTCCCTGCTTGATCCAGCTTCCTTTAATCAAGCCCGGCTGGCCCGCGCATCCGACGACGATATCCGATTCCAAACAAAAATTTTTCATGTCCTGCTCTGAAGTTCCAGAATTACAAACAATCGTTGTGACGCGTTTTTCGCCAAGCATCATTTGAAGAGGTCGTCCCACAATCGCGCTCTGTCCAATGATCGTCGCTTTCTTTCCGCGGAGTTCGATGCCTGTATGCTCAATTAATTTGAACGCCGCTAATGCAGTACAAGGAATAAGTTTCGATTTTCGAAGCACGATCAAACCAAGATTTGTTGGGTGAATCCCCTCCACATCTTTTTGAGGATTAATCGCTGGAAGAATCTTTTCACTATTAAAATTTGAAGGGAATGGCATCGTGACGAAAAGCCCGTGAATATGCCCGCCTTCACTGGCTTGTTGAATCTGATTTAAAAGCTGGGCTTCGGTTTGAACATCTTGAGGAGGAACCCAAATAAATTCAATTCCAAGTTTAGTGGCAAGTTTTTGTTGCTGAGAAATGTACCAGGTGTCTTGCGTCACTTGAATCGAAACCATTCGAGGAGCAGGATGATGTTTCGCCTTAATTTCTTCAATCCCTAGACGAATCTCTTCCTGAATCTTCTGTGCGAGGATCTTTCCTTCGAGGAGTTGAGCGGTGTTAGCGGCCATCGGGGTTTCCTCTTTCAAAGCGGCGCTGGAGTTCCTGAAGAGCTTTTTCGGCGTGCTGCTTGCGCTCCGGATTTTTCATGTACTTCACATTGATCAAGGCCGTGTGATAAGCGCCCTGAAAAGCCGCTCCATAAAGCGCGGCACTCACCAGCAAATCATTTTTGATGGAGCCTTTGACCAAATCCGCAAGCGCGCTGTTGCCTTCGCGCGCCATCACAATCAAAAGCGCAAGATCGGCCTGAAGCCGGAAGGAATTCTGAAGCGCGTCTTCCATTTGCTCCGGATTTCCCGAAGCTTTCATCACCGAATCAAAGATTTCCGGATCAAGATCTACGATTTGAAACGCATCTTTTTTTGTTTTCTCCAGGGAATCTACAACTTTTTGAACGGTTTGAAGATTATTCTGTTCCTTTTGCTCTTCTTCGGAACCAAGCCCCGGTTTTTTTTTGCGGCCCAGTGACACCCTTCCGACCATTTGGGTCAGTCCCATCGCCATCGATGCTACATAAGCAGAGACACTTCCTCCGCCTGGAACAGGTTGAGAGCTGGAAAGTTCTTCAAGATACTGGGCAAGTGTCAATTCGGTAAATTTTTTCATAACTCCCTGTCAGAATGAAGGATGAACGTGAGGGACAGGTCTCATTGAAGTCGTGGTATTTGATTAAATCAATCGAATAACTTCGCCGCAATTCGCCAATACAACTCGGTCGATGAGACCTGTCCCTGTTGAGGCTAAGTAGTATAGGGGGGGCTGTAGGTCCTGTCAATCCAGGCCGCCGGCGGGATTTACGGAACAACCGTGGCGGTCCACACAGGCGAGACTTGCTGTTCGCAGGAGTCTTTGTCCTTCTCCGAAAGAATCACTTGATAAACATGATCTGGGGTTCGGCACTGCTTGGGAGAGCAGGTGAGGCCTTCGACTTTTTTGCATAAATAGGTGCTCAAAGCCAGGTTCGTATTCCGGGAAATATGTTCGATCCTGTCCTGCTTGTGCGTTTTGGGACCGGAGTTCCGGACATCCCGAGCAACACGGTTAAGGGCCCGGACATTATTTTTGAGGGCGTGGCAGGCACGGCCTTCAGCCTGAGATTTTCGTTCCTCTAAAAACTTTCGAATCTTCTCGATTTCACCCGCTGCCCGATCCAGCTCGTCTTCCTGTAAAAGCACCTGCGCCTTGACGAAATGTTTCCGAATCTTTTTAAAGCTACTCTCAGCCTCATCCGCCCAAAGCAACGCAGGAATCATAAAAAAGAAAAATAGCAGGAATAAAAAATACTTCGCGGGCAGCTTAATCATTATGCGTTGAAGGCTTTGTCGATTTCCCGGATGCAGTTTTTAATATCCGCATCCACAAACCGGGGGAACTTTTCGCGGTAATCCTGAAGCAGACGAACCAGAAGCAGGCGAAGTTCTCCTAATAATTCCGAAGAGGTTGTCCACGCCGTATCATGAAGCAGTTCCGTAATACTCTGACTGGCTTCCGGAAATCCTTGTTCTTTCATAAAAAGCGCCAGTTTATCCAGATGCTTAAAAAATACTTCATTGTTCATATCAGTCATCGGCATACCTCGCTCCTTGTGAGGCCTAATCCATTAAATGATTCCCGTGCGTCTTAAGCCATTTCCTTCCGGCTCGATACTCCGGGCATAACTGAGCGACAAAGGACCAAAAAAACCTGGAATGATTGGGATGAACCAGATGCGCCACTTCATGAGCCGCCACATAGTCCATCACCGCCGGAGGAACCATCATAATCCGCCAGGAAAAATTCAAGGTTCCCCTTTCACTGCAGGACCCCCAACGAGTCCGGGCTGAATTAATCTTGATGGACTGGTAGGACACATCGGCCTTTTGGGCATAATGCCTTACCCGGTCCGGAATGATTTCCTCGGCCCGCGCCCGGCACCAATGTTCAAACATTTTTTTCGCGTGCGGTCTATATTCCTCGGAAATGAGAAAATGGGTTTCTTGAAAACAAAGCGGCGTACAGGATTTCGAGCTGACCTCCAGCGGATATTCCTGCCCCCGATACAGAATTTTTCCGGTCTGCAGAAAGTCTTTCTGTGGAGCCGGCCGGCAATCCGCCAGAATTCTTTGCCTCGTTTTTTCGATCCACGTCTGCTTATCCCGGATAAAATTTTCGATCATCTTTCTTGGGACAAAAAAAGGGGCGCGGACAAAGAGCGCGGCATCCTTGCGAATCTGAAGCCCAATCGATCTGCGGCGCGAGCGAATGAGGGTGTATTCAGCTTTCAGCTCACAGCTGTCAGCTTTCAGAAAAAACTGATGGCTGAGGGCTGAAAGCTGAGAGCTCATGATTTGAAGGGGGTTTTGAAATGCCGCAGCCAGGCGCAATATTCACAGGCAGGCGCTGAAAGCGGCAAGGGACCGTTCAAAAGCTGGATGGCATTTTCAAAAATGGCTTTCGCGCGGCGTGAATCCAGGGCGATCTTGATCGGCTGAACCTCGAACTCCACACCTCCCCGTTCCCTCACAGTTTTGGGGGAAAAATAAAGAAGGAATCCATAATCTTCCGTATCCAGTCCGTTGGCTTCAAGCATCAGCGAGTAGCAATCAAGCTGGGTTTGATAATATTTGACAGCACTTTCTTCGTTCGTGGGTGATCCCTTGGTTTTATAATCAAAGGGAATATATTTCCCGTCCTTCACCAGAAGATCATCAAGCGCTCCAAATAAAACCGATCCATCAGGCGATTTATATTGAAGTCCGGTTTTCCAATCACGCCAAAGATCCAATTGCTTTTGATCCTCAAAAAGTTCCACTCCTTGAAAGTCAGGACCTTTTAAATCTCCGGGGGGTTTTTTGAGAACGCGGTATTCATCAAAAAAAACTTTAATTACGCGATCCATACCACTTGGAAGGGAAGGGAAAATCCCGCGGGGACGCTTGATGCTTTTGATCTTATCGAGCCAGAAACATCGGGGGCAATCCCGAAAAACACTTAGAGTTGAAGGAGAAAGTTTGAAGGTCTTTGTAGCCGTTTGACTCATAGGATTGAAATCATTTTATGTCTAAGAGCAAAGAAAATCTACCATGGTTTTCTCGAGCCAGAGATTCTGCTTCCAAGGAAGCGAACCATTGATAAATCCCAAATGCCCGCCCTTCCGGGTCCAGAGTGGTACCAGATAATCTGATTGTTTGACCGCATCAAAAGGGAAAAGATGTCCGGGATAAAACGGATCATCTTCAGAGTGAAGCAGCCCTGTCTCAATGCAAATATCCTTCAGGGAATAAAGACAGCTCGACCGGGTCCAGTAATCCATCGCGTCTTTAAACCCATTCAGAGGAGCTGTAATGAGGGAATCAAATTCATAAAAGGTTTTTGTCCGCATAACTCTTTTAAGATTAAAGAGATCTGGAAAAGTTTTTGCTTTGATGACCGCCTTATCCTTTAGAGACCACAGAAGTTTTCTCGTGTAAACTTGACGGTTAAATCCACGATCCATCACCAACACGGATTTGACAAGATCATACGGAACCGAAACCGCCAGGGATTTCCGAATCTTATTCCGGGCCGCGTGTCCCTGGTCTCCCAGCCATTTCAAAATTAGATTTCCGCCAATCGAAAACCCCACAAGATCAATTTTTTTCTGCCCCAAGGCTTGATGAAGATAATTGACAACAAAATCCAGATCTTCTGTTTTTCCGGAATGGTAAGTAATCGGAAGACGGTTCATCTCACCGCTGCATCCCCGAAAATTCATGGCACATATCGGGCGTCCGGTCTTTTGAAGTTCACCAAGAAAACTTTGAATATAGGAAGCACGTGAAGAACCTTCCAACCCATGAACAACAAGCACTAAGGGCTGCTCCGGATCTCCGGGAAGGAAATCGAGATCGATGAAATCCCCGTCCAAGGTTTCTAAACGCTTGCGATGAAAAGGAAGATGTGCGAAGGGACGAAAAAAATAAGCGAAAATGGTCTGGGAATGGGGACTGGAACACCACCAAGCCGGCTGAAATGATCTTTCAGCCAGCTTGGCAGAAGCTTTGCGCGAAGATTCCGATTCGAGAATCGGATTTAAGCGATGGTCACGTCCTTGCAAAGGTAGACATCCTGAATAAGATTGAGCAGTTTGACGCCCTCTTTCATCGGGCGCTGAAAGGCTTTGCGGCCGCTGATGAGTCCCATTCCCGCAGCCCGCTTATTGAT
This sequence comes from Candidatus Taenariivivens baikalensis, assembly GCA_009691445.1. Taxonomy (GTDB): domain Bacteria; phylum Omnitrophota; class Omnitrophia; order Omnitrophales; family Aquincolibacteriaceae; genus Taenariivivens; species Taenariivivens baikalensis. The sequence goes on along the minus strand of SICL01000020.1, from coordinate 21,667 downwards.
GACAGCTGTTTCCACGGCTTCCGCGAAATCATTTTTGCCGGAGGCGCCGCCGGAATTAATCAGGCCCTGACGGCCCATATAATTATTGAGCACCTGGTAACGGCAAAGATCGATCGGATGGTCCGAGCTAAGTTCGGTGTACATCCTCTCATCATATTTCCCATAACTTTTCTTTTCGCCGCCGACGGCTTCATAACCGTGGTTGTTTGACGGAAGTTTTTGTTTAATGATATCCGCCTGAATCGTCACGCCCAAATGATTAGCCTGACCCGTGAGATCTGCCGAAGTATGATAGTCAACCCCATTCACCTTGAAAGAGTTGCTGCGCGTATAGCACCAAAGAATCGTCGCCATCCCCAATTCATGGGCTTGCTGAAAGGCGCGAGAGACTTCCACGATCTGCCGCGTGCTCTCCGGAGATCCAAAATAAATCGTGGCTCCAACTGCCGCACACCCCATGTCCCAGGCCTGTTTCACGCTAGCAAACATCACCTGATCAAACTGATTGGGCGCCGTCAAAAGCTCATTGTGATTCAGTTTGAGGATAAAAGGAATTCTGTGAGCATATTTGCGGGCTACGGAACCAAGCACTCCAAGCGTGGAAGCCACAGCGTTGCATCCGCCTTCGATGGCCAGCTTTACAATATTCTCCGAATCAAAATATTCCGGATTTTTTGCAAAGGAAGCGCCTGCGGAATGCTCAATGCCCTGATCCACGGGAAGAATAGAAAGATAACCGGTCCCGGCCAAACGTCCTGTTCCATAGAGAGATTGAAGGCTGCGAAGAACCTGCAGGTGACGGTCTGTGGAGGTAAAAATCCTGTCGACCCAGTCGGCGCCTGGTAAATGCAGTTGCTCCTTGCCCACTTTGCATTTATGAGAAAGCAGATCCGATGCCTTGCTTCCCAACAACTCTTCAATTTGACCAATTGTGCTTGCTGATGCAGCTGCCGTTGCCATGTCTTTATCTCCTGTTTATGCGGGCAAAATTTCATCATGAAGGACAGATCCCTGTCCAAGAGAGCGCGTATTGTACCTGCATTTTCCCGGCTTGGCAAATAATCTATGGATGATCCAGAACTTCCCGAACTTTAAAAGCCATGGCGGCTTGGGTGAAGGGTTTCTGCAAAATAAACTCATCAAGACATCCTGAGACTTTATCTCCCCGATCACAAGAAGCTTCGTCTTCATATCCTGTAACAAATAAAACTTTGATCGCTGGAAACAATTTTCCTATCTCTCTCGCAAACTCCGTGCCGCTGAGTTCCGGCATGATTCTATTGGTAATCAGCAAGTGAATTTTTTTCTCCCCAAGGCCTTTTGCCTTTTCTAAACCTTCTTTGCCATTTTTTGCTTCAATCACCGCGTACCCTTGCTGACGCAGCATCGAAGCCGCCAGATCCCTAAGCGAATTCTGGTTTTCAACTAAAAAAATGGTTTCTGTCCCACAAGGCAATGGCTGCGGCAATTCGGAAGCCGTCAGGTCCTCCGGTTCTTTGCAAACAGGAAGATAAATCTGGAAAATAGTTCCCTGATCTGGCTGACTGATCACTTTAATATATCCATGGTTCTGTTTGATAATCTCGTAGGCGATGGCCAACCCCAAGCCAGTCCCTTTCTCCTCTCCTTTCGTCGTAAAAAAAGGTTCGAAAAGATGGGCCTTAACCTCTTCGTTCATTCCGGTTCCCGCATCTTTCACGGAAAGCAACACGTACTCTCCCGCTGAAATATCCTCAACCTTCTGAGAGAAAGTGACCGATTTTGTTTCCAAAAAAAGTCTGCCTCCCGATGGCATGGCATCCCGGGCATTGATGACCAGGTTCATTAAAATCTGCTCCATTTGAGACGGATCAAACCGAATGTTTCCCACCTTTTCATCTGTTTGAATTATCAGCTCGATGTTTTCGCTAATCAAACATTGAAGCATCTTCTCTAGATTTTTCACCAGTTTATTAGGCTGAAAAACTTTACGAATTGCAGGTTGTCGCCGGCTAAAAGCCAAAAGTTGGCGAATCAATTTGGAGGCGCGTTCTGAAGCCTTGCGAATTTCTTGCACCCGAGTATGCCACTGCGTATTTCCATCGGTGCGCTTGAGAAGCATCTCGCTATATCCGCCAATCACCATGAGGTTGTTACTAAAATCATGGGCGATACCGCCCGCCAACCGGCCTAAGGCTTCCATTTTTTGAGCTTGCCGCAGTTCTTTTTCTAAAAGCCTTTGCCTCGTCACATCATGAAGCAAAAGAAGAAAGACATTTTCGCCTTCCCATTCAATGGTTTCAACACGCCACTCTCCGATCCCCTGCTCTCCTCTCTTATTCCATATCGCCAGATCTCTTGTCTCTTCCAAGCCTAAGCCATTTTGGATGAAGTCTTGAATCAACGTTTCGGGCTGATGATCTAAAAACGTTCGAGCGGTTTGATTCATATAGCGAATTTTATGCCGTTGATTGACGATCACAATCCCTTCCGTGATTTTTTCCACAATTTCGCCAAGACTAGCCGTACTGTGTTTGAGGGACTCTTCCGAAGAATGACGTTGCAATGCAATTTCAATCATGGTGGTCAGTTCTTTTTCCTGAAAGGGTTTAAGGACATAACCAAACGGAGAAGAAACTCGGGCACGGTTGAGCGTCCCTTCATCCGAATGTGCGGTCAAATAAACCACCGGAATGTGAAGCTGTTGATAAATCACCTGGGCACTTTCAATGCCGTCGATTTCACCCCGAAGGCGAATATCCATAAGGACCAGATCGGGAAGCGTCTGATAAGCCGCAAGGATCGCTTCCTCACCGGAAGTGAGTACGGCCACAACCGTATATCCCAAGTTTTTTAAAAGCTCCTCAAGGTCTTCCGCAAGATCTACCTCATCTTCAACAATCATTATTTTAGAGTGATTCACTAGGGGACTCCCTCCGTTTTTAAATTAACGCATGAACTTCTCGCCATCCGAGGCATCCAATACCTCCGAGAGACCCTTCGATCATTTTGATAAACTCTGGACACTGATTTAATACTTACCGATATCGTAGGATTTTTGAGGGGATCAAGGACAGGAAGACAGGATCAAAGCGTTCGAAGATAGGTCGTCAGATTAATTTTCTTATTCGCCAGATCCAGCTTTTTACGAATACTGTGGCGATGCGTTTCAATCGTACGAGGTGAGATGCTGAGCAAGCGCGACACCTCTTTGACAGTCAACCCATTTTTAATCATATTGCAGATTTCGATCTCTCGAGGAGTTAATCGCCCCAGCTTTCCTTCAATTCTTTTTCCGAAGGGGGAAGTGAGTTCTTCGAGAGTTTTTTCAAGCAGTTTTAAATGTTTTTCCTCAAAAGACGTCCCCTTTTTCTGAAGCTTACGAAGGATGGGCATCACCAAGTGATCCACATTGGCCATCACTTCATTCTTGATCAATTGCTTTTCCGTTTCGATATGACTAATGAGTTCGCGTAGCGCAGAGTTTTTCTCTTCCAGATTTTGTTCTATCTTTTTCCGGTCGCTGATATCCACCAAAATTCCATTCCAAATAATACTTCCATCTTTTTGAGGCATTTCAGGAATCGCACTGCTTCGCAACCAGCGGATTTCTCCGGACTTCACTCTGACCCTGAACTCATTGGTCCAACGAGAAAGTGTTTTTGCTGAAGCTTTAATGCTGCTCCAAAGCCTGTCCACATCTTCCGCAAGAATCATATTCCAGGCCAAATCAAAATTTTCCTGAAGCTGTTTGTCCGTATATCCAAATAATTCCATGGCCCCTGGACTGATAAATAGAAACCGTTGGGTTTCATTAGGTGTTAATTGGTAACGGTAGATAGCACCGGGGATCGCTTCCATGATCATCGAAAGCGATTTGAGTTCATTTTCTAATACTGGTGTAACTGGATTTTCCACGGATTTTAGCACGGTATTTTATACGCTACTTTCGAGAAATAGTTAACACTAAATAACTACGTATAAACCAAGTAGGCCTTATCGGTAGAAAATATCCCAAGTCCTGCTTTGCTTTAAAGGAGACGATGCTCACTAAAACTGAAACATTGGTTATCTCCAATAATAATATGATCCAAAATAGAAATACCCACCGCATGACATGCCCCCTGAAGCTTGCAGGTCATGGCCCGGTCTTCCATGCTCGGCTGAGTACGGCCCGAGGGATGATTGTGCACCAAAATCACAGCCGTCGCATGGTGATCCAGCGCAGCCTTCACGACTTCACGGGGATGTACGGCGGTCTGATCCACCGTACCTTCGAAAAGATCCTGCTCATCAATCACACGATTGCCTTTATCCAGGAAAAGCACCTTGAACACTTCTCTCTTATGATCACGCATGGATGTGTAAAGATACTGCATGACCGATTGCGGATCCTGAATGACATTTTTTCCCATCATTTCTTCCCGAAGCTGCCGGATACAAATTTCTTTGACCGCAAGAATCGCCGCAATCTTGGCGGGCCCAAGACCCTTCACTTGCTCAAGTCCTTTCCATTCCGAAGAAAAAAGGCCGCGCAATCCCCCTCTCTGCTGTAAAAGTTCGCGGGAAAAACTAATCACATCTTTGCCTCGCATGCCGCTGCGAAGAAGCAGCGCCACCAGCTCGGCATCAGATAAAGATCCGCTCCCGTGATTGAAAATTCTTTCACGCGGACGCTCTTTTTCTGGCCAGGATTTGATCGATTGAGTCTCCATTTCATTCTTCCGTGTGAAATCCGATTCTGCGTTTTGGGGTTTTGAGCAGTGTCATAAGATGATTGAATGATTTCTAATATTTAATATTAACATAAACTATTTTAATAATATACATATTTAATCCGGCCCTCCTTTATGCTATGATGACGCAATGCTTAGAATAGAAGTCAGCGTTATTATCCCAACCTTCAACCGTAAAAGCCGACTGCGAACAGCGCTACAATCGGTAATCTCTCAGAACCAGGTTATCTTTGAAGTTATTGTGGTGGATGACGGATCAAACGATGAAACAGAGCTGATGGTAAAAAAAGAGTTTCCTTCGGTTCAATACGTGTATCAAGAAAACCGAGGGCCCTCCGCAGCAAGAAATCACGGGCTTGCGCTTGCCAAAGGACAGTGGATGGCCTTTCTGGACTCCGATGACGAGTGGCTGCCGGGAAAACTAAGAGCGCAGCTTGATTTTTTCGCGTCTCATCCTGATTACCGAATCTGCCAAACCGAAGAGATTTGGATCCGAGACGGGACGCGGGTCAATCCCATGAAAAAGCACCAGAAATATCACGGGTGGATTTTCGAAAAATGCCTACCGCTTTGCCTCGTTAGCCCTTCGGCGGTCATGATTCATCGGAGTATTTTTGAAAACGTGGGCACTTTTGATGAGGATTTTCCAGCTTGCGAAGATTATGAACTTTGGCTGAGAATCACCTGCCAGTATCCGGTGGGTTTGATTGAAAAACTATTCATCAAAAAATTCGGCGGGCATCCGGATCAACTTTCTCACCGTTATGAAGCCATGGACAGGTTCCGAATCAAGGCCCTGGAAAAAATTTTAAAGTCAGGCAAACTCACCCTGGAACAGAAAAAAGCGACCCGTGAAATGCTGGACGAAAAAACCCGCATTTATCTTCAGGGCGCCGCGAAACGCGGGAAAGACAGCTTGCAGCTATCATGAAGCTTTTCAAACCGGAAAAAATTTATCTCGAAGCCACGGCCAGGAATTTCTCTCAGACGGACGTGATTCTAAAAAACTTACCGGATATTCCTGTCGAAGAAGTGCAGGATGTTCGGGCACTGATCCATTCGATTAAACAGAGCCGCGACCCCGTGGGAGCCGGCAAGCGCTACCTGCTCCTTGCTGTCGACAAGGGAAGATCCTTCAAACCTTTCCCGGAAGCAGAACAATATCTTTCCTGCGATTACTTTACACTTCACGCTGAAGAAGGCTGTGATCTGGAATGCAGTTACTGCATTCTTCAAGCCTATCTCACCAATCCCCTGCTCACGGTTTATGTGAACATTGAAGAAATGCTCGAAAATCTTCAAACGATTCTGGATCAAAATCCGGACCGTTTTTTCCGGATCGGCACGGGCCAGCTGGCGGATTCACTTTCGCTGGATCACATCACCGCGTTTTCAGAAATCCTGGTTCCTTTTTTTTCCCGGCAGAAAAATGCGCTGCTGGAGCTAAAAACTAAAAGCACAAATACAGATCGACTGATCTCTCTAGATCCGCAGGGCCGAACCCTTGTCTCCTGGTCGCTCAATTCTAAAAAAATTCAGAAAGAAGAAGAACATAAGTGCGCTTCGATTTCAGAACGGATTGACGCCGCAAAAAGAATCCTGAAAATACCGGGCTACCAAACAGGATTTCATTTTGATCCCATCATTGATTATCCTGGCTGGGCAAAAAATTATGAGGAAGTTGTGGAAGAACTTTTTAGGGAGATCGACCCGACGCATATTGCCTGGATCAGTCTGGGATGTTTAAGAATGATGAAAGAGCTTAAGCCCATAATGAAGGAGCGATTCCCAAAATCAAAATTACCTGAGGCGGAGTGGATTCACGGCATGGACGGAAAACTGCGCTACTTCAAACCGACTCGTATCGAGATTTATCGAACGATGGTGGAAATGATTCGAAAGCGCGCTCCGGACGTCACCCTCTATCTTTCCATGGAATCCCCGGAAGTGTGGCGCCATGTTTTCGGGTTTGAACCCACCAAGGAAACTGTCTGTCAAATGCTGGATATTGCAGGAAAGAAATTTAGCACATAAAAAAGGGACCCGGTTCGGCCGAACCGGGTCCCTTTTTTATCAGCCGAAGACAAGCTCTCCGCCAAAATAGCTGGTCACAATCACGAGCGCACTTAGAATCAGCGCAGAAATCAGCAGCCACAGCTTTGATTGCAGCGAAGAGCGCCACAACACAAAGCGGCCCGTGCTGACGGTCATCACGGATAATGCGCTGAAAAAATGAGCTCTCGCGTGTTCCAGCGCAGGTTTGATCCCTCCTGCCTCATAAAGCCCTGCGGCTAGAGTAAACCACATTAGAAAATAGCCGGATTTAAAAACAAAATAAGCAAATTCCCGATAGGCTTTATTATTGTGAACAATCCAGAGCAAAAGAAGAAACGTCTCAAGAAGGTAGAAGGCAATGGGAAAGTGAACTAACGCAGGATGGATATGTTCCATGATTTACCTCGCTAACCGAACTTATCTTTCGACAGGAATCTGTTCCAACGGAACTTCGGTCAGCGTCACTTCCGAACGTTCGCTGTCCTTCATCGCATGAAGTTTATCGTCAATGCGTTTGCGAACGCTGGCAAGTTCAAGTTTGGCATGGCGAAGCTCTTTGGAAAACTGATCTTTCAAATCATCCACCTTTTCGCGTTCGACATCCAGAAGAGAAAAGAAAGAAATATTCAAAAGAAACCGCTGATGGGACTGATCCAGTTTTTTAAAAATTTGATTACTGCGGCGGTAACGCTCTTCCATCTGGGTTAGCTGGGATTCCGATGGCCGGCCCTGCTCAATGATGGAAACCGATTGATGAAGATACTGGGCAATTTCATGGGATTTTTTGGCAGTCTCAAGAGAAATACGCGAAAGCCAGAAAGAAAGCCTCTTGGAGATAAAGGCTTGTTTGATCCGGCTTAGGATATCTTCGGAACGTTCCAGTTTGCCGGAGGCAACCTCCATATGAAGCGCATTTAAAGACCCCACGGAGGATTCCTCGAGAATTTTCCCCACGAGAAACACCAGAGAACCGGCAAAGATCCAGAAAAGACCGGCCAGGCGGAGCTGCTCAAAAAAGTTCCCGCTTCCAATTTCCACAATCCCGGAATAACTGAAGTATCCCAGTAAGAACATGCCCACATGAATACTCAAAAAAACAATCGGACGATTGCCCATACGATCCAGAACATGGGTCAGGGCTTTAGGAAAAAAGAGGATGCTCGAAAAATAAAAAATAAATCCTGCCAGATAAAATCCGCTGACCGATACATTCGCCCACGCATTAAAAATCAGAAAACCAAGACGGGGGTCATCTCCAAGATTCGTCGCATTTTGATAGCTCAAAGAAAAAACATAAAAACTGACGAGCATCAAAGCCAATGCGACAAACACAAGGCTGGTGAAATCCCGGACACCAAAAAGGCGTGGTAGAACTTTATCCCCTTTCTGAAGCCATTCGGGAAGATAAACGGCCAGGACAAGAATGAGATGAAATAAAACGAGGAAAAGAACCTTGGTCTGCTCTAAGACGGCTCTGGCCGGTGATCCGGTCATCACATTGACCGCCATCATCAACGCAACAAGTCCAGCTAAAGCCACGGCCCAAGTTTGAATCTTGCGGCCGCCCTCAAGAGAGAGCTGCGTTTTGATCCGGTCGGAAATAATCTGAAGCCAGGATTCTTTTTGCATCGGTGGCATTATAAGAAGGAAGCGGACCGAACGCAAAGGGAAAAATGGTTTATGCTGGCTGCGAAAGAAACGCGCAGATCACCCCGATCAGGGTAATCCACAAGAGAATAAAGAAGACAACGAGCTGGAGTGTATCTCTTTTTTCAGCTATCACAAAATGCTGTTCGCCAAATCCCACCAGGTGGAGCAGGCGCCGTTCCATAATAGTCACTTTGTACATAAAGATCTGAAGCTGAAAGAACAGCCCCAGAACCATGAAGATAAGGGCAAGACTTCGGTAAAGTCCATCCGAAGGCCTAAAATAATAAATCCCAACAAAGATCATGGCGCCCAGAATGCAAACGAGGGAAACCCAAAAAAGAAAATTCATCAGTTCATATTCTGCACGGCGGTACATCGTTTATCTCCTTTGGATACAGGCCTAATCATCGGCTGGTAAGGACGCATCCTAAAGAAGGGAACGCTTTCTCTTGAATTGGGCTCTTTCTATCTCACTTAGCCGCAGCCGGTGTGAAGCTGAAATTCCCATTTGCATCAAGGGCAAGCTGATAAACCTTGCTCGTTCCATCGGGTTTCGCAACAGATACAAAAGGATCACTCCACAGGTCGACTCTGGGCACAGAAACAGGATTAACGTTGATATAGCTCTTATTGCTGTTTAATAGATTAAAATCCGGTTCGGCAAAATATAAGCTCCGGAGCCGATAGGCACCCTCACGCAGATTTTTAAACTCAAGCGAATTATTTTCAAAATCAATTTTCATAAAACTGTCGACGGTAGGGTCTATGGAAGGTTGAAAGTCCGGATTAATAAAATTCGCAACAGGAAGAGGTAATTCATTAAGAATCGAACTGCCGGAAAAGAAGGTGCCGGATGGCGTACCTCTCGATCCACTTTTGCGGCAGGAATGCTGGAAATAAGCGTTTCTTGACGGAGGCTAAACGGCTGGGATTCCGCAAAAGCGGGCACGATCGCAAACTGCGACAAAATAAAAAGGGAATGAACGGCGCCTGCAATATTTTTTTGGATCAAACGATTTTTGTGATTCATTTTAAAATTCTCCTGTGGGAAATAAGATGTGGCAAGAGTAACCTCATCACCCCCCCCGTCAAGGGTAAGGCCAAAGTCATTGGGAAATGTTATCCCGTGATCGAATCAACTAAGGATTGATCAGTGCAGAATTGGACAGCCCATTTGGAGTCTACTCGATTATTAACTTATTCTTGTCATTGCGAGCGAAGCGAAGCAATCCCGGTTTGAGATTGCCGCGGTCGCTACCCTCCTTCGCAATGACGCAACTTGGGATAAACTCTCAGGAGACCTTTGGCTTTTTAAATCCTTAAGGTACAATGCGTCTAATTATGAGTTGCATCCTTGCGATTGAAACCTCTAGTCCGATCCTCAGCATTGCTTTTCAGCAAGATGGCAAGCCTTTCGTGGAATCGACCCTTCAGGGTTATTCCGGCCACGTTGAAAATCTGATTCCGTTAATCGATCAGATGTTAAAAAATCAAAGTGTTTCTATTTCGGAGGTTGATACCTTTCTTCTTGGAAGAGGTCCCGGATCCTTCACCGGTCTGCGCGTTGGATTTGCCACGGTCAAGGCGCTTCAAACCGTTCAAAAAAGGAATTGCTACGGCGCCGCTAGTTTAGATATGATCGCTGAACACATCACATTGAAAGACGGCTCGGTTTTAGCCGTAGGCCTGGACGCGCACCGCTCCAGAATTTATTCTAAATTTTTTGTCCGTCAACAAAATGAGTGGAAACCGCAAAGTGAAATCCAGCTTCACTCCATTGAAGAGTTCATGAAAGCGCTTCCTGAAAATGGCTGGCTCGCGGGCGATGCCCTGCTCCGCTACCGGGAAATTCTGGAACCGAAACAAAAATTGATGCACTGGAACTTTTTACCTGAACCGGACGGATACCCGCGCGCCGCTTCCCTGCTCAGCCTTTTTCAGAAAAAAGATTCCCGGATCCAAAAGCTCCAGACGCCCGAAGATTTTCTCCCTCTTTATCTAAGACTCTCCGAAGCGGAGGAAAAAAAGAACGAACATGCCCCCGCTTCTTGAAACCTCTCAAAAAAAAGCTCAACAGCCTGTCTGGATTGAGATCCAGCTGAATCACCTGCTCCATAATCTTCAGGAAGTCAAAAGACTGGCGGGACCGGACACGGCAATCATGAGTGTGATCAAGGCCAATGCCTACGGACACGGGTTGGCTCAAATCGCAAAATCTCTGGAAGGCCGGGTGAATTATTTCGGAGTTTCTTCAGTGGCAGAGGCCTTGGCCCTCAAAGAGCTGGATCTTTCGACTTCCATTTTTCTTTTCGGAAGATATTTTCCGCAGGAGCTTCCTCTTATTTTAATGGATGGAATCACGCTCACTGTTTCCAGCTTCGACGAGGCCCAAGAAATTTCCGCGGCTTCGTCCTCGCTCAACCGGATCACCAAAGTTCACATCAAAGTAGATACGGGCATGGGCCGAATGGGAATTCCCTTCCGGGATACCATGAAGCAGATTGAAAAAATATCCGGGCTTCCCCATCTTGAACTGGAAGGTATTTACACTCACTTTCCCACGGCAGAAGCCGAGGATGATTTTGCGCTTCGTCAGCTCGCCGATTTTTCTCTGTTGATCGAAGCACTTCAAAAAAAGGGCATCACCTTTCGATACCGCCATGCCGCCAACAGCTCGGGTATTCTCCGATTCAAGGAGACTTCGATGAATCTGGTGCGACCCGGACTGATGCTTTACGGGATTTCCTCTTCGCCTCTTTCTCGGGAATTTGCAAATCTCAAACCGGTCCTGAGTCTCAAGAGCCGAATTAATTTTATGAAAACGATCCGCACCGGTGAATCCGTGGGCTATGGACGAACCTTTACGGCGGACAAAACAACGCGCATTGCCATTCTTCCTATCGGTTACAGTCACGGTTATCCTTGGAATGCTTCGGGAAAATCAAGTTGTCTTTTCCATGGAAAGAATTTCCGAATCGCAGGACATGTCTCGATGGATTATCTGGCTGTAGATCTTGGGGATGAGCCCGCTAATCCGGGAGAAGAAATTATCCTGCTTGGATCAAACGGTGACGTGCAAATTCGCGCGGAAGATCTTGCCGCGTGGGCATCCACGATTCCCTATGAAATCATGACGGGACTCGCTTCGCATTTGCCGAGATTTTATTTATAAGTTCAGGGACAGGTCTCATAGACGCATTTTTTTTTGCCAAGTTTTGTTTCCGCCAAACAGCGTTGGACGGATCCGTCCTCTGGCGGAGAAAACATTCAACGGAAATCATTAAATACCACGGCTTCTAATGAGACCTGTCCTTGTATTCAATATCCAGCACCACCAAGAAATCCCATCCACTAATGACCTTGCGAAAGAAGAAGCTCGTAACGGCGCTGCTGAAGGTCTCGTCATTGTTGCGGATCACCAAACCGCAGGACGGGGTAAGCGGGAACACAAGTGGATTTCTCCACCAGGAAAGAATCTCCTTTTTTCACTCTTGATTCGGCCTCGCATGGAAGCCTCTCAAGCACCGATCCTGACCCAAATCGCCTGCCGGTCAGTGGCAAGCATCCTTAAGAAAATTTACGGGATCGAGTCGACTTTCAAACATCCCAATGATATCCTTGTGTCCGGAAAAAAAATATGCGGAATTCTGGTAGAGTCTTCGGCCAAGGCAGGTCATTTAGATTGGGCCGTAGCCGGGATCGGGCTTAATGTGAATGCTCACCCTGAAGAATTAGCCGATCAATCTACCAGCATGGCTCAGTCGATAGGAAAAGAACAGCTACTTGAGCCGCTACTTCATAGAATTTTAGACCAATTGGTAAAGGACCTCGATGCTTATCGCGCTTGATATAGGAAATACGGCTGTTACTTACGGTATTTCCGAAAAAGGCAGGTTAAAATCATTCGGATCATGCTTATTTTTTGATATCCCTAAATTGATTAAAATTTGTTCCCGTGGTGGTAAAACAAACGAAATAAATGTCATAATAAGCTCTGTTGTCCCAAAAAATACCCATAAAATAGAATCTATCCTCCGAAACAAGAAACGGATTCACCTGTGGATCGCAGGGAAAAATCTCTCGGTCCCCGTAAAAACGAAGTACCATCCCAATCAGCTGGGTGTGGACCGCCTGGTCAATGCTTATGGCGGAATTCGTCTCTACCGCCTCCCCCTATTGATCATTGATTTTGGGACTGCGATTACCTTTGATTATGTTTCAAAATCAGGTGTCTTTGAGGGTGGGATGATTGTTCCGGGCCCGGAACTCTCCTTCCAGGCCTTAATCCAAAAAGCCGCCTTACTCCCTAAGAAGGCAAGATTACCCCATAAATCACCTTCTTTTTTGGGACGTAGTACTCTTGATTGCCTAAAATCAGGTATTTTAGAGGGGTATGGCTCTATGACTGACGAATTAGTGGCTCGTTTCAAAAAACGCTTTGGGGCTAATCTGAAAGTTATCGCTACCGGTGGCTTTGCAAAGCATCTAAAACCGCATATCCAGTCTGTAGATCGCATTGAGCCCAAGCTCTCGATAAAGTCCCTGCTTCTCCTCAGCAAGACATTACCAACCAAGCTCTAAAATACCCATCGCATAGCAAAATATCAAATTTGCATTCTCTGATAAGCTATGCTACGCTTTTTTTAGATTAAATGAGTACTTAGGCGGCTAGAAAACAAAGGAGTTTTTTACGCAGAACGCTTCAGACTTTGAGGAGAGATGGGCTTCAGATGATAAGCGATGGGAAAATCGCGTAGAAATCAACGATCGACTCTTGGTGAAAATCACCATTGGCAACTTCATCAAGAAAAATGAGGTCGGCTACGTTAGCGATCTTTCTCTCCATGGAATAAGGATCAAGACTACCCTGAAACTCAAAAAAGCAGATCGTCTCAGCTTAACCTTGATTACACCTCCTAACTTGCCCGGCCCAAAAGAGTTGCTCTTGAGCGCTGTTATCATGCGTGTTCAAAGGTGCGATAAGGATGGCCTTTACCGAGTGGGCTGTCGTCTCTCTCATAAAGAGCGAGGAAACGGCTGAAAGACTTCGTCAAATCATGTGGATCATGGATCTCCAGGACTCTTCGCCTCCGAATTTGAACAAATCTACAGCCTAGTCCTTGGTCAACCTTCTTAAGTTTATCCTTGCCAAGTAAATTCCGCTTGCTTTTCCCTCTGATTTCACCATAATGCTCCCCTCTAGCACTCATTTTAGCGAGTGCTAACAGATTGGTTCAAACCTGCTTTCATTAAAAAATCAATCAAAACAAAATACGCGACTCTTTGCCATTCTGAGGCCGGGGGCCGAAGAATCTCCAGAGAGATCCTTCGCCGAGTTTATCCTGAGATATTCACTACGCTCAGAATAACAAACGAAGGGCTCAGGATGTCAGATGCGTTGCCAAATCCATTTAGGAGACTTATCTCATGGCAAAACAAATTCTTTTTGAAGAAGAAGCCCGCCGTGCCATCCAGCGCGGTGTTGACCAACTGGCCAACGCAGTCAAAGTAACTCTCGGTCCCAAAGGCCGCAATGTCGTCATCGATAAAAAATTTGGCGCTCCGACGATTACCAAAGATGGTGTCACGGTTGCTAAAGAAATTGAACTCGAAGATGCCTATGAAAATATGGGCGCCCAGATGGTCAAAGAAGTTGCTTCCAAGACTTCTGATACCGCCGGTGATGGAACCACCACCGCAACGGTTTTGGCCCAAGCCATTTACCGCGAAGGTTTAAAGAACGTTACAGCTGGCGCCAATCCAATGTCTCTCAAACGCGGGATTGATAAGGCCGTTGAAGCGGTTGTCGAAGAATTAAGCAGCTTCGCCAAACCCATTAAGGACAAAAAAGAAATCGCCCAGGTTGCTACGATTGCTGCCAACACGGACAGCTACATCGGGAATCTGATCGCGGATGCGATGGAAAAAGTCGGCAAAGACGGCGTCATCACCGTGGAAGAAGCCAAGAGCACGGAGACAACACTGGACGTCGTTGAAGGAATGCAGTTCGATCAGGGTTATCTCTCTCCGTACTTTGTCACAGATACAGAGCGCATGGAAGCCGTACTTGAAGACCCTTACATCCTGATCTATGAAAAGAAAATATCAGCGATGAAAGACCTCCTCGCAGTCCTCGAAGCGGTTGCCAAATCAGGCAAACCCCTTCTTATTATTGCCGAGGAAGTGGACGGTGAAGCCCTTGCAACTCTTGTCGTGAATAAAATCCGCGGCACTTTGAATGTCTGCTCCGTGAAAGCCCCGGGATACGGAGATCGCCGCAAAGCGATGCTTCAGGATATTTCGGTCCTCACAGGCGGCAAGGCCATTACCGAAGATCTCGGAATCAAGCTTGAAAACGTCACCGTGAAAGATCTTGGCCGCGCAAAACGCGTCACGATCGATAAAGAAAATACGACGATCATTGAAGGCGCGGGAAAAACCTCCGAAATCAATGCCCGCGTTGCTCAGCTTAAAAAGCAAGTTGAAGACACGGATTCAGAATATGACCGTGAAAAACTTCAGGAACGTCTTGCGAAGCTGGCGGGTGGTGTGGCCGTCATCAATGTCGGTGCCGCAACCGAAACTGAAATGAAAGAAAAGAAAGCCCGCGTCGAAGACGCACTTCATGCAACCCGTGCAGCCGTAGAAGAAGGTATTGTTCCCGGCGGCGGTGTGGCACAGCTTCGCGCAGCTTCTGCGATCGATAAATTAAGACTTTCCGGCGATGAAAAAATCGGCGCGAACATTATCAAGCGCGCCCTGGAAGAACCCATTCGTCAGATTGCGGAAAATGCCGGCGAAGAAGGTTCTGTCGTTGTCCAGATCGTCCTCGAAGGAAAAGGTAGTTTTGGTTTCAATGCACAAACCGGTGTTTATGAAGATTTGATCAAGGCCGGCGTCATTGACCCCAAGAAAGTAACTCGTAGCGCCCTGCAAAATGCAGCGAGCGTCTCCGGACTTCTTCTCACCACCGAAGCTCTGATTACGGACATCAAGGAAGATGAGAAACTTCCTCCGATGCCTCCGGGCGGCGGCGGGATGGGTGGTATGGGCGGAATGGGTGGCATGGGCGGATTCTAAAAAACGTCATTCGTGAAGAGTGAAGCGTTGAGCGAAAAAACGTTTCACTCTTCACGCTTCACTGTATTAAAAATTCAATGAATCAAAAGGGAGAACTTAAAATGAAAATCAAACCTCTAGGTGACCGCGTTCTTGTGGAAGTTTTAGAAGCTGAAGAAAAAACTAAGGGCGGAATTATTCTTCCGGATACCGCTAAAGAAGAAAAGACCGAAGGAAAAGTTATTTCTGTCGGTACCGGTAAATTTCTTGAATCTGGAAAAATTCAACCGCTTGAAGTCAAAAAAGGCGACCGCGTCCTCTTCGGAAAATATTCCGGCGATGAAATCGTCATTGACGGCAGCAAGCACAAGATTCTCAAAGAAAGCGAAATTCTCGCGGTTTACGAAGGCTAATCATCTGTCATCCTGAGAGAAGCGAAGGATCTGAGATTCTTCGGCTTCGCCTCAGAATGACACGCATATTAAATTCAACCTAAGGAGTCAAAAATGGCTAAACAACTTTCTTATTCCGAGGAAGCACGCCGGAAACTTAAACGCGGTGTGGACATTCTCGCGAAAACAGTTCGAGTGACGCTCGGCCCCAAAGGCCGCAATGTCGTCATCGACAAAAAATTTGGTTCTCCGACAATTACCAAAGACGGTGTCACGGTCGCCAAAGAAATCGAACTCAAAGATCCCTATGAAAATATGGGCGCCCAGCTTGTCCGTGAGGTTTCCGAGAAAACTTCCAACGAAGCCGGAGACGGAACCACGACCGCGACAGTGCTAGCCCAGGCTATCATTGAAGAAGGTCTGAAGAACGTCACGGCCGGTGCCAATCCGATGTCCCTTAAACGCGGGATTGATAAAGCCACGGAAAAAATTGTGGAATCGATCAAGAAGCTTTCCAAATCCATCAAGGGTAAAGAAGATATCAAGGCCGTAGGCACCATCAGCGGGAACAATGATCCTGCGATTGGAAACCTTCTCGCCGAAGCCATTGAGAAAGTGGGTAAAGACGGCGTCATCACGGTGGAAGAATCCAACACGATGAAGACCGAACTCAATCTCGTGGAAGGAATGCAATTCGACCGTGGATACATCTCTCCGTATTTTATTACGGATGCAGAACGGATGGAAACCGTACTCAAGGAACCTTACATCCTTCTTTATGAAAAGAAGATCACGGCCATCAAAGATCTGATTCCGCTTCTTGAAAAAGTCGCGCGTCTTGGAAAACCGCTTCTTATCATCGCAGAAGATCTTGAAGGCGAAGCCCTCGCGACCCTCGTCGTGAACAAGATTCGCGGAACCCTCAATGTTTGTGCGGTGAAAGCTCCTGGATTTGGAGATCGTCGCAAGGCGTTAATGGAAGATATCGCGATCCTGACCCGGGGAAAATTCATCTCCGAAGATCTCGGCATCAAACTTGAGAATATTGACGTGGATATGCTCGGGACTGCCAAACGCGTGACGGTCGATAAAGACAATACGACCATCATTGAAGGCGCAGCTTCTCAAAAAGAAGTCAAGGACCGGGCTGAACAAATCCGCAAGCAGATCGCCAATACGGATTCAGAATACGATAAAGAAAAACTTCAGGAACGTCTGGCTAAACTTTCCGGCGGTGTCGCTGTGGTGAAAGTGGGCGCAGCCACTGAAATTGAAATGAAAGAGAAAAAGGCCCGCATTGAAGACGCGCTTCACGCAACTCGCGCAGCCGTGGAAGAAGGCATTGTTCCGGGCGGCGGCGTTGCGTATCTTCGCTCCATCGCCTCGCTGGATGAGCTGAAGCTTACGGGCGATGAAGCCACGGGAGCCAACATCATCCGCAAGGCTCTGGAGTGGCCAACCCGTGCGATGGCTGAAAACGCTGGCTTTGATGGTTCTGTGGTCATCCGCAAGATCATGGAAGGCAAAGGCAGCTTTGGTTTTAACGGAGAAAAAGGCGAATACACCGACCTGGTTGCTGACGGCGTCATTGACCCGACCAAAGTCGTGCGCTGTGCGCTTCAAAACGCAGCAAGTATTGCCGGTCTTTTCCTCACGACTGAGTGCGTCATTTCCGATAAACCGGAAAAGAAAAAGTCGAATTCAGGCGGCGGTCACGATCACGATATGGACGAATAAAAAGTAGATTGCCGTAGGCAGTTTGCAGAGGGCAGTAGGCAGAGATTTTATCTGCTTACTGCCTTTTTGCTTTCTGCTCACTGAGGATCAAAGGGAGAGTCACCGTAAAAATCACCCGATCAAGGATGAACAGCGTAAAAGCAGGTTCCCAGACTTTCCACCCCAAATAGACGATTGATTTTAGAATCGCAAGCGCCGCGAGATACCCGCAAAAGAAAAACGTGGTCCAGAGAATCGTCGCGTTAAGTTTCTCTTGGAAAACATCCGATTTGAAAAAAAGGAAGCAAAGAGGCAAGAAGCAAACGATCAGAAAGGCGCCCCAAAGCTGGTGGTTGGAAACTGGCGGTGTGCTTTGAAACCACTTGGTGTAAACGTTCCAGGTATTCCACCCCGTCACGCCTAACACATAAAAGATAAATCCCCTGCTCGCTGTCAGCCTGGATGGGACATCAGCGCCGGAGAATATTCCTTACAATACCGCAAGGTCCCGAAACTGCATTTCAAGTTCTGCGATTCCAAATCCCAGGAAAGTCATTCCGAGACTTCCCCAAATTGCCCCAATAAAAAATATCTGAACGAACTGGGGAATCATCTGCGTAAGATCCTTCGCTGCAATCACCGCATTCACGATGGCACCGTAGCTCAAGTTACCTCCGAATAAAAACCCGATCCCTCCGAAAATGACCGCCTGGGGGAAGGCCTTCCTCCACCGGGCATCAGGGATCAAACCGCCACAGATAAATGCCGCGAGAGCTCCGGGGATCATCGCTCCCCACTCATGCCCAAACTGCCCGCGCAACGGCCGGCCAGGCAAAACTGATCAAGAAGTCCTGCGATCAGAATTTGAAGCCCTTTCCGGATCATTCAGGTGGCTCCTTGAATGGGGGGATACCTATCTTCTTCGCGCCAGCGATTGTGCATCCACATTGTCCAGTCGCCGGGACGTTTTCGAACCTCCTGCTCGAGACGGCTCACATACTGCTGGGTATTCGCAGTCAGATCAGCCTGCAAATCACCCGTGCGAATCAAATGAAAGGGTTCTCCAAAAAGAAAGATGGAGCGTTCACTCCCCTGGCCTCGATAATAAAATGCCGGAATCACGGGGGAATCGTACTTTAAGCTGAGCATAGCCGGAAGAGAGGAAGTCGCGGCCTTGCGCCCAAAGAAATCCACCCAAACCTCGCCTTTTTTAACGTGTTCATCAATCAGCATGGCGACAATCTGATTGTTCTTCAGCAGCTGGACTGTATTTCGGATAGCACCCTTTTTATCAATACTTTTAAGCCCGGTCGCACCTCGCAAACGTTTTATTGACTCATACAAAAAAGGATTCTTCACGGGTTTGCCAATCGCATGCATAGGAAATCCCTTGGCAGCGGAGGCCACGGCCATCAGTTCCCAATTTCCAAAATGAGACACCGCCAGGATAATCCCCTTCTTTTTTTGGAGCGCCTTCCAGGCATGTTCTCCCCCCTGCACTTCAAAATATTTTTCCGGATCTTTTGCAATCACCGGGATGCGGATACACTCAAAAATAACTGTGACAAGGCCTTGCATAGAAGAGCGCCCAATCATTTCAAGATCAGCCTGAGATTTCTCGGGGAAAGCCGCGTGCAGATTATGGAGACAAATTTTTCTTCGCCGCTGCCGCAAAAAAAGAAGCGATCCGACACCTTCCGCTATTTTGATGGCGGTCGAGTGATTCATGTTGTTCACGACCCACGCCGCAAAACGAAACAAGGTGTATTGAAAGTAAAAATAAATTTTTTGGATAAAATCCCTTACAGTACTCTTATGTCATTGCGAGCGAAGCGAAGCAATCTCAGGTTATGCTCAGAGATTGCCGCGTCGGCCTGCGGGCCTCCTCGCAATGACAGTTTAAACTTTTCCTTAAAAATTGGAGATGAGGATATGTCCGTAATCTTTTTTGACAATGATGGGTTCGCGAAGTCCTTTGAGGAGCAGTTCTTGCAGCCGATCCTCTTCCATTAAACAAAATTGCCGCCGTGTCTTAGCATTGAAGGACCGAACAAAATCATCTATCTGCAAGAAATATTCTCTTTGTTGATCGATCTCAAGTTCGATGCTTTGATTCCTAAGAGTTCCCCGGTCAGGACCCACAATAATCACCCGCTTTTTGAGATAAAAAGGGAAATCCGAAAACCGGTCCGGTGAGGAAAAAATCGCGACCTCATCGCCCGTCTTTAAAAGAGGTTTTAAGACCTCTGCGTATTCGAACGAACTCTGGAAAGGAGAAAGCTTTACCATTCCCAGGATCACCAATATCAATCCCCCATAAACCATTCCTGCCAACGATAAAAATGCCGCCAGAGGTTTCCCTTTCCGGTTGAGAAAATAATAAGCTGCAAAACAACCTCCGAAAATGAGCGGCACCGTCAGCATAAGAATGGGTTTGAGAAGAATGAATTTTTCATCTTTGATCCATCCGGAAAAAATAAAAAAACCTAAGGCTGCAATGCCCGTAAATATTGCCAGGAGCTTTCCAATTCGCTGCAGAAGACGCCGCGAACGCTGAAGCGCCTCTCCATTCGCAAAGAAATGTCCGGTCAAAATCGCCATCGGCATACTCACCGGCAAAAGATAATACGGCAGTTTGGATTTGGGAATGCTGAAGAAAAGAAAAATGACCGCGATCCAGCAGATGAGAAACTGGATCTTGATCCTCTGCGCATCCTTTTGTTTCAAACCGTCTGAAATAGCAGCCGGCATAAAAAAAGTCCACGGAAATCCTGTGGCGATTAGAATCGGGATGAAAAACCAAAAGGGCCGCCGGCGGCCGAATCCTCCCGTTGCAAACCGTGTGAAATGCTGATCCACAATGAACACTTTGAAAAATTCTGGTTCTTTGATAGAAATCGCAATGCACCACGGCAAGATCACGACCGCGAGGATCAAACATCCCCATCCCAGCTGCAGATGCTTCAGTTCCCGGAGATTGCCGGTCCACATTAAAAAAACAAAGAAGACCAGCCCCGGTAGAAGAATGCCAATAAGTCCTTTGGTGAGAAAAGCCAGTCCCATCAAAAAATAGGCGAGAAAATAATAGGACTTCTTGCGTTCCAGAAAGGCCGTCCAAAGACAAAATAAAGTCATACTCAAAAAAAACGTCATTATCATATCAATGACCGCAAAACGCCCGACCAGGACATATCCAATGGTGGTTAAAAGCACGACTGATGAAAGCTCTGCGGTCCTGGAGTCAAAAATCCGGCGCGTAAACCGGTAACAGAAGAAGATTCCAAGCAGTGCCAGGAAAACAATGGGAAAGCGGGTGCTGAAGGCGTTCACTCCCATTAATCCGTACGAAAGAGCCGTCAAAAACGGCGACAGGATGGGTTTTTCCAGATACACAATAAAGTTGAAGTGCGGCACAACAAAGTTCCTGGATTCCCACATCTCCCGGGCAATTTCCCCAAAACGTCCTTCATCCGACGACCAAAGAGGAATCTTGTCTAAAGCCAGGAAAAAGAGCACAAGGGCAGCCAGGCAAAACAATAAATAATTGAGATTTTTTTTCATAATAAGTCAGCACCGCGTCAAATACGGTAAGCTTAAGGCACAGGTTAACCTCTGAAGAGCGATTCGTCAATGGGCCCGGTCGTACCACACTTCATACAGTTGTCATTGCGCGTCCCGCGCCTTGGCGGAGACGCGGCACTCCCTGGGTACGACCCGAGATTGTCCGCCACAAAATCTTCGAACGGATCCGCCGCGCTTTCTGGCGGACTTCTCTCCCTGCGGTCGCTCACAATGACTGTATGAAGTGGTCGGCAACCGGTCGTACACCCAAACCCCAATTCGCCGGAAAGCACCGCCCCTGGAGTTCACCTATCGTCTCTACAAAGACTCTGTTCGTGACCCATAGCAGAGACTTCCTCCAAGAATTCCCTGTTCGTAGCTCGTCAAGATGTCCCCTTTTAGTAGCTTTTGAATTGTCCCCTCTGGGTTTAAGAGATTGAAAGCATATTCGTAGTCATTGCCTTCTTTTCGGTTGTGTTTCTTGGTTTGTGGAGAGGGTGGATCTGAGGGTAACTGAGC
>SICL01000075.1 GCA_009691445.1 Candidatus Taenariivivens baikalensis | reverse complement strand
AGTTTTTATGAGACCTTTGTCCGGGTTGCCGGCCAGGAGCTGGCCCGCTCGCTCCCGCCTTCGCAATTTGGCCGGACCATGAAAACCTGGCGCGATGATATTTTGAGGTACTTATCCGAAGAGGGGCGCCTTGCCGAGGCCTGGCAATACACGCGTGTCATCGATGAACTGGTCGCTTCATTCATTCAAAAAAATGATGAGGAAATCCTGTCTCCTCAGAACCGCGCGTCCTTGATCAAGCAAATTGAAAACAGGCTCTACCAGTTCCGCGATCAGGTCTTGCAAGGGATGAGCAAGTCCGCTTCCGTGACTCCGGCCGCCGCTTTTAAAATACTCCCAGCCTCTAACTTAGCCCTGACCCGCAGTGCCAAACCTTCCAAAGCCTTCATGGATTTTTTTACGCGCAGCGAAGTCCGGATGGATGATGAAGAGCATGGGTATGTTGATAAGCCTTTACCCGGAGAAGATGTTCTCGATCTTATGGACAGCATGGAAGAATTAACGGACAAAGAAAAAAAGGAATTGACTGAACTAATTAATTTGGGTAACCATGATTTTGATTTCTCGCCCCGTACTCTAAAAATTTTAACAAAATTTATTAACCGTCTTAAGAATATTTCGAGGTCTGACCATGAAATCATGCGTGTGTTGTCGGCTAATCTTTACAGCGATTGGAAAAGAGGCAAGCTTCCCCCTGAGGCGCAAAAATGGATGCCGGCATTGAGTGAAAGTATCAAACGGGCCATTCGAAGACTGGAAGGAGAAGATGAGCACGTCGACATAGCCTTTTCGCATCTTTCCGCTCTTTTTGCTTTGACTCTTATGCTCCAGCCGACAGAACGGGTTTCTTTGGAAGATAGAAAAACTGCGGCCGGACTGCTCTCCAAATCCATACTTCAAGTGCCTTCTGACAGTGAAAACATTGTTTTTTTGTATGAATCTGCCTTGAAGGGGTTGAGTTTTTTTGCAGGTTTTCTCGAGCAAAAAAGAGCGCATGAGATTTATGAAAAACTTATCGAGTTAATCCATCCCATTCATCAGAGTGAGTACGGGCCGGATTTAGAACCCAGTTCGGATCAAAGAGAGATGATCAAATCTTTCCAAAAAATGTGGGCATTAAGCTTGGTCAGAGCTACCGGAAGGAGGCAGCTGGGTGTAAATCTCGAAGATTCCCTGGTTCAAATCATTATGGCATTCTTTGAGCCCCAAACACGTGAAGGTCTGCCTCTCTTTATCAAAGATGACAAACTGAAAATGCTTTACAACCTTCTCAACAAAAAAGAACTTGAGGAATCGAAGCTTGTGGAACAAATCGAGCAAGAAACCGAAAGCATGCGCAAAGCTTATACGCTGGAAAAAGATCAGGCCGCTAAACCTTCAGCCCCTTCCCAGTCGGGGGATTTGTGGACTCAGACCTCAAAGTTAGAGGGTAAACAAGGTACTCGCAGCGAAGTTCGGATAGAGGATGAGGAACATTGGAACGTTGATGAGCCTTTATCCCAAGAAGATTTTCTCGAGCTTCTGGACAGTACGGGAGAATTAACGGATGAAAAAAAAGGGAGGGTGATTCAATACCTTTCTTGGAGTAAATATGTTTTTGATTTCTCGCCCCGGACTCTAAAAATTTTAACAAAAATGATTAATCGTATTAAGAATATTTCAAGGTCTGACCATCAAATCATGCATGAATTGTCGAACAGGCTTTACAGAGATTATTGGAGAAGAGGCGAGTTTCCTCCTGATGCAAAAAAATGGATGCCGGCATTGAGTGAAAGTATCAAACGGGCTATTCGAAGGCTGGAAGGAAACGATGAAGCCGCTGAACTAGCCTTTTCATCCCTTTCCGTTCTTTTTGGTTTGACTCTTACTCTTCAGCCGTCGTCTCAAGTTTCTTTAGAAGATAGAAAAACCGCGGCGGGGCTGCTCTCCAAATCCATACTTCAAGTGAATTCTGCCTTTGAAAGCGCTGATTTTTACGAATCTGTCTTGAAGGGTTTGAGTTATTTTTCAGGTTTTCTCGAAGGAAAAAGAGCGCATGAGATTTATAGAAAACTTATTGAGCTTTTCACTCCCATTTATCAGGACAGGCAAAGAGATTCATGGCAAAGTTTGGTTCGAGGAGAGATGGATCTATTTTTCCAAGAAGCGTTGGCATTAAGCCTGGTCAGAGCCACCGGAAGGAGGCGACTGGGTGTAACATATAAAGATTCGCTGGTGCAGACCGTGAAGGCATTTCTCGAACCGAAAACCGAGATAGGTGTGCCGCTTTTTATTCACTACCAGGAATTCGGAAAACTGAAAATGCTTTACGATCTTCTCAACAAAAAAGAGCTTGAAGAGCCGGAGCTTGTGAAGCAGATCCATCACGAAGCAGAAACCATGAAAAAAGCTTATGCGTTTGAAAAGGATCAGGCCAAGACCGGCACCGCCAAACCTCCCGCCCCTTCTCAGCCCGGTGATTTATGGTTTAAGGAACGTAGCGAAGTAAGAAACGCAGAAAAGGTATTGCTCCGGAGATTGGATGAGCAGCTGAAAGCCATGACGCAAATCAAAGCCGCAGCCGAGAAAGGCCGTGAGCAACGGGTATCCTTAAGAGACGATATCAAAGAAACCGTAGGTCTGATGATTCAAGCCAAGTTAGGGCTGGGGAAGGCCATTGATAGTTTTGAAGCTAAGTTGAATGAAATCAAAGGAGATCTGGAATTCCAAACCGAAAACCGGATGTACGTTGCGATTTCCTTGCAGGATGTTCTTGAGGGAATGAACCAAGCGGATTTGTTCGGCGTCATGCATCTTGCCGCAAAACAACTGATCAAGATCCTCGGAGATACTTCGGAAGCGGATGAACAAAGATTTCTTTTCCTCGAACTTCTTGAGGAGCTGGCCAAGCATATTTCTCCGGATTATTTTGAGGAAATGATCCGGATTCTGAGTGTCCCGCTTAAAGGCCGTCAAGGAGCAGAAAACCAACTGATTTCTCAAGGCGCGGCGGCAAAAGCCTTAGCCATTATTTTAGTGAGGGAAAATCCTGATTGGAAGCTTAAGACAAACTGGTATGAAGAAGATTCTCTTTATCGAGCTGTCTGGAGCTATTTAAATACTTCCAGGGATCCCCGGACCGACAGAACCGTTCTATTTCCAATCTACGGCGGAGGAGATTTCAGCACCATCCGTAATCTCCTGAAAAGCCGGACGCTTTCCCAGGCGGAAAAAGAAATCCAGATCGAAAAAGAAACCTCGGCCATGATTCACCGCTATGAAGAAGACGAAGCCCGGAAAAAAGGAAAAAAATCAGGCGGCCCAGCTTCCGGATCCTCGTCCGGAGATTTGTGGCTTCAAGAACGTTCGGAGCTTCGAGGTACCGGTCCGGATATGTCGGATTATATCCGGAACCGCGTCAGGGCCGTTGAGAAGGAACACTTAAAGTATATCGAGCAATATCTTAATGATTTCGCCGAAAGATACCAGCGTCCGGATGGCATTCAGAAAGATAAAAACACCGTTGCTATGGAATTTATCCCTTCGGTCTCTCTTTTAAAACCAAGTTCGCTTCCCAAGGTTGTTGATTTTTTTGACGACCAGTTTTTGAAACTTTCCGGCAATACGGTTGGAGAAAATCAACTTCGATTCAGGCTCGTGGATTTATTAACTCGTCATGTCATTCCCAGAATGCGCGACGGCGATCTTTCCACCGTCCTGATGATGGCCGCCAAAGATCTGGCCCGAACCAAATCTTCTCTTGCAGCAGCGAATATAAGAAGATCCAATTTATTAAGCTTGCTGAAGGACATTGCCCCCAGAATTACCAGCGATCATTTCGACATGCTGTCTTCTATTTTTCAATACCATCTTGAAAAATCAAAAGGCGGAAAAGTAGGGCTCTTGCACCATGATGCCGCGCAGGGGCTCAGCATCATACTGATGCGGCGAAATGGGATTTCATTCAAGAATTCCTCCGACCCTCTTTCTGATCCTCTTCGCCGGGAACTTGAGCATTACCTTATTCAGGGGACTCAAGGAAGAAATTATAAATTTATGTATCTTCAATACGGTGACTTGCCGGCCATCCGGAATATTTTGGCAAAACCAGAATTTACCAAAGAAAAAAAGATCGAGGAAGTAAAAAAAGCCCACGACTTCATGATGAAGGCTTATGAGTTGGGAAAAGAACAAAGTCAAAACCAACCCCAAAAATCTCCGGACACGGGCGCCGACTTTTGGCTTGAAAGTTTAAATTCATCTTCTGCTGCCGGCCGAAGCGAGCTTCGTATAGATACAGAAAAGCTGAGAATGTTTTTAGAACAATTAAATAAAATATTTGAAGTTGGCGGCGGGAGGGGGGCTATGGATGCGGCTTGGACAATGAAGAGGATGGTCCCTGCGATGACAGAAGATGAACTCCATTCAGCCCTGGAGATATTAATCGAAAAACTAAAATTAATGACAGGTCCCACTTCCTCAATGGATCAATGGATCCTCGAAGTGCTCGAAGACATCGTCATGTGGTATATCCATGAAATTGATGAAGGAATGATCCGTGATGTTACTTTAATTTTGGAGGGAGTGGAATTACGCACACCGCATCGGGCTGATGCGGGTTTAATCTTGGATCGTATTCGCCAAAATATCAATCAATCGCGAGGCCATATCATGGCCTATATGTTTTACCGGTCAATCGTTTCCTCCGAGGTTGGCTCAGAGGCAAACCCCATCATCGACGCGCTGCCCGTCATTGAAGCACTTCAAGATTTTTTTACAGCCCGAGATCCTGGGACTCATGACCTGCTTTATCCCAAGTATGGAAACTTGCCTGCGATCCACGACCTGCTTCAAAAAGGATTAGAGGAAAGAGAGCTGATCCGGCAAATTATAAATAAACAAAGAGCGATGACCCTCCGGTATCAGGAAGAAACAAGGCTGAAGGTCGAAAGATTATCGAATACCTCCTCGGAAGAACCCTCCGGTGAGCCCCTGTGGGCGAGCACGATTTCCTCTTTTACCGGCATCGGAACTGCGATGAGCTTACATCTTCAAACTAAGTTTGCAGGTGCCCGCGCAGAAGTAAGAACCGTTGATTCGAAGGAAACGGGAAAGTCGATGTTGAGTTTTTTGGATATTTTCAATGCGATTGATGTTTATAGGGCAAGAAGGTTATTGCGCAAACTCCAGTCTGTTGAAACGACAAAGGGTGAAGCGAGAGCTATTCTTCTCCCGAAGCTTCAACAAATTGCAGAAAGAATCAAAGCGGCAGAACTTCCTGCAATGGCGGAGCCCATTTTGAAGATTTTTTTAAGATTAGAAAAAGGCAAAGGAAGCATCAATGGAAGTGTTATTTATGAATTGAGCTGGGTTTTGATAGGAGTAGTCAATCGTGTGGAAGTCACAAAGCTTCCCGCAATGGCACGACTGATTAGCGAGACGCTTTTAAAAGTAGAGGATAACAGTAAGGAAAATCTGGCCAGATGGGGACTTGGACGTTCCTTGTCCATTGTCTTGGTTCGAGAAGCAGGACGTAGAAAAAATATGGGACGCGCAGGAGATAGGGACCCGCTTTTGAGATTGGAGAAGTATTTCATTGCCTTGTCCAAGGACAAGACTTACACGAATGAGGAAAAGCACGAGAAAGTTAAAATGATTCGTGACCTTTTGAATGCCCGGGAAAAATTGAGCGACGGAAAAGTGATCGGGCTCGTCGATGAAGCCACTTCATTCATGCAGAAAAAAGCTGCGCTTGAAAAAGAACCGAAAACAAAACTCCCTGTACCCGAAGACCCTTCTTCCAGCCAGCCGCTTTGGGCGAGCACGATGGCCTTGGCCGGTGTAGGTTTTGGAGCGGACTTGGGATCAAGTCTCCGGAATGCATTAAGCGTTACAAAAAGAACAGAATTTGCAGGCGGACGCTCGGAAGTGAGAGTGGGATTTCTGGATGTTTTCAAACATTGGAAAGGAGTCATGGAAGTTTATCAGGCAAAAAGATTACTTCGAAAATTTCAATCGCTTGGAGAGCGCACGAGCCAGGCGAAAAGCGAAAGAGAGAATGTGCGTGAGGCGTTAGAACAAATGGCAAACCGCATGCAATATCCCGGAATGCTTGAACCTATTCTGGATGATCTTTTGAAAGTGGAAGGAAGCAGGTCTGGTTTGAGTTCTTCGGTCTTTCTTTTGAAGCGTGTGTTGGGAATTGTTGTCCTTCGTGAAACCGGCCGCAGACAAGCAGTGGATAAGGATGATGCGATTTTACAAAGTCTCAAAAGATATTTTGAGAAGAGTAACGATGTTTTTGAATCCACGCTTTATTCCCGGTACGGGAATTTGCCGATGATTCGTGATCTTTTGAAGGACACCAAAATCCCCGATGATCAAACAATCAAAAAAGTGGACGATCAAACGCGTTACATGAGGATCCGGGATAATGATTTCAAAGAAGCAGGGCAATTAATCCAAAAACTGCAATCGATCGAAGGCAATACGCCTGAAACAAACCTGGAAAGAGCAGATTTAGCCGAAAAGTTAGGGCGAATCGCCGGAAGAAATGTACATCCTGAAATGGTGAAGGCCGTCTGGGAATCTTTTTTAAAAGTGGAAGGAGATACGATTGAAGCAAACTTGGCAAGAAAGGACCTTATCTGGGCTCTGGGAAACATTGCAGCACAGATTGAGATTGGGGAACTTTCCGGAATAACGGAACTTGTTCTGGAAGCTTTTTTGAAGGTCAAAGGTGACACGGATGAAGTGAAATCAGTAAAACAATACCTGGGCTGGGCCTTGTATAACATTGCGGGTCGTATTGAAATCAAAGAGCTTCCAAAGATGTTAAAACTTACGGCGGAAACGATTTTAAAAATGGAGGGTTCTTCGGATGGGGTGAACAAAACAAAAGAAAACTTCTGGCTGCCTTTGGAACCAATCGTCAAGCGAATCGAAGTCAAAGAACTTCCAGGAATGCTGAAAATTATGGCAGAGATTTTTTTGAAAGTAAAAGGAGATACGAAGCAAGCCCAAGCAACAAGACAAGCGTTGTCCCGGAGCTTTGAAAAAATTATCGAGAGAATGGAAGTCACGGAGCTTCCCGGGGCGATGAGGTTTATCCGGGAAACCACTTTTGAAACCGATCAAGCAAGAGAAGGTTTGGGGATCCTCTTAAAAAACATTGCGGAACAAATTGAAGTTGAAGAACTTCCGGCAATGGCAGCACTGATTCGAGAGACCCTTTCAAACATCAAAAAAAGCACCCATAAAGCCAATCAAGCACGATCAGCCTTGGGTTTTGCTTTAAAAGAAATCACAAAAGGTATTCAAACCTCAGAAATTTCGGGAATCATGAAACTGATTCGGGAGACGCTTGTGAAAGCAGAAGGCAATCATGCTGCAAAAGCCGGCCTTAGTGCTGCCTGGGAAGAAAGTGTTAAGCGTCTTGAAGCTGCCGAACTTTCTGAGATGGTGAAACCTGGTATCGATGAACTTTTGAACGTGGAAGACGAGGAGGCGAGTGATACGACGCCATGGGTAAAAATAAATTTTCATTCAGCTTTAGGCATTGTGCTGCTTCGTGAAAGTAGCCGACGTGAAGAAGTCAAAGACAATGACTTTCTTTTTAATCGTTTAAAGGCCTGTATCTGGGCCATTGCCGCAGACAAACACGCCACTTTCGAAGAAAAGTCTGAACGTTTCAAAGCAATACGCGCGCTTCTGAATAAGCATGAAATGGATGAG
>SICL01000019.1 GCA_009691445.1 Candidatus Taenariivivens baikalensis | reverse complement strand
GAGAATTTGTCCAGAGCGGGGGTAGACTAAATCTTGGATTTCCGTGGCCCCGGTCTTATAATGTTTCCGAAAAATACAGCAGCTTTTAAGGAAGGCTCTAGGAGATAAAAAGAGTAATGAAAAATAAAATCGGTGATTTTGAGATTCCGGAGATTTCGTTTCCTTTTGATGCGGAAGAAGAGCTTAAACATTATCTGAGCGTATCTGGATCAGATAGAGGTGTGGAGAGTGTTGCGATCATGGGGGTCCAGGATCCGGAACTTGTCAGGGTGGATTCCAAATGGCTTCGGGTTTATGCGGCCCTCTCTTACCTGAAAGCTAATATTGCCGGCGCAGAAGCGAATCAAGACGAACTGCCAGTGACTTATCTCGCCTTTGCCTTAAATGATCTTGGAAAAGTGGATGAAGCGGTTGATTTGCTTTCCCAGCTGGAAAAAAGAGGAGTGAAATCTCTGTGGACGGATATGGACGATGAAAACCCTCCTTATATTTCTGCCTGTATGCTTTTAGATGCGGGTAGGGGAAAAGAGGCTCTCCCTTATTTTGAACGGGCTTTGACGGACCGGAAAAATAAAAAACAAGACCACATTTGGATCAATCTCGTCCTCATACATCATGAGCTCGGAAATTTTGAGGAGGCATTAAAAATTTACAAAGATATTTTGAGTGCAATCGAAGCACGCAAGCCGGATCTTACCTATTGGGAAGATTCGCTTTCCTCCAAAAAATTCAAAATCTTAAGTCATCTTCAAGAAAAAGCGAAGTAGCAAAGGCCGCCCGCCTTAAACAAAACGGATGAAGAAACATTATTTGATCATTACTATTCTTCCCAATGAATCAAAGTCATTTGACTCCGCAAACTCAGATTGAAAAAGACGCGTACGCAAAATTGCGCGAGGAAGTGTGCGAGGCGCTCCGGACCGGAAGGAAACGGGCCGCCAAAGCAGTTCGGACGGAAAGCGTCCGTGCGTTTTGGCGGAGCTTCTGTTTTAGAGATTATCGAAAATGCTTCCGGCGGAACTTATCGGGCGGTTTATACGGTCCGGTTTGAAAAAGCAGTTTATATGCTTCACTGTTTTCAAAAGAAGTCCAAGAAGGGGATTCAAACGCCGAAACAGGAAATGGATCTTGTTGAGCGCCGCTTAAAAGCAGCAGAAGCTGATTATCAGAGGTATTATGCGTAAGGAAAGCACCGCGAGAGAAAAAGAAAAAATTCAAAAAAGCAGCGGTAATGTCTTCAGCGATCTGGGAGTTTCCCATCCTGAAAGAGTGCTGGCGCGCGCTCAAGTGATGCACAGTCTTGCAGAAATCATCCGAAATCTTGGACTGACTCAGGAACAAGCCGCTAAACTGCTCGACATTCCTCAATCTAAAGTTTCGTGTTTAATGAACGGAAAACTCAGTATGTTTTCTCTGGATTATCTTTTTGAGCTTTTAAACTTACTGGATCGAAGCGTTGAAATCATTATCAAGCCAAAAACCAAGAAAGAGAAATTTGCCACGACCCGTGTTTTGCGGCTTGTTGCTTAGAGGTAGGACGCAAGACTTTTCCTTATCGTTGTCGAGGATCGGCCGGCCTGTTATAATGCGTTACCTTTTAAATCTGAGGAGAGAGTATGCAATTAACCCCTGAACAACTGACGCGTTACAGTCGCCATTTCATTCTTCCGGAAATCGGGGAGGATGGCCAAAAAAAACTTCTTTGTGCCAAAGTGCTTTTGATCGGCGCCGGAGGTTTGGGTTCACCGCTTGGCCTTTATCTTTCAGCGGCCGGAGTCGGGACCATTGGCCTTGTCGATTTTGACCGCGTGGACCTTTCCAATCTTCAGCGTCAAATCCTGCATACCAATGACGAAGTGGGAAATCTGAAAGTTGATTCTGCGGAACGACGTATCAAGGCCATGAATCCGGATACGAAAGTGATCAAGCATGTTACTCGCCTGACCTCCCAGAACGCGTTGGAAATTCTGAAGGACTACGACATTATTATTGACGGTACGGATAATTTTCCGACCCGCTATCTCACCAACGACGCGTGCGTGTTTCTCGGTAAGCCGAATATTTATGGATCTATTTTCCGTTTTGATGGACTCGCCACCGTCTTTAAGACTGATGAAGGCCCCTGTTACCGCTGTCTTTATCCCGAACCTCCGCCGCCGGGAATGGTGCCGAGCTGCGCGGAAGGCGGCGTCCTGGGAATTCTTCCGGGAACGATCGGACTCATTCAGGCCACCGAAGCGATTAAACTGATTGTTGGAATCGGACGAACCCTTGTCGGGCGCTTGATTGTTTATGACGCGCTTCAAATGACGTTTCGCGAGCTGAAACTGCGCAAGGATCCGAGCTGTCCGGTTTGCGGCACCAATCCTACGATTAAGCAGCTGATTGATTACGAACAATTCTGCGGGATCACACGCGGAGGTCAAAAAAGTTCACAAGGAGGAAGTGTGGAAGATATTTCGGTGGAAGATTTGAAAGCCAAACTCGATCGTAAGGAAGATTTTGTCTTCATTGATGTGCGCGAATCTTTCGAAGCGCAGATCGCCAAAATTCCCGGCGCGAAATTGATCCCACTGGGCCAGCTCGAGGGACGGCTGAGCGAACTGGAATCCTTTAAAGGTAAAGAAATCGTGGCCCACTGTCATCACGGCGGCCGCAGCCGGCGTGCACTTGAGATCCTGAGTTCCAAAGGTTTTACGAATCTGAAGAATGTGAACGGCGGAATTGATGAGTGGTCGGTCAATATCGATCCTACAATACCCCGATATTAAAATTCCAAATCCCAAGAAACAAGCTCCAAATAAATTCCAATGAACAAATTCCAATTTTCAGATCGTTTGAAATTTGAGAGTTGGTATTTGAGATTTGTTTGGGATTTGTATCTTGTTTCTTGGAACTTATTTTAGTATGTCTTCTCTCTGGTCCCAAATCCGCAAAGACTTTCTCATTACGGATAAATATCTCTACTTTGATCATGCCGCCGGAGGCCCGGTGCCGCGTCCGGTACGTGAAGCCGTGGAGCAATATTACCGTGAACAGGCCGAAGAAGCGGATTTCGCCTGGATGAAATGGGTTCAGCGCCGTGAAGAAGTCCGCCAAAAAGCCGCCCGGTTTATTGGGGCCGATCCTTCCGAAATCACGTTTACCTCAAGCACTTCCCAGGGAATGAATTATGTAGCGGAACTGCTGGCTTCGCAGGGGACTGTGCTTACGAACACGAGTGAATTTCCTTCCAGTACGGTTCCGTGGGTCTGGCGCAAAGCGAAAATGATTTGGCAGGAGCCGGAAAAAAATGGAGTGCTCCCGCTTTCTCATCTTAAAACAATTCTGACACCGGAGATCAAAACCATCCTCACGAGTTTTGTGCAGTACGCCACAGGATTTCGGCAGGATCTGGCTAAGCTCAGCGCCATCAAAGAAAACCGCTTTCTTGTGGTCAATGCCACGCAAGGGTTCGGTGCCTTTCCGATTGATGTTCAGGAGATGAAGATTGATTTCCTAGTCACAAACAGTTACAAGTGGCTGCTGGCAGGATACGGCGGCGGGATTCTTTATCTGCGCAAAGCGTGGCTTGAAAAATTCGCGCCTCAAACCGTGGGTTGGAGAAGCGCGGCAGATCCGGAGAAAATGGATAACCGTCATCTGGAACTGAATCCGGACGCGATGCGTTACGAACTCGGCTGTCCTAATTTCCCCGGGATTTTTGCCGTGGGAGCAGCGATTGATTATCTGACCGCGATCGGAATGGACAAAATCTCAAAACGGATTCTGGAGCTTACGGATTTTTTAATTCAAGGACTGGATCAGATGGGGGTTGAAGTTGCCTCCTCGCGCGAGCCCGCTCATCGTTCGGGAATCGTGATTTTTAAATCTCAAGATCCCAAAACATTATGGAAGAAGCTGATGGCGGAGGGGATCTGTGTTTCCGCCCGTGGTGAGGGTATCCGCGTTGCCCCGCATTTTTATAATACGGAAGAAGAATTGGGACGATTTTTGAAGGCGCTGAAGAGGTTCATCTAAGAACCTTTCCGGTTATCCATTGGCCTTGTCATTGCGAGCGAAGCGAAGCAATCTCTCTGTGCCGAGATTGTCGCGGTCACCCCGCTCCCTCGTTCGCCAGAGGACGGATCCGTCCGACGAATTGTGGCGGACAATGACCCACTTGCTATTAGGATAGGTTCTAAGGAAGTCACAGAGTAAAACTTATTATGAAAAAAAAGCGATATGTTTTTTTAGTTTATTTTTTTCTGCTGGCCGTCATTGCAACGGCGTGGATTTACGCCAAGCGCGCCCGTCTTTTGGGGGCAACGCTTCAGCCGATCATTGAACAGTCCCTGAGCCGGGTACTTGATATGCAGGTTAAAACGGACGGTCTTCATTTTGATCCCGTAAGCGGTGAAATCAGCTGTGAGCATTTTACGATCATGAATCCCCGGGAATTTAGCCGGACGCCTCATATTGACCTCAGCCGTATAAGCGCGTGGGTCAACGTGCGGGAACTCTTCCATAAAAAAGTCATCATTGATGAAGTGGTGCTGGGCCGTCTGGATTATCGAATGGAACGTATTATGTTTGACGGCAATACGCGCTCGAACTGCCGCGTGATGTCTTGGCATATTAAGGATTTCAGGAAACGGCATCCCGCGCCTCTTGCTTCCAATTCCGAAACGGGTTCTAGGGAGAAATGGCAGATTGAGATTAAGAAAATCATGATTTGGGACGGCTCCTTTTATTACCGTAACCGGATTACCAGCGAGGATGATGATCTTCAGTTCAAACCGCTTCACGGCCATTTAATGAACTTTACATTTCCGGCTCGGGATGAAAAGACACTTAATCAGGATGTCTTGCTCGAAGGATCTTTCGGTAAGGAGCATTCCGTGCCTTTCCAGATTTTGGGCAAGGCCAATCTCACAGCAAGCAATATCGGCTTTGATTTGACGGGGCGTATTAGCGAAGGACCGGTCAACGAATACCGTCATTATTGGTCTGGCCTCGGTGTACGTGTGAAGGATGGTGCCTTCACGCTGGATGTAAAAGCAGACTATAAAAATGAATACTTTGATGCAACGAACACCCTTGAGTTGAAATCACTCAAGCTCTCACCGGGAAAAACCGTTGTGAGTCAGATTTGGGGGTTGCCGATCGTCGCGGTGATTAAATTTCTCGAAAGTGAGAAAATGATTAAGCTTCACATTCCCGTACACGGGGATATCACTGACCCGGAATTTGAAGTTTCGCAGGCCTTCCGAAAGGCCTTCCGGGTTTCTCTCAAACAGCATACGAGGTCCAGTCTAGGGGCCCTTAAAGAAGGAACGTCCATGATTGCAAGCGGAGCCACGAAGGCTTCCGAAAAAATCATTGCCGGTGTCGGCGCCGTGACTGATATAGTCAGTGCAACAACGTCTGAACTTAAGCAACAGGTATTGCCTTCGAATCAAGCGGCCGGTAAAAAGTAAAAAGGGACAGGTTGCTGCAACCTGCCCCATTTTTTGAGGGTGTGATGAATAAAAAATCAGGATTTGTCGCGATTATCGGAAGACCCAATGTCGGGAAATCAACGCTCTTGAACCGCCTTGCCGGTGAAAAGCTTGCGAGCATTTCTCCCAAACCTCAGACGACGCGCGATCAGGTGCGGGGTATTCACAGCGATGAGCGAGGCCAGATTGTATTTGTGGATACGCCGGGCATGCATGATCCTCGCGATCTTCTTGGGAATTGGATGATGCACGAAGCCAAGCGCTCGCTTGAAGATGCGGATCTGGTTTTGTGGCTGGTGCTTCCCGAAAAACAGCATTCTTACGAAAAAAAAATCCTGGAGCTCGTGAAACAGCTTACCGTGCCGGTTTTCCTGCTGGTGAACCAGGTGGACCGCTTCCCGAAGGAGCAGATTCTTCCCGTGCTTGAATTTTACAATGCGGCGTGTTCATTCAAGGAACTGATTCCGATTTCGGCCCGGACGGGAATCCAGGTCGATTTGCTTTTGGAGAAAGTGTTTGAGAATCTGCCGGAGGGAGAAGCTTATTTCCCCGAGGATCAGGTCTCTGATCAAACTGTGCGTTTTACGGTGGCGGAAATGATTCGGGAAAAACTTTTCCATTTCACAGAACAAGAAATTCCTTACGCGACGGCGGTGGTCATTGAATCTTTTGATGAAAGTTCAGCGACGCTGGTTAAAATTCAGGCCACGATTATGGTCGAGAGAGATTCCCAGAAAAAAATCGTGATTGGAAAAGGCGGAGAACTGTTGAAGCGGGTCGGAACCGCCGCTCGTTTGGATATGGAACAGTTTCTGCAGAAGAAAGTTTTTCTTCAGCTCTGGGTTAAGGTGCTTCCGGATTGGAAAAGAGACGACAAGGCGATGAAAGATTTGGGATACTCTTAAATGAAGGGAATCACAGGGAATAAAGGGGAAGAATGGGGAAGAAAAGGGAAAAAGTGCGCAAAAAAAATCGCCTCCCTTTTATTCCTTTTTATTCCATTTTTTCCCCTGTTATTCCCTAGTAACCAGAGATTTTTATGAGTGGTTCCAAGTTTCTAATGTGTGCCCCGGACCATTTCCGCGTGGCCTATGAAATCAATCCCTGGATGAGTCTGCGCCGACAGCCGGATGTGGCGCTCGCCCAAAAACAGTGGAAATGCTTTTACGAGCTTCTTACCCAAAAACTAAAGGTGACGGTGGAGTTGATCCCGCCGGTTCCCTTGCTTCCGGATATGGTGTTTACCGCCAATGCAGGGATGGCTCGAAGAAAGCTTTTTATTCCCAGCAATTTTCGACATCCCGAGCGCGCGAAAGAAGAGGTGCCTTTTACCCAGTGGTTCCGCGCTCGGGGTTATGAAATTCAGATGATTGAAAAGCCTTATTATTTTGAGGGAGAGGGTGACGCGCTTTCGATGGGAGACGAACTTTATACGGGCTACCATTTTCGTTCGGATGTGCAGTCACATGATCTTGTCTCGGGGATACTCAAGCAATCGTATTTTGCGCTGGAACTAAAGGACAAACGCTTTTATCATTTAGATACGTGCTTTGCGCCGGTGAGCCCAAATACGGCGCTGGTATTCCTGGATGCCTTTGCCACCTATGCGCAGCTAGTGATTCTGGAAAATATTGCGGATCCGATTCGAGTCTCAGAGGAAGAGGCCTTGCGGTTTGCTTGTAACGCAGTGGTGGTTGAAAAAGATATTGTGATTCCGTCGGGATGTCCGAAGGTGACGGCGGAGCTTGAGCAGCGCGGATTTACTGTCCACGCGACTGATTTTTCTGAATTCATGAAGGCCGGCGGAGCCGCCAAGTGCCTGGTCCTCAGTCTGGATCAGCCGGGGACGATGGCGGCAGAGAAACCAAAGTTGAGAAATTAATCCTCGAGTAGAAGCGCTTGGCCCCGTTTGATTCGGGTTTTTGTCATTGTCCGCCAGAGGACGGATCCGTCCTTCGGCGGACGAGTCCCGCGCTTTGGCGGAGACGCGGCAATCCCGGCGCGCAACCCGAGATTGCTTCGCTTCGCTCGCAATGACACCAAGGGAAAGGGCTCGTAATCGCGTAGTTTTTTTTGTCATTGTCCGCCAGAGGACGGATCCGTCCTTCGGCGGACGAGTCCCGCGCTTGGGCGGAGACGCGGCAATCTAGAGCGAACAACCCGAGATTGCTTCGCTTCGCTCGCAATGACACCAAGGGAAAGGGCTCGTAATTGCGTAGTTTTTTTTGTCATTGTCCGCCAGAGGACGGATCCGTCCTTCGGCGGACGAGTCCCGCGCTTTGGCGGAGACGCGGCAATCCCGGCGCGCAACCCGAGATTGCTTCGCTTCGCTCGCAATGACAGTTTTATTGAACGGTTTATTAGGAGTAGAGATGATCAAAACAGTCATTTTCGATATGGGAAAAGTGCTTCTGGATTATGACGCCCGAAAAGCAGGGATGCGTTTTGCCAAGGCCTGCAAAGTGCCCCTCGCGAAAGTTTGGCTCCATTTTTTTACGTCACCTACGGAAAAGGCCTACACCCGTGGTGAGATCACTACTCGGGAATTTTACCGTCACGCCAAACAAGCACTTAAATTGCCTGTTCCTTTTTCCACGTTCAAACATTACTGGAATGATATCTTCACGGAAATCGAAGGCATGGAGAAGCTTCTGATACAATTAAAAAAACATTATCCGCTCTATCTGATTTCCAACACCAACCAGCTTCACTTTGATCACATCAAAAAAGAATTCCCGCATATTTTCCGGCACTTCAAAAAAACCTTTCCTTCGCATGAAATGGGATCAAGAAAGCCCGAGCCCGAGATCTTTCTCAAAGTGCTTAAAAAAATAAAAATGAAGCCCGAAGAAACTGTCTTTATCGATGATGTCCAAAAATTCTTGGACGGCGCTAAATCGGTGGGGATGAATACGATTCTGTTTGGCAATCGGGAGAAGCTTGTTCGGGATCTGAAAAAAATGAATGTGAAGATCTGAAAATAAATAACCAAGAAACAAGATACAATAACCCAATAATGACCAAGTCTCCAAGATCCCAGAAACCAATCAAGGGGTTTGAATATTTTTATTTTGATTCATTCTTTGGATCTTGTTTCTTGTATCTTGGTTATTAAACCGGTGAATCAGTTGCTTAAAACCACACTTCTTCTCACAAGCCTCACACTTCTCTTCCTCTGGGCCGGTAATCTGATTGGCGGAACTCAGGGAATGATGACGGCATTTCTCTTTGCGCTTCTGGCCAACGCAGGCGCTTATTTTTTTAGTGACCAACTTGTGCTGGCCGCTTACCGCGCTCAGCCCGCTTCTGAAAAAGATGCGCCGGAACTTTATGTGATTTTACGGGAGCTTTGCGAGCGTTCGAAACTTCCGATGCCGCGTCTTTACTGGATTCCGAGCGCCTCTCCGAATGCCTTTGCCACGGGCCGTGATCCCGAACACTCGGTCGTGGTGGTGACGCAGGGGATCGTCGAACTTTTAAACCGCGAAGAACTTCAGGGAGTTTTGGCGCACGAACTCAGTCACGTGAAGCACCGCGACATTTTGCTTTCATCGATTGCGGCAACGATGGCGGGAGCGATCAGCATGCTCGCCAATATGCTCCGCTGGGCCTTTGTGCTGGGAGAAAACCGGCGCCAAGGCAATGACCGGCGTGACAATGCGCTCGTGCTTCTTATCTCTTCGATTGTGATCCCGATTGCGGCGGCGCTAATCCAGCTTGCGGTGTCGCGCTCCCGTGAGTTTGATGCGGACGAGGCCGGCGCCGGAATTTGCGATTCTCCGCTTTATCTGGCAAGTGCGCTCCGGAAAATTGAAACGGAATCAAAGCGGATTCCGCTTCGAGAAGCCGATCCATCCTCAGCGCATCTTTTTATCATGAATCCCTTGGGGAGAGGGGATTGGCATCAGCTTTTTTCCACGCATCCTTCGACCGAGGAACGTATTGAGCGCCTCGAGAGAATGACCGGGAAATAAAAAAGGGGACAGATGCGCTGCTGTACCCCTCTGTCCCCTTTTGTTGATTAAAGATTTCCTCATCCCACACCGATATTGACGAAAAATCAGGTGATCAGTACAATACCGCCCTACGCAATTATTTAAACATAGAAGTCGGAGGTTTTCATGTCTTATGTGATCGTTGAGAAATGTCTGGGTGAACGTTACGCATCTTGTGTGGCCGTGTGTCCTGTTGATTGCATTCATCCCGGAGAATATCAGACGCAGGAATTTATGGTCATTGACCCGGTGGTCTGTATTACCTGCGGAGCTTGTCTTCCCGAATGCCCGATTGCCGCCATTGTTGAATCTGAAGATTATGATCCTGCGTATGCCAAGATCAATGCTGATCTGGCGCCCGATTTTTCCAAAAACCCTAAAGTTCCGGAGCGCTCTAAAGATGATGCGCCGCGTAAACCCGGCAACAAGCTGGTTCAGTAATTGACAAAGAAAGCCCTTCCTGCCTATATTTCCAAGTCTTGCTTTGTCCCTTTCACTGGGGCCAATGATCCTCTGGAAAAACTTCTTCGCGCTTATCTGGAAGATTATGTGAACCGTAATAAAGCTGCGAACGTTGTGGCTGCGGGCCTCAGGGTACTGGGGATTGGCTTGCGTCCCGTGATTGATCATATGACCTTCCGCACTTTGAATGTAGAAAAGCGCGCTGAGGAATTTCTGAGTCTGGGTTATGAATATGACAAGAAACCGGGCGTGATCAAATATGATTCGTGGTGGGCCAAGGTTTACAGGAAATCAGGATATCCGGTCATTTTTATTGACCAGGCTTACGGCGGCAAGCGCGGCGAAAAAAGCTTGATCCCCGCGTGGGTCAAGCAATTCAGCGACAAGCCCCTGCATCACGTCGCGATCCGGGTGGATGATATTGAGCAGGCGGTTTTTTATCTAGAAAAACAAAATGTCGCATTCGCAAACAAGATTATGGGCGGGAAGGGGACGGACCTGCGCCAGGTCTTTACCGTTCCCGAAATGATTGGCGGAAAACCCTTCAGTGTCCTTGAACTCGCCGAGCGTCACCGCGGTTACGCCGGATTTCTCCCTTCCCAGGCCGACGGCCTGATGCAGTCTACACGGTAGGGACGGTTCTCATAGACGATCGTATCCTCGCTAAGCGGTATGGAATATTTTTAATCCCTATTTGACAAGGCAATGGCAGTGTCTGAGAACCGGCCCTGCCGAAGGTAAGGCTTGTCAGGCAAGGCGACCATCCGGTATTATATGTGTGCGATTATTCTTTATATGAACAGAAACAGGTTTAAATGTCCTTGATGCCCTACGATAAGTTAACTTTCCGGTTTCATGCCGTCCAAAGGATGTTTGAGCGGGATATTTCTGTGGATGAAATTCGCACTATCCTTAAAACGGGTGAGGTGATCGAAGATTATCCTAATGATAAACCTTACCCGAGTAATCTTATCCTCGCACGAGTTAAAAATCGTCCCTTGCATCCAGTTGCGGCGCATTATCATGAAAAGAAGGAAACGATCATTATCACTGTTTATGAGCCGGACCCCGAAAAATGGGATCTAGATTTTAAGAAGAGAAGAAGATGAAATGTGTCGTCTGTAAGCGCGGCAAAACCGTTTTGGGGATGACGACGATTACTCTGGAAAAGGGAGGCTCAACGCTCGTTCTCCAGAAAGTTCCCGCCCAAGTCTGCGCTGATTGTGGCGAGGCTTATGTGGATGAGAAGACCGCTCAGCAAATCCTTGAAAACTCAAGAGAGGTTTTACGGGTGGGCGTGAAAGTGGATATTCGTGAATATAAGGTGGCTTAAATGATTATTGGTCTTACAGGAAAAAATGGGTCGGGGAAGGGCGAAGTAGCACGGTATCTCGAGGAGCGCGGCTTTCATTATTATTCCCTTTCGGATGTTCTTCGCGAAGCTGCCCAAAAAGAAGGCCTGGAAGTGACCCGCGAAAACCTGATTGAAATCGGTAACCGTCTTCGCAGTGAGCGTGGTCCGGGTGTGCTGGCGGAAGCGATTTTCTCCCGTCTTGATCCTGAAAAACACTACATCGTTGATTCCATCCGTCATCCATCCGAAGTCGAAGTTTTTCGCCGCCGCCGTGATTTTTTCCTGGCCCAGGTCAAAGCCCCTCAGCGCCTCCGTTTTGAGCGCATCAAACAGCGTGCCCGTGAGAAAGATCCAATTACGTTTGAAGAATTTGTGGCCGTCGAAGAAAAAGAAGGCGTAAGCTCTGAGCGCGCGCATCAGCAGTTGGATAAGACCATTACCCTGGCGGATATCGTCTTTGATAATGCCGGTCCGCTTAAAATGCTTCATGAGCAGGTCAAAGAGGTTTTGCTTTCTCTGTCTAAAAAAGAAGAACGTCCGGACTGGGATAATTATTTTATGGGCATTGCCAAGGTGGTGGCGCTTCGCTCTAATTGCATGAAACGGAAAGTTGCGTCGGTGATTACCAAAGACAAACGCATCATTGCGACTGGCTATAACGGCACCCCGCGTGGTGTGAAAAATTGTTTTGAAGGCGGATGTCCGCGCTGCAATAATATTGAAGCCTCCGGAAAAAGCTTGGAGGAGTGCCTGTGCTCGCATGCCGAGGAAAATGCGATTGTGCAGTCCGCTTATCACGGCGTGAAGATCAAGGGCTCAACGATTTACACGACTTTTTCTCCCTGCCTGATGTGCACGAAGATGATCATCAATGCTGGGATCAAAGAAGTCGTCTACAACGTCAGCTATCCGATGAGCGAAGTCTCTTTGCGTTTACTTGAAGAAGCCGGCGTGCTGATCCGAAAATTAGAGCTCGTACAGAATTAATGAATCCCAACGTCAATCCTGAACTTCAGAATCCCAAGATTATTCGCACAAGTTTCGGCCTTAAGGATGAAATTAAACCGCAGCTGGAGCAAAGCTATCACAGCCCGCTGATTGATGAAATCAAGGCCAATCATTTTGCGCTTCAAAAAGGACGGCTGACGTTTCGTCTTGCCCAGGAATTTGGGTTTTGCTACGGCGTGGATCGTGCGATTGATTACGCGTATCAGACGCGCGCTAAATTTCCGGACCGCCGCATTTTTCTGACCAACGAAATCATTCATAATCCGCGCGTGAATTCCAAACTCAAAGAAATGGGAATGCAGTTTCTTCCCAGTGATGACTCCGGGCACGCGATGATTCAGGATATCCGCAAAGAAGACGTGGTGATTATTCCCGCCTTTGGAACGCCGCTGAAAGAACTGGGCCAGCTGGAAGCCAAGGGTTGCATTCTGGTGGATACCACCTGCGGTTCGGTGATGAGTGTCTGGAAGCGTGTGGATTCTTACGGGCGCGATGGATTTACTTCCGTCATTCATGGCAAATATGATCACGAGGAAACGCTCGCCACTTCTTCACGGGCCACGCGCTATCCGGACGGAAAATTTATTGTGGTGCGTGATAAAGAACAGGCGGGAAAAGTCTGTCAATACATTGAAGGAGGAGGGAAGCGGGAAGAATTCATTCAGGAATTTTCAAAAGCGGTTTCTCCGGAGTTTGATCCGGACCGTGATCTTCGG
Organism: Candidatus Taenariivivens baikalensis; assembly: GCA_009691445.1. Taxonomy (GTDB): domain Bacteria; phylum Omnitrophota; class Omnitrophia; order Omnitrophales; family Aquincolibacteriaceae; genus Taenariivivens; species Taenariivivens baikalensis. The sequence goes on along the minus strand of SICL01000019.1, from coordinate 26,209 downwards.
AAAATCGGCTGCGCGAATCAAACCACGATGCTTTCCAGTGAATCCCTCGAGATTGCCAATATGCTTCAGCGTTCTATGATCAAACGTTACGGAGAAGAAGTGACGTGTCAGAATTTTCGGCATTTTGACACGATTTGTTCCGCCACGCAGGAGCGTCAGGACGCCGTGCTCAAGCTGGTTCAGGAGGGCGTGGATCTGATGGTGGTGGTGGGTGGATACAACTCCAGTAACACCGGACATTTGGTTGAAATGTCTCTGGCTTACTGCCCTGCGTTTCATGTCAAAGATGCGACATGTATTCTTTCCCGAGAAGTGATTCAGCACAAAAAAGTTTTCAGCGCTGAAATTATTGACACTGCGAAATGGCTGCCGGAAGGCCCCATCAAAATCGGTGTCACTGCCGGTGCTTCTACACCCAACCGTGTGATAGAAGAAGTGATTGAGCGGATTATTGTGATCGCCTAAAAATAATCAAGAAACAAGATACAATTACCAAGGAATAACCATGATACAAAAACAAATAAATTGAATATTTGTCTTTTGGACGCTTGGTTTTTATTTGGTTATTGTTTCTTGGTGTTTGGATCTTTATGAAACAAGTCACCGTTTACACCACTCAATATTGCCCCTACTGCACCCGCGCAAAAAATCTGCTCAAATCTAAAAACATTCCTTTCCAGGAAATTGACCTCACTGACAATCAAGCAAAGCGCGATGAACTCCAGGCCAAGACAGGCTGGATGACGGTTCCCATGATTTTTATTGGGGATGATTTCATCGGCGGCTGCGATGATCTCTACGCCCTTGAAGCTTCTGGAAACCTCCTTCAGAAAATATCATAACTATCTCAAAGACTTTTTATTATCTTTGTATTAATATGCAGAAGCGAGCAGGTGCTACCAGAGTCTAGATTAGTCTTGAGTCGGCATTATCTCAGTGGTATAGTCTTGATCAACTTAAATGAAGGAGGCAGTTGTGCTTAAGCCATTTGCAACGAAGTTGGACGAGGAAATTTTAGCAAGTCTGGATGGCCTCTCCGAAAAAACCCGCATCCCAAAATCCCGTCTTTGCAAGCAAGCCATCGAACTTTTAATTGCTCATTTTGATCGTCTAGATGAAAAACTAGAATTTGCGGAAAGAGTGAGGAATCAGGATTCCTTTGTACCGCTTCAGGAAGCTAGGACCGCCTGACATTTAATTTTGATGGGTAGGCGGCACAGTACCGCGAACCCATAAAATGAATTGGGGTGCGGTACTAGAGTTTAATCGCTAAGTTCCTTCGCTTTTTTTTTGCGGGGGTTGCTGTAACGTCCTAATTAGAGGAGGGGCAATCCATGAAACTGAAAGATATTCTCAAGCAAAAAGGTTCGAAGGTTTGGGCTCTCAGAGAAGATCAAACCGTCCGTCACGCGATTGAAATTTTGGTGAGCCAAAAAATTGGAGCGGTTCTGGTGTTGGATCAGCACAATCACATTGCCGGGATTCTTTCCGAGCGTGATATTGTGCGCGGTTGTTACACCAGCACCGGAGATCTAGAAGCGAGCTCGGTCGCTCAACTGATGACGCGCCGTGTGATCAGCGCAAGTCCCGAAGAAGAAGTTGAAAGTGTGATGGCGCTTATGACGGAGCACCGGATCCGCCATGTCCCTGTGGTGAGCGAAGGAAAACTCGAGGGAATTGTTTCCATCGGTGACGTGGTCAAGGCCTTGCTTCAAGAATCTGCGTATGAGGTTCAATCACTCAAAGAATTCATCTACGGTCCTGCCGCAAGTTAGCGGTGGGAAGCCCTACCAAAAGGTTGACAGATTTATCGAAATACTCCAAAATGCGCGAAATCTCTAAGGGAATTCTATCTCTATGACTTTGAAGTCCGTTAAAAAACAGGGCCTTTACGATCCTCAGTTCGAGCATGATGCCTGCGGCGTTGGCTTTGTTGCGAACGTCAAAGGTAAAAAATCCCACCAAATTGTCAAAGACGCCTTAACCGTTCTAAATAATCTCCGCCACCGTGGCGCCTGCGGCTGCGAATCCAATACGGGCGACGGTGCGGGAATCTTGCTTCAAGTTCCGCATACTTTTTTAAAGGAAGTTTGTTCCGGCATTGGCGTTACACTTCCTTCGCCCAAAGAATATGGTGTGGGCATGGTTTACCTTCCGCCTGAAATTCGCCAACGAAAAGCCTGCGAGAAAATTTTCGAAGAAATCATCAAAGAAGAAGGCCAGCATTTTCTAGGATGGCGTTCGGTTCCCACGGATAATTTATCTCTCGGTCCTACCGCTAAATCTTCCGAGCCGTTTGTCAGGCAGATTTTTATTGGACGCAGTTCTAAAATCCAAGAGGACATGGCCTTTGAACGGAAACTTTATGTGATTCGCCGCCGCGTTGAAAATGCCGTGCGTTATTCCGGAATGAAAGGCGGAGAGTATTTCTACGTGCCGAGTCTTTCCCACCGTACGATCATCTATAAGGGAATGCTGATGTCCGAGCAGGTAGAATCTTTTTATACGGAGCTCATGCATCCCGGAGTGGAAAGCGCCATTGCGCTTGTGCATTCTCGTTTTAGTACCAACACCTTTCCGAGTTGGGATCGCGCCCATCCGTACCGTTACGTGGCGCATAACGGAGAAATTAATACCCTGCGCGGCAATGTGAACTGGATGCATGCGCGTCAGGCGGCCTGCGAATCCGAACTTTTTGGCGATGACCTGAAGAAAATTCTTCCGATTATATGTGCGGATGGCAGCGACTCAGCCATGTTCGACAACTGCCTTGAATTTTTGGTGTTGGGAGGACGTTCTTTGCCGCATTCCATCATGATGATGATTCCTGAACCCTGGTCGGGACATGAGAGCATGAGTGATGAGCGGAAAGCGTTTTATGAGTATCACGGCTGCATGATGGAGCCTTGGGATGGCCCCGCCTCCATTGCCTTTACCGACGGCATCCAGATCGGGGCGATTTTAGATCGCAATGGTCTTCGTCCTTCCCGTTATTATGTGACCAAAGATGATCGGGTCATTATGGCCTCGGAAGTCGGAGTGGTGGACATTGCTCCGGAAAATATTCTTCAGAAAGGCCGCCTTCAACCCGGCCGCATGTTTTTGATTGATACGGCGCAGGGTCGTATTGTGACGGATGAGGAAATAAAAAATAAAATTGTAACCGAAAAACCTTATCGCGTTTGGCTCAAAGAAAACATGGTCACTTTGGAAAATCTTCCGGAAGCGCCGCATGTCCATGAGCCGGATCACAAGACGATTCTTCTGAGACAGCAGGCCTTCGGTTATACCTTTGAAGATCTTCGCATCATCTTGACTCCGATGGGCCGTGATGGAGTGGAACCTCTGGGTTCGATGGGAACGGATACGCCGCTCGCGGTTCTCTCGAATAAGCCCCAGCTTCTTTATAATTATTTCAAACAGCTTTTTGCCCAGGTCACGAACCCTCCGATTGACTGCATCCGTGAAGAAATTGTGACCTCGACCATTATTAATGTAGGTTCCGAGGGAAATCTTTTAAAGCCGGATGCGCGGGGATGCCGCCAGATCAAGTTGATCAGCCCGATTTTGACGAACGAAGAGTTTGAAAAACTACGGCATATTCAGGTGGCGGATTTTAAATCCATCACGCTTCCGATTCTATATTCCGTTTCGGGCGGAGAAAAAGCTTTGGAAAAAGCACTGGCCGAGCTTTTTCAGAAAGCTAATCAAGCCATCGAGGATGGAGTCAATATTCTGATTCTTTCCGACCGCGGAGTGGATCATGATCACGCTGCGATTCCGGCGCTGCTTGCGGTGGCGGGTCTGCATCATCATTTAATTCGTGAAGGAACGCGCACGCGGGTCGGGCTTGTGCTTGAATCCGGCGAGCCGCGCGAAACGCACCACTTTGCGCTTCTGATCGGATACGGCGCTGCCGCGATTAATCCTTATCTTGCTTTTGAATCGCTGGATGATTTGATCCATCAGGGAATTTTGCAGGATGTGGATCACAAGCACGCGGTGAAAAATTATGCCAAGGCTGTGGCCAAAGGCGTGGTGAAAACCATGTCCAAGATGGGAATTTCCACAATCGCCAGTTACTGCGGCGCTCAAATCTTTGAAGCGATCGGACTCAATCAAATTCTCATCGATAAATATTTTACGTGGACGTCCTCCCGCATTGAAGGGATCGGACTGGAAGGACTTGCGGAAGAAGTGCTCCGCCGTCATCGCCATGCTTTTCCTGAACGTCAGGTCAACGGCGCGGCGCTTGATCCGGGCGGGCAGTATCAGTGGCGCAAGGACGGGGAATACCATCTGTTTAATCCCAAGACCGTTCACAGCCTTCAGCTAGCCTGCCGGACAAATAATCCGAAAGCGTTCAAAGAATATTCCGAAGCCGTGAATCAACAGGAGAAAAATTTCTGTACGCTCCGCGGACTTCTGGATTTTAAATCTTCCGGAAAATCCATTCCGATTGAAGAAGTCGAGACAGTCTCGGAAATTGTAAAACGCTTCAAGACTGGGGCGATGTCTTATGGTTCGATTAGCAAAGAAGCGCATGAAGGCTTGGCGGTAGCGATGAACCGTCTCGGAGGAAAGAGTAATACGGGAGAAGGCGGGGAAGATCCCGCGCGTTATACTTTGGAGCCAAATGGAGATTCCAAAAATAGCGCGATCAAGCAAGTTGCTTCGGGACGTTTTGGAGTGACGAGTTATTATTTGGTGAATGCCAAAGAGCTTCAAATCAAAATGGCGCAGGGTGCCAAGCCGGGCGAGGGCGGACAGCTTCCTGGTAGCAAAGTTTATCCGTGGATTGCCAAGGTGCGTCACTCCACGCCAGGCGTGGGGCTGATTTCTCCGCCGCCGCATCATGATATTTATTCCATTGAAGATTTAGCTGAGCTGATTCACGATCTTAAAAATGCGAATCACTACGCGCGCATCAGTGTCAAACTTGTTTCCGAAGTCGGTGTGGGAACCGTGGCCGCAGGCGTGGCCAAAGCGCACGCGGATGTGGTGCTGATCAGCGGTTATGACGGCGGAACTGGCGCGTCTCCGCTTTCCAGTATCAAGCACGCCGGAATTCCGTGGGAGCTTGGACTTGCCGAAACTCATCAAACGCTCGTTCTCAATAATTTGCGCAGCCGGATTGTTGTCGAAACCGATGGACAGCTTAAGACCGGCCGCGACGTGGTCATTGCAGCCCTGCTCGGCGCCGAAGAATTCGGATTTGCAACCGCTCCGCTTGTCGTGCTTGGATGCGTTATGATGCGTGTCTGTCATCTCAATACTTGTCCGGTGGGAGTTGCGACTCAGGATCCTGAACTTCGGGCCAAGTTCACAGGAGATCCCGCTCACGTGGTGAATTTTATGAATTTTATTGCCGGAGAGATGCGTGAGATTATGGCCCAGCTTGGATTCAGAACCGTCAATGAAATGATCGGACGGACAGATCAGCTTGAAGTGAAGCAAGCCGTGGATCACTGGAAAACCAAGGGCCTCGATTTCTCAAAAATCCTTTATCAGCCGAAAGCCGGTCCCGAAGTCGGGCGTTATGCTCAGATGAAGCAGGATCACGGAATTGAAAATTCACTGGATAGTCAGGTGCTTCTGGATCTTTGTGAGCCCGCGCTTTCTCACCGCGAAAAGGTCCGCGCGACTTTAGCGATCAAAAATACCAATCGCGTTGTGGGGACCATGGTCGGAAGCGAGCTTACACGCCGGTTTGGACCCGAAGGACTTCCGGAAGACACGATCCAGATTCATTTCAAAGGATCGGCCGGGCAAAGTTTCGGAGCCTTTATGCCGCGCGGGATGACGCTTGAGCTTGAAGGCGATGCCAATGATTATGTGGGCAAGGGAATGTCCGGCGGAAAAATTATTGTTTATCCGCCCAAGGGATCCACGTTTAAGCCCGAAGAAAATATTATTATCGGAAACGTCGCTCTTTACGGTGCCACGGCCGGAGAGATTTATATCGATGGAATGGCCGGGGAACGTTTTGCGGTGCGTAACAGCGGAGTCAACGCCGTGGTCGAAGCAGTCGGTGATCACGGCTGTGAATATATGACCGGCGGCGCGGTCGTGGTGCTTGGGTCGACCGGAAGAAATTTTGCGGCGGGGATGTCGGGTGGACTTGCCTACGTGGTGGATACCAACGGAGATTTTTCAAGCCGCTGCAACAAACAGATGGTGGAACTAGACGCGCTTGAAAATTATCCGGAAGAAGCCTTGGAAGTCAGGGCGATGATTGAGCGTCATTTGAAATATACGAACAGTCAGCGGGCCAAACAAATCCTGAGTTTGTGGGAAGAAATGCTTTCAAAGTTTGTACGCGTCATTCCAAAAGATTATAAGCGCGTGCTGGCCGCTTTAGAGCGTATCAAGAGTTCGGGTTTAAGTGGAGACCAAGCCATCATGGCCGCCTTTGAAGAAAATTCCCGCGACTTGTCGCGTGTCGGAGGCAACTAGCTAAATTCGAAATCCAAGTGATAATTCGAGATTGCTTCGCTCCGCTCGCAATGACGTCATTGCGAGGAGCCCGAAGGCGACGAAGCAATCTCTCGCCATTCGAATTTCAGATTTGCATTAAAATTATGGGTAAACCAACCGGTTTTAAAGAATATCAAAGAGAACTTCCCAAAGACCGTTCATCCCTTGAACGCGTCAAGGACTGGAATGAATTCCACGAACATATGCCCGAGTCGCGGCTTCAGGAGCAGGGCGCGCGATGCATGGATTGCGGGATTCCTTTTTGTCACTCCGGAACATTGCTTGCGGGAATGGCGCAGGGCTGTCCGGTCAATAATCTGATTCCTGAATGGAATGATCTGGTCTACCGCGGTCTTTGGCAGGAGGCTCTCGAGCGTCTTCATAAAACTAATAATTTCCCCGAGTTCACCGGCCGCGTTTGTCCCGCTCCGTGCGAAGGTTCCTGTGTGTTAGGGATCAGTGAGCCCGCTGTCACGATTAAGAATATTGAAAATACAATTGCCGACAAGGGATTTGAAGAAGGCTGGATCACGGCCGAGCCTCCGGAAAAGCGAACTGGAAAAAAAGTTGCGGTCGTCGGCTCCGGACCTGCTGGACTTTCGGCAGCGGCTCAGCTCAATAAGGCCGGGCACCTGGTAACGGTTTACGAGCGCGCGGACCGGATCGGCGGACTGCTGATGTACGGGATTCCGAATATGAAACTCGATAAAAAAATCGTGCAGCGTCGTGTGGATCTGCTGGCCGCCGAGGGCGTGAAGTTTGTCACAAACACCGAAATTGGAAAAGATATTCCTGCGGCGCAGCTTCAAAAAGAATTTGATGCGGTTTTACTTTGTGGCGGCGCGACCAAGCCCCGCGATCTTCCGATCGAAGGTCGAAATCTCAAAGGCGTTCATTTTGCGATGGAATTCCTGCATGCCAACACCAAAACCCTTTTAGATGAAAAACCCACGGACCATTTTATTAGTGCGAAGGAAAAAGACGTGATCGTGATCGGCGGAGGGGATACCGGAACTGATTGTGTCGGAACTTCGCTTCGCCACGATTGCAAGAGTTTGATTCAGCTTGAGATTCTTCCCAAGCCGCCTGAAAACCGTGCTCCCGATAATCCGTGGCCGCAGTGGCCCAAGGTTTACAAGCTGGATTATGGTCAGGAAGAAGCGGCTGCGCGTTTTGGCGATGATCCGCGAAAATATCTTGTGACCGCCAAAAAATTTATCGGCGATGAGAATGGGCGCGTCAAGGCGATTGAGATTGTCAAAATCGAATGGCAGAAAAATGAAAAAGGTCAGTTTGTTCCCAAAGATGTTCCCGGATCTAATCAGATTCTTCCCGCGCAGTTAGTCCTTCTTGCCATGGGATTTCTCGGTCCCGAAGATACGGTGCTCGGACAGTTAGGCGTGGAGCGTGACGAGCGATCCAATGCCAAAGCCGAACACGGAAAATTCTCCACGAATGTTCAGGGCGTTTTCGCGGCCGGGGATATGCGGCGCGGTCAAAGCCTTGTCGTCTGGGCCATCAACGAAGGCCGCGGTGCCGCCCGCGCCGTCGATCAATACCTCATGAGCTATTCCGATCTGCCTTAGTCTTCTGCCCTTGTTCTAGCACCTTCTAGCAAATTTAAATTTTAAATAGCCCGTGCTGTATTTTCAATAGAGCCTTCCAGCAAGTTTATTCGGGCTCTTGTAAACTCGAAGCAATCGGGTAGAGTTTAATTAATAATTTTTAATGATTGGTTTTAAAATTTCATCTCGAAAAGGCGGACAAAAAAATGAAACACTCAATCAATCCAGTCAACACGCAGAACAGCCATAAAATCATTTCTTCTTTTACCACGTTGGTTTTCATCCTGGTTCAAATGTTCATGACGCCAGGGGTGTCTTTTGCGGGAAAAATAACCATTCGGCCTATCGAAGTGAAACCAGGGCAGGAAAGTCCCGAGGCCATTAGCCCCGATCGTGTAACCCCTTATCAGCGTTCAGCCGAGGTTCCTTCAGGCAGTCTTGCTCCGAAAGATCAAGTCTTGAACAGAACCACGGAGACCACGACTGCAACTGGAACTGGAACTAAAACCATGATTCAGTCTCCGGCGGGAAATAACATCGTTAAAAAATCAATTCCTGCCACAACGAATTTTGTTAAAAAATCTATCGCGAATGTCCCGACTAACACAGCGTCTTCATCGTCCACGATCAGCTCGTATCCAGGAACAAGCGCTTACCGTGATTTCATGGTAGGGCAGTCCTTTCCGGATTATCAAGCCCGTAATGATCATTACGGAAAAGTGGTGACAACGCCCAGAACTCTGACTTTGTCACAACCGGCGGAAGACGGGGAAACAGTGACGGTCCTTGATTTGGATCACGGAACTTTGCGGATTCAAAAAGCGGCAGAATCCACCACGCTGACTGTGAATGATCATCAGGCTTTTTTGGATGCTTTGGATCAATTAGCTGCAAATACTGCGATGGTGGCTCAGTATGGTGGCCAGGATGGGGCGGCTCAAACTGGAGCTGAAATTGCGGAGCAGGTTCGGGGTATCGAGGCTGAATCCAAAAAAGTATCGGAATGGATTTCCACAATCACGACGGTCAATAACACGAATTTGATTCCAACGACGCGTGAAACAGATGTAGCCGGAAACATGGTGGTGAAGTTTGCTGTAAGCAATAAAACGACGGATGTGAAGACCTACAAACAAAATACGGGAGTCTTGCTTTCTCATAATCAAGTGACGAAAGAAGGTAATACGGTCACGCTGACTAAAAATATGCTGACGGGTGAAATAACAGGGACGGTTGAAATGGTTACAAAGCCCAAGCCTGAAATGGTCATGGCTGTTAAAACCGTGACTGCGCCCAAGCCGTATCATACGGGGCAATACACGGGGATTACGTCCATTCGGAACGAAGTTCCTTCTGATACTCCAGATAATTCGTTGAGTAAGGACACTGATTTTCAGATGGACACAAAAACTTCAGCGATTATTGGTTCTGCTGCTGAGATTGGAACTAGGCCTCTCATTGTGACGCCATCCGTTGTGGCTGAAAATGCGATTCAAAAACAGCCGATTTCTGAACCAGTGGTACGAAGCGTATCTGCCGGTTTGGAAACTAGAAAAACCGAAGGAACTTTGGTCCATGACGATCAGGGCAGGGTGGTTAGCAGCGGAACCATTTCTGGGGATGATGTTTTGCAAATTGATTGGAATACGGGTGTAGCAACACGGAAAGTTAAAAACACGGAAGGTTGGTCGATCACAACCTGGGATAAAATCAAATCACAACCCGAAAGTTTGGACGTTGATCCCGAAAGAGTTCGTCTTAATATAACGATTGATGGACAGGAATTTTTCGGAGTCATTCGGGATACCGTAAGGACCGATTCTCAGGGAAACAGGATCGATGTTAACCATTATCGATCGAATCTTCTTTTCAGTTCGAATCACTACAGCGGCGGAGAGATTGTCAAATCCACATTTTATGTGCTTGGTATTTTCACGAATGTTGTGACGAATCTCGAATATGATCCGAAAGAGAATCATGTAAGAGCTTCGATTTCCGGTTTAGAAGATCAACTGAGTCAGATTGCTCACGACATCCACGCTGACAGACCCGAAGTCCGTCATGTTGTGGTCGAAGGAATTTATGAGTCGCTTTCGGATGCGGGGCCCGGTTATTCGATCGTTGCAAAAGCGTACAGCGATTTTGAGGAAAAAAATCTTGTGGATAGGTACGATTATTTCTATACAACGGACGGGCATTTAGTGAGCCGATCCAAGCAACCGACGACAGAAACCTTCCAAATCAAAACCTATGGCAACGGTTATTTTGATATCGCCCTTCATGACAATCGTACCGAGAAATTGATCAAGGCGACTCGGTCTTACACGGATAGTGAAGGAAAAGTGATTCGTACCATTGATATTACCCAAGGCTTTCTGGATATCAGCCGGGACGGGAATAAAGCCTATATCACTATTCAAGGCTCTGCCGATGTCAAAGCGTACAACATTTATTACAAGGATAACATTGCTGGGGACTGGATCCTCGCGGCGTCCGAAGTTGCGGCACAAAGCGGAAAAGCGGTGTGGGTGGATTCTTCAGTGGCCAGTAAAAATCAGGAACCAGTAGGCTCTCGTTTTTATAAAGCGGAAATTTCCACAAAATCAAAAGCGAAAAAATAGTTAGTTCCTGAGGATGGCGCCTCTCAATTTGAGACGGGGTGCCCCGCCAAAAACAAAGCGGGCGGGCAGGCAACAAAATGATCATGGGGTCACCAATCTGGGTGGCCCCTTTTTCTGTTGGGCACCGCTATAAATTTATAGTCATTGATCCTTGGATATCTATCGCAATTAAATATCTTTAATTATCTCTTCAATCTGCGCTCAAAGAATGGTATATTTTATTCACTAAATTCATTTCTAAAGATTTTAGATACGCTTATGAAAAAAATAAATCGGATCCTCATTTTAGGGCTGGTGACGACTCAGACGATGCTTGGATTTCCCCAAGTGTCTCAAGCGGCTGTGAGTTATCAGCGCGAAGATTCTTCCAAAAACATTTCCGCTGAAATTAAACCCGGTTCTGTTGAAACGAGTGTTACAACCGGTACTGAAACGGGTTCTGCAACGGCAATTTCTTTTATCGCGAGTAATCGATCTCTGCAAACCTCTACGGAAACGGGAACGTCTACAGGGACTTCTACATCGATTGGGGACAGGTTGCCGCAACCTCTCCCCAATCGTTTTAGCCGTCAGGCGTCTTCTACCAATGGTGCAAGCAGCCAAACTGCGGTGCAATCACCATCCGCCGCTACTGCGCAGGCCAATTCGCCGGCGTCTCAAATGAGTGCGGCAGCAGCGGCTCAGCCCTCGGCGAAAATCACCCAGCAAACGATGGGCGCAAACGGATTTGAAGTTTCCGTGCAAGTCTCACCGGATGTTGCATCCTTTGAAATTTTAGCGGCGGATCAAGTGATCGGCCCCTACAAAGTCGTTGATACGATTCAGGTTCCAAATCCAGGCAGTGCTCAAATACTGAAATGGTTGGATTCTAGAGCGTCTTCGAAAACTTCTCCGGTCCAGTTTTACCAAGTCAGAATTAAAACGACCATTTCAAATCCAACGTTGCCTGCGATTTCTCAGATCAGCATTCCGGAGCAGGGCCTGACTCTGGATATTCCTTATTATGCTCTGACTTATACCGTCACGCACGATGGGAGCACTGAAAATAAAACCATTGCTTATGATCTTAAATCCGGCGCGAATACGATTACGATTCGCGAAAAAAATCAGGTTGGGCAGGAAGTCGTGATTCAACGCACGATCAATTATCAAACCGCCGAGGATGTGCTGACCGACGCCGAGAGAGCGTTCCGCCAGACACTGATCAATGACAACGCGCGCTATTTTACCGAGGCCGTAGGAATCGATAGGTTCACCGGATTTCCTTTGGATGTCCTTGGTCCAAATGCTTCGGGAGGAAAGGGGTATTGGACCCAGCCAACATCGATTGGATTCCACCTTCAATTCTTAGGGGATATCGTCACCCATAAAATTACAGTGGCGGGGATTTCTCCGGATCAGGCATTAACCGCCGCCGCCAAAACCTTAACAAGTCTGCTGGATGCGCAAACCCGTTTTGGATGGAACGGGCTGATTCCCTGGTTGAGGCTTTCGCCGCTGGGCATTGATCGTTCGCAGATTGTTTTTTTAGACAATATCAACTTGTCGCAAAGTGTCGCCGCGATGCTGGGAAGTCTTGAAAAAGCGAATGTCCAAACGGGTCTTGCTAAAGATATTTATAACAAGGCGGCGGAATTTTTAGCCAAGCAGCAGGCCAGTATCACTTTAAATGGGAAGACCGGTAATGTTTATCAGCAGTTTTATGATTCCGCGGCCGGACGGATCTATTCTTTTTATGATACCGCCGCGAGAAGTTTCAGTGCGAATCAGCATGCGGATCGTTTAGGAAATGAAATCCGTTCCGGGATCGCTTTTGCGGTCACGTATTTTGGTCTTCCCCAGCCGGCTTGGAATAATCTGGCTCTTGTGACTCGCAGTTATATTACTTCCAACAATCAAACCGTGGAAACGATTGCGCCGTTTGACGGCGGTGCCTTTCAGGTTTTCTGGAATACGCTCCGCGCTCCGGAAAATGAAATCGCCAAAATGAAACCGGTTTTATGGAATGCGTTCGTGGCCTTTACCGATTTTATGCAACGTGAAAAACTTCCCGGATTTCCTTCTGCCAGTGCCGTGCCTGGTGCCGTTTATGACGGTAAGATTGGAATTCCATCCATTGCCGAAGCCACCGATATTCGTTATTTTAATATCGGAAGTCTCTACGCACTGGCCGCGGCTTACTTGCTTGATCCGTCCAAAGTGCTTTCCCTGATTCAATGGGTCAAAACGACCTTTCCTCAGATGATCGGGCCTAACGGGTTTTATGATGCGGCGACCAAGGCCGGAGTTGTTAGCCAGAACTATTATGCCATTGATCAGGGATCTTTTTTGGTGGGGCTGGCCGGCAGCGGACCTTCCAGCATGAAAGTGTTTTTACAAAAGCGGAACCTGCTGGCGAATTTTAACCAACTTTACAATGGGCTGAATCTGAACATCCAGGAAGCCGCGCACGTGATTTTAGATCCTCCAACGAACACGATTCCTTCAACTGCCGCAGTAGAGAATTTTGACGGCAATTCAGCTGTGCCAATTACGGGAACGGACGGCGTTTATCAATTCACGAAGGTGAACGGCCAAGGCATGGGAAACAGCTCCGCTGAAAAAATCGATTACACTAAAAAGACCGCCGCTCCTTATGCTTATATCCGTATTCAGACCAATGGTTCTGTGAAGTTCAGCGATTACACGTCTTTTCGTTTTCAATTTCAGAAGTTGAGTCCGGGGCCGGTGTCTCTTCTGGTGAAATTCGAATCTTTCTCAGGAGCTCCAATCGAAAAACAATTTAATTTTCCCTCCGGCACAACCGGCTGGCAGGAAGTGGTTTGTAATTTTCCTCCGGGATCATCGGTCTTAAATCAAGCAAGTGACATTCTCATTTTTGCTGATCCTGGACTCGGAAATACCGCAGGCAGTTTTCTGATCGATAATCTGGTATTCCACAAATAAAAAAAGTTTGAAGTTTGAAGTAAAAGATTTCTACCTTCTAACTTCGAACATCCAACTTCCAACCATTGCATCTGTGACTTTCCGTGTAGCTCTTCTTCCTCCTTCTTCCCTCGTCATCCCTTTGCTTCCATCTCTTTTAACTTTCCCTCACGGTGCGCAGCTCCGGCCTGACCGGAATCCCGGGCGGACGGAAATACTTGAGATTCGGGTCACGCCCATACGACCGGTCATTAGCATAATCCGCCGTATTCGCGGTCCTGTTCATAATGATATTTCCATAAATCCGAAAATGTCCGTTTGTTTTGCGGTGGGATCCTATTGTCCGGCGGTATTGTAATCGGCATCCAGTGCCGCTGATCTCAAGGCTTGCCGGACGGACAAACACTTTATCCTTGGCCATGAATGCGGCGGAATTATTAGAGTCGCTGTAAGCCGCTCCGATTTTATACGTTACATTTCCATCAAGGACAATGTCATCTGACGAAGCGATGCTGACCTGGCCTGTGACAGAGCCGCCTTTGATGTAAAGACTTCCATTGTTGTAGATAATGCTATTGGTATTTGAGAGCGTGTACGTGGCCGCCTGGGTTGCGTAAGAGCTGCTGGTGTACTCAATGACTTTGGTTTTTGTTCCGTCGCTTGAAGCTGTCAGAGAAATATAATGGCCTGGACAGTGGTTCCCCAGGTTGAGGGAAACGCGGAATCTTTGTTGTTTTTATAAAAAGTGGTATTGACCGCATCCAGCGTTTCTGTTTTATGCCAATCATCGCCGCCGGTAAAGGTTAACTCATGGTGACCTGATAATTTCCGACATTGGTTCCGTAAGCGGATTGAAAATTTGAGGCTGCAATCGCCGCCGTATTAATGTAACCGGTGTAGGTATTCACGCAATTTGAGCCAGAGCATTTCCGAAGGCCAGCCTCGGCAGCCGCAAAACAGTGGGCAGGTCTTAAATGCCGACCCGTCCCCTTTTGAGGGGTCCACGCATAAAATCTAAGAAATCGTATGGTTGGGTGCCGCTCACCTCTGCGAAGCCGGTGGACTTAGCTGTGGTGGAGCAGGGGATATTCCTGACCAGCGGGATTATTTGTATCAGTCGATTGAAATTGAAATTTCCTTCCGTCGTAAAAAAAACAGCGTAAGCCGTCGTTATTGGTAAAGCGCATTGCGCTGGGAGCTGACGCGCTCATCCATCAGGTATTCATCGTAGGTTGTGCCGGCCTTATCCAGGTAGCCTTTGGGAGTGATCTCGATGATGCGGTTGGCGACGCTCTGGACCAACTGGTGATCATGCGAAGAAAATAAAAGCGAACCTTTGCAGGCTTCCATGCCTTGGTTGAGCGCGGTGATGGCTTCCAGATCCAGATGATTGGTCGGCTCATCCAGGATCAGCATATTAGCGCCCGAGAGCATCATTTTAGAAAGCATGAGCCGGACTTTTTCTCCGCCTGAAAGTACGCGTACGGATTTCAAAGCTTCTTCACCCGAAAAAAGCATCCTGCCCAAAAATCCACGGATAAATTCTTCGTGCATCTCTTTGGAAAACTGGCGCAGCCAATCAATCAGGTTCAGATCGCTATCAAAAAATTTCTTATTGTCTTTGGGGAAATAAGCCGGAGAAATGGTGGCGCCCCATTTAAAGGAGCCGTTGTCCGGCTGAAGTTCCCCGGAAAGAATTTGAAATAGAGTAGTTTTGACAAGATCGTTGGGACCCACGAGCGCAACCTTATCGCCCTGGACGAGGCGAATTTCAAGATCTTTGAACATCCGCACACCGTCGATGGATTTACTCACCTTTCTCAGTTCCAGGACATCGTTGCCCACTTCACGTTCAGGCCGAAAACCCACAAACGGATATTTTCTGGAGGAGGGACGGATTTCTTCGAGCGTGAGTTTCTCCAAAAGCTTTTTGCGCGAGGTGGCTTGTCGGGACTTGGAAGCGTTAGCGCTGAAGCGGGCAATGAAGTCCTGAAGTTCCTTGCGCTTTTCATCGGTTTTCTTGTTCGTTTCCGATTTTTGACGCAGCGCGAGCTGGCTGGATTCATACCAGAACGTATAATTTCCCGGATAAAGCTGGATCTTTCCAAAATCGATATCGGCGATATGCGTACAGACGCGGTTCATGAAATGCCGGTCATGCGAAACCACGATCGCGGTGTTTTGAAAATCGTAGAGAAAATCCTCAAGCCACATCGCAGTTTTATCATCGAGCTGGTTCGTGGGTTCGTCCAGGAGCAGGATGTCCGGATCGCCGAAGAGCGCCTGGGCCAGCAGCACGCGGACTTTCTGGCTTCCTTCCAGCTGCGTCATTTGAAGCTGATGGAGATCTTCTTCGATTCCAAGATCGCTTAAAAGTTTCGCGGCTTCGGATTCCGCGGACCAGCCGTTCATTTCCGAAAATTCCGTTTCAAGCTCGGAGGCGCGCAGTCCGTCTTTTTCTGAGAAATCCGCCTTGGCATAAATCAGATCTTTTTCCTGCATCACTTGATAGAGCCGTTTATGGCCCATCAGCACGGTCGTCAGCACGGAATATTCATCAAAGGCAAATTGATCCTGGCGGAGGATGGAAAGGCGTTTATCCCGGGCAATGGCGACTTCTCCGGAGGAAGCTTCCAGATCTCCGGAAAGAATTTTAAGAAAGGTGGATTTGCCCGAGCCGTTGGCTCCGATAATGCCGTAGCAATTGCCGGGCGAGAACGTGATCGTGACGTCCTTGAACAGTTCCCGTTTTCCAAATTGAAGCGTGATATGGCTTGTTGAGATCATAAGAAGGCAGGGATTCTATCACAGAAGGGAAGAAGACAGAAGACAGAAGGCAGAAAGCAGTACGCAGGAGGCAGGAAGCAGAACTTCAGGGTTTTTTTGCTGCCTTCTGCCTCCTGCCTACTGCTTACTTTTATTTGCAGCTACCTTTTTCCCCTGAACAACAAGGGCAGGACTTGATCAAAGAGATGATCGTGATGAGTCCTGAGATTCCAATCAAGGTGTAAGCCGCTTTAACACCATGAGGGATGCCGCTCAGCAGAGCGGTTACGAGATTCATATTGGCATAGGAAACTAGAAGCCAATTCAAAGCACCGACACCCGCCAGAAACGTCACAAGCTTGCACACAACACACTTTTTCATAAAATTTCCCCCTTTAGCAATCGATTGGATGCTTGGTTCATTATCGGCAGCTGTCCTGGAAATACAAAGGGGAGGTTTTGTATAAAAAAAAATTCACAGAACCAAAGTTTTTATAAGGCGTAATCTATTAATAAATGGATATTAACTATTATTGATAGTATTAAATATAATAAAACGAAAACTTAAATTGTATTTAAATTATAATCTAACTACGATGGACTTCGTCAGAAACAAAAGGAGTCCAAAATGAATCTTCGGAAAACGGCAGCTTTTTTAACGCTTCAGTGTTTTATCTTTCAACAGGTTTTTTATGCGGCTCCTACGGATCTTATTTTTCAGGATCTGAACCAGCCTTTGTCCGCGCAAGCAGTCGATACCGCGATTGATAGTATTCCCGTACCTCTGCTTTCACCGTCATCCGGGACAAGTACGGATTTTCTTCAAGCGGATCAAGTGTTAAATTCGTCGAGTTCGTCAAGCGATTCAAACCCAACCGCAAAAAATTCTGTTAGAAAATCATCTTCTGGGATCGCTCAGCCCGCTGTTTCCGTAGTTTCCTTAACGCATCAGCAAGTTGGCAGTACCCTGGACTTTGATGTCACGATTCAACTAAATCGGAAGGTGAAAAGTGCTCAAATTTTCCACTTCATTCCTGGTTCCATTGCCCAGTCCATGATTGCGGGTAATTCTTCAGATAAATATGTATTCGAACTACGCGGACTCATGCCCTCTTTAACCTATGGTTACTTGGTTATCCTGACTGATTTAGACGGTAGTCGGACTATCAGCAGTCTCAATTCGCTGACTACTTCTGATTCGGCGGTGTCAAAAGTTGGAGAGCGTGAATCCAGTTGGATGAACCTGTCAAGTTATCTCAAATCGAACGGACAGAAAATTGAATATGAATCCACCGGTCCGCATCGCATTCTTATTCATGATGCATCCGGGAAATTACAGGAAACGATTGCCATTCCGGTTCCTCCGGTTTTCAACGAATCAGAAATCACACGGCTCAAATTGAGCGGTGGGGTTGAAGCGCTTTATCGTCAGGGCGAGATTGTTCAAATCAATACGGAAGCGGGGATCCGGATTACGAATTTTCGTATGGATAGTTCCGGTCTGATTCAGGATGCACTGGCGCAATATCCCAATAAAACTCTTGAGGTGATTAGGGATGGGAAGGTCTTGCGAAGGATTTCGCCGGACAAAAGCATTGTGGATTTTATTCCTACCGGGAAAATCGTCCGGGAAATTCCCGCAAGTGATGTGGTACTGACCTACCTTTATCAGAAAACCGCGGATGGAAAGGTGTTAAGTACTCGAGTGACTGGGTCCAACGGGAGTGAAAGTGTTTATGATGAACTGGGATTACTTAAAGAAATTCACCAGGTAGGTCAAAATTACTTTTATGACCGCACCGGCGCTTCGTCCGGCTACATTCTTCGTTTAAATCGCTCTGGCTCTTCGTCTGCCACTGGAAAAGTACCCGTTGAATTTCGTACCGATGCGGCAGGTTTTTTGACCCGTGTCCAGCTTCAGGACGGAACCGTCACAGAATTGGTTCAGGGAAAACCGGTAAGAATTCTGGATCCTTCTGGCAAGGAGACTACGATTCAACAGCAGGCCGGTGGTCAGGAAATGCCGCAAACCCTGAGTTTACAAAAAGGAGGAACCGCTTATACCTACGATGCATCGGGATTTCTTTCGCAGATCAGCACGAGCGCGGGCGTGATCCACCGGGAAGCGGACGGGCCTTCGGATCCCACGGTGGATTTGATTCTCGAAAGCGTGGGCGGCGACATAGTAAGAGATTTTGAGCTTGATCCTCAGGGCCGCATTTTGAAAGGGATTCTCGAAACTAAGGACGGTATCAAACAAAAAATTGAAAACGGAAAATTAATAGGATTTGAAACGGTTGATGGGAGAAGTTACAGCATTCAAGGATCGGAGGCAGTCCTGGACCAATGGAACTGGAAGGATGGGACGCGCATTCTATTTACCGGAACAAATATCAAAGAAATTCTTTTCCCGGATAAATCCAGCATTGGCGCAATTGTGATGGACTCCAGCAAACAGGTCACGTCCTATGTCAAAACCCTGGTGGATGGAATCAAAATCGAATACGGCCCAGACGGTTTCGCCCGGAAGATAGGGGATGAAACGATTTCCTATATTCGTGAGGGCGGTGAGATTCGGAAAATTATTTTTGAAGGACCCAACACACGGCGCGAATTTACCCCGTCGGGAGTCTTGACCCATCTGACGGAAAATGGAATCCATATGGAAATCCAGAATTCTCAGATCCAAAAAATCTGGACCTGGTTCGGAACTATCGAAAAACCTCAATGGAATAGCGCAGGATCTTTATCCGGACAGGTCAAGCTTTTGAATGGAACAGTTCTGAGTGTTCAAAGCGGAGAACTTCGCGAAGCCGTAAGCGTGAATGGAACGCACGTGCTTTATGAGAACGGAAGAATTGTTTCTTTGGAAACAAAAACCGGAAAATATAAAATTCTCTACGAAGAAACGGCGGACAAGAAACTCCAGAATATCAAAATCCGTCTGGATTCACTGCCCGGATCTCCCGTCTATTCACTGGTTCCATTTTTAAATCATCCTGAAGAAATGGCGCCGGCTGTGCGGATAGGCGATAACGATATTGCCCAACTTCGGACCATTCTTCTGCCGCGTCCTCTTGATTCAGTGTTGGATCAAGATCCCTCAAAAATGAAAACCGAGAGTGCGATTTATGGGGACATTCCGCTGGTACGTTCCGTTCAGGATCTGCAGCGGGGAGAGGTGTATCCGATGAATGGTATTTTTTCCCCGGAGTGGATGGGAATCAATCCCAGCCTTCGAGCAGACACACCGGGAGCTGTTTCAGATTTGATGGATATGAATGGAGACGGTCTCGTTGATTGGGTTTCTATTGATTCCTCTGATTCTAAAGTTTGGCAGGTTCAGTGGAATAACGGACACGGAAGTTTTGATCCTCCGGTGAAATGGACGGGTGTGGAAAATCTTTCCGGATTTTCCGGGAGTGCGCTTCGAACTTATTACAATTCCGATCGTTTTGCGTTGACCTCGGATCTGATCGATATGAATGGCGACGGACGTCCCGACCGTGTGCTCGTGGGAAAAAACGACAAAGAAAATGATGTTTGGTTTATCCAGATTAATAGTGGAAAAGGATTTGAGTCTAAAATAGTCTGGAAAGGAAATATCCAGCCGGCTATTCAGAAGACGCTTGAGGCTCAGGCAGATATCAGGGTCTGGAGTGATGGAGGCGGAGGAGCGGTCATCCAGTCGGTTGCAGATCTTATTGATATGGATGGCGACGGACTTCCGGACCGCATTATCCGTCCGAATATCGGGCCCTTTGATCGCTGGTTTTTTCAAAAAAATCTTGGGGATGGTTTTGCTGATGCGGTTTTGTGGATGGGAGTCGATCTTCGATTTAATACAAATTCAAAAACAGCGGCTTCCTTTTCCTCTTATCTTACCAGTGACAGCCATCGTTACGACGGAACCATTGCGGAATTATGGGCAAAACAGAACGCCTTTAATCCAAATCCTTGTGCCGGCAAGTCCTCCCGAAATTGTAAGCCCCAGAATGCGCAGGACATATGGACGGATTTTCGAAATAGTCTCGGCGGTACGCTTGCCGCCGCTGGGGCTGGAGAACTTCTTGGCGTCATCCGAGGTGACCCTGATACAAAACAACCAACAGATGGGTTCAAAATTCTTCTCGTATATCTGCAAGCGTATGCTCAGCAGTTTACTGAGACATCAAGTCTTGTGGATATAAACGGGGACCAAAAGCCGGACCGTGTTTTCGCGGATGAACAGGGACGTTGGTTTGTCCAGCTCAATCATGGCAAAGGGTTTGACGCGGCAACGCTTTGGGCTGCGAGTGTCCGGGTGATTCCAGGTATGGGAACATTACAGATGGGTTCAGCAATCAGTTTGAGAAAGGCACTCTCGAACGGACGCCGCAATATGGCGGCTGAACTAAAGGATGTCAATGGAGATGGGCTTCCGGACAGGATCACCGTGGAGAACGCTCAGCCGAAATCGGTGAGTCACAGCTGGTGGGTGGAGATCAATACCGGTCATGGTTTTAATGCGCCCGTGCTTTGGAATGGTATTGAAGGAAGCAACGAGAACGAGACTTCTGTGGGTCAGGAAAATCAGGACATCATGTCTGATTATCGCCTGAGTCATAATTCTGCTGTCATCTCGGATCTTATGGATGTGAACGGCGACAAAATTCCGGACCGTGTTATGTACCGGGAATCCGAAAAAAAATGGTTGGTACAGTTTGGAACAGGGCATGGATTTCTTCCGGTTCAGGAGACAAACATTCAGGGCATCATTGCTCCGACCGGGGGCGTGGATACAACCCTTTATGATTATTTGCATGTGAGTTTGAAAGCTGGTGACGGTGCTTCTGCCAAAGGGACCGTAAAGATCACGGCCAAAGCAAAGGGTGCGGTCCAGGAATGGACGGTCACGGGTCTCGGCGCGGACTGGAAAGATTTCTACCTGCCGGTGGATAAATCCAAGGTTTCCATGGAATCCATTGAAGTGAAATTTATTCCCGCGTCCGGAACCATCAGCGCGGGCACGGCGGCCCCGGTTTATATGGATGATCTTGCTTACGTGCAGTTTCGTCCGTCCGAGGTCAAGGACTGGTTGAATGATTTGCTTGCCCAGGAAAATGGGCTTTCAAATATGAATAAGATTGCTTCGTCTCCCGCTTGGGGCGGGATTCTCGCAATGACGTCATTACAAGCGCCCGAAGGAGGCGAAGCCATCTCAAAAATTCTAAACGCAGAAACCAAGCTCAAGCTGGGCTCTCAAAACCAGATTATCCAGTTTCAGACCTTGGCTGGATCTGTTTCCAAAGTGGAAAATGGAACGGTCAAGGAAACCGTACTTCCCGATCAGACGAAGATTACTTTCCAAAATTCAGACACTCAAAATCCTCAAAAAACCGTTCAGACGATCACCCAAAGTGACGGCACAAGACAAACCGCGGCTCTGACCTACGGCAATATCCGCACGGTGGAGCGTCCTGGCAAGAGTCCGCTTCAATATTCCTACGAATACGTAACAGCGGGGACTGGCTCGTCTTTGTCAGGACCTCTCTCAACGGTTGAAATCATGTCTGTTTATGACCCGGACACGAAAGTCACAGAAAAATACCGGGATGGACGGCTGATTTCCCGATCCGAGCCCGATGGAGTGACCAAGGAATTTATTTATAGTGCCATGGGAGAACTTTCCGAGACCCGTGTTTCCTATAAAGGAAGACTCGAAGAAATATTTCAGAATCAATCGGATGAAGTCACGGGTCATCATACGATTACCACTGAGGGTGGAGTCAAAGAAGAATACGACGCTGAAGGACGGATTGTTTTTAACACCACGCCGGAAGGATTGACCTACGAACACGTCACGGCCAAGGCTCAGCAAATTGCAATCACCTCGCGCAGCGAAACGCTAAAACTTCCAGACGGAAAAACCGTGACGATTAATGTTCCGCTTGTCAGTGTCACGAAGGACCCAAACGGCGAGGCCGTGCATCAGGTGATTTTGAAAAGTTACAAGAACCAGAGCGGAGATGAATCCTTTTATGAAGGAGGCGTGCTCACGCATGTCAAGATGCATGACGGAACCAAAATTTATTTTGAGCGGATCGAAACCAAAGAAAGTGTGGATGAAAAAGGTTATCCGGTCATTCAGAGAACCGTGCTCGACGCAAAAGTGATTCGGTCGGACCACACCGTTACGGAATATAAAAATGGGAAACCTTATAAAGTTTCTAGTGCTGGAAAAGAAATTCTCCTTGAAGAAAAAGACGGCGCCCTCATCAATCCTGCCGAATCAGCCCGCTATCATCTGGAGCAGGCCTCTGCGCTTTGGAAAGATCTTGTGACGAAAACCTGGAATGATTTTTCCCTGCCGCCAGCCCAGGTGATCAAAAACGAATATTCTTCGAGCGGCAAGCTTGCCTTTCGCTGGTTTTCCGAAGGGATTCTTGAAGTTTATGATGAGAACGGACGAGTTTCAAAAACTCTGGCTCTGGACGGAGAGCTGCTGATCGATCACACCTATGATGCGGAAGGTAATCCCGTGGAAGTTTATATGGGCGGGGCGCGGCGGAGGCTTGAATCCGCTCGGCTTGAACTTGAGGCGCAGATTGCCGTCGAAAAAATTGAAGCGATCCGTTACGTCGAAGACCGTAACGCTGTTTTGAAACAAACGATTGAGGGCTTGTATGTCGCAGTTCGTGACAATCTGCTTGCCTTAAAGGCTGAGATCGAGGCGCAGCGGGATCGTTTAGCTTCGATTAATGTGCGCGGTAAAAGTGTCCAAGATGTAATCAATATGGCTTTCCAGAAGATCCAGGTTGGTGTAGATCAGGTCAATGCGGCTTTGGCAGGCCTGGATGTTAAGAAAGCGCAGGGATTAAATAATCTCGACAGTTCGGTGACCAAGGCCCTTACCGATATTGAGACGGAAAGCACCAAGGCTTTCTCGGATCTAGCCGCAAAAATTGTTGAAGCCAAAAAAGCCATGACCCGCCAGGAACTTTTGCCTGTGATCTATCACTGGTATCGGAAAATGATGGGCAGGGATCCTTCGAATCAGGAGTTCGAGTCTTATGTAGAGCTTGTTCTGAAGGCCTGGAACGGTGAAAGAGGGCAGGTCAATCTTGCTTTGTTAAAAACTTCACTGACGAGTTCCGCGGAATATAGCGCGCGTTCAAACGAAGTTCAGGCCATTAAAAACGCGGTGGAAAAACAACTGCTGAGCTTGCAGTCGCCCTCAGACAGGGCGGCGTTTGCGGCAAAGCTTGGCATTGAGGCTGAAAACCGCGTGGATTTGAGCGCTGCGGATCTCCAGAAAATTCTGACTTGGCTCAAGGGTTTAAGCCTTCATTTCGGGCAATCGGCGTTTATTGCGCTTGAATCTCTCTTGAAAGAAAAACCAAACCGTTCGGATAATCTGGTTCCGGGAGTTTCCCTCAGAATCAATTTGGCTGCGCGTCTGATCATGACGGACATCTTAAGCGGCGTGATTACGCTAAGAGAAACCAGTGATCTTCTCATTTCCATGTATGCGTTCCGCAAGACCGCGGCGTATTACGGAGTGGAATTAACTCCGCTCAAGATGGATTATGAAGCTTTGAAAGCGCTTTATGATCAAGCCTGCGCCTCTAAAACCGATTGCCGTGCGGGGATTGTTCTGCATGTGGACGGTAATCATTACATTATCCTGAAAAAAATGGTGACGCGTGTCGTGGATGGAAAGACGGTAGAAGAAATTACTTTCACGGAGCCGGGAAAAGGTCCGGAAAGCGCTTTGGAAGAAATTACGATGGACCGCGAATCCTTTTCGGCGAAATGGATTTCTCGCCAAGCGTCTGCGGGTTCAGATCAATCTCGCGGGTATGTGATCACCCATCAGAATATTTTGAAAAATGCGGCCTTGAATCAAATGCCGCTCAAGACGCATTACGCACAGCTCACGACATCCGAAGAAATGCGTGTCCGCGGTGCTTTCTTTTTTGTCTACCTTATGATTGCTATTTTGGCAATCGTCCACGTCATTGAGGTGATTGTTGTGGCCATTGTGCACGCGATTGTGTTACTGCTCGAAGGCATTATCCATGCCATCGGCACCTTTGTTTCCGCGATGTCCGATTTTGTCACGAATTTATTAGCAGGGAATTTTCTTGGGGCTTTCCAGGGACTTTTCAGCGGAATTTTTCATGGAATTGGTCAGCTTGGCGGGGCTTTTGTCAACGCGGCCGGTGCGTTTCAAACTTCTTTGACCGCAGGGATGCAGGGCGTGTTTAGCGGCGGAGCGGCGAGTACTTTTGCTTCGCTTAATGTCAATGTTTCACTGTTCGGTCTTGAACTCAAAGGGCTTGGGTCTATTTTGGGAGCCTTGGGTGTGAATCCAAAAATTTCACGTGTGATTGGCGGAGTGGGCGATATTGTCTCCGGGTTCGCGGGAATTGTTGCCGGGAATCCTCTTTCGCTGGCGCAGGGGCTTGCCCGGATTGCGGGCGGGACTGGAGGGATTTTACAGAACTTCACCCATCTTTCTCCGGTGATGACGAGTCTCGTTTCCGCGGGCGCGGCGGGTCTTGGATCTTTGTTGAGCGCGGGCATTAATACGGGAAGCATCACGGGAGCCTTGGCCGGTTTAAAATCTGCGACGCCATTTCTCCTCAAAGAATTTGCCTCAGCGGGTTTGGCGGGACTCGGTTCCGTCCTCAATCTTAATCCTGCTATCACCGCGCTGATTAACATTCCTGTCCGTGCTGCAATAGGAACGGGGATCGCGAGTATTTTTGACGCAGATCACGTGAATGTATCGAGTCTTTTTGCCTCGATCAAAAACGGATTAGCGTCCGGGCTTCAGTCGATTGGAATGGGCGGGCTGAATCTTTCCAGCTCTGATGTGACGCATTCCATTGAAAGTCTGATTGGAAAGAACGGACTGTTTTCAAATATCCTCAGTACCATTAAAGACACGATTCTTCATCCGTTTGATACTGTCGGCGGCATCTTTCGTGATTTTAGCCAGGTGGTTCAGGAGAAGGGCGGGCTTGCCAAGACGCTTGAGAGTTTTGCTTCGTCGATTTTCAGCCCGCAGACTTTAGAGGGTATTTTGAAAGCCGGAGGAATGTCAGGGATTTTGGGTTTAAGTCAAGCGCTGACTACCTTATCCACAGGTCAGCCGGCGAAAGAACTGAAGATTAATTCCGTGACCTCGCTTTTTTTCAATCTCGCCGGAGCATTGATCGGAAAGAAAGAAAACGGAGTCACTCAGACCGGAACCTTTGGTGTGGACTCATTCGGGAAATTTGCGCTGATCGCAGGACAAGTCCTTTCCATTCTATCGGGAGGCGACGTGTTTGCCGGAGACGTCAAAAACGGCCAGCTCCAGAAATTCACAATCAAAGACGGTAAGGGTCAAGAGGTCATCATCGGAAGCCCTGAGCAAAAAGATGGTCCGATTATCATTGATGGCCCGGATAGTCCCACTAGTCCCACGAGCAGTTCTTATGATCTAAGTTTTTGGAACGGTCTTTTTAATTTCGTCTCTCAAGGATTCTCCCTTATTTTCAAGGACGGCAAAGCTCAGAGTGTGGAGATGCAAAATACTTCCTCCGCTTTATCACCTCAAACGACCGATCCAAATAAAAGTCTTTATGTGCTTGTGAATGGTATCGGGAACACTAGCCCTTCAGGAGCTCCTGATTACATTCGGAATTTGCAGATCAATTTATCCACGCAAAGCAATTTCCAGGTGCACCCTACTAATGATATTATTGTGGCTCCGGCATTTAATCTCGACGGTGTCTTTGCGAAAATGCTCACTGCGATTTTGGGGGAAAGCAAAGCCAGGGAGGCATTGCAGCAAATGCTGGATGCCGCTCAATGGTTTCAGAC
>SICL01000018.1 GCA_009691445.1 Candidatus Taenariivivens baikalensis | reverse complement strand
TTTGGAATCGGAGCAACCGTGGCTCAAGCCATTGTGAATGTTGCGGAGGCTTTTGAAAATTATGTGACGCTGCGTAACGGTACACTGCGCACGCTCGCTCAAACGGCTGTCAGTTTTCTTGGGCAAGCTTTGAAAGGGGTGCCAGGGATGATTTCAAATGCTGTTGATTTTTTTATTAGTCAGCTTGATATTTTTTATCAAGTCATTGATAAGACAGCCCTTGATCAAAAGATGAAAGAAATGTATGAAAATCTCCGGAGGTTGGTGGAGCCTTATACCGGCTATAACTGGACGAATCTTGCTTCCACAAAAGCTGGGCTGGTGGTTAATATCTGGGGAAGCAAAGATCAGCTGACCAAAGGCAATATTTTGGGCGGTTATATTCGAGAAATCGGGGGATACAGTGTTAATGACCGTAACAAACCCCTGTTCAATATTGAAATTGAGGGCGCAAATCATTTTGATTACATCAAAAACGTTCGTAGCGCAGAAGACTGGATCAAGGATTTTCCGGATCAGGTTCAACGCATTCAAGCTCAACAGAAAAACGAAACTATCAGTCAGTTTGTCGCGCAGTTGATTTTAAATAGCAACGATAAGGATAAACTGCGAGCTTTTCTAGGTCAACAAATAGCAACCCATAAGGCGCATCTAGATTCGAGCGGAACATGGATAGTCACAATTTTATGAAGCGAATAAATTTTATACCAAAAATAATGTTACTAGGTTCTATGAGTATGATCTTGGGTTCGAATTTGGTGTGCCCGATGGATTTTGATCCAGCCCTTGTGCAAAGCGTGCGTCTTGTCCATGAAGCTCAGGATCTGGAGGTGCAGGGGAATTATGATGCCGCGCTGAAAAAATATAATGCAGCATTAGATCCAAAGTTAAATAAATATCGCTGGGAAGAGGCTAGTGCACGGGGTGGAATTGTAAATTTATATATTAAAATGAGTCAATACGATAAAGCATTACAAGCGATGGATTGGTTTTTGGAAGACAATCGAGAGCCTACTGCGGCATTGGAGCAGATAAAAGGAATCAAGGCGTTAAAACAATATCAAGATAGCGGCAATCCAGAGCCGGTTTCCGAACACATAATGCTTTTAAAAGAGGAATATAAAAAAATATTACCGCCTCAAAACTGGATAGTTGCAAGTGATACCTATATTTTCACCATTCTCCGTCTGTACGATAAAATTGGGGATTATGATTCAGCTATGGCTTATATTGATATGTGCATGGAATATTTCAAAAAACAAGATATTCAAAAATATGGCAAGTACAAACCAGGAAAAGCTGATCAACAGTATTTAACCATTCAAGAAGGATTTAAGAAAGACAAAGCCGCCCATACCAAAGGTAATGCCACCAAAGGTCTTCTTATCTAACTTGTGCGGCAACCGGACGCCGTCCGGAGGGGAAGGGTAGTACGAATCATTTTGATTACATCAAAAACGTTCGCAGCGAAGCAGACTGGGTCAAGGATTTGCCTGATCAGATTCAACGTCAAAAAGCTCAGGAAAAGAATGGAAAAATCAGTGGTTACGTTACGAACATTATTCTAAATGCTCAAGATCCAAATTCTTTCCGAAGTTATTTGAATTCGTTGATTCAAAAGGGTCTTCTGACCAAGGTGAGCGATAATACTTATAAATTGAGCGTATTCTAATGGAGCGGAAAAATTGGTTTCAAAAGATCCCACCGGCAGTTTGCTTACTTTTTTTATTTGCTTCATTGGAAACCTTTGCCGAGGGAAAGGATTTAATCCCAAATGCTATTTGGGAACAGCATCAGTTGCAACAAGAAGGGCAGAAATTGGTCAAGAATGGCTTCTATGAAGAAGCCATTTCAAGATTTCGTGAAGCGTTATCTCCGCGATATATTAAATTTGAAGACGATAAAGGATTCGCAAAATATTCAATAACACACGTATTGATTTTACAGGGAAAATATGACGCGGCTCTGAAAGAATATCAGTGGTTTTTGGATCAAAATAAAAAGAATAATAAAGCAATCGTCCATGCAAGGGAAATTCAGGCTTTGAAGGAGTATCAAAGCACTCAAGATCCACAAACGATTTTAAATTATATTGATCTATTGAAAAATGAATATGCTGATTCACTTCCGCCACAAGGTTATGATTCAGGGATTGGGGTAGGCCAGATCGCTACAATTCTTCGCCTTTACGACACCATCGGTGATCAAGATGCGGGAATCCGATATATTGATGAAATTATGGAGTATTTCAAACAAAATGACATTAGGCGAAAAGGATCTTATCAGCCCGGGAACGCCGATCAAGCGTACTTAAAACTCCGCGAAGCATTTGAAAAAGACAAAGCCGTTCACACCAAGGGTGGCGCTACCAAAGCCCTTATTCAGTCTGATTATTTTCCGTGGTGAGGATAAGAAAAGATGCTCTCGACATCGACGTCCGTGCTTGCTGGAGCCGACAGTCATGAATTCCGGTTGTCCACCCCAGTCAATGACACGATTAAAAAGGCATTTTAGCCACGACATTTCCGGGAACCATCGCTTGGCTGATAGTGCATGGATTTTTTATTTTGGGAGTCGTATTGACAGCGCGAGCGGATGAGTGGCCCGTCGTCTTACAAAGAAGTGGTTTAGCACACAAATGTATGGACGATAGGTATGTCCATGTAACTCTGCGGTCAATTCCCATGATTTCAAGGGTGTCGAAATAATTAAACGCGCTCTTCTCTTGAGAATACGGGACCCGCATGAGGCGTTGTGTTTTTGAAAAGTGCGAGGCCTTCAAGGTGCGTGAGAGTGATCATGGGTTTTCGAAAGCGGTAATATGGCCAAGTTATTAGGACTCAGTTTTTTCTATCATGATAGTGCCGCAGCGCTTGTGGTTGATGGAAAAGTCATTTCTGCAGTAGCCGAAGAGAGATTATCTCGAAGAAAACATACGAATGAATTTCCGAAATTAGCCATTGAGTATTGTCTCGATTCGGGGAAGATTGCTAATGTTAATGAGTTAGATGCAATCGTTTTTTATGAAAAACCTGTCACAAAACTATTCCGGGTTATTGAAACCTTCGTATCTAGTTGGCCCTTAAGTTTCATCCCCTTTGTCAGCAAACTGCCGAACTTCTTATCCACTAAAATTAATATCCGTCAGCTTATTCAAAAAAATATCCCGGGCTATGAAGGGCCTATTCTTTTCTCAGGGCATCATTTGAGTCATGCGGCGACGGCTTTTTTTTGTAGTCCTTTTAAAGATGCGGCAATTTTGACAGTGGATGGTGTCGGTGAGTGGGAGACCACGACGCTGAGCGAGGGTCGCCAAGATCAAATCAAGATGATATGCGCGATTGGTTTTCCGCATTCCATCGGATTGCTTTATTCAGCTTTAACGGCCTATTTGGGTTTTAAAGTGAATGATGCGGAGTGGAAAGTCATGGGACTGGCACCTTACGGCGAAGCTAAATATGTTGAACTTTTTCGAAAATTAGTTGATATGCGAGAAGATGGAAGCTACCAGCTCAATTTAGAGTATTTTACACATCAGCGGTTATCAAAATGGCCCTTTCATGAAAAGAAATGGAAAAAGCTTTTTGGCTTTCCGAGGCGGACACCTGATTCAGAAATCAAATCTTGCCATCAAGACCTTGCAAGATCGGGGCAAAAGGTTGTTGAAGAAATGATTCTCAATTTGGCCTGTCACGCAAGAAAAACGGTTAAGAGCGAAAATTTAGTGATTGCAGGCGGAGTTGGGCTCAATAGCGTTGCCAATTGGAAAATCGAAGAAGAGGGTATCTATTCCAATGTTTGGATTCAACCGGCTGCCGGTGATGATGGAGCCGCCATGGGAGCGGCCCTGAGCGCCTCGATTATGGCATTTCATGACCCCGTGGGTCCTGAGATGGAGCATGCCTATTTGGGCCCGGATTTTTCCAATGGAGAAATTAAGGAATATTTAGATTTAAACAAAATACCCTATAAAGAATTAAGCGACGAAAAACTCGTTGAACAGATAGCAGAAGCTATTTCGGAAAATAAAGTTATCGGGTGGTTTAGAGGTGGCATGGAATTTGGTCCAAGAGCATTAGGAGCTAGGTCGATTTTAGCGAATCCCACGAATTCAAATATGAAGGCTATTGTGAATGAAAAAATTAAGTTTCGCGAGTACTTTAGACCCTTTGCACCTGCCGTCCCACTTGAACGTGTCCACGATTTTTTCAAGGTACCACCGCATGCCAGCATGCCGTTTATGATTAAGGTGCCTCAGGTACGAGAAGAAAAGCGGGGTTTGTTACCTGCCGTCACCCATGAAGATGGGTCAGGGCGTGTCCAAACAATACGGAGAGAGATGAATCCAATCTATTATGACCTTCTCGTTGCCCTCGAATCAAAGATAGGTGTCCCGATAGTTCTCAATACGAGTTTTAATGTGATGGGAGAACCGATTGTTTGTACTCCAGAAGATGCCTTTGTGTGTTTTATGAAAACGGGAATCGACGTCCTTGTTCTAGGAAATTATGTGATTCGAAAGGAGGCCGCTTTAAACGTGAATTTTGCAGAAGAAGAGCCCGGGAACCAGGCTCTTGAGGGGGAAATAAACCTTACGAAAGCTACCGCCAACATTACTGAAAAAGTCCTCAATTTTTACAAAGTATTACCTTTTAATTACTATTCAAACAGTATTGATATGTGTCTCGAGCTTTTAAGGGAAAATCGTATCAAAGAGTATCCGATCGTTCATAAGTCCTTAGAGGCCATGAGCACTTCAGAGATATTAGATGTTGGATGTGGCGCAGGATGGTTTTCAATTTCATGCGCCCATTTCTATCACCATAAGGTGACGGGGCTTGACGATAACTCGGTGGCGATCAAGCAGGCTCGTTCCGTGAATAGGCTCTTACCCAGCGAGGATCGAGTGCGATTTTTAGTCGCGGACATTTTTAAGTTTGTTCCGGAAAGACAATTTGATGTGGTGAATTCATTAGGGGTTCTCCATCACACTTATGATTGCCATGCCGCGATTATCAAATGTATCCAATGGATTAAAAAAGGGGGGTATTTTCATTTAGGTCTCTATCACCACTATGGTAGAAAACCATTTCTGGATTTTTTTAAGCATATGAAAGAAGGAGGCTCTTCTGAAGCTGATCTCTATCAGGCCTTCAAGGGACTGAATAAGAATATCACGGATGAAACACATATGAGATCATGGTTTCGAGACCAAGTCTTGCACGTCCATGAAACTCAGCATACCTATCAAGAGATCGCCCCGTTACTTGAAAAAAATGGTCTTAGAATCCTAAGCACAAGTATTAATCAGTTCAATGCTAACCCGAAATATGACGAAATAGTTGAAAAGGAAAAAAGCATGGAACAATTTTCTCGAAAAGTGCTGGAGAAGGAAAAAAGGTATTATCCTGGATTCTTTACGATATGGGCACAAAAACATTAACAAACTCAACGATCCTTAAATTGAGTGAGGGATACCCATCATGAAGAGGTCGTTCTGGAAAGAGCTTATTTCGGATATTTTTTTTGCTGGGAAAAAAGAAAAAAAAGGATGGCTTATTCCGCTCATCATTGTCTTGATTCTACTTTCAGCAATCCTAGTCCTGGGAACGGCACTAGGCCCGCTTGCACCCTTTATTTACTCGTTCCTGTAGGCGACATGAAAATGACCCGTCTGATCGGATCGCCTTTTCTAAAACTCGTGAGCCTAAGCATGCTTTCCGCATGGCTTTATTTCTGCGCGATTCAACGCACGCAGATGCCCTTCCATTTGTTTTTAATATTTACGATCCTCACCCTGCTTTCGTTCATATTTTCATTTAAGTTGATTTACAAAAGATGGATGAAGTTCGCCGATTTCATGCACCAAGTTGGTCCTGTTATTTTGTTTTCTTTTTGCTATTGCGTCATTGTCCCGTTCTTTTCTTTACAGAGCTATCTCATAAGTCTTTTAAGGTTGGCTGGTGGCCGTAAGAGAAGTTCATTCTGGCGGAAGAAAGATGCAGAGACTTATGATATGGATTACTTTAAAAGGATGGGTTAGAAAAGTAGGCCAATGGAGGGTCTTTTCGAATTTTATTAAGTGAATTTTTTTTGAGCACCGCACTTAATCCTACGGAGCCTATAAGTGAACCGTTTTGACAAGTTACATAAAATTATAATCAAGGCCCCTGTTTTCATGGTTTTTCTCATGCGGACGGTATTACGAGTTGTTTTGATTTTTTTTATTCTGGAGTTTGTTTTTCGTCTATCGTGGTCCATTCGCGAGGAACTCCATTATGGCTATTTCAGAAAATACTATTGGAACCATGACTATCGTTTTAAGCCGGGGAAGTTCGCGGCTTATTCTTCCCAAAAGGCTTCAGATAAGATCGGTATCGATGATCTTCTTCAAGCAATTCAACGCCCCGTGGCGAAAGAGCCATCTTTAGCTGAATTAATTCCACCCTCGCGGCTGATCACAGAGGCTGATGGGGTGATCTATTTAAATTCAATCATTCAGAATGAAGAGAAGCGTGATCGATTCTTGACCACTTATCGTTCTTGTTTGAATTGGAAGGATTCCGAGATTGAACGTCTTTTGGGAAAGCCGCAGAATTTAGATGAGAGTAAGAAACTAACTCGGTTGATGATGGAGGCAATGTATCCAGTTTATGAGCAATTTTCAACGTCGTTATATATTGATAAAAACCCTTTAAATAAATTATTTTACGGTAGGCAAGCCGCCATTAATTTTCTCCCGCCCACACTTCTTCCGATGGAAAAGAAATTCAATCGCCATGAGCTGTTAATGCTGGCAGTTGGCGGATCGACAACACGGTGCTCAAAGGTAAACCAAAACCAATGTTGGTCGTCTTATTTGGAAGAAAAGTTGCACCGATTTCACGAGGAGCATCCTCAGTTTCCATTTATTCGGATTGTTAATCTCGGGATTCCGGGGGGCACTTCCCGGGATAGTCAGCAGGCAATTGCTGCATTTTTAACGGCCAATCATATTCAACAATTCGATTTTCTTCTTTGGTACGAGGGACTCAATGATGCCTTTTATTCCATACAACGTCCTCCATTAAAGGATTATGTCCGGCATGGAAGGGAGCTGTCTGGACCTGGAGATAATAGGCGTGAGCCCGTGGGCCTTCGTTTAGTGGCATATCTTTATTCCCATTCGGCATTGATTTATTTGCCATTGGAGGTTATCAAGCTCATCTTTAATCCGGAATTCTTCAGGAATAAAACGGGTAATGGAACAGACATTTCTAAAGTGGCCAATATTAATTTTCAGCATCTTCAGGATATTCAAAACAAGGTTACAAAAAACACTTTTATGTTTTCTATTCCCTTGCCCGAAAGATTTTCAAAAAATAGGCATTATCTTGATTATCATATAAAAAAGAGCTTCTACGAACGCTTAAAAATTTTAGCGGGGGGGAAAGGGATTCCTTTTGGGGATGTTGCACCCGTGATAGAGGCGTATCCGCCCGATGAAGTATTTACTAGGGATCACATTCATTTGAATGCCCATGGAAATATGGTCCTTGCGGCCGCCATTTATGAGTTTATTATGCCGTATTTACAGAAAGATTCACGCGGCTTTAGTGGCTCCGGAAAACTGGACCAAAAATTAGCCTGAAGTTAGATATCATCAGGCCCGTAAAAAAGGGGTCCAAAAGGCGCAAGAGATTTCCGGTTGTCGGTTGTCCCGGTTGTCCGCGTACAATTTATCAATGCAGAATTTCCTGAAAAATTCGCAATCGCCCTTGAAACAGCCATTGCTAACAATCTAAATCGGGAATCATATTTAAGAAACTTTTTAAGCGTACTTACGAGTAAGAAGAAAGAGGGGTGAGGGTTCCCAGGTTTCAATGGCCGTTGCACAAAATCCTGTTGCTTACGCCAAAATTAAGGCGCAAACTAACCAAAATCTTACTCGGACCTTAATTTTAAGAACATTCAATCCAAGGAAGATCCTGCTGTGGAATTATTCTTTCTTTTATTAGTGGCAGCACTGCCGCGCCTTTATCTCATCTTTCAGAGAGGGTTCGAAATCTCCGGCCCGGATATCACTACGTTTGGGTTAATGGCCAAGCACATCCTTGAAGGGCACTGGATGGTTTATTACTACAGCCAAGTTTATACCGGAGCGTTGAAGGCTTATGTTTCGGCATTATATTTTCTACTACTCGGCACGAATCTCACTTCAGTTTATTTAGCGTGTCTCACAGTCTATTTAGGAATGCTGACCGCGCATTATTTTTGGGTGAGAAAAGTTTGGGGCCGGCAGATCGCCTTTTTATCAGGACTCTGGTTAGCGTTTTCTTCCTGGCAGATTACTCACTATTGCGTAAGTACCGGCGGGTATGTGGGCGCTATGCTTTTCGGCTCTTTATTTATGTATTTCGCAGCCACCGCCCAGGTAAATCGAAGGCATCGTTTTTTAGCGGGACTTTTCCTGGGCTTGGCGCTGTGGACCCAGCCGATCTCGATTCTCTACCCTATCGCATTATGGATCTCAAAAAGAAAATCTTTGGGCTCATCCATTCAATTAGAACTCAAACGAGTGCTTCGGCACTTGTTTGCCGTCGATTCAAAATTCCCTATACCCATTAAGCTTTTCTTTATTTTGGGAAATACCGTGATCCTGGGCTACGGGCTTTGGAGCCTGACTTGTATGCTCATCCCTAAAAATATGCTTCGACAGTTCTTGCCGGAAATCTGGATCCTCCAAACGCCTTTTTACATCGCCAAATTGAAAATGGCAGCTTTCTTTATGCTCTTTCAAGGAGCCATCATGTTTCTCTGGAAACAAGGCGCCGGCAAATGCCGCGAATGGATTTTGAAACGCAAAGAGACATTCTTCGGCCTGTTGTTAGGATACGCCCCAGCCTTGCTTTACATCGTGATGGGAAAACCCTACGGAACCTACAGCCGTTTAGATGATTCAGGGATGATCCCATTCCAAAATCTGCACTCTCATCTGAGTTTTGTTTTCCGTGAGGGCCTGGTGGAAAGCTTTGGAGGGTTTTATCCTTCCGCTGGGTCATTCGGATGGAAATCCATGTTACCTTCCACAATCGCTCTGGTGTGGAATCTTGGATTTTTTGGATTTGCTCTTTTTTATTTCTTCATCAAAAAAAAATCGCACGGGCCAAAGGCTTTCCCCGGATATTTTCTTGCTCTTCTTTTTGGAATTTATATTTTGAGTGAGTTGGAAGCTCACCGCTATTTCCGCGTCGGCTATCAATCCGCCGCCCTCGTGGCAGGATACGGTATGCTGACCCTGATTAAGTATAGGAAAAAATGGGGCCTGCTATTAATTACCCTCGGGTTTATGTCTCAAGGAGTCAACGAGTTTTGGTACATCCAAAGTATTCCGAAACAAACTTCGCTTCAAGCAGACTATCAAGAGATTTCGAAATTAATGCAGGAAAGGGGTGTTCTGGGAGGTTACGGAGAAAATGAACGCCTGGCTTCCGCACTAACTTTTTTATCCCGAGAGAAAATAAAAATAATCATTTATGGGGCGCAAGGCAAACATAAAGTCATCTATCCTCCTCATGAGCGTTTTGTGAACAAGCTTGAGCGGGTCGCTTATGTCTTCAAAAAGGAATCTGAAAGAAGAACTCCGTTCGAACACAGGCTCGCACAAATGAGCTGGCCTTATGAAGTCATTCGGTTAAATGAGAACGATGTCTATTTTTGCAAACGCCTGCCTGAGTTAAAAAATTAGCTTTATCTCTATATTCGATTGTTTTGGTTTTGGCGGTGTGTCCGGATTTGATCACGCAGCTGGATTTGGGTTTGCGAAGGTAGTTACTGAGAGCTTCTATAATAGCCGCGTTCGCTTTGCCGTTCTCCGGCGCCTCTCGCACCCAGATTCTGATGGATGTTATGGTCACGTCTATTCCCGGGCTCTTGAGCACAAGAGGATTTTTCGGGGAGCAGAGGACTTTAGGTTTTTCAAAAGCTTGCTTAACCTCACCAAAGAGAAATACGGTTATAGAATCCACCACCCGGTATTATTCTCTTGGGCAAAAAGATGATCTCATTCATAATTATGATCAGCCAAAACGCGAAGAGATTTTTAAAATTGAGAATCGCTTGAATTTTGAAAGCGGCCACATTATTGGGTCAGAGCTTTTTAAAATCCACGAGGAAGAAAATGTTTAACCACCCTTGGGTCGCTTGGGTCCTGATTGCGGCGATGATTGTCACGCCTTCCTGTGCTACGACTACAGGCCCTCAAGTCTCTTCTGAGGAGCTTGCCACTAAAACCTCTGAGCTTGAGACTAAGGCCGCGCATTATAAAGCCACCCAGCTCCAAAGGGTTCGAATGATTTCCGAGCGCCTGATAGGGTTTATGCTTTTGGAAGACCGCCGGAAAGTTCAAGGCCTTACTTATGAAGTGACAGAGGACGCGGACATGAACGCCAGTGTTCAGCTTGGCAGAAAGATCGTGGTCAATTACGGAATGCTCCGTTTTACGGAATCAGATGATCAGCTGGCCGTGGTGATTGCTCATGAATTGGGGCATGTGGCTTGCGGTCATATCGGGAAGAAACTTGGAACTAATCTTGTTTCAGCCATGATCGGTCTGGCTGCAGGCGCAGCGATCGACACCGTAGCGCCGGGCATTGGAAGTCCGGTGACTCAAGGGATAAGCAAGGGGCTCTCTGCTGGATTTTCCAGGGATTATGAACGTGAAGCAGATTATTATGGATTCCAGCTTGCATACAGAGCAGGATTTGATCTGGCGCAGGGCGCCAAAATTTGGGAGCGTCTAGCAATTGAAGCGCCCAAAACCATGACGGCCAGTTTTTTTTCCACGCACCCGCCTTCTCCCGAGCGGTTAATTCGCGCTGATAAAACTCTTCAACAGCTTGAGGCCGAGGGAGTTTCTCCCGCCGTTTTTTCGAATGCGTCCCCGGCGCCCCGTGCTCTTTCCATTCCCGTCAGGGCCTTGAATATGGCCGCGGGTTTAGCGGGATCCATGCTTCCCGCATCCTCTTTTACGCCGTCAGGTTCTTCGCCGTCGATGCTCCAGCAGCTTGAGGAAGTGCGAAAAAAACTGACCCTGAAGGAAAAAGAAAAGGCCAAGGGTCAGGAGGGTCCGGATGAAAGCAGTGCGGCTGCTTTGGCCCAAAAAAATGCCGAGATCTACGATTTAAAAAAACAAATCCAGAAACTTGAAGTGGCTAAAGCACAGGATGAACAGGAAGAAGCGGAGAATCAGAAAAAAGTTGCCAGCCAACAGATAGAATTGGAAAAAGCGCTCTTCGAAGCCAAAGAGGCCGCCAAAGAATTTCGCTATGCTGAATTTGGCGTCATGGATATGGGGATCGCTAAAAAAGTCACTAATTTATGGGTGGGAAAAAGAGTGTCGGGAGAACAGCGGATCTTTTCTGTCCAGCAAAAAAACATTGATTGGTTTGTTCAGTATTATCTGTCCTCTGCCAATTCCTGGAAAGCCTTAGCTCTTCAGCGCCGGCATTACCGGGGGTACTGGTACGCACCGGATGGCCGTCTTTATCAGGAGCAGGACTTTCTTCAGGCTCAAACGCGCGCTGATTTTGCCAAGACAAGCCTGGAGTGGGATCCTGATCTCGGTGATCGGGTGATTGGAAAATGGATGCTTCGAATTTTTGAGAATGGGAAACTTCTGGATGAGCGCACCTTCGAAGTCGTGAGGACCTGATGAGGAAAATCATCGTTCCGCTTGTCCTGTTTTTCAGTTTGGGCGTTCTGGAAACAGCTTGGTGTTCCGATGAGGATTTTAAAATCAATATCGATCAGCCTCTGGGAGTCATCGAGGCTTCCCATCCCGACCCTTCAGGCGGAGGTGTTCGTCAGTGTGGTCTTGCCAAAGAAGTGCGTTTGAATTTGACCTTCGACGGCGTCAAAGGTTCTGGCTTTGGTGTTATGTTTTCCGACAAAAACAGGGATATTTATTGGTATGCGGTTCTTGGTTTGAAAGCGGCCGCGATGAACAATACGTTTGGGAAACCTTTCCGGATCGAATGGATTTCTCCTGATGGAAAAATTTTCCACCAGCAAAAATTCGGTACGGGATGGACGGACCTATTGGCAAAAACAAACCTGCATTTGCGGAGCCCTTTTAACCGAGATTGGCTTGGGCGGTGGCGGGTCAAGGTTTGGAAAAAAGATAAACTTATCGATGATCGTTATTTTGAATGGGTTCAGTCAAGTCAACCGGCGGTGGGTATTCGGTAGGCGGATTTTTTTGATGAAGGCGTGAGCCAGGGAGTCGCGAGCCTGGCCCGAATGGCACTTGACGACTCGCCTGACGATGACGGCTGACTATGCCGTAGCTTTTGACTCCCAATCTAAACTGTTTTGATAAACGCCCATGAGAGCGGCTATTTTTTGATGGGACTCTTGAGGAAAACATTTTTCCTTCTGACCATAGTAATCAGCAAATTGCTGTAAAAGATCCCAGTGGGTGTAGATGAAATTCACCCAATGGGCTTGAATCGCGGGATATTCAACGTGCATTTCATTCAAAAGGTCTGTTACAATCTCACGATGTTCGACGGCGGTTGAATGAAGCACTTCTTGTAAATGCGTGAGGTGTGCTACAACTCGATCCGTTTTAGGCTTGATGTTCACATGCAGTTTGCTCGGCTGTAAACTATAAATAATCATGGAAAGAAACCATAAAGCATGGTTTGCATTGTGGTGTTCGCGAGTGAGACGGTTTTCTTCATTATTTTTTGTTAGATCAAAGGGAACCAGGATAATACTTTGGCTTTCAACTTCATTCGTGTACTTCATCGATGATCCTTTGGTTAGTATGTTTATGCTTGATAGCCCTAAATCTAACACTTAAAAACGTTATTATCAAGAACATTTAAAACTATTTTATAAGTATTTATAGATTATTGTTTATTTATATACTAGCAATAACTAGCATTAGATATCTTTTAATAGCACTGGCGTGATTTTAGAAGGAGTGTTCTATGATTCAAATGCGCGTTGAAATCTATCTGGATATGCCGGTCTACCGGGCGCTGGAGGCCAAGGCCACCAAGGTTGCTCAGAATCCGGTGGTGTATATCCGCGACATCCTTAATGAAGCGGCGGAAGCCAAGGATGAAATCTCCAAAATATTTTCTGGCAAGATGTCTTCCCCCTCCCCAGTGTCTGGTCTCAAGGGAAGGAAGTCTCGCAAGTCGTGACGCTTTTTCAGTCTCGATATTTTTCCCTTTTAGATGTTCTTTGGAAGACCATCATCGATTACATTCAAACATCAAGAGTCACGCCCAAGCCAGATGTTTTTAAGCCGTATTCAAGCCCAAAAAGATGTGGTAAGATTCCCTTGATTTAATGTTGAGTCTAAGGAGAAAAAATGATCAAATCAAAAAAACAGGTTCCGTTAGTCCTTCTTTTAATTGTGATGCAGCTTACCTCAGGCTGCGCCGCGGTCACTGCCTTAAAGCAGCCCAGTAAAAAAAATCTGAATGTCCTGACGCCGGGGACAGCCCGTGAGAATGTCATTACTTATCTTGGTGCGCCTATTTCAAGCGAGAAAAACAACGGTGATACGGTTGAAATCTATAAGTTCAGGCAGGGGTATAGCGGGGGCAACAAAGCGACGCGCGCG
Organism: Candidatus Taenariivivens baikalensis; assembly: GCA_009691445.1. Taxonomy (GTDB): domain Bacteria; phylum Omnitrophota; class Omnitrophia; order Omnitrophales; family Aquincolibacteriaceae; genus Taenariivivens; species Taenariivivens baikalensis. The sequence goes on along the minus strand of SICL01000018.1, from coordinate 25,936 downwards.
ACCACGCATATTATTCTCGATATTTTCACGCTTTTTATTTGGGAACTAATAGGTTGGCCGATTGAAGCGGTGGTCAATGGACAGGATATGACCATCAAAGTCACTTATGATTCAGAAAACCGCCTCAAAGACGTAGCCTTTTTGGAAGGTCAACCCTAAACTCAAGGAGCTTCGGCGTGAAAAAAATATTATCCTGGTTTCTTGTGACCGTGCTTTTGGCAGGACATACAGGCTGCGCCTCGATCGTGAGCGGAAAGCAGGAGGATGTGACGATCCATTCTGAACCTGCCGGCGCCGAAGTTTATGTGGATGATCTGAAGATAGGGACCACGCCGATGATTGCGAGCCTCAAACGGAAAAAACATCACACGGTTAAGTTTAAAAAAGAAGGCTATCAAGAAGAACTTCGTACCACGGGCCGTGGCTTCAACTGGTGGTTTACAGGAAATCTTATTTTGGGCGGCATTATCGGTATTATTGTTGACTTCGCGACGGGAGCTGTTTATAAAGTGAAGCCTCAGGAAGTTAACGTTCTTCTTAAACAAAAATAAGGGTTTCACCCCAGGAGCTATGGTTTTTTTTCAGAAGAGCCGTCGTTCGTTTGCTCGTCTTCTTTTGGTTTTGATTCTGCCAAGTCTTCTTACGGGATGCGCTTTTCATCCTCCCTATACAGGTGTTAATCCACAAAATCCTCAATTCGAGCGTGGTATTTCCTGTCCTCCGCTAGATTTTTTTGGGGACTTGATTTCTAAAATTTATCAGCTTCTTTTTTGGACTTCGAAATACGGCAATCATCGTATTTCTCCCGAAACAGAAAAAGCGATGGCGGAATTTATGGAGAAACACCATCTGACGGATGTGAAAGTCCGTCTGAATCAGTGGGCACCGCACAAAGAGATGGGTCGTTTGTTTACAAATAAAAATGTTGCGTGGCCCTACAAGATTTTTCTTTTTCCCTCCACGCTTATCGCGTCTCTTTTAGGCCGCCCGTTTAGCGGCCTTTTGATCAGTGATTATTATGATCCGGGTTCGAATACGATAAATATTTTTTCAGATTCTGTCCCTATTGCTCTCCATGAAGCCGGCCATGCTAATGATTTTGCCACGCAGGAATTAAAGGGAACTTATTCTTTAGCGCGGATTCTTCCGGGTATCAATCTTGTGCAAGAGGCGTTGGCTACGGACGAAGCGCTTCAGTATTTGGAAGAGCAGGGGAAATATCAGGAACTGCTTCAGGCCTACAAGATTCTTTTTCCGGCTTACACCACTTATATTCTTTCCTATATTCCGCTTTCGCCGCCGGCGCTCGTGGGAGGTATCTTTATTGGGCATATTGTCGGACGCATGAAGGCCTCGGACAAGGAATGGCAGCTGCGGACTGAAGGCAAGTATCCTGCTACGCAAGTTGTCCCTCCTGTCACAAAAATTTGAAGATGAAAACCCTTCCTTCCAAGATTCTCCGCACCGTGTTTTTGGCCGCACTTGTTTCCTCCTGCGCCAGTACCGGCCCTGAAGTTTCTTCCCAAGAACTGAAGCAGACAAAAGAAGTGTTTAATCAGAAATTTTTCCAGGCATCCCGGGGCTGGATGCCGCGCATCTACCGCGTGGGTTATCGGCTTCTCAAATCGCCCGTTCCAGGACACAGTGATCTCGTCCCTAAATATCAATTTACCGGCGTAGGAGTCGACGAACTGAAAGATTATGCGCGAAAAGCTTACGCGATTGAAAAATCGGTTAAAGGAGTGCTCGTGGTTGGCACTTACCCGGGAAGCCAAGCGGAAAAGATGGATGTCCTGACCGGCGATGTGATTACCAAAATTAATGGCAAGAAGGTGAAAAGCCTGGGCTCCTATTTCAAGAAGATCCGATCCACGAACGCGAAAACGGTTGAAGCGGAAATAGTCCGGCAAGGGAAAACTATCCTCCGGACTTTTCCTGTTGAAAAAGTTTATTACAATGCCCAGTTTTTTTTAGAGCCCACGCCTAACTTTGATGCCAATTCTCTTTTTTCAAAAATCCAAATAGGGATCGGCGCACTTCGCTACTGCCGTAATGACGACGAGCTCTCAGTCATTATGGGGCATGAACTGGCGCACACGGTTTTAAAACATTCTTTGAAAACTCTAGGTGTTGGGATCGGCACGGGACTCGCCTACGGAGCCGTGGCCGGGGTCGTCGATGCGTTTACATTTCCTGGCGTTGGAAATCTGGTGACGAGTCCCATTCAGAGGGCGACTGATGCGGTGGTCTCGCGCCGGTATGAAAGGGAAGCGGACTATTATGGAATGCAGCACGCGCTTCATGCGGGGTTTAATGTGGGTGCCGGCGCCAAAATTTTCAGCCGCTTGGCCAGTGACGCTCCCGGATTTCAAATTCTAGCTTATACCTTTTCGACGCATCCCGAATCGCCGGAGCGTTTTCTGCGTCTGGAAAAAATGGTGGAAGAATTCCGGCAGAAATTCCCGGAGAAATTTCCTCTGCCCGAAAGCCGTGACTGGGATCTGATTGTTCCTATGAATGCGGGAGAGAATCTGGAAGAAGCGGTACAGCATCTGCTGGATCAGGAACTTCAGAAAAAGAATGCCGCCGTTTCAAAAGGCCCCGTCTCTTTGAAAGTCAACGAATCCCTGCCTGCTGTCCAGATCAGCAAAACCCCTCCTGCAAAGCTATCTCTGAGCTAATTAGTTTTATCTGCTGCGCCCGAAACAGGTTGAGGTTTGTCTTCCGGGAGCGTTCGGGATGCGGGATTGGATCCGGTTTGAGCATCCCTCACTCGCACGCGCGACGAAAAATCCATTCCATCGATTTTCCTGCTCGTGACGTCCCTCCAGACAAACCTCAACCTATTTCTTCAGTAGTTGGGAAAGGGACAAGGCAAGCTCGAACCTATTTCGGTTAGAGAGATTTTAAGACCAGTGGAAGAGGTAGGGCCACTCCTGCCAATCCGGATAAATCTCCAGCATCTGCATATCCGGGACCCAAAACGTGGTGATGTCCGTCACGCCTCCCGTCATTCTCATCAACGTGTGAGCTGCTCCCAAAGAAAGAGCATGTCCCGGACTTTCCGTTTTATACTCACCGAAAGGCCGAAGCAGAATTTCTGTCCATCCTAATCCGAGATTCGCGGCGCCGCGTACAATCCGGTAAGGCATCCGGAGTCCGTAAGGAATATCTTCATCCGCGGCAAAGCCTTGAGGCGGGAAGAAACCAAGGGCGAGAAAAAGAAAAAGTGCGGCGACTTTTTTCATGAGTTATTTTACCACGGCAAACAGCGTTTAGCCCAGCCCTGAGTGTGCCGATAATAGACCCGGTCTTATTTATCGTTTCATTTAAAGAAAGGGACTCATGATGCCGGCCAAAAAAATAAAAAAAACCGTTTACGATGTCTGCGTGATCGGCGGATGTGGACGTGCGGGGCTGCCGCTTGCGCTTTGTCTTGCCAAGGAAGGAAAGAAAGTTGCGATTGTTGATATTGACGCGTCCGCGGTTTCCCGGATCATGTCCGGTGAAATGCCGTTTAAGGAAGAGGGGGCCAAGGAAATCCTGAAGCGGGTGCTGGCGAAAAAACGTCTGTTGGCGGATACGGATCCGGAACTGATCGCACAAAGCAAAGTCCTGATTTTTATTTTAGGAACACCGGTATCAAGCCATCTTTATCCCACCAGCACCCAGTTTTTTCGGGCGGTTCGGGAGTATCAGCCCTATTTTCGAAACGGTCAGCTCATGATTTTCCGCAGTACGCTTTATCCGGGAACCACGGAAAAACTTTTCCGGTTTTTCAAAAAGCAGAAACTCGACGTGGATGTCAGCTTTTGCCCCGAGCGCATTTCCGAGGGGTTTGCTATCCGCGAAATTTATGAACTGCCGCAGATCATCGCGGGTTTCAGCAAGCGCGGTCTGAAACGCACGCGCGAATTTTTTTCTATTTTCACGAAAGACATTCTTGAATTAGCCCCTGAAGAAGCCGAACTGGCTAAGCTCCTTACGAATGCGTGGCGCTATATCCGCTTTTCCATCGCCAATCAATTTTTTATGATTGCCAATTCGCGTGGCCTCGACTTCTATAAAATCTACCACGCGATCACGCATAATTATCCGCGCATCAAGGATATGCCCAAGGCGGGATTTGCGGCTGGGCCCTGTTTGTTCAAGGATACGATGCAGCTTGCGGCATTCAGCGACAATAATCTGTTCATTGGGCACGCGGCCATGCTGATCAATGAAGGTCTGCCGACTTACCTCATCAACCGTCTGAAAACTCAATACGATCTTGAATCTCTCACGGTGGGAATTCTCGGGGCGGCATTCAAGGCAGAGTCGGACGATACGCGCGAGTCACTGACTTACAAACTGCGCAATGTGCTGGAAAAAGAATGCAAGGAAGTGCTGATGACCGATCCTTTTGTCCGAAGCGAGGACCTTCTGCCGCTTTCCGAAGTCATCCGTAAAAGCGACCTCATCATTCTCGGCGCGCCGCATGAAGCTTACCGGAAGCTTAAGTTCGGTAAGAAGAAGATCGTCATCGATGTCTGGGATTTTTTTGGAAGGGGCGGCGTCATTTGAAGATATTAGTGACAGGCTCTACCGGCTTCATTGCCGGCTATTTAGTCGAAGAACTGCTTGGACATGGTCACAGCGTGATCGGGATTGATAATTTTTCCAAGTACGGACGGATTGTCAAAAGCTACGATAAAAATCCGCGTTACCAATTTGTTCAGGGCGACTGTAAGGACGTCAAACTTATGAAGCGCCTTGCCGCGGGCTGTGATCAAGTCGTAGCCGCGGCCGCCAAAATTGGCGGGATTTCCTACTTTCATGAGTTCGCCTACGACCTGTTGGCAGAAAATGAACGCATTTTGGCTAGTACGTTTGATGCGGCGCTTGAGGCATTCAAGAACGGACGTTTGAAGCGCATTATCGTTCTCTCATCATCCATGGTTTTCGAAAATACAAAAAGATTTCCATCCCGTGAAGGGGATCAGCTTGTGTCGTCACCGCCTTCCTCCACGTATGGATTTCAAAAACTCGCGAGTGAATATTACGCCAAGGGCGCGTGGGAACAATACAAACTGCCTTACACGATCATTCGTCCTTTTAATTGTGTCGGGATCGGCGAGAAGCGTGCCGTGACCGGCCGTGTGGTGAAACGCGGTAACATGAAGCTGGCGTTGAGCCATGTGGTTCCGGACCTGGTGCAGAAAATTTTAAAAGGCCAAAATCAAAAACCGCTTGAAATTCTCGGGACCGGAAAGCAGATTCGCCACTACACGTACGGCGGTGATATTGCCCGGGGAATCAGGATTGCAATCGAAAGTAAAAAAGCGATCAACGACGATTTTAATATTTCAACGGCCGAGTCCACGAGCGTGCTGGAACTGGCGCGGGTCATCTGGAAAAAAATACACGGAAACAAAAAGCCATTTCGTTACAAGCTTGTGAAGTCCTTTCCCTATGATGTGCAGAAGCGTGTACCCGACGTGTCCAAAGCAAAACGCGTGTTGGGCTTCAAAGCGGATACTTCGCTCGCCAAGATGCTGGATGAAGTCATTCCCTGGATTCAACTTCAAATTGAGCAAGGCATCTTTTAAGAGCGAGGCATTGCGTGTCCCGCGCCTTGGCGGAGACGCAGCGATCTGACCACCGCATGTTATGACATAAGGCGTCAGATAACTGTGCGAGTGTTCTAGGGACGGTTCTCTCTAATTGTTTTCTCCACAAGCCGTTACGCCAGAACCGTCCCTGAAATGATGTGGCGGAGACGCATGAGTTAGTCATTGCGAGGAGTCCCGCAGGACGACGCGGCAATCCCAGGTCACAACCCGAGATTGCTTCGCTGAGGCCCGCAATGACGCACGAGAGATTGCTTCGCTTCGCTCGCAATGACAGCTAAATTGGGATTTGGAATCCATCTCGGAGAATGATGAATTTATCGATCGTGATTCCGGTTTATAATGAAGGCGAACAAATCGAAGGGTTGCTGACTGATATTGAAAAATATCTTGGCGCTGATTCAGAAATTCTCCTCGGCTACGATTTTGATGAAGACAGTACCCTGCCGCCAGCCCGAAAATTTCTTTCCCGTCTTCCTGCGCTTCGATTGATCAAAAACACTTATGGGCGTGGACCGCTGGGCGCTATTCGCAGCGGCTTTGATGCGGCGTCCCACGAAGCTGTGCTTGTGATGATGGGCGATAGATCCGATGATCTTGCGGATGTGAAAATCATGTTGGATTTATTTAGTCAGGGTTGCGAAGTCGTTGCCGCTTCCCGCTATATGTTGGGCGGAAAACAAATCGGCGGGCCGTTTCTGAAGCGGATGCTTTCACGGCTGGCCGGAAACTCGCTTCATTTTCTTGCTGGAATTCCCACGCACGATGCGACCAATAATTTTAAACTCTACTCGCGAAAATTTCTGAAGCAGGTGACGATCGAAAGCACCGGAGGTTTTGAGCTAGCCTTAGAGCTCACGGTAAAAGCGCACTTGCAAGGCTATAAAATCAGAGAAATACCCACTACCTGGCGTGACAGAACCGCGGGGAAGTCAAGGTTTCAGCTCGCAAAATGGCTTCCTAAGTATTTGAAGTGGTATGCAGCGGCATTCAAAATTTAATATCCCCGCCAGGACAGATCTATCCTTCGGCGGAGACCAACCCCCGCGTCATTGCGAGTCCCGAGCTTGGCGGAGACCTGCCTCGCCGGCAGGCGGGCGCGGCAATCTCTGGGCATAACCCGAAATTCTTCACTTCGTTCAGAATGGCATAAGGGTCAGATTGCTTCGTTGCGGGCCTCAATGACGTGCGTGGATTTTTGTCATTGTCCGCCAGAGGACGGATCCGTCCTTCGGCGGACGAGTCCCGCGCTTTGGCGGAGACGTGGCAATCTCGAGGCCGCAACCCGAGATTGCTTCGCTTCGCTCGCAATAACGGATTCAATAGAAATATCAAAATCGAACGTTTTGAAATTCGGATTTAAGAATCGGTTCGTTCTTTAATCTTCTCAAAAAGCTTCAGCAAGTCCTGATTATTCGGATATTGATGCAGTATTCGCTGGATGAGCGCGGCCGCTTCATCCAAGCGTTTCTGTTCGAGCAAAGCTTCCGCCATTCCGGCATAAGCAGAAATCATTTTTGGATCTGCGGTAATCGCCCGGGCAAAATAATTTCCAGCTTCCCTAAATTTCTTCTTTTCTTTGTAGACCTGCCCCAGATTATTCCAGCTGAGGGCCTGTGACGGATCCTGTTTCACAATGGATTGATAGATCTGCTCCGCTCTCTCCCATTTTCCCTGACGGAAATAAGTGGTTGCGAGATTGTTCAAGGTCGCGGCATTGGGTCGGATCATTGCCGAGTTCTCATAATGAAAGGCAGCACGATTGAGGTCGCCGGCTTTGGTGTAAAGCTCCGCCAGATTTTCATGAGCAATAAAATTATTTTGTGTGACGTCTAGAGCGTGTTTAAAAAGGGTTTCGGTGTTTTGCCAGTAGCTCACTTGCGTGAACGTGAAAAGAGAAGCTACGGCAATGGAAGTGGTTGCAGCTTTACGGATCCAGGGAAGTTTCTGCGGCCATTTTTCAGCAAGTGCTGCGCCGCTCCAGGCAATCACGATATAAATTCCAATCGAAGGAAGATACGTGTAACGATCCGCCATTGAAAATCCGGCAAACGAAATAATCTCGATTACCGGCGCCAGCATGACGAGATACCACAGCCAACCGGTCAGAAGCCAGGGGAACCGTGCGCGGAATTTGATGGCCAGGAAAGTGATGATCCCGAGCGCGGCCAGAGCCAGAGATCCATAAAGCAGAATAGACTGCGGTGCATCGTAAGGATAAAAAACCGCCAAGTCGGAGGGCCACAGTGTTTTGCGCAGATATTTTACCGCGCTGAGTCCGGCATTCGCGATCCGGATCTTTAGCGAGACGGTTTGCGTTGTGTTGATCCACCCTTGAGATTGATGTGCCAGATAAGTCAGGGTTGCGGAGCCGGCGCTCAGAAGGAAGAAAGGGATTTTTTCCATGATCTCATTGCGAGCCGGAGGCGAAGCAATCTCGGATTGTTGTTTTGAGATTGCCGCGTCGTCCCTGCGGGACTCCTCGCAATGACGGTATTTTGCCAGCGGCCAATAATCCAGCAAGAAAAAAATCACGGGCAGTGTCATGATCATTGGCTTGGCCATCAGTCCGAGTCCGAAAAATAATAGTGCGACGAGGTACGACCTGTTTTGGTGTGTCATCCCGGATTTCGAGGATTCATTTGGATTGTCATTCCCGCAATTTTTAGTCGGGAATCCAAGGTTTTTAATTGGATCCCCGACAAAGGCATTCGGGGATGACAAAAAAAAAGTCCGGACATAATCCGTATAAGCATGCAAAGTCAGGATAAAGAATAATCCGCTCAGGACATCCTTGCGCTCCGACACCCAGGCCACGGATTCTACGTGAAGGGGATGAAGCGCGAAGAGCGCAGCCGTAAACGCGGAGGGCCAGAATTTTCCCGTGAGTTTTTCAAGCAGCGTGAGAAGCAGAAAGGCGGAAAGAAGATGCAGGATCAAATTGATCAGGAGATGCCCTCCCGCGTGAAGCCCGAAGATCTGAACAGCAGCCATGTGTGAGATCCACGTGAGTGGGATCCAGTTGCCGTCATACAAATGGGTGAAGGCCCAGCGGATTTCCGTGAGGCTCAGGCCCCGCGTGATGTGCGGATTTGTCTGGATATTGACCGTGTCATCAAAGGAAACAAAATCATGCCGCAGGACCTGCGAATAAATACCGATCGTTAGAAGTCCAAGTACCACCAGGATTAGCAGGCGGATATTGGGTTTAACAGGAGATATCGTCACGGCATTCTTCTTCGGCTTTTTTGTCCGGAGGCTTGACCAGGTGTCGTCGTCAGAATTATTTTTCACATGTCAGATATCAGGGAGTCAAAGTTATGGCAAAAGGGAAAGGTGAGCACCGTCAAAAGGATGTTGCTAGATTTGTTCGTGAAAAGCAGAGACGCATTGCGGTCAAGCATCAAGGCAGGAAGAAAAAATAGAATGACCGGGCGTGAATCTTCATTGAAGCACGTAGCTGCGTCATTGTTCGCGACAATTCGTCGGACGACTCTCGTGTCTAGGCGGAGACGCGGCAATCTCTCGGCATAACGCGAGATTGCTTCGCTGCGGCTTGAAATCGTGGGTGAATGGGGGGTTGATCCCTAACATACCTAACATCGAGCGTATATGGAGTTAGACGAATGATTAAAAACCCATGAAATACCTGCAAAAGCTATCGTTTTTCTCGCCCTCTATTGAAGACGCGGATAGGGGGTGGTAAGGTTCCTATAGGGGCAAAACGGAACAGCCAAAGGAGGCTTCTGAGTGGAGGAAAAGGACCTGGAAAAAGAGGGGATTTTGAGGGTGCCTCTGGACCTTTCAAAGAACCAGGAAGAGAACCAGAGGATGCGCGAATACCACAATGCCAATCACGCGCTTTGGTACCTGACCATGATTGTCCATGCTATCACGCATGACCGTCCTCATCAAAATACGGGGCAAAAAACGGAAAGAATCCTGGCCCATCTTTCGCATCTTCGGGAATTTATTCAGGATCCGGGATTAAAACACCGCCTGATGATCGAGCGCATTTTTGACGCGCTTCTGAGCGAAACTCCTAAAAGCCATTCCCAGTGGACGCATTTTATTTATGTGAACTGGAATTTGATTCAGAATTTTGCCGAGCATTATGGCCACCGGGAAAAATGTTTTCCGGATTTAGAATATCAGAAGATCGCAGATGTGGTGCATCACCGGCAATACTTTCGGCGATGGTGGTGGAAAATCCAGATGGATTTTTTGTATCGCAAAATCCGTTTTGGCCGGATGCCGGCTGAGAAAAATTAAGTTCAGGGTCTTAAGTATGAAATCACAAAAACGAATGACAAAATCCTCGAACTGGAAACTACGGAAGTATGCACGGTGGGTCCGCCGCTATCTTAAGCGCGTACGCGCCGTGGAACACGAAATCGGCGGCGAGATTGATGCGTGCTAGTGGCGCAGCTCCGAAGGCCACTGCTCCTTAAGCACATTTCTGGCTGGTTATGACCTTCGGTCAGATTGCAGCAGTCCCGCCACGGCTTTGCTTCACGGTCCCTCGTAATGACACGCATTGGTTTTCGTCATTGTCCGCCACAAAATCTTCGGACGGATCCGCCGCCCTCTCTGTCGGACTTCCCGGCAGTTCGCAATGACAACAAAAGGCGTCGAGACTGCTTCGCTACGCTCAGGACAATCAAAGGCGTAGGAGCACCCTTCAGGATTAACCTTATTCTGACGCTGCCATTTCACCCAGACAAACGCAATGAGTCCCATTCGTCAGGGTGTCATCTGTTTTGGGTGAGGAGCATGTCCCGTGATTCGCCATTGCGCAGCTCGAAGTCGAGATTGTCTCCGCGTGAGCGCAAATGACTTGCTGGTCCTCTTGGGACGCAGCGGGGTCAACAGCGACGGCATTGCATCCTGTCACGCCCTCGTTCAGATCCGCGAATGCGATGACGGAGGATGACAACAATGGAAATGCCCCTAAAAATCCTGCGAGGAAACAGAGGGCAACCGTCTGTCCCATCACTTCTTTAATTTTGTTTTTCATTTTTATTCTCCTTTTTTCTTTATTTGTAACACCTGACAAATCTCTGTCATTGCGAGGGCGAAGCGACGAAGCAATCTGACCCCGGTATGGGTCATCCTGAACGAAGTGAAGAATCGCTATGCCGAACCCGTCCCCCAGGACGACGTTGCATTTTCATTATAGGCAAGCTGAGTCGGAGCTCCGTTGGTATTACTGATGCCAACAGTCTTCAGGGCCTCATCAAAATGGATACTGCCTTCGCCGTCATCGTCCTCATCACCATTGTCTTTAAAAACCTTTGCAATGATTGCCCCGTAAATGGCTATATTTTTTTTAACTCCGACCTTTGATTCCGGAGCAAAGACGGCCCCATAAAAATCAGAACTCCCTTTAAATTTAATATCTTTATCGCCGGTGGCATAAAGCAGAAAATTCGTGGGTTTATTGTTCAAGGTTTGGACACCATTACCGCCAATCTCCACCTTGCCGTCCACATAGATCGTGACGGCGCCCAGCGCCGAAAGAACCCCGGTATCTTCAATTTTAATGGAGTCAAAGCGATGGGTTCCTGGCGTGAGATAATAGGTTGTTGTTTTTTTGATTTTAAGATCTCCCTCGGAAGTCGCGGTCGTTGTTTTGGATTCGTAACTGCGTGCGGAGGTTGCCGCGGATTTTGTTCCGGAGACCGTGGCAGTGCCGGTGATTTGGACGACATCGCCTGGATCGGACCCAACGCCCACGGTGATATTCCCTTTGATCTTGGTGCTGTCTTGAAGTTTAATATGGTCATCATCGCCACTATCCGTACCAATATCGCCATTACTGCCCGGATTAGCAGGATTATAGGCGCCATCGTCTGAATTATAGCTGTCAACGCCGCCTGCTCCTTTGAATTTGAGTTTATCCACAGCAAATGCCCCGAAATCAAAATTGCTTGTGGCTAGTTTGACATACGAAGTCACGGAGCGGCTTTGATAAGCCCGGTCGCTTGTCGTGTAACTGGGGGAATATCCTGTCGCTTGAATGATCCGGACATTGGAATTATCGTCGGGGGTTGTGATGGCTATTTTATAGCCTCCTTGCGTCGTGCTGGTGTTTAAGGAGGTGTACGAAACCCCCGTGTAGCTGGAATTGGTCGTCAGCTGTTTGAGCGCCATATCGACTCCCGCTTCTGCCATATGAAAGGCGATTATTTTATTTTGGCTTCGCTCCGTGGCCTGGATAAAAGCGTTGCTTCTCGCAAACATAGCCATGGAGATTGTGGATGTGGCTGCCAGCATTAAACAGGCAGTGACCAGCAAAAATCCTTTTGAGTCCTGATGCTTTTTCGTGGAAATTATCTTTTTAAGATTTTGAATCAAGTTTTTCATTTTAAAGTACCGTCCTTTTATCCGCTATTTCTCACTTCGGCCTGGGCTGTCAACTGAAGCGGTGTCGTTGGAATCGTTCTTCCTTCCGGCGTTGTATGCTGGACATTCACGACAATGCTGAGCAGTGTCGGCGGATTGGCATTGCCTACAAACGATAAACTTGTCACATCACTGCACAGCACCGCTATTTTACCCGTGGTCATATCTGTTCGCAGAAGCTGGGTTCCTACCTTAGCATATTTGATGGTATGCGCGCTGGCCCAGTTAAGCGTATAGTTCGAAGTTGTGGTCAGACTTGAAGGATCTGGAATGGAGAATTGAATGTCGGTATTTCCGACGCCGACGGTGATCCGCGTGGGTGAAGATTGTCTGATTTCCTGGGTCATTTTGTAGAGAGCTTCCCGGGTTCCATCTTGGAGGCCCATTTTAGCTTCTCGGGTACTATTCCCTTCATTCCCCGCGCGCGTGGCAGAAAAAAGCATATATCCCGCCATGCCGATCAATCCCATGACCAACATGATTTCCGTAAGTGTATATCCCTTTTGATTTCCCGAATTCATTCTCATTTTATAGCCTCTGCGTCATTAAGGTCCGGACGGATTTCGTCATGCTTCGTGTGCCCCCGCGTGACGACCACGTGACCGTTGCTGTAACATCCAGGGGAGTTGCCGTGGCATCCACATAGGCAATTCTGATGGATTCACTGGATAAATTGCTAAAACCTGAGACAGTGCCGTTATTGGGATAAGTGGCTGTCACATTCGTCGGAAATAGCCCTGTTTGAGCCGTATTGCGCATACTCTCAAGCACGCTCTGGGCATCGTAAAATGCGACAGATTGTTCATAAGCGCCGTCAGCGGTTTGGCTCATGGCGATATTACCGCTCATGTAAGCAAGAAGCCCGATGGCGACGACTGAAATGGTTATCATGAGCTCGACAAGTGTAAATCCTTTTTCTCGCTTTCCCGTAGACACCGTGTTCCTCCAAGATCTTATAAGACAGCTAACTCTTTTGATCTCTATATAAAGGTAGCATCCACTCTATTCGGGTACAAGGGGTAGAAGCTAGTAAAAACTAACATTTCTAACAATTGATAGGGGCCAGGATACAGGATGGCCTCTATGGTTCGTTGGGTCGAGCAAGGCTTGACCCTCTTGGCTGACCCCGGTATGATGCGGCCCACTATGAATCTTCGAGGAAAAACAGTTCTGATTACTGGCGCTGCCAAGCGTCTTGGTCGTGAAATCGCCCTTACCCTAGCCGGCCGAGGTGCGGATATTGTCGTGCATTACAGCCGCTCTTTTAAAGAAGCGGAAACTTTGGGCAAGGAGATTCGCTGCCTTGGAGTTCAAGCCCATTTGGTTCAGGCGGATTTCAATCCAATGCGGGCTGGTATTTCTAAACAAGTCCGCGATTTCGCCAAAAAGGTTTTTCGAAAAACATCATCCGTAGAAGTCCTTATTAATAACGCAGCTATTTTTTATCCCACGCCTTTTGAAACCATCTCCGAAAAAGATTGGGACGCGTTCATGACCATTAATTTGAAAGTCCCTTTTTTCCTCGCGCAAGTTTTTGGCCTCCGGATGCAAAATCAAAAAGAAGGAAAAATTATCAATCTCGCGGATTGGACAGGTGAGCGTCCGCCCTTGCGTTTTATTCCCTACGCGGTTTCCAAGGCAGGACTTGTGTCCGTGACCAAGGGGCTTGCCAAAGCATTGGCGCCGCATGTTCAGGTTTTGAGTATTGCTCCGGGCCCGATTCTTCCGGCGGAAGGCGCGACGATGAAGGAACAGAAATTAGCAGCTGAAAAGTCATTGCTGAAGCGTTACGGAAATACGAAAGATATTGCGAACGCAGTTCGTTTTCTCATTGAAGACTCTGATTTCATGACCGGATCAACCCTTTACGTTGATGGCGGAGCGTCGCTGGTTTAAACCAAGAAACAAGATTTAGAAATTTATTTTTCTTTGTTTCAAGCTTCTAAGGAACTAAGGGCACATCCCAGTTACAGCTGTGGCACCGTCATTGCGAGCGGAACGAAGCAATCTCGGGTTGTGGCCTGAGCTTGCCGAAGGGAATGATCCGGTCTAGAATACCCGCCTCTATGAACTACTCTGTGATTCGTGAAATTCATTTCAGTTATGGGCACCGGCTTTTGAATCATCCCGGCAAGTGTGCTCGTTTGCATGGCCACAATGGGCGCGTGCAAATTGAAATTTCATCTTCTGAGTTGAATGAGCAGAAAATGGTGATGGATTTCTATGAGATTAAGAAGGTCATCGGTAACTGGATTGATGAGACTCTCGATCATAAAATGATTCTTGGTAAGGCGGACCCGCTCGTCAAGATTCTGAAACAGGCAGGAGAGCCGATTGTGGTAAGCGCGGAAAATCCAACGGCCGAAGTGCTGGCGAAATGGATTTTTGAAGAGGCGCGAAAAAAAGGCCTGCCGATCACGAAGGTCACGCTTTGGGAAACTGAGAATAGTGCAGCAACCTACAGTGCTTAGTGTACGGATTGACGGGTAAACGGGTCTGCGGGTTTTGGTTTCTCCCGTACACCGGCACATCCGCTAACCCGCATACGCGTACGTTTATATGAAGCAATTACTCACGGGCCCCGCCGGGTGTGGAAAAACTCACCGAATTCTGAACGAGTTTGTCGAGGCCCTTCAAAAGGCCGCAGATCCGCTTGCTCAGGATCATTTCCTCCTGCTTCCGTCTTCTGAACACGTCGAGCGTGTTACCACAATCATGCTGCAGCGAGGGCTCCCTGGTTTTTTTTATCACCGAATTACAACGCTTTCTGATTTTATCCGCCTCCAGTTCGGTGTGGGAGAAGTCAAGCTTGCTTCAAGTGCGATGAGGTTCATGATCCTCAAAGAAATTCTTGCGAGCCAAAGCTGGCCGGCATTTGAAGAGGTTCAGCAGTCGCCTGGATTTTTAAATCTGATGCTTCAGGAAATCTCGGAGCTGAAAGATGCGCTCCTTTCCACGGAAGATTATCACACGGCCATGAATCAGCTCAAGCGCCTTGAGCCGGAGTTGGCCTCCAAATATGAAAGTCTGGCCCGGATCTACGAACTTTATGAAGAGAGGCTTCAGACAGAAGGGTTTTGTGACCGTCAGGATCTTTTCAAAGTCTTCCGGAAAAGAAAACAGGCGGGCGATTTTTCTAAGCGCCGGTTCCAAAAAATATGGCTGGATGGATTTTTTGATTTTTCCACGCTTCAGATGGAATATTTGCGCGACATTGCCTCTTATACGGAAAACATGATGATTACTTTGACCAAGGATGAAGGATACGGCCGGGAGCGGATTTTTGACGCGGCGATTCGAACCGAAAAAAGTCTGAGGGAGCTAGGCTTTCAAACGGAAGTGATTCCGTCTCACAATTACCGTGCCACGGATCCCTCGCTTCAGTTTCTCGAACGGAATATTTTCTTGGAAAGGAAAAAAAGTAAGATCCTCACCCCGGCCCTCTCCCACGGGGAGAGGGAGGGCATTAAGGATCCGCTCTCCCCACAAGGGAGAGGGTTGGGTGAGGGGACATCCATCCGGATTTTTGAAGCCGTGGGGATGGAGGGGGAAGTGGAGATGATTGCCCGCGAAATCTTGCGGACCGTCAAAGCCTCGGGGATTCGTTTCAGCGATATTGCGGTTTTGCTCCGCCAGATCGGAAATTATGAAGCGGTGATTCACGCGGTTTTTGAGCGCTATGGTATTCCAGTTGAAATTCATGAGCGTTCGCGGGTCAAACTTTCGCCGCAGATTCAGCCTGTGCTTTCCCTGATCCGTATTTTTCAGGAGGATTGGAAACGCGAGGACTTGTTTAATTTTTTAAAATCCTCGTATGTCCGGCAGATCCGCGGTCAGGAAAAATCGCTGGAATGGATCTGCCGTCTGGAGCATGAATCCCTGCGGAGGGGTGTGTGCCGGGGCCGCGAGATGTGGCTCAAACCCTGGGATGGATTTAAATCGCTGGATGAAGAAAGTTTTTTCCACGAAGAAAAAATCCGGGTGCTTGGGGTCCTTGCCAGCCTGGAAGATCAGTTCAAGACGGCTGGAAAAATTACGGATTACGAAACGCTGCTTCTCAAAGGGTTGGAAGGATTTGGAATTGTTGATTCCCTCACCCCAACCCTCTCCCGGAGGGAGAGGGAGAATACTAAAGATTCCTTCTCCCCCGTGGGGAGAGGGCCGGGTGAAGGGGAGACATTACGCCGGGACCGAGCGGCTTTTCAAAGAATCCGTTCCGTGCTGGAGGAAATTCGGACTTATTACCGGTTGCGCGGGCGGCAGGAAATGGATTTTTCTTCTTTTGCGGAACACTTTCTTAAACTGCTTGAGATTGATCTTTATTCCGTGCATCACCATGATAAAAATCGCGTGCAGGTTTATGGCATTTCGCTCGCCCGCCAGAAAGAATACCGGATGGTTTTCGTGGCGGGGCTTCTTGAAAAAAGTTTCCCCCTATTGATCCGAGAGGATCCGATTTTGTCTGATTGGGAACGGCGGCTTTTTAACGCCCATGCTTCCCGGAAACTGGGGGAGCGCCTTATTCGCCAGAGCATCGAACGTTATTTCTTTTATCTCGCCGTCACGCGCGCTCAGGATCAGGTGATTCTCACTTATCCCAAAATTGACCGGGAAGGTAAAGAGGCGCTTCCTTCCTTTTATGTGGAGGAGCTGACGGCGCTTTTTGATGGGGAAGTTCCGGTTTTCCGTCAGGATCTTTCTCATCCTTATCCCCGCTTTTCGGAGGTGATGACTGAACGCGAACTGAATCTTTCCGTGATGGGCGCTCTTTGGCATGCCGGGGACGGCGAAGAATCCACGCTGACGGAGCTGACGCGTTATCTGGCTCAGCAGCCGCAAGGCCAGGATCTTTTCCGGAGAATTCAGGTTGAAATTCGGGCTGAAATTCAAGATCCAAAAATCCTTCAAGGGGATTTTTTCCGAATTTCAAAGACAAGCGCTTCACGGCTGGAAGAATATGCTAAGTGTCCTTACAAATATTTTTCGCACCGTGTTTTGAAACTGACGGATCCGGAGGAAGATCAGAATGTCATGCGCAAAGGCATTATCCTTCATCATGTGCTGGAAACTTTTTTTAAATACCGCCTGAAGCAAGGGCGCTTGTTTTCAGATCGTGAAACAAAGATCTTTATCGAACGCGAACTGGAACATGGAATCCGCCAGCATCCTTTGATCTATGAGAAGCCCTATCAATTTGAACTGGCCTGTGAGGAACTGCGTGACATGCTCCTGCAGTTTCTACCTGCGGAACTGGGACGGTTGGAAGGCTCTTTGCTTCAGCCGCGGTATTTGGAATTCGGATTTGGTGCGGGAGATGTGCCGGATGCGCCGGCCTATGAACTGGAGATCGAACCCGGATTCAAAATTCAAATCACCGGAAAAATCGATCGAATTGATACGGATAAGGACGGGCTTTATGCTCTGGTGCTTGACTATAAGCGTTCCGCGGAATTCAAAAAGCAGAATTTGGATCTTGGCGTTGCGCTTCAGCTTCCGCTTTATCTCCGTGCGGTGGAGAAATTTCTGGGCCTCAAACCGATTGGCGGAGAACTTTATTCAATTCGCGAATTCAAGGCCAAAGGGTTTTATCACCAGGGCCACGCGGAAGGGTTGAAGGAACTTTCTTCACGCTCCCTCAAACTTGCCGCGCCGGATTTTGATCAAATGATGGAGAGAAGTTTTGATTTTATCCGTCTCTTTGCCAAGGCCATGAAAAAATCCAGGATTCCTGTGAAACCGCGGGCCTGTGACAGCTTTTGTCCTTATCCGGCTGTTTGCCGAATTGAGAAATGGCGGCTTGAGGAAATTCTTGATGAGATTAAAGAGGAAGACAAGAAAAGAGAAAATCCAATAACCAAATACTAATAAACAAACTCAAAACCATTATTTTTTTTGGATTTTGAAGTTGAGATTTTGAAAAACAATGAAACTCACGACGACTCAAAAATTTATTGTTGAAGACCGGGGACACAATATCCTTGTGTCTGCCGGAGCCGGCACGGGAAAAACGCGCGTGCTTGTGGAGCGCTTTCTTTCGCTGGTGACGAGCAGGGAAGCCCTGGTCACGGAAATCCTGGCGCTCACGTTTACGGAAAAAGCAGCCACTGAAATGAAATCCCGGATTCTTGATCATTCACACAAGCGGGAGATGAATTCAGTCCGCCGGGATTTTGAGTCTGCGTACATTTCCACGTTTCACTCCTTTGCGTCCCGGCTTCTCAAAGATCATCCGATTGAGGCGGCTGTTGATCCGGATTTTCGAGTGATGGAGCAGGACGACGCGGACCAGCTGAAGGCGCTGGCCCTGGATGAAGCGATTGAAAAAGAGCTTAAAGAAAACCGCGATGAAATTTTTATGCTTCTCAAGACTTACCACGAGGAAGATCTGCGTTCCGGGATTGAGAAAATCTACCGCACCGCCAAGATTGAAGGTAAAAGCGTTGCAGGGTTCCTCTTTCATGGCCATCATGAACCCTCTGCCCACTGTCATTCTGAGCGAAGCGAAGAATCTCAGCCAGAGATCCTTCATGGAGTTTCCCCTGAGACTCTTCGCTTTGCTCAGGGTGACAGGAGTCGAAGGGCTCACAATGACATTCAAAAGCTTCTTGAGCAGCTCGAAGAAAAAGAATTGGAGCGAGAGTGCAAAGATTTTATTTCCCGACCTTCCTGGGATTGGGAGACCGTGGAAGCCTGGAAATCCTGGTCCCAGTCTTTTTCCCGTCGCGGAGGCAAAAAAGACAAGCCGCTCTGGAAAGAACTCTCCGAGCTCTGTGACCAGGCCTTGGGGATGAGGCTGGATGAATTGGCTGTCCCGTGGAAAATTCGGATTGAAAAGCTGGCCATTGTCTTTGAAGGAATTTATCAGCGTCTCAAAGAGGAAGAAGGTTGTCTGGATTTTGATGACTTGCAGATCAAAGCACTCGAACTCTTTGAAAAAGACAAACCCGCCAACCGCAAGCTCAGAACGCGCTACCAAAAACAGTTCAAATTCATGATGGTCGATGAATTCCAGGACACCAGTCCGATCCAGGCCCGGCTTGTGGAATTACTGGCCTCCGGAAATAATCTTTTCTATGTCGGAGATTTCAAACAATCCATTTACGGATTTCGAGGGACATCGCCCGCGCATTTCCTGGAAAAAGAAAAACAGTACGCTCAAAATTCCCAGGGCATACGCGTTCCGCTTCTGGAAAATTTTAGGACGCGTGAGCCTGTTCTTCAATGGATCAATCAATTCTTTGAACATCTTTGGCAGGAAGACGGCCTGCCGTTTGAAGGTCTGCTTGCGCGTTCTAGTGAACCGGATTTAGAGATCGTGTCATTCCCGCATGTTTTAGGCGGGAATCCAGATCTTGGATCCCCGACAAAAGATTTTCCGCCGAAGGACGGATCCGTCCGAGGAATTGTGGCGGACGGGGATGACAGGTTGAATTATCCCGTCACAATTTTGACCGTGGAACTCAAAGACGGCGAGCCGGTTTCCCGCGGACGGATTCGTGAGGCCTGCGCCATCGCGGATCGGATCGAGGGCCTTCATGACGCCCTTGTGCCGTACGGTTCTATCGCGATTCTTTTCCAAGCCATGAGCTCTTCGGCGATTTATGAACAGGCGCTCAAACAACGGGGCATTCCCTTTTTTGTGATCTCGGGCCGCGGGTTTTATCATCAGTTAGAGATCAAGGACATGATGAATTTTTTGGCTTTTCTGAATAATCCACTTGCGGACATTCCTCTCGCGGCTCTGCTTCGCTCACCTTTGTTTCAAATTTCGGATGACACGCTGGTGTGGCTTTCCACCGAGGCTAAAAAAATGGGGGAATCTCAACCGCTTTATGATGGGGTGAAGCGCTTTGAATTGATTGAGCAGATTCTTCCGGATCAAAAAGAAAAATTGGCCGGGTTTCAAAAAATCACTCAGGAACTTCTAGAAACAAAAGACCGGCTTTATCTTTCTGAGCTGCTGGAACGAATTTTGGAAGTCACGCAATATGATGTGATAACGCTTGCGGGTGAGCAGGGCGTGCGCCGTTACGCTAATTTAAAAAAACTGATTGATCTTGCGCGGGAGCAGGAAAATTACGAGCGCATGAGCCTTGGGGATTTTATCCGCTTTGTCCGTCATCTTGAAAATCAGGAGGTCCGGGAATCCGAGGCGCAGATTGAGGCGGAAAAAAGCGGTAAGGTCGTCCGTCTGATGACGATCCACGCGGCCAAAGGCCTGGAATTTCCCGTGGTGTTTTTGGCGGATCTGGCGCATGAGTCTCGTTCTCCGGAATCTAAAACCTTTCTCGCGCAGTCCGGATCGGGTTACGCCTTTCAGATCTATAATGAAAAGACCGGAGAGAAAGAAAAGCCTTTTTCCTGGAGCGCGATCGATGAGGCGATCCGCCGCCGGGAAAAAGAAGAATGGAAGCGTCTTTTTTATGTGGCGGCTACGCGTGCCAAACAGCGGCTTTATTTGAGCGGAGCGGTTAAGCCCAGAAAAATCCAGAAAGCTTCTTTTGGGCAAATGGCCTGCTGGATGGACTGGCTCACGGCAAGTCAGGAAAAGCTGGAAGGTTTGTGCCGAATTGAGAAAATTTCAGAAAATTTCATGCCCTCACCCCAACCCTCTCCCACAAGGAGAGGGGGAATACCAAGTATCCCATCGGAGGGGATGGTGAGGGGTGATGATTCCAGCCCGCAAGAAGCCACTCAGATTCTGGCGCGTCTTGCGCCGCTTCCATCGCGGCCATCGCGGGTGATCGATCTTTCGGTCTCTGCTTATGCGGCCTACCGTAAAGATCCGAAAGACTATGTCCGGACGTATGAGCTTGGAATCGCGGAGTCGGAGAAACCCGAAATCCTTTTACTCGGAGAAGAGGGCGACTTATCCGCGGCTCAATTTGGAACTCTCATGCACCGCGTGCTGGAGCGTCTGGATTTTTCTCATCCTCAAAAAAAATCTGAACGAATTATTCAGGAAGTATTTTGCGGCGCTGAGCCTTTCGAACTTGAGGAAGCGCAGCATCTCTTAAAACAATTTCAGCAAAGCAAGATTTTCCATGAGATTCAAAGCGCCCGGCGCATCTTCCGGGAACTTCCCTTTGTCCTGGATGAGCGGCATGGCAGGATCTACGGAGTGATTGATCTGCTTTATCAAACCGCCCAGGGAGACTGGTGTGTGGTGGACTATAAAACTGCGGAGGGGAGTCTTGGAAAGGTTCAAGCTTCCGGTTATGAAATCCAGCTTCAGATGTATGCCTTTGCGGTGGCGCAATTGCTTCACGTTATCCCGAAAAAAGGGGATCTTTATTTCCTGAAGAACCAAGTGTCCTATACGATGAGTTTCGATGCGAAGTCGCTCCAGGAATTCCGGAAGGAGTTTCAAATCATGCAAGAGTCGATGCTGACTTGCCAGGAGTGATATACTACCTCGACCTGTCATTCTGGAAATATTTTATGCGCCGTTGGACGGATCTGTCCTCTGGCGGATCGGGGATCCAGAAAAAAACAGACATGGATTTCTGTTAAACGTGTGCGGTTGAATAAAGTAAGGAGCCGGGAAGAATTTTTATGAGCATTCCAAAGCGAATCCTAATTGTCGATGACGAAGATGATGTTCGGATGTTTCTGAAAGATTTTCTGGATGATCGTGACATGGAAGTCCGTACCGCGATTCATGGCCTGGATGCGATGAGGGTCCTTGAGACTTATCCGGCAGATATTGTGCTTCTTGATATTATGATGCCTGAGATGGACGGTCTTGAAACCCTGAAGCAGATCAAGAAAAAATATCCTGCAGCCATTGTCATTATGATTACCGCGCTCAAGGAAGACAACCGGATTGAAGCCGCCCAAAAACTTGGCGCTCATAACTACATTATTAAACCCTTCAGTCTTCAGTATCTGGAATCCGAACTCGCTAAATTGCTTGCCTAGTTACCAGTGATGTCAGTTGCCAAGAGTTTCGTTATTGTCCGCCACAATTCGCCGGACGGATCCGCCGTGCTTTCTGCCGGACTTCACGGCAGCTCGCAATGAAGCGGGCACGCGGTTCACAATGATGCGGACAAATCGACAAGCGAAAAAATGTGAAAAAACTAATTGTTTATGATCTCGACGGCACGCTTGTGGATACGGGCAAAGATATTGCCCGAGCCGCCAATGCGACCAGGGTCTCGCTGGGGCTGAGCGAACTTCCCGAAAAGGAAATATTCCGGTTTGTGGGAAAAGGGCTTTATCATTTGATTGGGGGCTGTCTGGATACTCAGGATATGAAGCTCATTGAAAAGGCTGCTCGAATCCACAAAGAGTATTATCAAAAGTACATGATGGACCACAGCGTGCTTTATCCTGACGTTGAGAAAGTGCTGGAATATTTCAAGGACCGGCTTCAAATTGTCATGACGAATAAGCCCAATCCTTTTTCTACCGAGATGTTAAGAGCCTTGAAGATTGAATCCTATTTTGAACGCATTATTGCCGGCGATTCTGAATTTCCAAAAAAACCTAATCCCGCGGCCTTGCTTTTAATCATGAAACAAAAACAGATTCGGCCGGAAGAAGCAGTGATGGTGGGCGACAGCTTGACGGATCTTGAAACAGGACGCCGTGCTGGAATCGCTTGTGCGATGCTGACGCACGGATTTACGGACAAGGCAACGCTTCAAGCAGCTTCTCCCGATGCGTTGTTTCCGGATTTCTTTTCAATGTTAGAATTCGTTCGCAAGAATCAATGGTAATAGAAATACGGAAGAGCAAGGAATGAAAAGGAAAAAAAGGGAAGGATAGGGAGAAAGCCGAACTCCTTTGCCTTTCATCTTTTTCTCTTTTCCCCCCCTTTTATTCCCTATCGAGGGTCATGATGAATCAAGAGACTGAAATTCAAATTTTAGACACCCCGCTGATTAAGGTGGGTGATCTTGTTCTGCTTTGGTTTGAGGAAAAAGAAGTGAGTTATATGGTGGAGGTGGTTCCTGGCAGGCAGGTCGCCGTCCATTGTGGAAGTCCGCTCAAGGTGGATGATTGGATCGGCCGGTCTTTCGGAGAAAAAGTTCAGTGCCAGTATGGTTTTGGGTATTTGCTCAAGCCTTCCACTGAGGATCTAATGATGAAGGCCTCGCGAGAAAGCGGCATTATCTATCCCAAGGATGCGGCTTTTCTGATGATCCGCTGCGGGATTGGGCCCGGAAGCCGGGTTCTTGAAATTGGGACAGGTTCCGGATCTTTGACGCTGGCGCTTGCGCACGCGGTAAAACCTTTCGGAAAAGTCTATACCTTTGACCGCAGAACGGACCTGCCCAAAAATGCCCACAAAAATATTAATCGGGCCGGACTTGCTGAATATGTGAGTTTTAATCAGCGCCTAACTCAGGAACCAATCCCGATCAAAGGGTTTGATGCCGCCATTCTGGATATCCCGACGCCTTGGGAAGAGATTGATCTTGTGAGGGATGCTTTAAAGGGAGGCGGATCGATCGTTGCCTTGAATCCTACCTTTAATCAGATTGAAAAGTCTGCGGAAGCAATGCGTCGCGCAGGTTTTATCCGTGTTCAGGCCGTGGAACTTCTGGAACGCCCCATATTGGCGCGCGAAGGAAAAACCCGTCCGGTTCAGCGTATGGTGTCGCATACGGAGTTCATGGTTTTTGGTGTGAAAGTTATTTCGAGCCGTGAGTTGCGTCCCGCACCCGAGGCGCCCATTGATCTGGAGCAAAGCGAGGGATCTCCCGGCTTAGTTATGTGAGTTTGATGAGGGATGTAAAAGATACTTCTTATGCCCTTCGGACTTGTGAGGATGAAAGAATGAAAATCTTTTCCAGTTTTACCGTTGCGTTCGATAAAATCCTTTGGTACACTCTCTTCGTTGAGCCAGTAAGCTTTCCAGCACTCATCAAAATTTTCAATTCAATCCAAGAAGGAGATTAAACACATGTCACGTTCGATGATGTTCAGGTTGCTGTCACTTGTCGGGATTTCGTTTCTAGGTTTTGGCTGCGCCACTAAAGCTTATGTTTCTAAACAGGTTAATCCTGTCCAGTCTCAAGTGGCTGTTTTGACCGAAGAAGTAGCCAAAATGGACGAAGCGCTTCAAGATGTTCGTGGTTCCATTCAGAGTCGCTCAGCGGCAGAACCTTCCGTGCGTGGCAAGTCCCGTTCTGGCGGCGCTCGTATCGCTGGCGGCGTATACCGGACACCTTCTGGATTCGAACTTCCTTCCCTTGATATTCAAACGGCCCTTAAGGGAGCCGGTTACTATCACGGAAATGTGGATGGCAAGATTGGTCCCGGAACCGAAGCGGCTCTCCGCGCCTTTCAAAAAGACAATGGACTTGAAGCGGATGGCCTTTGCGGGCAAATGACTTGGGTGAAGCTCAAGAGCTTTTTGTCGACCATCAAGTAAATTTCGGCTAAGATTTCTTATCTTAAAGAGGGCCTCGCTGTTGCGGGGCCCTCTTTTATTTTGTGCGCCCGGCAGGGCGCACTCATTTGAAGATGAAAGTCCTTCACAAGCCCGGCAAGGGGAATTGTTAGCCGGACGGCAAGACGGGAAGCATGGACGTAGATGTGGCGGACATATGCGTGAAGGTGAGTGCTCATTACCCGGGGAGATCTCGTCGCTTGCATTAGCTACTGCTTCTGAAAGGCTGGATAAATTATTTCCGGTTTGCGGAAGTGAAGTTAATCTTTGAAGAACTGGGTAGCTGGATCTGGCGGAAACTTCGATGCATTCTTTGGAGGCAGTCGAAGCGGACGTATACGCGTGCCAGAAAACTCATGAGTCGTGGCGCTCAAGAGCAAAGGGTATTTGAATCCGCCGGCTACGGGCGAGGACCTCGGTGGAATGCAGGGGTTCGCACATGAATGAAGCCTTCAAGAAATCTTACTTTGACCGCATGAATTTCACATCGCTGCTGAACGAATTGCACAAACTTGATCCCTACGAAGCTAGAATGCATCCGTTGATTAAATCAATGCCGCTGATCGCGGTCTGTGCTTATCCGATCAATGATTGTTCGATGCGGGATGTTCGTCGTGTGATTGAGAGTCATGATAACAGGATGATTCCACATCGCTGACAAGTTTGAGCGAAAGGGGACAACGAACTTTTTTAGGTAAAAAGTGCGATGTCCCCTTTTTACTATGTTAGAATGGCCGACCATGTTGACCTATTTTACGCGTTTTTTTCTTGTGATTTCACTCGCGCTTTGGCCGCTAAGTTCTCTGGCTAGCAAGGCTGAACGAAAAAAATCCTCCTATGATCTGCCCGTTTCTTCGGCGCAGTTCCGTTATATCCGAGTTTACCTTTTTGGGGGAATTCGCGAACTTGAAATCAAAACCACTTCGCCTTATACGGTGACGGACAAAATTAATCGGAAACTTTTGAGCGGTGAATTCATGACGGGAACGGTGATCAGACCGGCTTCGAACGGAATTCAGTTTGGAGGGCAGCTTCTTCGTAATCTTCCGATTAATTTCGAAAGTCAGGGCGATGGCTTTCGAATTCAGGGCCATACGTACCGCCACATCCTTCAAATCAGGGTGGAAGCGGACGGAACGCTTTTGATTGTGAATGAGATTCCTATCGAAGATTATCTAAAAAGCGTGCTGCCTTCCGAAATGAGTGCTGAGTGGCCGATTGAGGCGCTCAAAGCCCAGGCGGTTGCGGCACGTACCTACGCGCTTTTTAAAATGATCGAAAATCAGAATGAAAAATTTGACCTACGAAAAGATGTCATCAGCCAGTCGTATAAAGGAAAGGCTTTGGAGCGGATTGCTTCCACCCGCGCGGTCAAGGAAACCCAGGGTCAGGTTCTGAGTTATCGGGGAAAAGTGTTCCCTAGTTTTTTTCATTCGACGTGCGGAGGCCACACGGCCAATATCGCAGATCTGTGGGATATGCAGGAACATCCTTCGCTGAGAGGCGTCGAATGTGATTT
>SICL01000017.1 GCA_009691445.1 Candidatus Taenariivivens baikalensis | reverse complement strand
GTCCAAAGTTTTTGTTCAAGAGCATCTTTCAATTCAAAAGGCTATTTTATTGCCGAATACGCGGGCCAAATGGCTGGATTTTTGGCCCTTGAAAGAGAGCCCTGGGGAGAAGCTGGGTCTCAATTTGGTTATATTTATCAGATTGGTATTGCTTCTGATTTTCGTCGAAAAAATCTAGCTTCTCTTCTGATGTTAGAAGCGAGAAATTTTGCTCGTCAGGCAGGAATTCAAAAATTAGGTGTCGGTGTAAAAAACAGTAATCGCGCCGCCCTTGAATTTTTTAAAAAGCATGGCTTTCAATGCGTTTTTTCATCTCAGGGATTTCAAATCCAAATCACATGAAGTTAAAAATGGTGACGTTTAAATTAGGAATAATCTTAGTTTGCCGGAGAATGTTTTTAGGGCGACATTCGCTTCGGAAGCTTTTAAAATTGGAACCTTGGATCCGTTATGATCAAAAGAAGGAGATCTTTTTTGTTGTCCAAGATTCTATGGATTGGCATGCGAAAAATTCAATGCGAAGGAATATCACGGAACATTTAAGCTGTGTGATTCCGGGATATGTGCTTTCATTAAAAGATCTCGCATCCGGTTATCTTGACCATTGTCTTGAACGGTATCTTTTTCAGCGCAATGACCTTAAAAAAACGAATCAGGATACGTGTTGGCATCTTTATGCGGACAAAAAAGTGGTCGTGGGGTGGCTTGATCCCGAGAAAGAGTTTGATCAAAAAGGAAGAAAGGATTTTATCCGGGAGCTTGCCTTGCAAAAGCCTGAGTTTTTGGATGAAAGTAAAATCGGTTCTTTCGAAAGAGATTTAGAAGGATTTGTTTTTCATCATTTAGAACGTAAGATTTTTCATGATGAAAAAGTTTTGAAACTTTTCGGCAAGATAGAAAACGAAGGGTTCCGGGAACTGCTCTCAATGGCGAAGCCCATTATTTTAGGCTACTCCACGAAAACCTTTCGATATAGTTTCATCTCCGGCAGGCATCGGGCAGCGGCCTTGAGATATTTGATGGCGAAAGGGAAAATATCCCCTGATTTTCAAATCAAATGCCATTTGGTTCAATATCCCTTTGAGTCCTTGTCTTATAACAAGCCCTGGCATCCTCTTTGCAAAGAATGCGACCGGCTGGGGGTCTTTGATCCGGACAAGGTTGAAAAAAGTGAGCTTTACGTATGAAGACGGAGTCCCCAGGAGTTGATTCTTTAAAGATCAAAGCGGCCAATTTTCTGGTCATTGGCAATAAGCGTTGCGGCACAAGCTGGCTGAACCGCAATCTTGCGGAACATCCGGATATTTTTATGGCCACCCACAAAGGGGTGCATTTTTTTGATCATGATTTTGAAAAAGGGCTGGAATTTTATGAAAAATATTTTGAGCAGGCCTCCGGCGAAAAAATGCGGGGAGAAACCGAACATTCGTATTTCTGGAGCAACGAAGCTCCGGCCAGAATCAAGAAAACTCTCGGGGATATTCCCATGATCTTGTCGCTTCGCCAACCGGCTGAAAGGGCCTTTTCTCATTTTCAAATTCTTCAGAAGCATAATCCCGAGGGATATCCCGGGTATCCGCTTAATCAGGATTTTGAGAAATCTTTCGAAAAGGCTCTGGAGGAGGGACATCCTATCGCTTCCTGGGGATTTTATGGAAACCAGCTCAAAAAATCCCTGAATGATTTTTCCATTTCAAATTTTCATTTTGTTCTCTATGAAGACATTGAAGTTGTTCCTGAGCAAACCATCCAAAAGATTTATCAATTTCTGGGAGTGGATTCGCATTTTGTTTCTTCAGAATTTGTTCGCCAGCGCTGGACCCCTTCCACGAATGTTCCTGAAGGGACTGGGAAAGTCCGGTCTTATTTATTTTACACCTCTCCGGCTGCAGATATTTGTCGCCGGACATTGAAGAAGATGGGATGGAAGGATCTTAAGGTTTATCGCAAGTTCTCCCCGCCTCCGTTGAGTCCCGAATTAAAGAAAAAACTAACCGCCTGTTATGAAAAAGACATCCGGCTTCTTATGGATTTGACCGGTTTAAATCTTCAGTCGTGGCTTGTATGATTCCGGCATCGATTCTCGGCACCAAAGCCAATACGCTTGCTTATCTCAAAGACCGGCTTAAAAAATCGGTGATCTGCGATGCCGTGGCTTTTTCCGTCCGTGAATGGGAGGAAAATCCTTCTCACTGCCTGGCCCAAATTCAAAACGATTTTCCGGACGTGCTTGTCATTATCCGTTCAAGTGCTCCCGATGAGGATTCTAAAGTGTTTTCATTGGCTGGTTTTTATGCTTCGGTTCTGGATGTCCCGGCCGGGGATGTGGCAGCATTAACCGAAGCTATCCGCAGTGTGATCACAAGTTATCAGCGTGCAAAGGTTGAGGACTTTTCCCAGTTTCAGATCCTGATTCAGCCCATGGTTAAACATGTCTCGATGAGCGGAATTGTGTTTACCCGCGACTTGAATACCGGGGCTCCTTATTATGTTTTAAATTATGACGATGAATCCGGTCGCACGGATACGATCACAAGTGGAACTGGCGCCACCAATAAAACACTGGTCATTTTCCGGCATGGACTGGCGTCGGTACGTTCTGAGCGCATTAAACGATTAATGGAGGCGATCACGGAAATCGAAGCCGTCACCGGCTCGGACGCTCTGGATATCGAATTTGCAGAAACCCGTGAATCAGAGATCTATATTTTTCAAGTCCGTCCTCTAACGACTCAGCCGCATTGGCATCAAACTGCGCCGGAAGAAGTCGAAAAGGCTGTCGAGCGCATCTATCAATTGGTGCAAAGCCGGCAGACGCCGCTCGCCGGTGTTTTTGGAGACCGTTCCATTCTGGGCCAAATGCCGGACTGGAATCCCGTCGAAATGATCGGCGCTGCGCCAAGACCGCTTGCTTTTTCTCTTTACCGTTATTTGATTACGGATAGCACCTGGAGGATTGCGCGGGCTCAGATGGGTTATGCCGAACCGCCGGGTGCTGAGCTGATGGTTTCCTTAGAAGGGCAGCCTTACATTGATGTCCGGTTTAGTTTTCATAGTTATCTGCCGGCGAATCTGAATCCGGTGCTTTCATCCAAACTGGTTAATCATTGGCTGGAGCTTCTTGCCCAAAAGCCCGAACTGCATGATAAGGTCGAATTTGAAGTGGCCATCACGGCTCTTACACCGGATTTTGAGGAAAAGTGGAAGGAGCGGATGGGCGATGATTTTACCTGCGAGGAGAAAGAACATTTCAAACAAGCCTTGCTCAGGCTTACCGATGATATGGTCACGGGGAAATCGGTTCCTGCGGCTGATCTTTTTCAAAAAGTGGAAATCCTGAACCTCAATCGTGCGAAGAAGATGGAAACTTCCGTGAAAAATCCGCTTTTAGCGCGCAACCTGCTCGAAGATTGCATTTCAAATGGCATCATTCCGTTCTGCCAATGGGCGAGGCAGGCGTTTATTGCGCAGGATTTTCTCCGGTCATTCGTAAGGCTGGGTATCCTGAGCGGCGAGGAATCGGATCAATTCATGCGCTCGGTCTCTACGATCGCTTCCGAATTGATTACTGACAGCCGTCAGGTGCAGAGCGGCCAGATGAAGTGGACAGATTTTTTGGATCGTTATGGACACCTGAGGCCGGGCACTTATGACATTCTTTCCCGGCGTTATGACCAGCGGCCTTCTTTTATCGAAGATGGCAAAACCAAGTCTGCTGGGTGCGATGAATCTCCAAAACAAGAGTTTGAGTTTTCATCCGCACAAGTTCAAGTCATTGAACAGAAACTGAACGAATACGGTTTCAGTTTTGGATTTAAAACGCTGCATGATTTTATGATCCGGTCCATCCAGGGCCGGGAATATTCCAAATTTATTTTCACTCATAATATCAGCGATGCGCTTGAAGTGATCGCATCCTGGGGGCAGGAACGGGACTTGAGCCGTGAAGAATTATCATTTTTACCGATCACTGATATTTTGAATGCCGGTGATGCGAGTGAAACTTTAAAAGTCAAAGCTGCCCGGGCCGCCGAGCATTATCCTTTGACTCAGATGCTCAGGATCCCTCATCTCATTATTCATCCCGAGGATGTGATGGCGGGCCCTCTCATGCGCTGCCGCCCTAATTTTATTACGCGCAAATCGGTGAAAGCGCCCAAAAGCGTCCTTACCGGCCGGGATGAATTTTCGTCCGAATTAAAGGGAAAAATTGTTGTGATTGAAAGCGCTGATCCCGGATTTGACTGGATTTTCTCTCAGGGAATTTCCGGGCTTATTACAAAATTTGGCGGAGCCAATTCTCATATGTCGATTCGATGCGCTGAGCTTGGCATTCCCGCGGCCATTGGCTGCGGGACGCAGCTCTTTGACCGGCTCGCGGCCGCCCGTGAAATTGAACTGGACTGTGCTAAAGGGCAGGTGCTTCCTTTATGGATTTAAATCAACCCAAGATAGTGATTGGAATCACCATGCGAGTGATTGAACCGGGAATTTTGAAAGAAAGAATGGATGCGCTGGACCAGGAATGGTTTTCATTTTTACACCGCGTACTTCCTGAAGCAGTACTTGTTCCGATTCCCAATCATAAGGAATCTGCCCGTCAACTGATTCAGGCTACGGGAATGAACCGCCTCATTTTATCCGGCGGAAATGATTGGGGAAGTGCCAAAGAGCGGGATGAAACAGAGACGCTCATGGTGGAAGAAGCAAAGCAGAACGGATGGCCGGTCCTGGGAGTTTGCCGGGGCATGCAGGTCCTGAAC
Source organism: Candidatus Taenariivivens baikalensis (assembly GCA_009691445.1). Lineage (GTDB taxonomy): Bacteria > Omnitrophota > Omnitrophia > Omnitrophales > Aquincolibacteriaceae > Taenariivivens > Taenariivivens baikalensis. The sequence goes on along the minus strand of SICL01000017.1, from coordinate 35,802 downwards.
GCGCTTCATGGCGGCAAGTTGGAGACACAGATTAAGGAACAGTCCGGGGAAGAGCATGCGGGAACCACGCATACTATCCGTCTGACAGCGAATCAAATTTTTCCGGAATTAATGGAGGATGAGATTACTGTGAACAGTTATCACCGCCAGGGAGTGATGGTGTCCGGCCTTGGGAAGGATCTGGAAGCTTTTGCTTTTTCTCCTTCAGGAGTGATCGAGGGATTTTTTCATAAGAAATATCCGATCCTGGGAATCCAGTGGCATCCGGAAAGGAAAAATCCGGCAGCCGGCTTTGATCAAAAGCTTCTCGCGCAATTTTTCCGTCAAACTCAGGGATGGGCTTCATGCAGATAACCAAAGCCGTTATTTTGGCCGCCGGCCGCGGCAGCCGTCTTGGAAGTTTGACTGACAGCAAACCCAAGTCTCTTAATAAGGTAGGAGGGCTTACCTTTCTTGAGTGGCAAATTGGTGCTCTGCGGCAGGCCGGAGTCAAAGACATTGTGGTGGTGACAGGTTATGAAGCTCATTTTTTTGAGGCCTTTCCGGTGCGCAGACTTCATAATCCGGATTGGAGTAAAACAAATATGTTTTGTTCTCTTCTGTGCGCGTCCGGGGAATTTAATGAAACCGTTATTGTGAGTTACTCCGACATTCTTTATGACGCTGCAACCGTTCAGGCTCTCGATGCGAGCCAAGGCGATATTGCTATTACCTATGATAAGGAGTGGCGGGCCTTATGGGAAAAGCGGTTTAAAAATCCTTTGGATGATGCGGAGTCGTTCTTGATCGGTGCCGAAGGCCGCATGCTGGAAATCGGAAAAAAAACTAAAAATATAGCGAAGATTCAGGGGCAGTACATGGGACTTTTAAAATTCACGCCCAAGGGCTGGTCTCAAGTGATAGAGTGGGTCCAAAAACAGCCGGATGTTTCCCGTATGGATATGACCACGCTTTTGCAGAAACTCATCGAACAAGGACATCCGGTTCATGCGGCGGGTATTTCCAATTCCTGGATGGAAATTGATTCTCCGGAAGATCTCAAATTAGCAGAGCAGCTTTTTCAGGAAGGTAAATTGAAGCCGGCTATTTCTGTGGCAACGGAGAATATCTAACATGGTGATCTGGTTGATTGGGCTATCCGGTGCGGGAAAAACAGCGATTGGTAAAGAGATGGTCAAGCTCTGGAAAAAAGAAGAATCCAACACGGTTTTGGTAGATGGAGACGAAATGCGGGGGATCTTCCAGCTGGACCGGGGAGAAAAGGATTACAGTATTGAATCGCGTAAGTTGAATGCGGACCGGATATGCCAGATTTGTTTGTGGCTTGATAAGCAAGGTATTAATGTGGTCTGCTCTATTTTATCTCTTTTTGAATCGTCCCGGGAATGGAACCGCGAAAATTATTCCAGCTATTTTGAGGTTTTTATTTCGGTTCCGATGGAGAAGTTGATTGAGCGTGACCAGAAAAATCTTTATAAACCGGCCCTGGAATCCAAAACAAAAAATGTTGTGGGTGTCGACATTCCTTTTACGCCTCCGGCCAAGCCTGATCTAGTTTTAGATAATTCCCGTGATCAAACGGATATGAGTGTTTTTGCAAATGAAATTTTTGAGAAGGCGAAACAATACCGATGATGGAATATAAGTACGCTTCCGGCGATCTTTTGGAAAATCCCAACACTTATTTTTACACTCAATTTTCGGGGTCGGAATTTATCCAAGCCTGGAAAGCTGCCAGGACGACTGTTTGTGAGAAACTAAAACTTCGTGCAGCACCCGGAAAGCTTTACAGTGACGTCCCTGTTTGTGACTCGAATCTTGAGTTGCTTGAAAAAAAACTCGATAAGGAAGAAGGTGTTTCCACTAAGGAATTGCTCGAATCTGTTTATCGATCTCTCCAAACATCTTCTCCCCATTTGGAAGGTCATTTAAAACGATGGCTTGAGCGGCTCATCAAAAAATTTGAAATTACCAAGCGTATTCATCGGGCTTACCGGTCTGGATTTAAAGCGGTTGATCCGTCTCAGCGCCGTGAGTTGGACCTTTATATCGGATTAGCGGAAGTCTTTGCTCTGGCCTATGAAAAAAACAGCCGGCTCATTTTTTTAAACGCACTGCTGAAAGTGATTGATACGCTTTGCTCGATTGAAAAAGAACTTCCAGAACAGCTTGCCGGTGTCCTCATCTATTTGATTCAAAAGGAAGCGGAATTCATTGAAAAATTAAGTCCTTCGCAGATGGAAAGCAGGCAGGGATGATTCTTAAAAACGTCCTTTTTTTGGCCGCTTATACGGCTCGGTCCCAAGCTTATGCCCAGGCCATGGCTTATGCCGGATTTTCTCCGGAAAAAGTCTGGCTGTTGGGGGCTGAGAAAGGCGGGCTCCCGGGTCAATTGTCCGGAGAAGCCCTTGAAAAATCGGCCGGCTTTGCGGATTTATTTCTTCCTGACCTTGGTATTTCTTTAAAAAGCACCTGTGAAACGAACGGGTGGAATACGAAAGCCTTATCTGCTTCCTCGGTGAATGATGAAATGGTTTTACGCGAATTAAAACAGGCGCCGCCTGCTTTTGTGATTTATTCCGGTTATGGAGGACAGATTGTCAGTCCCGAGCTTATTCGGACGGGGATTCCGTTCCTCCATATCCACGGAGGATGGCTGCCGGATTTTAAAGGAAGCACGACGCTCTATTATAGTTGGCTTGAAGAAGGGTATTGCGGAGCTTCGGCAGTTTTTTTGGAGGAAGGCATTGACCGGGGGCCGGTTCTCAAACGAAAAAAGTATCCTATCCCGCCTTCTTCCATCGATCCCGATTATATTTATGACTGTGCCATCCGGGCAGATTTGCTCCTTGATGTTTTGAAGGAATATGCAAGCGCAGGAAAACTTCCGGAAGCTATTCCTCAAACCGAAGAGGGAGAGACGTATTACGTCATTCATCCGGTACTCAAACACTTAGCGCGGCTATCTTATGAAAAAGAATAACTCCAAAGAACTGAATCGCTCTCTTTTTTACTACAGCCGTATTTTTTGGCAAATGGCAGGACTGAAGCTGCCGCTCTTTATCTTTTTATGTTTTGCCGGAGGAATCACGGAAGGAATAGGGATCAGCCTCCTGCTTCCTCTGTTTGACCGGACCAACGTCTCCAGGATGGTCAGTTCAAAGTGGACCGCTGTTTTTGACGGGTTTCTCGCAAAAACGGGTCTTGATAACTCGATTCAGACTATTCTCCTATGTTTATTCGCGGCGTTTACTTTAAAGGCAGTATTCACTTTCCTTCAAAATATGATCCGCATCTGGATCACTTCTTCGCTTTCGAGAGATTGGAAAAGAAAAGTCATCTCTCTTTATGAGCGGATGGATTATCGTCATTTTTTAAATTCAAACACCGGATTTTTTACTAACCTTATCACCGTTGAGATCGAAAGAGCTATTTCAGCTTTTCTTGAATATGCCATGTTGCTTTCGCGCGGCGTCAGCATCCTGGTTTATCTGGCGTTTTCTCTGGCTTTATCGCCCACGATTACCGCCGCGGGTTTTTTATGCAGTATTTTCTTTATGTATCTGATGCGATGGTCATTTCAATTGTCCAAACGTTACTCGCACCGGACTTCAGAGCAGGGAGCCTTTCTTCAAAGTGAGCTGATCCAGATGTTTTCCAGTTTTAAGTACCTGAAAGCGACCGAATCTTTTTCCCGGCTCAAAGAGAAGGTTTATCATCGAATTTATCAGGTTCTTCATTTGGAGATCAAAAAAGGATTGGTCCGGTGGTGGTTAAGAGGTTGTCTGGAGCTGTCCAGCGCATGGCTTATTTTAGGGATTATTTTTTATCAGGTGGTGATCCATCAGGGCAGCCTAAGCAGTGTGATCGTCGTTGTCCTGTTTCTTCACCGCACTGTTCAGGCGATTAATGATTTCCAGATATCCTGGCAGGGTTTTTGTTCGATGGTCGGAGGGCTTTCCGTATTTATGGAAACCTGCAAGACGCTGGAAAATCAAACGGAGAAGGTGGGATTGACGAAGATCGAATCATTTTCTCATCAAATTGAATTAAAAGGGGTCCACTATCGCTACGAATCGAAGCCCATTTTGACGGATATCCATGTCATGATTCCTAAAAATCAAACCATTGCTTTTGTGGGTGATTCCGGTGCGGGAAAAACCACCTTGATTGATATTATCACCGGCTTGTTGAAACCTCAGGCCGGAGAAATCCTTGTGGATGGAATTCCCTATCCTGATATCGATCTTGGCAGCTTGCGGGCGAAAATCGGATATGTGACCCAGGATGCCGTCATTTTTAATGATACCATTGCGAACAATATTTCTTTATGGAAGGATGAGGGAATGCCTGCGGGGCCTCGGATGGTGAAAGCAGCTCAATTGTCCGATGCCTATGACTTTATTATGAATACCGAACATCAATTTGAGACCCGGCTCGGAGATCGGGGAGTTAAAATCTCCGGAGGACAGAAACAGAGACTTGCCATTACCCGGGAGATCTATAAAGAAGCTCAGATCATTATCTTTGATGAGGCCACCAGTTCTCTGGATTCTGAAAGTGAATCAGTGATCCAAAAAAGCATCCAGGAACTTCGATCGCAGGTGACCATGATTTTGATTGCTCACCGGTTATCAACCATTAAAAACGCGGATTATATTTATGTTCTCGATCAAGGACGGATTATTCAAGAAGGCACTTTTGATTTTCTTTACCATCAATCCGATTCTAAATTCAGAATTATATGTGAATTGCAAAGACTATGACAACCCAGTCTCTTTCGCTTTCGGCGGAATTTATCAGCCAGAATAACCTGCAGAAAGGTCCTATTCGTTCAAAGCCGTGGTATGCCGAAGCACCCCAATTTCTTGGATGCGAGGCCTCTCTGCTCCAAAAGACAGCCGCGAAATCTGGAAGAGGAAATCAAAATCCCCATTTTCTGGCAGAGCAAAAAAAGGCTTATGCCGATATTCAAAGCCGCTTTATGAATTCGAAAAGCATATCGCTGCTTGAGAAAGTCCGCTCTCAGGACTCTCAAGGGATTCACGACCTTGAAAGATCAGAGAGCTGGAAGGATTATGTTTTTCTTTGCATCCAAGGAGAACGAAATGGTTTTAATCGCATGGATCTTTACGAAAGAATTATTAAGGATGTTGTCCGTCCTATGCTGAAACGAAAAAACAAATTAACCGTTTTGGATTACGGATGCGGGAGCTCCCTTTTTACCCGAATGCTTGCGGAGGATTTTGGCGATAGGATTACTACCATTTCTGCAGACGTGTGCCGGTGGGCTGTTCAGTTTTCTCTTTCCCGGAATCGACTTTATAATCCTGATGCTCAAGGATATCTTATCGAAGATGTCATGAGCGCTTTTGATCTAAAAAATATCGATGTGATTCTTGCTTATTGTGTTTTTGAACATTTGCCCAATTCAACGCAGCAAATATCGGGACTTATGGATGCCCTGACCCCCGGTGGGATTTTAGTTGAAAACTATAGCGGTCATCCCCGTGAAACGCCGCACAAATCAGATACTTTCAGCGGATATCTTCAGCGTGATCATAATCTGAAAATGATCAAAGACCGTATGAAGCTGATTTTTGGAAAATTTCCAAAATTGAAAAAGGGTCATTTGGAAAAAGATACTTCCGTAAGATACTGGGGAATCTCGGAAGAGTCATTATCAGGCGCTCATCAAGAAATCCGGCAAGAGTTAAAAAAAGACTATTGCTTGTGGAGACGTGGGTTGCGTATGATGAAACACATTTATTCTCATTTGCCTCTTCAACTTTCACAACTTGTTGAGAAGACCTGATATGAAAAGCATTAAAAATGTTGGAGCTATTGTCAAAGAGAAAATTGCAGAAGCGTTTAGGTCATCTCATCAGGGACATCCCAGAACCCTTAGCATCGAAACCACTAATCGTTGTAACCTGGATTGCCCTTTTTGCCTGGTGGGGATGCAGGGGGAGCTTGAATCCGTGGCTCATTCGGAACTCCCGAGGCCGTGGGGCGCTATGCCGCTGGAGCTTTTTGAGAAAATTGCACGAGATGCCAAAGCTTTTGGGATTCATAGGATGCAGCTTCACTTTCAAGGCGAGCCTTTGATGCACAAGCAGTTTGTCGATTTTATTAAGATCTCAAAACAATATGGACTTAACACACAGGTGTTTACTAATGGCCTCCTTTTAAACCCCGAGATTTCCCGCCAGATTATTCGTGCGGGACTCGACAGCATCCGGTTTTCCGTTGACGGAGCGACCCAGGAAATTTATGAGCTTAACCGGGTAGGCGGGAAGTTTGACATTGTCCATAAAAATATGGCGGATATGGTCCGGATTGCCAAAGAAGAAAAAAGTTCCATCGAGCTTTGCTGGCAAATCATCGCTATGCGGAATAATGAACACCAGATTGATCTTGCCAGAAAAATGGCTGGAGAAATCGGGATACCGTTTTTGGTCAAGACATTTGCCGAAAGTATTCCCGGCTCCGCACCCCTGGATCCGAAATACCGCCGTAAACTTCATGTGAAACCCTGTAAGGATATTTACCGGGCCATTTTTGTTTACTGGACCGGAGAAGTGGTGCCTTGCTGTTATGATCTTGCAGGCAAGGAAGTCATGGGGAATTTGACCACGGAGACGCTGGAATCTATTTGGGATTCAGAGAAATATGTAGATTTCCGGAAACGGCTGTACGAAGTCGCTCTTCATCCGGAGAACGAACCCGCACTTTGCAAGTCCTGCCTCAAGTGGACGTTACCGTCTTTTAAGGATTTGACCCTGCGCGAAAATTCAAACGAGCCTATGGATTTGCTTGAAGAAGTCTGAAAAAATAGCCGCTTATGACTACAGACCGGATCTATATTTCCAGGAAACCTGATCTCACGGGCCGCGGAGGAGGAGCTAATACTTTCTCCTATAATCTTCATCAATATTTAAGACGAGAGAGCATTTTCTTCACGCCGTATCTTTTGTTGGCGGATAAAGCCATTGTGATTGCCTTTCAGGCTTCTTTATGGGAGCTTTGGCTGGCTAAAAAAAAGGGATGTTTTATCATTCACCGTCTTGATGAGCATTTCGTGGAAAATGAAGAGGAAGGGCGCCGAAGACGGCATGAAAAAATCAAGCGGATTAATGCCTTTGCTGACGTCACGGTTTTTCAAAGTGAATTCGTAAAAAATAATGTGCTGCCGTATCTTAAGACAAAACGCTGGTGCATTATTCGCAATGGGGGAGATCCCAAGGTTTTTTATGATGATCAAAAAAGTGAGCGTGAGTATGTGGGGCATGTCACAAACTCCGTGGCGGATAAAAAACGGCTTGATCTCTTGGAGCGGGCCATCCTGAAATTTCCTCATGAAAAGTTTCTGCTCGTGGGTAGTCATAAAGACTCTTCCATTCATTTTGAAAAATATCCCAATGTGACTTTGACGGGACGAGTGGACAGGGAGGCGATTGCTTCTTGTTACCGGAAAATGAAATGCCTTTATTTCCCCTCTGAAAATGATCCTTGTCCGAATACTGCAGTCGAAGCAGTTTTGTCGAGCGTTCCGGTCTGTTATAACCCGGCGGGTGGGACGGTGGAAGTGGTGAAAAATTGTGGTTTACCCCTGGAACAGTTTGAGACCTTATTGCGGGAATGGCCGGTCTACCGGCAAAAGTGTCTTTCACGCAGCGACCTTTATTTCGAATCGGTTGCTGAACAGTATTTGAGCCTTCGTTAAACATCATGATGCAAAAAATGCGGTTAAATATTCTCTATCAGCCGACAGAAGAGCCCTGGGGAGGAAGCAATACCTTCTTTCGTAATTTTTGCCGTACGGCAGTTCAGGACACTTCGGTGGAATGGATGGATAGGCCTGGATCTGCGGACGTGATTCTCTCTGCTGGTCATTACCGGGGGCCGGGAAAATTTCTTAAAACGTATGAATTAAGAAATGTGCAATCCGGACGGTCTCTTGGAAATCCTTTAGGTTTTTTATCTCATCAAAAGCGGAGAAAGATTTTATTCCGGGTGGACGGGCTTCGAAAGATTTATGCGGAAGGTTCTGTCCCTGCGGATGAAATTTTACTCAAGCATCTTCCTTATGCAGACGGATACATTTTCCAGAGTGAATTCAGCCGCCGGTGCTTTGAAAATATTCCCGCCATCAAGCAGAAACCTTGTACGGTTATCCGGAATGGGGCCAATACCGATATTTTTTCTCCCGGGAAACAAACAGGAATTTCCTCGAAGAAAATCATTCTCATTTCCAATGGATGGTCTACCAATCTCCGTAAGGGTTTTGGGACGATCGCGGCTTTCTCAAGGATGTCTGATGTCACGGTGAAGCATATTGGGCGTTGGCCGGATTCGATTTCTTCAGAAAAAGTTGAATGCTTAGGTCCCAAAAAAGAAAAAGAGATCGGTTCGATTTTAAGAGAAGGACATTTCTTTCTTTTTCCTTCCGAAAACGAGGCGTGTCCCAATGTGGTTGTGGAAGCCTTGGCCTGCGGGCTTCCTGTTCTGTATCATCCCAGCGGAGGAACCGCTGAGCTTGTAAGATTCGATCAAATGGGTTTAGCGATCCCTTCGGATGCCGGTGATATTGCTCAACTGGGGCATTTTATGGAACAGGCTTTGAACAAGCATTCGATGATGATGAAAAACATCTTAGGATCTATCGACGAATTTAGTTTTAACCGCTGTTATCAAAAGTATATTTCTTTTATGAGAGAACGCCAATGACGCCATCTGCTTCAGCAGCCGAATCGCATGAGCTTTTTGAGCAAAATTACAACCGCCAGTATTTCTTGTCGCAGGAAAAAAAGTTTCGCGAACGTTATCAGAACCACTGGAAAAGGAGGATTGAAATTATTTTTAAGATGATCCGTTCCCTTCCTCTTTCCGGAAAACGGGTGCTGGATCTCGGTTCTTCCATCGGAACATATACGATCGAATTTGCCTTACGCGGTTATCAGGCAACGGGTATCGATTTAAGCTCCCTCGCGGTTGAAAAAGCTCAGCAATTAGCTTTGGAACACCATGCGGAAGCTCAGTTTCGGGTAGGAGACATTACCCAAAAGTATCATTTTCCTGCTGGAACTTTTGATTTGATCTATGCGGGAGATATCATTGAGCATTTACTTCCGGACGCACTCGATCAAACTCTGGCCCATTGCCGTTATTGGCTTAAAGAGGGCGGGTATTTTGTCTACCATACTGTACCGCTTAAATACGATATTGTTTTTCACAAAAGTCCTCTGTGGTGGCTTTTAATCCCGTTTGTTCCGTTTCCTGAGAAAGTGTTTAAGGCGGCAGTGCAAAGTGTTTACCGCCTTTATGACAGGCTTTATTTTATGAAGCACGGCATCGGATATATTAAAAAACAAGAGTCGATGGTCCATTGTAATCTGCAAACAAAAAATGGTTTTCGGGAAACCCTTAAAAAGAATGGTTTTAAATCAATCCAACAGACACTGGTGACGACAGAGCCGAGGTTTTTTTACGGGATTAAGAAAAAGTTGTTCTCGAAAAAAGAAGATTATTTAAAAGATTTATTTGGTGTGGCGCAGGCTTCATGAACAGCATTTCGTGGTTTATTCCCGAGACCCGGCGATTTCCACGATGGCAAAAATTTGACTATAACCGCGTGCTTCCTTCGGTTTGGATCCGGTGTCTTCAATTCATTCCGTATTTGGAAAGACAGGGCATTTCCTGCCGGTTGAATCAAGAGTTTGTCGGAACGCAGGCTGCTATTTTTTTGCGATGTTTTGATGCGCCAAGCCTAGCGCGCATGCGAAAGTTGAAACAGAGAGGTCTTAAGGTCTTTGTGGATACTCCGGTGAATTATTTTTCGGAAGTCCAGCACCCGGCCTTTGAAAGCGATGTGAGAAAATATTTTATCGAAATGGCCTCCTTGGCAGACGGGATTTTTTGTCCGTCTCGTTATATCCAGAAGGCGGGAGAATCTAAAGGATTCAAAACCTTTTATTTTCCCGATGCCGTAGATATGGGATATTTTCGGAAGAAAAAGAAAGATTTTAATTTGGAGAACCCCGTTTTCCTATGGTGCGGAAACAGCACGAAGGCGTCGGCGCTGAATTTCCTTGCTCCTGTGATCCGTAAGCACTTGCTTAAGGTGGTGATTATTTCAGAGAGAAAACCCCGGATGGATTTTCCGCATCAATTTTTAAAATGGGATTATCGCAAATTTTCCAACCAGCTTTTAAAAGCAGATCTTGGAATTTTTCCAAGAGATGCGAACAATGAATACGACCAGGGTCACTCCTTTTTTAAAATCGGAGTCTTTTTAGCCCTCCATATTCCTGTGGCCTATTCGCCCGTGCCGTCCTATGAAGAAGTGGCGAATCCCTCGAACAGTATTGAAATTTCTGAAGGCTCTTCCTCATCCTGGGAGAAGGTGATGTTATCCGTCAAAGAACTTGTGCCTGCACTTGATTTTCATCATAATCCTGTGACCCATCAATATTCTCTGTCCGTCATCGGTTCGGCCTACGCGGATTTTTTAAAACAGGTTCTGAGGTAATATGGAGTTATTTCAAACGGCAGATCCTCAATCGATCACGAATGAAAGCAAGGCCTTTGAATGGATGCAGGAGGTGATGGCCCAGACATTGATTGCGATGGAGAGATTTAAAAAAGCAGACCAACCCGGGGCTTTTCGCTATTCGCTTTCCGGGGATATTCCTCAGGGGCATTGGGGTTTGGGGAATACCTGTTTTGCGGTAAAAATTTATAAGATGTTAGGCTCACTGAATTCCCTGGATATCGAATCAGCCGCTCAATTTATTTTATCGTTTCAGGATAAACAAGGAGCTATTTTTGACCCGGAAATCAGACGGCGCTCAAGGCTGACGAGGTTTTTGAGAGTTGCAAAACATCTTGATCTCCGGCATCGAAGCTATGCGCCTACCCAGAGAGCAGAAACAAGGCAGGCTTATGCGGCACTTATCAATTTGAACAAAATCCCGACACACTGCTTTTGGGACATGCCTTTGACGGTGAAGGAAGTGGAAAAATACATTGAAAGGCTTCCCTGGCAGGAACCGTGGGGGGCAGCGAGTCATTTTAGTCATTTGATTTTCTTTTTGCGTTACAACGAACATTTTTTTGGAATTTTCCAGAATGAAGCTTCAAAATTGATTGAGTTTGCCTTTGAAAAACTGGAGGCTTTACAGCAGGAAGACGGATCCTGGTATGCCTCAGATGTTTCGATCCCGCTTTCCCAAAAAGTGAATTCGGCCATGAAAATCATGCTGGCCTATGAAACGGATGGCGGCCGTGATTTTGATAAGCGGGAAGCGCTCATTGACCTGTGTTTGTCCGCCGTGAATGAGGGTCATGCTTGTAATCATTTCAACGTGGTGTGCGTTCTTTCTTCCTGTAGCCGCAAGACGAGCTATCGGCGGGAAGATATCCGGCGCTATTTTCTTGACCGCCTTGAAAAGTTTAAGGGGCATTATTATCCGGCCAGCGGGGGTTTTTCATTTTTACCGGGCAAAGCAAACACCCATTATTATGCGGCTAAAATTACTCACGGAATCGCAGAGCCTGATCTGCACGGCACACATCTGTTTTTGTGGGGGATCGTCCTGATCGCGGAATTTTTTGGATTTCGAAATAAATTGCAGCTTCAATTTCCGATTACGTAGGAATGAAATCATGATTCAAACACTCAAGAAGATGAGGCAGTCCTGGCGGCGTTTTTTACAAGATCCATCAGTTTTAGATACGGTTCCTAAAACACCGCAGGAGATCGAAAGATTTATCCGGAAGGTTCCCTTTGTCTGGTATCAGGAGGTTTTACTTCCTTATCAGCTTAAGACTCCCGGACGTGATTCCCGTAAAAAGTTTGAATTCGCGGGTCTGGATCAGGCTGTGCGGGGCAAGACAGTGCTTGACCTGGGATGTAATGTGGGAGCCCTGTGTTTCTTGGCGGAAGAGTCCGGTGCCTCGCAGGTGACGGGAATTGATTTGGATGGAACCCTTATTCGTGCCGCGCGTGTTCTGAATGCGATTCGCCAAAACCATGTGGAATTCAAGCCGGGAGATGCTCGAAAAGCCCTCAGTCATTTCGGACCAAAGTCTTTTGACTTTGTTTTTGCTTTCGCGATGCTGCATAAGATGACACGCTGCGAAAATCAATGGGCCATTTTAACCGAGGCGGCGTACGCGGAAGATCTTAAACTGCAGGAACACATGCTTTCAACCGCAGCGCAAATAGCCCGCGAGGCGGTCTATTTAGAGTTAACTTATCGCGTAAGCCATTATGTCCGGGCCAAGGAAAATTATCCGGCGGCCTCTGAAGTAAATCCGGCATTATTTGTTGAGCGTTATACCCGGCCAAACTATTTCAAAAAAATAGAAATGATCGGCGATCTTCAAAAAAAGGATCAGCCGGCGCCCGGAGGGAAAATGAGGGTTATTTATCGATGCCTGCCTCATTAGAAGAGATTCGTCCGGAAAATCAGGTTTGGCAGGGAGAGCGCAGCAGCGTTTATCGCGTGGATTTTAAAGGACGTCCTGCGGCGAAAAAGGTCTATCGTTTTCCTCCGGATTTAAGGCGCGAAGCGGCGATCTATCGGCGTCTTGAACGCGCCGGATCCGGCATTCAAACCGCAAGTATTTATGAAACGGAAGGTGACTATGCGGTCTTTTCCTGGATTGAGGGAATCACGCTGCGCCGCTTTATCCAGGATCAGGGAGAAATGTCTCTGACCGATTATTTAGGAAAAAAGACCGAAGCTTCCGAGAAAATCAAAAAGCAATTAATCGAAATCGTGCAGAATCTGCATAAGGCGGGGATCGCGCATGGCAACCTGAAGCAAAGTCAATTTTTAGTCGCGCCCGGCGGCAAGCTATATCTGGTTGATTTTGTTACTGCGGTCATGAAAGGCCATGGCTATTATCATCGTTTAAAACGCTACGATGAGGACGTGCTCCGTTCTTATCTGGAAGGGACTGCGGCCCAAAGACCCTCGCTTCGGTTTAAATCTTTTCTGGATGGGCTCTTTCATTTTCGTGAGTTTTTCTCTCCATCTTTGCCGGAGGTTTATGAAGGACGGGGAATCTGGCTTTGCGGATATTCGGGAGTTTATTACGGCCGGATTCAAAAAAACAGAATCGAGATCCTGAGAGAATATTGCGTGGGACGGGGCCGGGAAGAGCTTTTCACGGATTTATTCGAAGAGGATAAAAAATTATGGATCGTCAGTCTGAATCGTATTTTATGCCTTGATAAAGAGAGCGGTAATGTGACTTATGAAAAAGCCCTTTTGTCCAGCCACGGCATCACTAGGCTTTACAACGGCTGGTATGCCGTTGCCAGGTCCAAGCCGGATCATCTTTTGACGCTTTTTCATCCTTTATCAGGCCAAACCAAAGATGTTGAGGTGCAAAGCTGCCACGGAGTCGTTTGGCGCCAGGGGCTTTTGTACGTCCTTGGCGAGGGGCATCTGCGGGTTTACTCGTTTTCAGTAGACCAGGAGCAAGCTCATGTGGAGGAACTTGAAAGCTTTGTGCTGCCGGATGATCGAGGGCATGACTTGAGCGATAGTCCAGGCCGGGATGTTCTTTTGCTTTCAACCTGGAACCAGGTTTATCAATTTGATCTTAAAACCCGGAGTTTTTCTCTAATGCCCAAAATAGGGAAAGCATGCAAGGTGAAATCAGTGACGGAGGATTCTAAGGGAAGTCTTGTTTATACCTATGCGGCTCCTCATCACCGTTCTATCAGTAAGCTTTATTTCGAGAATCCATTTCACAGGATTTCTCTTGATCCTACAATGACGATCTATAAGGCCCGGTGGGAGGGATTCCGGTAAATCATGATGACGCTCTGCCTTTTTTTAACTTATGGAATATCGCTTAAGCGGTGGGACGAGCTCGGGATCCTTGAACGTGAATTAGCGCTTTACGAAAAGCTTTCCAAGAGGGGAATCCAGGTCTCGATCTTTACTTATGGAGACAAGCAGGATCTGGATTACACGCGCCGTTTTCCCGGTTTCCGAATTTTCCCCGCTTATGCGCACCTCCCCAAGCCTAAAAATAAAATCGGAAAATTTTTTCAATCGCTGACTTTTGCTCAAAAATTCTCCGCTTTTTTTCAGGAACAGGATCTTTTAAAAACCAATCAAATGTGGGGAGCCTGGGTTCCATTGTCGGTACAAAGCAGGCTGAACAAGCCTCTGATTTTGAGGGCGGGATATGAAGCTTATTTGTTTTCAAAATTAGAAAAAGTTTCCCGGATCCAGCAGATGTTCACCTACATCGTTTCAAGGATCGCGTATCAGAAAGCCGACCGCATTATTTTAAGTTCGCAGTCCGCAAAGACTTTTGTCCTTAAAACATTTCCGGTTGAGTCCTCCAGGATCGATGTCATTCCTAACGCGGTTGATTTGAGTAGAATCCCTGATCTTTCGGGATACCCGGTTCAGCTGCCTCACCGAACGATCATCATCGGCCGGCTTGAAGAGCAAAAAAATCTTTTTAATGCGATTGCGGCGGCTGCCACGACCTCGATCGGTCTGGATATTATCGGAGCCGGATCTCTCAAAGAGAAATTAGAAATCTTTGCAAAGGAAAAGAGTGCAGATGTAAGGTTTCTGGGCACCATGTCTCATTCCGAAATGATTCAAAAAATTTCTCAGTACCTCTTTTGTCTTCTCCCTTCTTATTATGAAGGAAGTCCTAAGGCGTTGCTTGAAATGATGGCATGCGGCCGGGCCGTGATCGGTGCCCGGGTTCAGGGTATCGAAGAAATCATTCAGGATGGAGAAACCGGCATGTTGACTGGAACCAGCGCAGAAGAAATCGCACAAGGAATGCGTCCTCTGATCCAGTCGCCTGAGTTATGCCGGGAAATGGGCGCGAAAGCCCGCCGGTATGCCGAAGATCATTTCTCGCTTGAAGTTCTTCAAGACAGGGAATATCAACTTTATCAACCGTTTGCGAAGAAACCAGTGTGTCTCGTATGAAATGTATCCTTAAATATCTTCTGACGCGTCCCTGGATTGCCAGGAGACTGCTTGCTCTTTCACTCTGGACCCATAATATTTCTTATTGGGCATCGGGTTTTTTCGCTTCCATTGTAGAGGCGGATGGGCTGCATCCGAAGCACCGGCTGATGAATTATCATCAATGGTTTATGGACCATCTCAGACCGGAATGGCGGGTGCTGGACGTCGGGTGTGGAAATGGGGCATTGGCTTTAGACTTAAGCCGCTGCTGTAAAGAAGTGGTGGGGATTGATATGTCCGAGCGGTCTCTTCAGCAAGCCAAACAGAGGGCTCCTCAAATTCGTTTTATTCAAGGAGATGCCGTTCAATTCGTCAAAAAAAATCAGGAAGGCTTTGATGCGGTTGTTCTTTCAAACATCCTGGAACATGTGGAAGCCCGGGTCGATTTTTTAAAAAACTTAAGCCGTGTCAGTCCTTGTTTACTGATCCGTGTCCCCATGATCAACCGGGATTGGATCACACTCTATAAAAAAGAACGGGGTTTAGAATGGCGTCTTGACCGCAGTCATTATACCGAGTACACGATAGAATCATTCCGAAGTGACTTGGAGCAGTCCGGTTTAACTTTATTCCAATACGATATCCGATTCGGAGAAATCTATGCGGTATGTTACAAAAAATAAAAATAGCAAGGTGCCATCGTGAATCATTTTGGGAAGTGTTGGAAATCGTATCTGGATAAACATTTTTCTCAGGAGCGCGTGGAGGAAGCGCGTCAATCCATTCTTCAGTTTCTGAACCGCTCCGATCTTAAAGGTCTATCGATGACCGATCTTGGATGCGGAAGCGGGCTTTTTTCTTATGCCGCTTATTCTGCCGGGGCCAGCCCGGTCTACAGTCTGGATTATGATTCAATGGCAGTGGAATGCGCCCGGTCTCTTTGGGAGCGCGAAGGAAAACCTGGAAATTGGCATGTGCGGCAAGCCTCTATTTTAGAAAATCCGCAGACATTAAATTCTCCTCAAACTGATCTGGTGTACGCCTGGGGAACACTTCAGCACACGGGTGATATGTGGAAAGCATTCCGGAACAGCGCCGCCTTGGTGCGTCCGGGAGGTCTTTTTTATGTGGCGGTTTATAACAAAGTCCCCGGGATAGGTTTGAAATCTTCCAGATTCTGGAGTGTCATAAAACAGGGATATTCTAGATCGCCCTTTTTTTTGCAGGAAATCTTTTTCTGGGTATTTAATTTTTTATTTTCTCTGGCAAATCTGGTCCGTTTTAGAAAGTCAGTTTCAAAGAGACGGCGGGGCATGGACCGCCATATAGATTTAAGGGCCTGGCTTGGCGCATGGCCCTGTGAATTTACGGAAGCGGAGAAAGTGATCGAGTTTTGTCAAAAAGAACTGGGATTTCAACTCATCCGGACTAATTTGACAGAGAAGCTTGCCAATAATGAATTTTTGTTCCAAAAAGCAAGCCTGTGAACCTTCCCGAAGCCCTCAAGATTTCTGTGGTGATGTCTGTTTATAATGGCGCCGATACCCTCAAGAGATCTGTGGAAAGCATTCTTCAGCAGACTTATGCGGATTTTGAATTGATCATTGTCAATGACGGCTCAACGGATGAAACGTCCGCCCAATTAAATATTTTTGCGGACCATGATTCCAGGATCCGCCTTTTGTCTTCCCCGTCCCGGCAGGGTTTGACCCGGTCACTGATGAGAGCTATTCACGAAGCCTGCGGAACTTATATTGCCCGTCAGGATGCCGACGATTGGTCGGATCCCCGGCGCTTAAGGACTCAATTGTCATTCATGGAACAATCTTCCAAGAGTGCCTTGATCGGAAGCTGGTTTCGAATTTCCGACGAAAAGGGGGCGCATCATTTAAAGACTTATCCGGATGAAGATCAAACGCTCCGGAGGCTTTTGCTTACCCAAAATCCTTTTTGTCACGCATCAGTTATGTTCCCCAAGCATTTTTACGAAAAAGCAGGCGGTTATAATCCGGATTTTGAAACAGGTCAAGATCTGGATCTATGGCTGCGTCTTGCCCAGCTGGGTGAATTGAGGATGGTCGAGAGCTACTTAGTCGAAAAATGCGTTTCAGCATCTTCCCGTCGAAAGGCGTGGAAACAGGTGAGAGATGGATTCAGGATTCGCTGGAAACATCGATTTTTTTGGCCAGGAAAAAGGAACAGAATCAGAATCTTCGGCACCGCCTTTTATCAGATTTTAATCACCTGCCTGCCTCTCGGATGGATCGTGTTCCTGCGAACAGCCCGTTCCCTAAAGGGGACGGCAGGGCTGATGAAATAGCCGGATTTGGGTATCCATCGACAAAATCGGCTTTTTTGACTATGATTCACACTGTTTTCGAGCCGGAAACCAGCCTTATTCAAAGATGTATTAAGGAAAACATGCAGACTTTTCAATCCTCGGATTCTATTACCCTTGCGGGAATTTTCCGTCTTATCAAAAAGCACCTCGGGATTTATCTCGTGATCGTGGCGGTTAGCTTTACGGGATTGTTTTTGCGGATTAAATCGAATTATCATCATTATCACATCCGCCAGAATTTTCTTCTGCGAGGAGAAAATAGCAATCTTGATATGAGTTACGCGAATCAGTTAAGAAATAATCTGGAAACTAATCCAGAAATTTTAGACTGGATCATGAAACGCATGAAGAATAGCCCCGCGTATACCCTTGATCAACTTCGGGCCATACTCACGGTGAAAATCTGGGATTTATTGGATGATTATCTTGATAAGGCGGGAAACAGGGTCCACCAGTATACGCTGGCATTTTCGGTGAGAAATTCCGAAGAGCCGGTTATTCATGGGATACTGGATGCCTGGTCGGAGGTGGCCGTCCAATTTGTGGAAGAAAGAAATCAAAATGCGCGTGACCAGCAAATCAAACTTCGAAACGCTTTACATGATCCCGACTGCACTGCAGGAGAATTAACCCTGTCTCAAGAGTGCTTAGTCATTCGCAGTTTTGACAAAAAGCTAGTTTTGCTGGCTCCTGTCGGAAGACACGAAACATTTTTAACCCCTTCGAGTTTTTTTATTCCTGCTTTGACGGTGGCCTTCATCGGCTCTCTTCTTGCAGGAATTCTTTTCTTGGCCCTGCTTGAAAATTGTTTAAAGACCAAAGATTGACGGAATAACGATTGGATATCGCGACGTTTAAAATCATTTCTGTGATCGGCAGTCTTGGGATTCTGGGGGGGGGCATGGTTCGATTGGGACTTAATTTCCCCAAACGGCTCTGGTTCGTTTCCATTGCTTTGGTTTCTGCGATCAATTTTTCTTTTTTTACAGGAGAAATTACAAGTCGGGTCGCTATACCGGATGTCTTATTTGCGGTTCTCTTCATCTGTCTTTTGATGCGCGGAGCTTTGATTGAAAACGCTTCTCTCTCTTTCGCCAAAATACCTCTGTGGATATTTGGTTTCTTTTTTTTAACGTTGGTCTTGTCGTATCAGGCGGAAGCTTGGGATCGGAGCATTTTGCTTGGGGAGTCCCAGTTCGTTACCTTTATGATTACCAGCCTCTTTTTTTTCCTGTCCGTGTATTTTGTGCGGGAGGATCGGGACATTCTCTTTTTTTTGAGGGCTTGGGCGGTTTCGGCTTTGATCGCCGTTGTGGTTGCGGGCATTGATCTAGGGGATATTTTTCAGCCGGTCGCTCAATCAGCGAAGAGCCTTTATCGTGATGGATTTTTTGGTGTTCAGGATCTTATTTCGGGAGATCTGCTCAGTCGTCCTTATTTATCCGAATATGGATTTCGAATCATGGGATCCTTTAGAACGATTGGACAGCTTGCTGCTTATGCCTTAACTTCTTTTTTTGCCATGTATGCCGCGTCTTTTTATCCTGGAATCAGTACAAAAGAGTGTTGGGGGTATCGTACGTTGGCTGCATGTCTGATGGTTTGCGCTATTTTGACCACGCGTTCAAGCGTTTATCCCAGTCTTGTTTTGGGGGGCATTGCTATTTTATTTCTGCATATCAAGAAAATCAAGATTCAATATGCCATGAGCGGAGTGGTGCTAATCGTTTTGATGGGTACGGCAACCACTCTGCCGGTTTTCAGAAACACCGGGCTTTATCAACAGCTGATCAGCCGGAATCTCGATCAATTGATCCATTTTTTTCATGGGAATGGATTTTTTGCGGATCAAATCAGGATCGTTGAAAGTATTTTCAAAACCCATCTATGGTTTGGGATCGGCTACGGACGTTTTCTGAATTCACCTTATCATGAATTTATCCGCGGCTATGAAATTCACAGCACGCCGTTTCAACTTTTAGCGGAGACAGGGCTGTTTGGGATCAGTGCTTACCTCGTCCTCATCGGTTATTTTCTTGTGACTGGAATCAAGCTGGTCAGGCAGGCCTGGAATACTCCGTGGAGACGATTTTATTTAACGCTGCTGATAGGCTATCTTTGCATGCAGCCCAGTTATTGGTATAACCGCCATTTGCGGGAGAGAACCTTTTGGTTGTTTGTGGCCTTGATCTATGCCGGCTGGAAAGTCACCCAGCAGTGCCATCCGTCAAAAATCCAAAAGCAGGAATTTGAAAAGGTATGCCCGTGAAGGTTTTACATATTATTACTAATTTAGCAACGGGCGGAGCAGAAATGATGCTGCTTCGTCTTCTTACTCATAGTGATCGAAGCCGGTTTCAATCGGAAGTGATCTCGCTCACGGCCATTGATTCTTTAGGGGCCAGGATCCAGGCCTTAGGGATTCCCGTCAAAGCCTTACACATGAGCCGAAAGGGAATTCCGAATCCATTTCAAATCATTCAACTTGCCAGGTGGATCAAGCAAAGCAATCCGGATATCGTTCAGACATGGATGTATCATGCGGATTTAATTGGGGGAGTTGCGGCGAAAATGGCAGGAAAATTTCCGGTGGTGTGGAATATTCGGCACGGTACTTTCGATCACCGGATTGAAAAATTCAGCTCTATTTTTACCGCGAAGATGTGCGCCATGCTCTCTTCGGCATTGCCTCAAAAAATTATTTGCTGCGCGCAAGCAGCCAAACAAGTCCATACGGAACTGGGATATCCTCAGAATAAAATCTCCGTTATTACTAATGGCTTTGAAACAGAGATTTTTAAACCTAACCCGGAAGCGGGACGAGCCCTCCGCCAGGAATTTCAGATTCCTGAAAATGCCTTTGTGGTCGGCCAAATCGGCCGTTTTCATCCTCAGAAAGATCATCAAGGCTTCATTGAAGCAGCTCGCCAGTTCGCTTCCAGATTTGAAAATTCTTTTTTTGTTCTATGCGGTTATCAAGTGGATGGGCAAAACAAAGAGATCCTTTCATGGATCCGCCAGGCGGGATTGGAAAAACGTTTTCGTTTGCTCGGAGAACGTAATGACATTCATCTTTTAATGAATGCGTTTGATATTTTAAGTTCTGCCTCTTCTTTCGGAGAAGGTTTCCCCACCGTGGTTGGGGAGGCGATGTCGTGCGGGATTCCCTGCGCCGTGACCGATGTGGGAGATTCTGCCGGAATTGTTGGAGATACCGGGCGGGTCGTGCTGGCAAACGATCCAAAGCGTCTTGCTCAAGCTTGGGAAGAACTTTTTCGGCTGGGTCAGGAAGGCCGGGAAAGATTGGGGCGAATGGCCCGTGAACGGATCCAAAACCATTTCAGCCTTTCCAGGATTATTGCTCAATACGAAAATTTTTATAAGGATATCCTCGTCATCAAGGGAAAAACCTGTGAATCTTCCGGGGAGCATCGCGGAACAGCGCTTATGGTGAGTTATACCTTTCCTCCTTTGCTCGCGGGAGGAAGTATCCGCATCAAAAATTTTTCAAAATACTTACCCAGAAATGGCTGGGATTGCCATATTTTAACTTTAAAAATCCCTGCTGGATTCGTAGATGATGAGTCCGATCTTCCATCCTCTGATCATGTATGGCTGCACCGGGCGATTTCTCCTGACCCCTTTCGAGCCAAGCGGGGCGTGTCGAGGGGGTTGCAGGAAACCGCTAAGCATCAATTACTGCAGTGGATCAGCGCCTTCCTGTTTTTTCCTGACCGGCAAATTCTTTGGGCGCCTTTTGCTATTTTGGAGGGCATCCGCGTCCTCAAGCAATATCCCGTGGACATTATTTTTTCAACCTATGGACCGGGTTCGAATCATTTGGTCGCCTGGGCCCTTAAAACGCTTTTTAAAAAACCCTGGATTGCCGATTTCCGGGATCTTTGGGCAAGGAATAAAAACTTGATGATCGCCACCCCTCTTCATCGACGGCTCTATTTATGGCTTGAGGGCTGGGTCGTGCGTCATGCGGATCGAGTGATCGGAGTCGGAGAACATATTAATAAGGAACTGAAAAGGCACACGAAAGATCACGAGAAATTTGTGGTCCTCTCCAACGGTTATGATGGGGAGCTGATTCGGGAAGCGCAGCAGAAACCCCCCACCAGGGAAAAAGATGTCTTTTCGATTATTTATACGGGGGCTTTTTATTGCCGCCGCAGCCCGGAAGTTTTTTTGAGCGCGGTCAAGCAATTGGTGGATGCACGTAAAATTCCTTTGGAAGAAATTGAGATTAAATTCATGAGCAATTTTAGAACCGAAGCGGTCCAATACCAAAGCATTCAAAAGATTTTGACTTTCAGCCCTTTAGCGCCTCATCGTGAAGCCCTTGCGGCCATGGCCCAAGCGAAAGTTTTTTTATTGATTGTTGAGAATGACCTGAAGCATCAAATCGTCAACGCTAAATTCTTTGATTATATCGCTTTTCAGAAACCGATCCTCGCCTTAGTCGCGAAGGATAGTGTTTGTTATTCTTATTTAAAGCAGGCAGAAGTTTCTTTTGTCGCCGATCCTGATGATCAGGATCAGATTGCTGAAAAAATTCTGGAACTTTATACGCTTTGGAAGGCGGATCAGCTTCAGGTTCATCCCAATCAAAAATACATCTCACAATTTGACGTGGCCTCTCTCTCGGCCCGATTAGCTGGTGTTTTTCATGAAACGATCGAGGGGCGGACAAAGCGATCATCTTTGTCGCTGCTGAAACAGGATCGATCCTTGAACTCTCAATCCGAGGTCTCATGCGCTCATTAAAATCGCTCTACCTTTGGGGTGCGGGCGACGGGGCCCTCTGGACATTAGATCTGCTCATGGATATTCAAAATGCCGACCCTCAATTTACCTTTGAAATCGCAGGGCTGATTGCCGATGATTTCCCGAAATACCCACTTTTGGAAAAATATCCGTTTATTCATCGCAAGGCACCCGACTGGAAGACAAAAATTAAACCGGACGCAGCTGCGGTCATTACTTCCGGAACGCCGCAGATCCGTCAGCTTTTTTACCGCGAAATCGCTGAACTGGGTATGGATTTTCCGGTGCTGATCCATCCTTCCGCGGTGATTTCAAAACATGCGGTCATCAAGGCAGGTTGTCTTGTGGGTGCGCAAACCATCATCGCCGCGGATGTGACTCTGGAAGAAAACTGTTTTATTAATTATCAATGCGCCATGGGACACTCTTCGAAGCTCGGCAGGCATTCCGTACTCTCCTCGGGGACTCAAATCGGAGGGAACGTGCTTTGCGGAGAAGAGATTTTGACGGGAATGAATGCGGTTTTACTCCCACGGATCGAGATCGGAAACGGTTCGGAAATTTCAGCCGGCGCGCTTGTCACCCAATCTCTCGAGCCGGGGACGAAAGTCATGGCTCCTTTACCGCGAAAGATTCGCTTTTCCTAAATTATGTGCGGCATTGCAGGAATCATCTCTTCAAAAACAGATCTGCATGATCTGGACCTTATGCTGGCCCAGCTGGACCACCGCGGTCCTGACGGTTTCGGAACTTATAAGGATTCTCAGGCAGCCATCGGTTCCTCCCGCCTGGCCATTGTAGATATTCAAGGCGGAAATCAGCCTGTCACCAATACTTCCGAGGATGTTTTCCTTGTTTTTAACGGGGAAGTCTACAACTACGTTGAGCTTCGGGAGGAATTGAAGAAAAAAGGGCATACCTTTCGAACCCGTTCGGATGCTGAAGTGATCCTCCATTGTTATCTGGAATACGGAAACTCGTTCGGCGCGTATTTAAACGGTCAGTTTTCTATTGCGATTTGGGATCAGCGAAGACACCGGCTGGTCCTTGTGCGTGACCGGATGGGCGTTCGCCCACTTTTCTTTTATCAAGGAAATGATCTTTTTGCCTTTGCTTCGGAAATCAAATCTCTTTTTGTTCTTCCCCGGATTCCACGGGAACTTAATCTCAAGGCGTTGGATCAGCTATTCACTTTCTGGACGCCTATCGGGAACCATACATTTTTTAAAAATATCGAAGAGCTTTTACCGGGGCATACGCTCATTTTTGAAAACGAGAAAAAAACAATCGTTCCCTATTGGGCCTGGCCTTTTCCCTCTTTGCAGAACAAACCGGATCGATCGACTCGCGGCACGGAAGAGGAATTTGTTGCGCGGCTTCAGAAAGCGGTGGATTTCCGCCTCCGAAGCGATGTGGAAGTAGGCGCTTATTTAAGCGGAGGTATTGACTCTTCAGCCATTATCGCTTTGGCTTCGCGGTCTTTAAAAGGAAACCTTAAAACTTTTTCGGTCAGCTTTGAGGATGAGACTTATGATGAGCAGAAATCTCAAAAATTGATTTCAGGTCTTTTTAAAACCCGTCACGCGGATATTACCTGCTCGGGAGGGGATATCGCCGAATCTTTTCAAGAAGTGATCGAGCATACCGAAGCGCCGATTTTCCGAACGGCGCCCGCCCCGCTTTTTTTGCTTTCAAAACTGGTGCATGAAAAAGGCATTAAGGTGGTTCTGAGCGGCGAAGGAGCGGATGAAATTCTTTTGGGCTATGATTTATTCCGGGAACTCAAAATAAGAAAATTCTGGGCGCGTCAGCCTGAAAGCGAATGGCGGCCACTTTTGCTGAAAAAAATTTATGCGTATCTACCGCATTTTCAAAATCCCCGCTACGCCAATCTGGCGATTCAGTCTTTCAAGGCCAATCTCCACGACGCAAGTCCTTTTTATTCTCACCTGGTTCGCTGGAACAACCAGGCACTCAATAAAATTTATTTTTCCGGCGACGCGCATCAAATGCTTCAAGGATATAATGCGATGAGCGAGCTGAAGAGTTTTTTACCGGAGGGATACGACAAAGCGGATACAGTGGATCAAGCTCAGTACCTTGAACTTATAACCCTTCTTAAAGGCTACTTATTGTCTTCACAAGGCGACAGGATGGCCATGGCCCATTCGGTGGAGACGCGTTTTCCCTTTTTGGATCATGAATTCATTGAATACGCTAATGCCTTACCTGTCCAGGCCAAACTCAAGGGGCTGCGTGATAAACGGATCCTGAGAAATTCCATGAAAAATATTCTTCCGGATTCCATATGTTCGAGGCCTAAATTTGCCTTTCAAGCCCCGGAAATCCGGGCTTTTATGGGACGCGGCGGAGAGTGCTCCAGCATGGTTTTAAATTTTATGAACCGCGAGGCCATTCAAAAGAGTAGAATTTATGATTGGGATATGGTTGAAACGCTGCTGAAAAAGATTCGTAAAAGTAGTTTAGACCGTCTTGGCATGCGTGACAACTCAGCTTTTGTGCAGATCTTATCAACGCAAATTTTTTATGCGCAGTTTTTTGAACAGGATTTCCGCAGGCTGGCCGAGGAGAAATTAAAAACGCTGAAAACAAAGTTTTTCGTCCGTCTTGGCGCGGGAAAGACCGTGCCTTGCTAAAGAAGACCATGCTTATGAATCAAGAAGAAATTATCCGCCAGCTTAAAGATCATATTTTTGAAAACTATCCGGCAGCCCGGAAACGGGAGGATCTGCCTGTGGACGAGTCGCTTTATGATAGCGGCATTTTGGATTCTTTCGGGATTGTAGAGCTCGTGACATTTATTGAGAATCATTGGTCGATTTGGATTGAAGACCGCGAAATTACTAAAGAAAAATTCGGAGGACTCCGGAAAATGGCCTCTTTGATCGAGAAAAAACTGCAGCAAAAAAATCTTCTGACAGGACCGTCTTGAATTCTTGACTTTGCCCATCGGCCTAACCATAATACGATCCATGATTCATCCTATTCTTCGTGCCGCGTCCCGCAAAATATACTCTTCAGTGGTGGAGAGAAATCCCTTCCTGAAATCAGCTTGGTGGTCGTTTCGTGAGGAAGTTTATGCCCCTTGGATCCGTGGTGAAGTGATCAAAGTCGAGCTTTCTGCCAATTGTAATGCCCGGTGCACATTTTGCTGGATGTTTCAATCCGAGCAGAAGCCAAGCGGTGCGATGACGCTTGAGAATTTTAAAAAATTTATCGATCTCAATAAAAAAGATTTTGTCAAACGCCGCGTTCGGATTCAGCCCTTTTTTAACGGAGAAGCGCTCACGAATCCTCATTTTTTTGATATGGTGGACTATCTTGTTCAAAATAGGATCCGCCTTGCCCGCCTGGATACCAACCTTGCCGTCAAAAAAGATATGGACCGGCTGATGAAATATCCCTGGCCCCTTATTTGCGTGAATGTCGGCGGTGTCAGTAAAGAGGTACACGAAGGGGTGATGAAAACCAAGTACGATATTTTGACGGTCAATCTAAAACGGATTTTTGAGATTAATAAAAAACGGGTTTTTGTGAAAGTGACCCCGACGCGGCAGAATCTTCATGAGATTAAACAATTCCCAGCATTTATTAAAAGTTTGGGCGGAGATCCGAAGCGTCTGGAAATCGGAACCACGGGTTTCAATACTCCTTTGGAAGCCGAGGCGCCTGAACGTGAAAAGTTTTTTGAAGAGGTTGTATCGCCTGAAGTGGAACCCTATCTGCGCTTTACTTATGATTTGTCAAAGCCCGGGTATGACATCAAAGCGAAACGCGCGGGCTGCCATTTTCTGCAGGATTGTGTGACGTATGATGGCAAGCTCACCATCTGCTGTCAGGATCAGTTCGGGAAATTGAACGTGGGCAATCCTTTTGAAACCCCGTTTTATGAACTCAAAGCATCTGAAGAATACCGAAAAACGCGTCAACGGGGCATCGACCAAAAATTTAAAATGTGCCAGGAATGTAATTGAGCCCTCGATGATTTGTTTTTACACAAACGAGGGTTCATCATGAACTCTCGTTTTTCTCTTCAGTATCCCAACGGTAAAAAAGCGGCCGTCATTTTTTCTATCGATGATTGCCATCCGGCCGCTTCTTCGGATGGTTATGAAGCCGGCGGAGACAAGGAAAAAGGCGCTCTCGGAAATCTTGAGCGTCTTCTTGAAGAACATCCTCAGCTCCGCTGTACTTTATTTATCACCGCCGATTGGCGGGAAAAGAGCGTTGTGCCGACGCGTCTCTTTTTAAGCAAAATTTCCTATCTTAAAAATCGTATGACTCTCGTGGAGCGTTGGCCAAAGGGAAAAATGAGGCTGGACCGCCACCCTGATTTCTTGGCTTATCTCAAGAAACTTCCAAGACTCGAATTGGCCTCGCATGGTTTAGAACATGTGGGAAGAGGGCCCGAAGTCGTCAAAGAATTTTTACGCTTGGATGCTTCGGAATGCCGGAAGCGCCTGTCCGAAATTGAAAAAATATATATGGATTCCGGACTTATCCGGCCGAAAGGCTTTGCCCCGCCCGGGTGGGCATTAACCCCGCTGCTTTTGAAGGAATTGGAACAAAGCGGGTATTCTTATGTTTGCTGTGCCCGGGATTTAAAAACCAGTTTTGATCTTAGCGCAGTGACAGCGGGTTCCGGGATTCAAGGCGTGTCGCTTTTTATTCCGGGATATTTTGAGGGAAGCTCGGTCATTCATATTTCTTCAAATTGGAGTGTGAATTCAGAGATCGCGAGAGCGGATCAGATTATTCAAGGCGGGGGCGTGTTGTCGGTCAAAGCGCACATGACTAAATATTTTTTTGGACATACCAGCCTTGACGGCCTTGATGCTTCCTATACGGATTATCTCAGCCGGTTATTCAGCCATTTGAAAGATAATTATGGAGATGAACTCTGGTGGGCCACCATGGAAGAAGTGGCGGATTGGTATGGCAGGTCAAACGCCACTCACGAGAGACTTTATCAGGGAACGAAATCAAAATGACAGAGCAAGTTTCTAAATCCATAGCATCCCTTGAATATTGCACGGCCGGAAAACAGGACTGGAAAGACATCGTCGCCCTGCAGCAGAAAATCTATCCCAAACACGGGTGGAGTAGCGCTTATGTGGACTGGGAATACGGAAAAAATCCTGCCGGAGATCCCCGGATCTGGATTGCCCGGAGCCAAGAAAGGGAACTCGTGGCCAGTTATGCCGCAGTTCCTTTCCGTGTCCTGATGAAGGGCCGCGAGGGCATCGGCTGGCGCATGGAACACCTGCTGACCCATCCTGATTACCGGGCCTTGGGAAGTTTTCATACCTTTGCAAAATTAAGCCAGGAATTTTTGAGGGAAATCCCAAGCGGTTATGGATTTGCTTTTCCCAATGCCCGCTCCTATCCCGGTTTTAAAGCGATCGGCTGGAAAACGGTCAAACAGATTCCCTTGTTTGAATTATCCGGGGCAGCGTTGAAGAATCAAAAAACGAAAGAAACATTTTGGAGTCGATCCATCGAACGATTTGAGACTTCTGTTCACGATGTTTGGAAAACTTATGCGGAAAATTTTGATTACGCACTGGATCGGACGGCTAAATATTTAAATTGGCGGTATTTTGAGTGTCCGCATGTCTCCTATGATGTTCAGGAATTGAACGATGGTTCAGAGAAAGCTTTTTTTGTTTTGAAAACTTATCAAAATTCCGAAGGAAAGCGTTGGGCTCATCTCTGCGACTTTTTTCATAATTCCAGTCATGCGCAAATCTGTCAGCAGGTGCTCGATGACTCGGTTTTATATGCCATCCAACATGGCTGTGAAGGACTGAGTCTGTGGAGTTTTGCAGACAGCGGATTGGGGGCCGTTCTTGAAAATCGCGGTTTTTCCCTTCAACCGGATTTGAACCGTTGTTTTGTTGTTTTCGGTCCGACCGAAGAAAAAAATGGGATCTATCAAGAGCCTAACCGCTGGGGGATGATGATGGGAGACAGCGATGTATTCTAGCGGTATGAGTCTAACAGACGGGTACCTACACGTGATACAGTCATTGCGAGCGACCGTAGGGAGAGAAGCAATCTCGGGTTGCGCCCAGGGATTGCCACGTCTCCGCTAGAGAGCGGGACTCGCAATGGGCATAAAGGAGCTTAATTGTTGATTTTTTGTTGATTTTCGAAATAACAGTACCATTTTAAGAATCGAATTTTATTAGCTTGAGAAAGCCCGCGATGTTGATGATAAGCCGGCTTTAGCCGCGAATGAAAACCTTCAATAGAATTAGTCGTTGAAGGAATATTGGGATCCATGAGGAAATGAAACATATCGGGTAGTGCGTGATCAATGAGCGAAATCGTTCGCTTCAAATCGAAGTTGGCTTTGATCGTCATGGGCAACGAGAAGATGAAATCTTTGTATTGTTTAAGCCAGCGTTTGTAAGTGTAGATAAAGTCGTTGCGTTCTTTGACAGCTTTAATAGAGCAAAGGGTGAGTAAGAGTTTTCGGAGTTCTTTGCCAGCCTGTGTTTTGGGGTAAGTACGCAGCCAGCGCATACCCTCATGTTGAATATGATAAAGGCAGCGCTGGATTTTAATCCCAGGCCATAATTGACGGATGATTTTCATGGTGGACTGCTCGCCATCCATAGTCAGATAAAGGGGTTTGAGGCCTTGGGCTTTAAATGCATCAAGCCAGGAGAGGATGATATTGCCACCCTCTTTAGGGGCATACAAAGGGTCGAGAATGGTTTGATCGAGTGCATTCATGAAATTGATGAGACAGCCTGTTTTGTGAAAATAAGTTCCGTCATAAACAACGTATTTAATGTCGTGAAAATCCGGAGAAAACTCCGGAATTCTTTGAAGCCAAAAACGTTTGATTGATTTGATCTTAAAATCGCTGTACCCGGATAAACGGCACAACTCTTTAACTGTGTAATGATCGTAGACCCAGAGTTTGAACCAAATTTTTTCACGGCCTTTTTTGACGAAATATTTTTTCCATACAAAGGTTTGTTTGCAACTCAAACAACGATAACGCTGTTTCTGATTGGGACTCTTCCCAAATCTTTGAATGGGTGAATTTCTGCAACCAGGACAGCGAGGAGAACGTTTTTTTATTCATTTATTCGCACCTTTACATCAAACGGTTCATGTAAGAAATTTTTATAACATTGTAAGTCATTTGATATGAAGCAATTACAACAGATAAATCAACAAATTATCAACAAAGTAAATCCTTTATGCCCGCAATGACAGCATCCCTTCATTTGTCATTGCGAACGAAGCGAAGTAATCTCGAGTTGTTCACCGGGATTGCCGCGTCTCCGCCCAAGCTCGGGACTCGCAATGACTACCCAGGGGCACTGTCATTATGACCCACTTGTTATTAGGATAGATTCTTAGAACAAGGGAGGATGGGTGAACAAAAAAAGTTTTGTTTCCTGATGTTCCAGATTATGGATCGTGAATTCCAGATTCGCGTCTAAATAGACGGAATCTCCCGGCGTCAGCTGCTCCTTTTTACGGTTTCCATATTCCACTAAAATTCTGCCGTCCTGTACAACGACACAAAGAAAGGCATGTGTTTTATACCGCCACCGTCTTCTCAGGCTGGGCAGCATTCCCCGTTTATTCAGGAAAACCTGCCCCATAAAAAATTTCCTCCGGGCGACACCGGGCCGGACCGCCGAATAAATTTTTAGACCAAATTGGTCTTCATAATTTAAATAGCCGCGATGAAGTGCCGTGCATATTTCAAACCGGCCTTGAGATTTCCCCCGGGCCACATCGATAATTTCTTCGAGAGAGATTCCCGCGCCTTGAGCAAGAGCTTCCAGTTTATCCCAATAGACAATCTCCGTTTTCCCGCTCCCCAGATGCATCAGGGCTCGAACGGATATTCCGGTCATCGCCGCGAGAATATTCCAGGGTAAAGGAATCGTGGACACCGGGCTTGCCTTTCTTCGGACATACTCGAGGGCATACGCAAGATCAAGAGCTCCCTCTTCCCTACGAGGAGAGGATCGGGAGTGGGAAGAGTTTTGGATGGTCGGAGGCGGACTGAGACACAGGAAAAACTCAGCTGTTTTCTCTTTGCTTTCATTGATAAATTCATGCTCGACAGAACCATCAAAAAAGAAACTCTGATTGGCCCGAAATTCATAGGCTTGATTTCCAAAACGAAACTTCAAGGGACCTTCCAGGACATAGCAGGCAATTTCACTCGCTTGAGGATGCTGGCAATCAGCAATAACCTTACCAGGATAAAGATGAGTTTTTAGTAACAGAAAATCGCTTTGACTGTTTAAAGGGGGGGAGTAAGGATAAACCGTCACTCCATCATAATCGAACCGGGGGCGAGCCTCTTTTTTCTGGACAAAGAAATTAGAAGGAAATTCTTCGCGGCTTCTTTGGAGAAGTGTTTCGACTGGGATATTAAGCGCCTCCGCCAAATGCTCAATATTGTTCCAAGTTGAATAGACCTCTTTTTTAGTTTCCATCGCTTTCAAAAGTGAGATGCCTATCTTTGCCTTCTCAGCCACAGCATTCCTGCTGATACGATTTTCCTCTCGAATAAACCGTAATGCCTGTCCCAGATAAAGGGTACGCTTGAGCGATTCCCCTTTTCCTTTCTCCAAATAATCCTTCCAAATCTGTTGATACATTTTGTTCTGCTCCCCCCCTACGTCGTCATTGCGGGCGAAGCGAAGCAATCTCAGGTTATGCTCCTTGATTGCCGCGTCTCCGCCAAAGCGCGGGACTCGCAATGACTACCCAGGGGGCACTGTCATTGCGAGCCGCGGAGAAGCAATCTCGGGTTATGCCCGCAATGACAGTGTTTTGTTAGATATCTCAAGCATAGCCGATGATAAATGGCTATTCAAACGCCTGTATTTATTCATAGGAGTGTCTTTCTCGCGGGACTCCATTGAATCACACCCCGAGATCATGCAAGGTTTTAATAAGGACAAAACAACATGGGAAAAACACTGACTCATCTCTCTAAATCTGGCGAAGAAATCATGCCATCCCTATGTCATGAAATAGACAAATTAACACACAAAGATAACTTTCCTCACATAACATTAGACCGGGAAGAGCAATTTGAGGCCTATTTTAATAACCGGATGGCTGTTTTACTGCTGTGGATTGAATGCCCCAAAAATCGGGATGAGAAATCCAAACTGCAGATGGAATTCTTTTTTCATGATCTTGAGCATCACTTCGTGGAAGCTCATGCTTCCAAAGATATTCGAAAGGCCTTTCTATGGCTCAAGGCTTATATTCACACGCATCCGCGGTTTGGAAAAAAATACCAATCTTTCCTGGCTTTTGAAATGATGACAAAAATTTATCAAGTCATCGGAATTCGGCTTCCCTCAGCCCTGCAAAAAATTCTCCCTGGAAAGGGAGAAACTGCAGCATGTTAGACCGCCAGCACAATCTTGTCAGTTTACTCCACGCCATCAAAACAGGACTCGAGTCTCACGAGCATCAGGCTGAGGATCAATATTTTAAGAATCCGGAGACGCGTCTCGATCACGCGGAGTGGACAGTGAAGCAGGCTTTGCGTCAGGCCGAAAAAGCCCTTAGCATCACCAAACGGCTGGGACAACTCATGGTGACCCTTGAAAAGAAACAGGGCTGCAACTCAGGGCCGGTTTCCTTAAAACCAATCTGGGAACGCGTCATTCAAAATCTGCAGGACAAATGGGCATCTCACAGAATGTCGGTGGTCATGCGAATTCCCGACGAGTTTCCCCTGATTGCTTGTGACGCCGGAGACCTGGAAGAAATCTTTGATCTCCTGGTTGAGAACTCCCTGCAAGCGGCTGAATCCGAAGAAATTCCGTGCCCAAAAATCATTGTCCGTGCGGAGATCGGTTTCTCCATTCAGGAAGAACCCCTTGCCTTTGTGACCGTGGCAGACACGGGGCCCGGGGTTTCAGAGAAAAAGTTGGGCCGGATATTCAATCCGTTTTTTACGACCAAACCGGAAGGTGAAGGAAATGGGCTTGGACTTTATCTGGTGAAAGCCCTTGTCGCTAAAAATGGCGGAACAATTTCTGCCGCAAGTTTCGAACACTGCGGAATCACATTTACCTTACAGCTCCCTCTTGCGTCCTAGAGATTATGGTAGGCTTTAATTAATACGCCGTTCGTTACGTTCGCGAGTAATAATTCGAGATTGCTTCGCTGCGGCTCGCAATGACGGACGAAAGACTCGCGATGGCGCAGGGGTTTTTGTCATTGTGAGTCCCGCGCTTTGGCGGAGACGTGGCAATCTAGAGCGTACAACCCGAACTTGTTATTATGGTAGACTTTAATAGAGCTCATTAAAAAGGAATCCATAAATGGAAAAGTCTAAAACGATTCTCGTGGTGGATGATGAGCCGAATCTTGTCCTGTTCTTTAAGGATTTTTTCAGACGGGACAATTGTAATGTTCTCTACCTGGAAGATCCTAAAAAGGCCGTCCTGACGGCCAATACGGTTCACCCGGATCTTCTTATCATGGATCCGCGCCTGCCCAAAATAGATCCCACGGATGTGCTTCAAAAAATACGAGAAAAAACACCGGAAATCAAAACGATCATCCTCAGTACTCACTTGGCCGAATTGCGTCAAAAAATTGAAGAATTCAATGCGCAGGCGATTCTCGAAAAACCAGTACGATTTGAAGAGCTTGAACGATGGATCTTAAAATTACTTGCCTCACCGTCTAGAACCCGTCCAGAAATGCGCATCTTGTTTGTGGATGATGAAAAAGAGATCGTTGAAGCGATCTCGGATACTTACCGGGAATACGGCTTTTTGATTGATACCGCAAGCTCCGGAGAAGAGGGTTTGGAAAAATCTAAAACTAAACCTTACGATATCCTGATTACGGATATTTCGATGGGCGATATGTCCGGCTATGACATGATTAAAAAAATGCGGTTGGAATCAAAATATAAACCCCGGGTCATGGCCGTATTTTCAGCTCATCTGACATCCGCCCTTAAAGCGAAATACCACGCCTTGGGGGTTCTCCACTTTTTGGATAAACCCGTACGATTGGAAGATATGCTTCACTGGCTGGAATCTCAATCCGCCGAGATCATGAAAGAAAAATAACAAAAGATGCGCCCGCGCACCTTTTACCCCATTCTCATTCCAAGAAAATCCTGAACCGAGCGGAACTGGTAATAGGGGTTGTTTTTTTTCTCCTGACCGATGGTCGAGGTGGGTTCATCCGCATAATTATGACCAGGCAGAAGAACGGTTGCCTCAGGAAGCTTGCCAAGCCGCTGAAGGCTTTCATACATGGTGGCCACATCACCCCCCGGAAGATCGCAGCGTCCGCAGGCATTGATGAATAGCGTGTCGCCGGAGACAAGATTTCCATTCACGAGAAAACATTGCGATCCTGGCGTGTGTCCGGGAGTATGCAGAAACTCAATCTCAATCGCTCCGACTTTGAGTTTGAATCCAGAGTCCACAAACTCCAGATCATTTTTCATTCCCTTAAGATAAGGCCCTTCGCTTTTATGGATGTAGACTTTACTTTTAGTCCGGCCAAGAAGATACGGAACGCCGTTGATGTGATCATGATGGTAATGCGTGACGAGTCCGCCGACGACTTTCATATCATCCTTGGCAGCGATCTCAAGGATTTGGTCTACTTCCCAAGCTGGATCGACCATCACGCATTCGCGGGTTTGCGTGTCTCCGATGAGATACACAAAATTCTCCATCGGTCCTGCTTGAATTTGTTTGAGATAAAGAGAAGACACTATGGTTTTATTCATCAATCATCCTTAGAGCCTACCCAGTTATCAACTTACTCTTGTCATTGCGAGCAAAGCGAAGCAATCTAAGGTTTGAGATTACTTCGCTTGTAATAAACCACATCTAGAACCGGTTCATCTTGAATCCGAGACCGGGACACCTCATGAAAATCAGATGGGATCTGGGGATAAAAAGTATCGCCGTCATACTCTGCGTCGATCTGCGTAAGATAAATTCCGTCAATTTTATCTAGGGTCTGCGCATAAAGCTCAGCGCCGCCGATGATAAACGCTTCCTGAGTTTTGATGTTTTTCAGCGCATCTTCAATTGAAGAAAAAAAGCGTGGGTTGTTTTCTGTCTCCTGTGTTCTGTTCTCTGACTTCTGAAAGCTGATGGCTGATGGCTGACGGGTAAGTACAAAATTCTCCCGTCCCGGAAGAGGCTTCCCAATACTTTCAAACGTCTTGCGCCCCATAATCACGGTCTGCCCGGTAGTCAGACTCTTGAAACGCTTAAGATCTGCGGAGAAATGCCAAGGCAGCTTATTGTCTTTTCCAATCACCCGGTTTCGCGCCATCGCAACAACATGATAAATCATATCTAGACAGCAATGGGGGCTTTAATGGCAGGATGAGGATCGTAATTTTCTAAGGTGAAGTCTTCGAACTTGAACGCAAAGATATCGGTGACTGCAGGATTTAATTTCATTCGCGGAAGCGGCTTGGGTTCACGGGAGAGCTGAAGTTTCACCTGCTCCAGATGATTGGAATAGATATGCACGTCGCCAAAGGTGTGAACAAATTCACCCGGCTGAAGACCGGTCACTTGGGCCATCATCATTGTGAGAAGCGCATAAGAGGCAATATTAAAGGGTACTCCAAGAAAAACATCTGCACTTCGCTGATAAAGCTGGCAGGAAAGCTTGCCATTTTGGACATAAAACTGGAACAAACAATGACACGGTGCGAGCGCCATTTTATCTAGATCGCCGACATTCCAGGCGCTGACAATGATTCTCCGGCTATCTGGATTGTTTTGAATTAACTCTAGCGCTTGTTTGATCTGATCAATGGTTCGTCCATCCCGCGTTTCCCAGGATCTCCACTGCTTGCCATAAACCGGACCCAGATTCCCCTGCTCATCCGCCCATTCATCCCAAATACCCACACCATTTTCTTTCAAATATTTGACATTCGTGTCGCCGCGAAGGAACCAGAGCAGTTCATAAATAATCGATTTGAGATGAAGTTTCTTGGTTGTCACGAGGGGGAAGCCTTTGGCAAGATCAAACCGTATTTGATAACCGAAAGTACTGATCGTTCCCACACCCGTCCGGTCTTTTTTCTCACTGCCTTTTGACAAGATATGACTCAGAAGATCCAAATAAGGTTTCATGGTGTGGGCATAATACACTGTAAAATACCTACGGGTCAATTATGCCGCAGGACTCGTGTGCCGACCACTTGATACGGTCATTGCGAGCGACCGGAGGGAGCTCCGCCGAAGGACGGATCAGTCCTCTGGCTGAGAAGCAATCTCGGGTTGTGGCTTGAGATTGCCGCGTCGCCATTCGGGACTCCGCGCAATGACACCTTTATGAATGTCCTTCGTTACGCTCAGGATGACACTTCGCATCAGATTGCCACGTCTCCGCCAAGGCGCGGGCCTCGTCCGCCGAAGGACGGATCCGTCCTCTGGCGGACAATGAAAGAAACCCGACCAACCCACGCATGACTAAACCCCTGCGTCATTGCGATTCCTTTCCGTTGGTCATTGCGAGCAGAGCGAAGCAATCTCTCGTCTGTCATTGCGCCAACTGTATGGTAGGCACCCATGGCGATCATCGCTTTCATGAATGTCTGCTGTATAATCCTGTTTTAATGAATCAATCCACTTTGTCTTCCATGCTCTTAAATTGGTACAAGCATCACGCGCGTGCGCTTCCCTGGCGTACCAC
>SICL01000016.1 GCA_009691445.1 Candidatus Taenariivivens baikalensis | reverse complement strand
AGGAGAAAGATCCTGTGAGCGGGCAGCTGAAGGATGTGGTGAGGGATGGAAAAGCGCAGTATGACGGGTTGAAGTTTACGGTGAAAGTGGATCCTGCGAATCCATGGATCCAGATTACGAAAGCGAGTTTAGCGGAGGCGGAGAAGGGGTTGAACCGGACGTTTGATTTTAGTCAGGTGACGAGCGTGAGTTTTGCTGTTGGGTCTGGGGATGAGGAAGTCACTCGCGGAGCATTTAGGATTGTGTCGAGCGGGCTAGTATTTATTCCAACCCTCACTCAAACAACACCTGAAAAATTAACCGACTTCACAGGAACATTTGCGGCTGCAGGGCCCGTGGCGCCTTGCAAAACGGATGTGCAGCCATGCCCTAAAAACGCGAATGGATCTCCGAATGTTTTGCCGGTCGTGAGTGGTTTTGATTCAACAAATGTTGCCGAACCCCATTTGCATTATGATTTAACGAAAGGTCCGTGGGGAGGATTTCTGATTTATTTTAATCCCAATAAAGATCCTTATGATGCTTCGAAAGGAATCGTGCTTGGTTTTAAGGCTACGGGGACGACTGTGGTTAAAGTTCAAGCCACGGATATTAAGGGTCATACCGCATCGATCCAAGTGCCCGTTAATTCTTCCACATTTTCTAATTACAAACTGCTGATTGAGAATTTTTCTTCAGATATCTTTGGAGAAATAGTGGATCCTAAGCAAATAGTTGCTTTTTCTGTGATCTTGGATCCGACAGTGACTACTGAAACGGCGACGGGAGATCTTTGGGTTTCCACCACCGGGATGAATTATGGCGGGGTTGATATTCTTCCGGATCCTGTGCCAGCAAACTTGAAACTTAACCCGGTTCTTAATGGGGCGAAACAGCCGATTCATCTTCCTCCCGTATCTCTTACCGTGAAGCCTTCGGTGGAGCTGATTGGCGGAGCGTCTAACACCGTCAAAGCGGCAGCTCCCGGTGTTGTTTTGAATTATAATGTTGCGGCCAGCACGCAGCAGACTGCAGGGTTCACACTTAATTTTGATCCGGATAGAGATGGAAAGGGCATTAATTTTAGTGCGAATCGGATTAATTTTGGGATCAAGGCGTCCAATGCGAGTACTGTCAAATTAATTATTGTTGATGCCCACGGAGTGACGATGGCTTATGATATTCTGAACGTGCAGTCGATTTCTCAGTCCTACATTGCTGAGTTTGCCGCGAATCTTGATAAAACGAATATTCTTTCCATGACGTTTTCTATCACGTCAACCTCGCTGACTTCGGCAGGACCGGGTACTCTCGAGCTTGAGGTGGGCGGGGTTTAGGTAAATAAAAAAAAGCCCCGGCATGAGACGGGTCGTTGATTGCTGCAGGTAAAGTAAAAATTCCAAACCCATTATTCAGCTCACAACTTCCCAGGGTCGCGATCATCTCAAGCCGAGGCTTTCAGAAAGCAGCGCAACTTCACTGCCCTCTGATTTAAAAGGTAGCATCCCTTCCCGGTGCTTGTCAAATTCGGCTATTTTGTCATTCGCTGTATTCGCTCGCAATGACACGTTGGGGATGGAAGATTTTCAATAGCCATCCATCTAGGTTGTTGTTATAATTCCAGTTACATTTAAGCATTTCGACGCAATTAATTTATGGGGATGCTCGATTTTAAAGAGATCTATGAATTTCAACTCGACCGAAGAGATCATTGAAGATATCCGCCAGGGAAAACTTGTCATTATCACCGACGATGAGTCGCGTGAAAATGAAGGTGATCTTGTCTTCGCCGCCTCCTGCGTTACTCCTGAAAAAATAAATTTCATGATGAAGTACGGCCGCGGGCTTATCTGCGTCCCTCTTTGCGAAGAACGCATTGAATCCTTTCAGCTTCAGGAAATGATTTCTCCTTCCCGCGATCCGATGGGGACAGCCTTCACGGTTTCTGTGGACGCGCGCCTTGGAATCACGACTGGTATTTCTGCCGGTGACCGCGCTCACACGATTGAAATTCTTGCCGACCCGAAATCCGGCGCTTCGGATCTTGTTTCTCCCGGACATATTTTCCCACTCAAGGCCAAAAAAGGCGGCGTACTCACACGCGCGGGCCACACGGAAGCCTCGGTGGATTTGGCGCGTCTTGCAGGACTTCCCGCCGCAGGCGTGATTTGCGAAATTATTAATGATGACGGATCGATGGCGCGTCTTCCGGAACTTTTCGAATTTGCGAAGAAACATCAGCTTAAGATCGGGACGATCCAGGATTTAATCTCCTACCGGCGCAAGAGTGATAAGACGATTGAAAAGATCAGTGAGGCGAAAATTCCGACGGTGTTTGGGCAGTGGACACTCAAACTTTATCGTTCTTTTGCGGATGGCGCAGAGCACGTGGCCTTAGTGAAAGGCGAATTCAAAAAAAGTCCCGTGCTGGTGCGCGTGCACTCCGAATGTTTTACGGGAGATCTTCTTGGTTCGCTTCGCTGTGATTGTCAGGATCAACTGATTGCCGCGATGGAAGCGATTGAAAAAGAAGGCTGCGGCGTCATTCTTTATATGCGTCAAGAGGGGCGGGGGATTGGACTGGCCAACAAACTCAAGGCTTACGCGCTTCAGGATCAGGGCATGGATACGGTCGAGGCCAATCAAAAACTTGGTTTTAAACCGGATCTTCGCGAATACGGCGTAGGTGCTCAGATTTTAAAAGATCTTGGACTAACGGAACTCCGGCTGATTACCAATAATCCTCGGAAGATCATCGGTCTGGAAGGACACGGACTCAAAGTGTTGGAGCGGATCTCACTAGCCACTCCCCACCGAACCCACAATTATCACTACCTGAAGACCAAAAAAGATAAACTGGGTCATTTCCTTAATCTCTGATTCATGACCGTCTACCTTGGCCGTATTGCCTCAGAAAAACTTCATATCGGGATTATTGTCTCCCGATTTAATGAATTTATTACCCGGCGTTTGCTCGACAGTGCGGTGGAGACGTTGATGCAGACCGGCGTTGCCCGAGAAAAAATTGATATTGTTTGGGTCCCGGGAGCGCTTGAGATTCCTTATTTTTGCCAGAAATTGGCCCGGCAAAAAAAATATGATGTCTTGATTGCGCTCGCCTGTGTGATTCGTGGAGAAACCTTTCACTTCGAATGTGTTTCCCGGGAAGTGACTCGCGGTATTGCCCAAGCGTCGCTCAGCGAGCAAATGCCCATTGCGACCGGTGTCCTGACCGTTGAAAATCTGGAGCAGGCGATTGACCGGGCAGGGCTCAAGGCTGGAAACAAAGGCGCGCAGGCTGCTCTCGCCGCTTTGGAAATTGCGGATTTGAATCATCAACTTTCGCGGCAGCTAAGGGACGGTTTTCAGGCACGGCCGTTAAAAAATTTGAGGGACAGGTCTCATTGAAGCCTTGGTATTTAATTTCATTCTTTGAATATGTTCAACAAAATTTGGCAAGGGCAGAGCTGTCTATGAAACCTGTCCCTGGAATTATATGAGAAAACGAACGCAGTCGCGCGAATATGCGCTTCAAATCCTGTATCAACATGAAATGAATCCTCAGACCATCGAGGAATTGATGGATTCTTTCTGGAACGTTAATCCGAATGCGACCGACGAGGTCAGGATATTTGCTTACAGACTGGTTTCCCGAACTCTGACGAATCTCGAAGCGATTGATGCGGCGATCGCCAAGGCCATGGATCATTGGGAGCTGACACGCGTGGTGATCCTTGATAAAAACATTATGAGAATGGCGGTCTGCGAGCTTCTTTACTTTGCGGATGTTCCTCCGAAAGTGGCACTGAATGAAGCCGTGAATCTGGCGAAAAAATTTTCTCAGGAAGAATCCGGAAAATTTGTGAACGGTGTCCTCGATAAAATTTCCCACAGCGAACCTTTTAATCTTAAGAATTTTAAGGGGCCAGTCCCCGAATTGGGGACTGGTTGAATGATGAAAGCGAGTACCAACCAGTCCTCCATTCGGGGACTCTCCCGGAATGAAGCGTGGATGAAGCAGGCCCTTGAACGGGCCTGGCAGGGACGTTTTCGTGTGAGTCCCAATCCTTTAGTTGGAGCCTGCCTTGTTCGTAATCATCGTCTCATCACGGAAGGTTTTCATGCGGAGTACGGAGCGGATCACGCGGAAGTCGTTGCCCTTAAAAAAGCCGGAAAAAAGACCCTCGGCGCTACTCTATATGTCACCCTTGAGCCTTGCTCGACCTGGGGAAAAACGCCTCCATGTATCCAGGCTATTTTAGACGCCGGAATCCGGGAAGTCGTGATCGGAGCCCTGGACCCGAATCCCTTGCACCACGGCAAAGGAATTGCCGCGCTTCGAAAAGCCGGTGTGAAGGTCAGTTTTGGAATTCTTGCCGAAGAAGTTAAAAAGCAAAACGAATATTTTTTTAAATACGCACGAACTGGCCTTCCTTTTGTGACGCTTAAAATGGCGCAGTCGTTGGACGGAAAAATCGCCACGCGTGAAAAAAAATCCCGGTGGATAACAGGAAAAACGGCGAGAAATTTTGTCCACGCGCTTCGAGCGGAACAGGATGCAATTCTTGTAGGTCGGAACACGCTTTTAACGGACGACCCGCGCCTGATTCCCGTGGGATTTGAAAAAAAATGCCGTCCTGAAAAACCGTGGAGGGTGGTGCTCGATCCCCGGCTTGAGGCTCCGGTTTCTGCGAAAGTTTTTAACGAAGGGCCTTTAACGATTCGCGTGATTTCAGAAAAAATCCTGCTTCAAAAACGCGGAAAAAAAGATCCGTTACGCGGAACGCTCCTGCCTGTTCCCGAGACGAAGAGCGGGCGGCTGGACCTTAAAATCCTTTTAAAAAAATTGGGAACCCTGGGAATCGCCAAGCTTTTGGTGGAGGGGGGCGGAGAACTTGCCTGGTCTTTGCTGGAAGCGCGGCTGGTGGATCAACTGATCTGGATCACGGCTCCGAAAATTATCGGCGGCCGTAGCGCGGTGACGTCGGTCGAAGGCTCTGGATTTTCCGATCCCAATCAAGCCCTGAATTTAAACATCGTTCGATCCGAACCTCTGGGAGAGGATTGGCTTTTTGTGGCCAAACCCAAATAAATGTTTACCGGCATCATTCAAAATCAGGGAAAAGTCATTTGCGCGTCCTTCAAGGAAAAACAGGCGCATTTTATTTTCGAGTGGGTCAAACCGTTTTCCGGCATCCAGCTTGGTGAGAGTATTTCCGTGAACGGAGTTTGCCTGACCGTTTCCAAAGTCGAGTCCAAGGCCTTTCACGCGGACGTGATTCTTCAAACTCTCCGGGCCACGAATCTGGACAGATTGAAGGTCGGTGATTTTGTGAATCTCGAACGTTCGCTCAAGTGGGGCGAGACGATTGGCGGGCATTTTGTTTCGGGACATGTGGACGGGTACGGACGCGTCCAAAAAATAACACACGAAGGACGCAATCTGACGATGACGATCCTGGCGCCTGCCCATCTGAGAAAATTCCTGATCCCGAAAGGTTCGATTGCTATGGGCGGAGTGAGTCTCACGCTTCAGAGCGTTCAAGGCGGGAGCTTCACCGTGGGTCTGGTTCCGCACACGCTTGAAGAAACGAATTTGGGAAAGCGAAAAACGGGGGATACCGTGAATCTGGAAGCGGATTTGATGATCCGGTATTTTCTTCACCTCAAGCGCAGTGACGCCTCGATTTCACTGGAAACGTTTCTCAAGGCGCAGAATCTCGAGCCTCTAAAAACAAAAGCGCCTTCCAAGTCTTCGAAGCTTTCTCTTTCTTCCCTCAAGAGCCAGGGATTTTAGGGCGAAGATTTTTAGGATTTTGCCGAAAATAAGCTAAATGTCATTGCGAGTCCCGCTCTTTGGCGGAGACGCGGCAATCCCGGCGCATAACCCGAGATTGCTTCTCAGCCAGAGGACTGATCCGTCCTTCGGCGGAGCTCCCTCCGGTCGCTCGCAATGACGGTCAAAATTCGCAGAACTTAAAGTCTACAAGTTGTTATCATTTTGACACTCACAAAAGGGGATTTCTCATGAAACGCCGTCAAAAAACATCCGCTTTGATTTTGGGTCTTTTTCTTTTTTCCACCCCCGTCTTTGCAGGAACTGCAACCACCGGAGATTATCTGGCGGATATCGGCACCAAGTTTGTGCGCGGACTCGGGAACATCCTTCAAAGTCCGGGTGAAATTGTCTGCGGAGTGATCAATGAACCGCCGGAGCACAAAGTGAGCAGGGTTTTTGTCGGCATTGGCAAGGGAACGGTTTTTATGCTCCGCCGTCTTCTGGTGGGTGTGGATGAGGCGATTACGTTTATGATTCCGATGGAAGCAACGCTTCCTCCGCTCTGTCAGGTGGATGTTAAGAATCAAACTCCCGCCTAAAGTAAAAAAGGGGACAGGCTGCCGCAACCTGTCCCCTTTTTTCTCTTCAAATGAAAATTATTTCGCTTCATCCTTCCTTGACCGAGATCCTGTGCGCTTTGGGCGTAGAGGATCAGCTTGCAGGTGTCACACTTCAGTGTACGGTTTCAAATCCAGATCTTCCACGGGTCGGCTCCGCCAAACTTTTTGATCTTCCGTTGATTGAGTCTTTGAAACCGGATCTCGTGGTCGTTGATGCTGTTGAAACTCCGGAAGAAGAACTTGTACGTCTTCGGGAGAATTTAAAAATCCTGGAACTGAGGGTGCTTTCCACAGCTCATGTGATTGACACCGTGTGGGATTTGGGAAGAGCCGCCGGAGTTCCAGAGCGGGCCAAAGCGCTCAAGGAAGAAATTGCTCGGGAAAAAATGCTTTGTGTTGAAACCTTCCGTGATTTAGAAAAACTGCCCACACTGATCTTGCTTTGGAAAAATCCCTACATTACCATCAATTACGATACGTACGTCTCGCGCCTTGTGGAAGAGTGCGGCGCCTTCAATGTTTTTCACAGCGAGTCCCGCCGGCAATTTGAGGTGGAGATTGCGGAGATGATCGAGAAAGATCCCAAACTGCTTCTGCTCGCCACCGATCCGTTTTCGTTCAAGAAAGCGCACATCAAAAAATTGAGGGAATACCGTATCTTTTCTAAGATTCCCATCGAGCTTGTCGACGGCAGGCTCTTCTCGTATTATGGTCCCCGAACCGTCGAGGCCTTAAGGACTCTGCGTGAAATCGTGACAAAATCCTCCAAGAAGTTATCACCGGATTTGTCATCCTGAGCAAAGCGAAGGATCTCAAAAGATTATGCCCGCCAAAAGTTTAATGATTCTTGGAACTGCCTCCGGAGTGGGGAAGTCGCTGGTCACGGCCGGATTCTGCCGTCTTCTTTCAGACACAGGCTGCCGCGTCGCGCCTTTCAAGGCCCAGAATATGTCGAACAATTCCTGGGTCACTGCCGAAGGAGGCGAAATGGGCCGCGCCCAGGTGGTGCAGGCCGAATGCGCGCGCATTGAGCCGCACACCGATATGAATCCTGTTCTATTGAAACCTTCCACGGATCAAACCTCCCAAGTCATTGTTCACGGATTTTCTGTGGGGCAATTTTCCGCACGTGAATATTTTTCGGAAGGTCAGCGCGGACTTTTTGAAAAGGCCAAAGAATCTTTCAACCGTCTTGCCGAACAAAATGATTTTCTGGTGCTGGAAGGCGCGGGTTCTCCAGCCGAGGTTAATCTTAAGTCGCGTGATTTTGTGAATATGAAGACCGCGGAAATGGCGGACGCGGTCTGTGTGCTGGTGGCGGATATTGACCGCGGGGGAGTTTTTGCGTCGGTGATTGGGACCCTGGACTTGCTTGAGCCGCACGAACGCGCGCGTATCAAAGGGATCATCATTAATAAATTCCGCGGAGACGTTTCGCTTTTTGACGACGGCATAAAGTTTATTGAGGAGCGTACGGGCGTGAAGGTGCTCGGCATTCTTCCGTACGATCACGAACTCTGGATGATGGAAGAAGATTCGGTTCCGGTAGAGAACAGGGGACAGGTTTTAAACCCTGTCCCCAACTCGCTGGATATTGCGGTGGTGTATCTCCCGCGCATTTCTAATTTTACGGATTTTGAAGTCCTTCGTTTTGAGCCCGGCGTTCGCGTGCGTTATCTCAGGCGTGCCGAAGAAATGGGAAGCCCTGATCTTTTGATTCTTCCGGGCACCAAGGCGACGATCGCGGATCTGGATTATCTGAAAGAAAAAGGATTTACCGGAAAGATTCTGGACTACGCCAAGGGAGGCGGACGCGTGCTTGGGATTTGCGGCGGGTTTCAGATGCTGGGGGAAACGATCCGCGATGGTCAGCATCAGGAATCTAAAACTGCCGAATGCCCGGGCCTCGGGCTTTTCAAAATGACCACAGAATTTTTCCCTGAGAAAGTTTTGAAACAAGTGGAGTCGGTCATCGAGACAAAAATTTTTGGCCGGAAAATCAAAGCGCCTGTCCGTGCCTACGAAATTCATATGGGCCGGACCGAATTTCAGGAAAAGTATCCGGAGTTTGGGCCGCAGGGCATTGTCCACTCTTCGGGAAAAATCGCGGGCACTTATCTGCACGGCCTTTTTGATGAAACCGGATTTCGTCACGCCTTCCTTCAAGCGCTTGCGGCTGACTGCGGAAAATCCTTTACCCCTTCTTCCAATGCCAAGTCTCTCGAACAAATCAAACAGGAAAACTATGACCGCCTCGCCGCTTTGCTCAGAAAGCATCTTGAACTTGAATTTCTTGAAAAATTCCTAGGTTGTCAGTTTAAGGTCGGTTCCCCGGGGTCGGTCCTTTCCGCCACAATTGGTCGGACGGATCCGTCCTTTGGCGGAAAGGTACAGGTCCTGTAAGGTTGGTGGAGCTAGGGTGAAGGGTGCCTCTTCCAGTTGTTCCGGTAAACTGGAATTTATTTTTGTAAGGAACTCAAGGGGACAGGTTGAGAGATGACGACGCAGCTCGAGAAAAATCCGCTTAAAATTCCGGCTAAAAACTCCAGAGATTTTCCGCTCACGCAGGCGCTGAAGGATTACGCAGTGCTGAGGGCGCAGGTTCATGAAGTGCTCATCCTCGGCCGCCAGCGGGTGGAAAAAGCGATGATGCTCATGCGCTACCACACCGGGCTTCTGATTAATGAAC
The DNA here is from genome assembly GCA_009691445.1 of Candidatus Taenariivivens baikalensis. GTDB lineage: Bacteria > Omnitrophota > Omnitrophia > Omnitrophales > Aquincolibacteriaceae > Taenariivivens > Taenariivivens baikalensis. Next base: position 31,584 of record SICL01000016.1, on the reverse strand, counting down.
ATGTCCGGCTTAATGCGCAAAGCACGGCTTATGGAACCAAAGCGATTTTAAAGCTCGAAAAGGATTTTGACATTGATCACACTGAACTTCATCGCTACGGCCAGTTTGCCAAAGCCTACCCAATTGTCGGCGGGCGCCGACAATTAAGATTTAATCTGACTTGGGAATGCTACCGCAAGTTGCTGATCATTCCGGACGTGAAAGATCGGGAGGCCTTGACCGCCCAGGCAGAAAAGAACGAGTGGACGTTTGAGGAAGTGGAATCCAGAGTCAGGCGCGTGATCGGGCATGATCCGGATCGAAAGCCTTCCCGATTGCCTTTTGTGTGCCTCGGCCCATTTTCCACTTATCAAATTGTTCAGTCCGTGAACCTTCACTCTGCGGCCAAAGAACTTTTGCTCGACATGGGATTTAAGCTCCGGCTGGAGATGGACTCCTTCAAAGAAAAATTTCCTGCCGGGACGATTGTCACCGGGGTGCGTGATTCGCGCGGCCACTACGTGCTGAAGAAAGTTAGGGACAGGTCTCAGCAGCCTAAGTCAAGGAGCCCTGTTCCTGGCGACGATCTCTTATACACCTACCAAGCTCAAGTCGAAGAAGCCGTGGACGGTGACACCCTGAAACTTGATTTTCATCTTGGCCTCGGAGAACGCAAGGGCGAAACGATCCGATTGAATCACATTGACTGTCCGGAATTGAACACCCCCGAAGGAAAAGCCGCCAAACGGTTTGTGGAATCTGAACTCGCGGGCTCAGAATTTATTACCGTAAAATCTGTGCGTACGAAAAAGGAAAAATGGGGAAGGTATTTGGTGGATATTTTTTATGCCCGCAAAGGCAAGGGGCCGCTGATTTATTTGAACCAACTCCTTCTTGACGAGGGACACGCGGTCAAGTTTAAGGCATAAACGGGCTTCCTCGCAATGACCAATCACCAAGGGTCATTATGAGTAATCGGCCGCCGTTGTATTCGGCAGCGGATTCATGTATTCTACGCGGCATGACGCTTAAAAAAACGCTGGAACCGTCCTCTTCTTCCTTTTCGTTTGAATCCGTGGACAGGAACCGCATTTTTCTTTTTATTGCCCACGGCAGCCGCGAAGAGAAGAGCAATCAGTCCTTCTTTGATCTGCTCAGCCAGTTCCGCCAGGTCTTTCCCCGCGAAAAAGTGGAGGGTTGTTTTCTTGAGATCGCAAAGCCGTCCATTCCCGAAGCCATTGAAGCGGCCATCCGGAAAGGCGCTCGCGAAATTTTTCTGATTCCCTTGATGCTCTTTCGAGGTCGTCATGCCGAACAGGATATCCCGGCGATGATCCAAGAAGCCCGAGCCAAACATCCGGACATTGATTTCCACTACGCAAGCCCGCTTTCGGAAGACCCTTTTTTTCTTGAGACACTCAATCGTAAAGTCCAGTCCTTCGTCAAACCTCAGACCGGAAAGCGCTCATGAGTTCGTCCGGCGCAAAGTTCCAGCCTTACCGCAAACATGTGATTATGTGCGTGGGGGAAAGCTGTTCCTCTCCCGAAGTGAGCGGCTCTTTATATGAAGCCTTAAAGGAAAGGCTGAAAGCACTAGGCCTTCATCAGGGGCCGGAACGCATTCACCGGAGCAAGAGTTCGTGCCTGGGAGTCTGTCAGGGCGGCCCTGTCGCGGTGGTTTATCCCGAAGGAGTTTGGTATCAGGGGCTTGACCGCGATAAAATAGAGCGGGTGATTCAGGAACACTTGATTCAAAATCAGCCAGTCGCAGAATGTGTCTTTCATCAACTCTCTGAAAAGCCTGGAGAATGAAGGGATGAACCGGAAGCAATTACTTCGAGGCCTTCTGCTCTTAGTTCCGTTGGGGAGCCTGTCTGCACCGAAAATTTATGCGGATGCGGTCGTGTCCGAAAGTATCCCGAATTCGGCTCAAATAGGGCAGTCACTTGTCAGGAGCCTCGAGACGGCTGAAAAAATTTCTTCTCTTAACGTAGAGACCCTGAAAAAACTCGATCAATTCGCAGCGCAGATCAATCAGATCCGGATTATGTACCGGCGCCGTCACAGAAATAATCAGCCTTAGGTTCTTGACGCAAACCTTATAGGAACTATAATGTGCCCTTATCAACTTGAGGAGTGTTATGGATAATTCGTTTAATGATCAGGCCGGTCAAATTCAGGATCCGGACGTGATGGACGGTAAGTTTTTCGCGGCCATCGGGTATTTGTTCTTTCTTTGTTTTGTTCCCTTGATTCTCAAGAAAAATAATCAATTTGCCCAGTTTCACGGCAGGCAGGCCCTCGTCCTTTTTATTTTTGAAATCGCGGCCGGGATTTTGAAGATGGTTCCAGCCTTGGGAGATTTGATCTCAAACGTTGCCTTTGTGGTGTTCGGAATATTTTCGCTGATCGCGATTGTCAAGGTTTTGATGGGAGAACGCTGGGAAATGCCCGTGGTGTACGAAATCTCCAACAAAATAACCCTTTAGTACTCAGGAAAAGCATTATGATTCTTGGACAGAAAAAAACGCAGGATCAGGATCAGGAAAAAAACTGGTGTATCGTCCTGAATTCTATGGAAAGCGAGATGGACCGCAAACGGATGGCGGCTAAGATCTCAGAAGTCTTCGGTATTTCCACCCATGAAGCCCATGACCTTGTGCGCAGCACCCCCATTATCTTGTTGGATCATCTTACGAAACTCATGGCCGTGCAAATCAAAGATTATTTTTCTCCCATGAATGCGGAATTGGTGCTTTCCAAGGACACGCTTTTTAAACGTAAATGTTACCGAACCCTTTGGCCGCAGCCTCCAAGCCTTGCCTTTCTTCATCAACGGGAATCTGAAACTGCAGGTTCTTCTTCTCTGTCAAATGATCAGGTTCAGGACCCTCTGCATCCCGAAGATGCTCTGGATGAGATTCGGCGTTCGATGGAGCTCGATGAGAAAGCTCTGCGTTCATTTTCCATGCCTCCGTCAGCGCAGGATATTCCCAAGAAAGAAGAGACCCGGAAACCTTCGTTCACACCCTTTTCTTATTCGGGGCTTTTTGAAAAACAAAAAATGCGGGAAGACAAGGAACAAGAAAAGGGGGAAGAAAAGGAAGAATCCAAGCCCCGTGTTTTGGATTTTCCCGTTCCGACTCTGATTCCTGCGCCGCCGCTTTCTTCTTCTCAAGAACACGATCTGACGCAGGTTCGGAAAACTCTTCAGAGCGTTGAAGATCGTTACCAGGCGCTCACGGGGGAATACCGGGATTCTCGGCATATTTTTGAGGAGAAAATTTCTGAAGCCCGACGGGGCAATGAGTCCCTGCATAAAAAGATAGAAGAAGTGCTTGAGAATTACCAAGGCCTTCAAAAAGAAAAAAAACAATGGATGAGTGAATTTCAGGAAAAAGAATCTTCTTTCCTGCGTATCGCGGAACAGTCCAAGAACACCGTTGATCAGCAGCAGAAGGAATATATTCACCTTGCCAAAGAGATGGAGAGACTCAGCGCCCAGTTTCTTGAATCCAGAGCCCGCCTTGAACAGTCGGAAAGCGTCCAGCAGAATTTGGAATCATTATTTGCTCGGCTAGCCCAGGAGTCTAAGGCCGCTTTTGAAAAGTGGCAGAAGGAATCTGGCAGCTTGACCCAGAGCGTCGAAAGCGTAAGTCTTCAGGCCCTTGAATCCACCAGCCGTCTTGAGCGGCTTGAAGAAGCCAAGCAGATCCTGGAATCTTCATTTGAGGAACAACAGACGCATCTCGCTTCTTTCAAAAGCAATCTTGATCAGCTTGAAAAAGGATTTAAAGAGTCGCTTCAGAGGGAAAATCAGGAAAAATCCATGCGCGAAAGGCTCGAAAAAAAACAGCTTGAGCTTGAGACGGCCCACGCAGCTTTTAAACATGAGATCACGAGCGAGACCCAGGACAGGGTGCAGACTGAATTCAAGGGTTTGAATTTTGATAAAAAATTTGATGCCTTTCATGAGCTCTTCCAAAAACAATACGGGATGCTGGATGCGATCTTGAAGCATCTTCTGGTCCGAGAAAGCCAGCGGGGGCTTGTGGAAATTCCAGCAGTGGCCGCCGAAAATTCCGGAGACGAGAAAAAATTGCGATTAGCGGCGCGCACGGCAGATCAGCAAAAACACCTTGAGGCCCGTTTGAGGGATAAGGAATCGATGCTCAAGCACTTGGTGACCGAGCAGAAAAAAATCGAGCAAGATATTCACGATCGGGAAGAAGAAATGCGGCGCGTGATTACGGAACAGGAAAAAGTCGAAGAAGAAATTGTCGAGGTCCGCCAGGTCCAGCGTCAGTGGAACCTTCCCGATAAATCCCGCTAAACGGCGGCACCCCAAAACTGTTATTCTGAGATCCTTTCCGCCAAACAGAGTTGGACGTTCGTCACAAGACTTGAAGGTTGAAAATGGTTGAAGTTGAGCTCAGTAAAATCAAGATTGATGAATCCCGCAACGAGCAGTTGATTGTTTTTAAGGAAAAAGGCGGGACAAGATTTTTGCCCCTTGTCATCGGAATTTCTGAAGTTCAGGCGATTAAATTAAAATTGAGCGGGGTTAAGCCTCCACGTCCTCTCACCCACGATCTTTTCTTTCGTACTCTGCAAGCCCTTAACGTTACGATTGAAAAAGTTTGCATTGACCGGCTTCAGAGTAATACCTTTTTTGCTAAACTTATTTTAAAAACCAAAGACGGTGAGTCCGTGGAAGTTGATGCTCGTCCCTCGGATGCCGTAGCGCTTGCGATCCGGGGCAACACACCGGTTTTTGTGGCGGAGGAAGTTCTCGGTCAAGCGGGCGTGACAAGTCTTTAGAAACGTTGTAAGTCGTAAGCGGTTTCACATAAGTCATCACCACTCTTTTATTGGCCATTGCGGCCAAAGCGCGGGACTCGCAATGACCGATAGAGGACTTATGAAACCACTTACTATTTTGTGAAAGGAATTTATGTCTGAAGAAATCTGTGATGTGATTGTGATCGGCGGCGGCGGGTCCGGATTAACTGCGGCGCTTTATACCTCTCGTGCGAACCTCAAAACCTTTCTTTTTGAAAAACTGATTGCGGGCGGCCAAATCGCCGTCACGAATGAAGTGGAAAATTATCCCGGATTTCCGGAACTGATCACCGGCCCTGAAATTGCGATGCGGATGGAAGAACAGGCTAAAAAATACGGCACTCAGATCGTTTACGATGAAGTGAAATCGCTCAAAAAAGACGGGGCTATTTTCGAAGTGGCTTCTTCCTCCAAGGTTTACAAATCCAAAGCCATTATCCTTGCGTGCGGCGCCTCGTTTCGAATGCTCGGAGTTCCCCGGGAAAAGGAATTAACTGGACGCGGCGTTTCCTACTGCGCCACTTGCGATGGTGCGTTTTTTAAAGGCAAAGAACTGATCGTGATTGGCGGGGGAGACTCGGCTCTTCAGGAGGGTATTTTCCTGACCCGCTTCGCCACCAAAGTGACGGTGATTCATCGCCGTGATAAATTGCGCGCCAGCCCGATCCTTCAGGATCGGGCCCGTCAAAATCCCAAGATCGTTTTTGTCTGGGACACCGTGGTAGAAAAAGTCATCGGGGAGAAAAAAGTGGAAGGGGTTTCTCTCAAGAACCTCAAAACCAATCAAACTTCTGATTTCAAAACCGACGGCGTGTTTATTTTTGTGGGGCATGATCCCAACAGCAAGTTTCTGAATGGATTTGTGGAGTTGGACGAACATGGGTACGTGAAAACGTCAGAATTCTTGACGACCTCCGTCCCCGGAGTTTTTGCCGCTGGAGAAATTCGCGCGGGAGCCGTGAAACAGCTCGTGGCTGCCTGCGGAGAGGGTTGCGAAGCTGCGTTAGCGGCACAGTATTATCTTGAAAACGCATGAAGTTTCGGTTTGCCTTCAGTTTTTTAGTGCTTTTAGGATTAAGTGCGTGCACAGCACCTCTGAGTGGTTTAGCGCCTGATTTTACCCTGCCTCTTTCAAAGGACCCATCGCTTTCAGTGACTCTTTCCGAGATTTCCCGGGAACATCCTGTCCTGCTTGTTTTCTGGGCAACCTGGTGCGGTACTTGCCGGGAAGAGATTCCTATTTTAAATGAGTGGAGCAGGAAGCAGGCCTCCAAAGGGTTACAGGTTTACGGCATCAATGTTGAAGAATCCCGCGAGACGGTCCAAAGGTTTTTGGTGAATCATCCCATGGAATATCCTGTGCTTTTAGATGAAAAGGGAGATGTTTCTTCTCAATATAAAGTGCATGAACTTCCGACGATGATCCTGCTTGCCAAAGGTGGAAAAATTCTTTATTATGGCTTCCGACGTCCTGAAAATTTGTCGCAGTGGATTACTTAAGGAGACATCATGGATCCGAACAAAGATTTTCAACAGAGTATGCATCAGCTGGTTGATCTGATTAAGAAAGTCATTCTCCATCTCCCGCACGCATCTTTCAAAGACGCGCCGGCAGCGTTTCAGAAAGAATCATCTGTGAATGTGAATTTCTGTTTTTTTAATTTTCTTCCCATGACTCCCGAAGAGCTGGATGAGTTTGAAGGAATGTACGAAGAGTTTTTGATGAGTCAGGAAGAGAAAGGCTCAGAACTAAAATCCGACTTATCCCTGGCAGACCGCGAGTTTCTCAAACGAAATGGCCTTCGTTTCTAAAACCAATGATCTCTAAAAAAGGGGACAGGTTGTTGCGACCTGTCCTCTTTTTTGTTTTATTCCTTCTGGCAGGACTGACTTTCGTTTCGCCTTCCCTTCTTTTGGCGGACTCCAATGTTTCCCAAGCTTTTGACCATTCAACGTGGAATGAATTCTTAAAAACGTTTGTCAATGAAAAGGGGGAGGTGGATTATGCCGGTGTCAAAAAAAATCCAGCCCTCCTTGAAACTTACCTAAAACAGCTGCGTTCGGTTACGACAACGAACCGGGTTTTTGAAGGCCCGCGTGAGGAACGAATGGCTCTCTTGATCAATGCCTACCATGCCGGTCTGGTGGATCAGATCCGTCAGCATTATCCCATTAAGGAAGTGGGGAGTATCCCTAATTTTTGGGAGTGGCAATTTATTGCGATTGGAGAAGGAAAATATAGTTTGAATGGAATCCGGACCATGAGCTTAATCAAAACCTTCCGGGACGTTAAAATTCACACGGTCCTTTCCTGGGGCGCGCGCGGAGGACCTAAACTTCAGCAGGAAGCTTTCACCGGCCCGCTTGTGGAAGGTCAGCTTTTTATGGCCGCTCGGGAGTTTGTGAACAATCCGGATTTTGTCCGCATCACACCCGGCAAAAAAAAGATTGAGATCGCGAAGCTTTTTCAGTGGCATGCGCAGGACTTCATGTTTAATTTTTATCACGGTGAAAATGGCCGTGGATTCAGTGATTGGGATTTCTCCGTTCTTTCTTTTATTGTGAACTATCTGGACGACACTGAAAAGATCCGTTTTCTTGAAAATGAGAAATACAAAATCAAATATATTTCTTTTGACTGGAGCCTGAACGAATGGGTTCGAAAGCGGTAACATCCTTGAAAGTCTCCTGTATCCAGATGGCGGCCGGAGAAAACTGGAAAAGCAATCTGGATCGAAGCCTCCGCTTTGCCGGTAAGGCCCTTGCGGCAAAACCCGATGTGATAGTTCTTCCGGAAAATTTCTTATGGCGCGGTGCTTCCGAGCGTCTCAAAGAAGCGGCCTGTCACGGATCGGTTGTGGGACTTTCCTTATTTCAAACCTTCGCGAAATGTTATCGTACACCGATTTTGCTCGGCAGCCTGGTCATGCCGTCTCCCGTCAAGCAGCGCTATTTCAATATGTCGATCCTGCTTTCTAAAACGGGAAGCATTGAAGCCAGCTATCAAAAGATTCATTTGTTTGATGTGAACCTTCCGAAAATAAAAATTCGGGAATCCCGGCATTTTATTCCCGGTAAGCAAGTTTCGGACGGAAATGTCAAGGGCGTGCGCTGCGGACTTTCGGTCTGCTACGATCTCCGGTTTCCGGAACTTTATCGCAAGCTTGCCGAGCGCGGGTGCCGCGTCGTCTTTGTTCCGGCCAACTTTACGCATCCGACAGGACAGGCGCATTGGGAGGTTTTGCTTCGGGCCCGGGCCATTGAAAATCAGATGTTTGTGGTGGCCTGCGGTCAGGTGGGAGTTCACCCGTCTTCGGGAATCCGGAGTTACGGAAACTCAATGATCATTGATCCCTGGGGTCGGGTTCTGGCAAGGATGGATGATCATGAGGAAGGTATCCTGACCGTCAAACTGGATTTAAAATCCCAACTCAAACTCCGCAAGCAATTTCCCGTCTTAACCCACCGCCGCCTGCAGTAAGTATTTTTCTTTCAAACCCATGGCCTTCGATCGATAGGCTTCTGTTGTTCTTGGATTTTTAAGCGGCATAGGGTAAGTCTTTAGTGAAGCACGTAGCTGTGTCACATTGTCAGCAATAATTCGTCGGACAACTCCCGCGCTTGGACGGAGACGCATGAGTTAGTCATTGCGGGGAGTCCCGCAGGACGACGTGGCAATCTGACGGTTTTTGTCATTGTCCGCCAGAGGACGGATCCGTCCTTCGGCGGACGAGTCCCGCGCCTTGGCGGAGACCTGCCTCGCCGGCAGGCGGGCGCGGCAATCTCTTGGCACAACCCGAGATTGCTTCGCTGCGGCTCGCAATGACGTGGGTGAGGGGAGGGTTACATTTTTTTAACCGTTAAGTGCTTTCACAGAAGAGACTTAACCCTTCCCGAGAAAGTGTTTGACACCGAGTGGCCTCATTCGTAAGATATGCCCCTGCCGTAACTTAGCTAAAATGTTTTTATCCCGGTGGAGTCAACATGTCAACGTACGCGATTATAGAAACAGGCTCAAAGCAATATTGGGTCGAGCCGAAGTCAATTATTGAAGTCGAAAAGCTTGAAGAAGCTGACGGCGGCAAAGATATTATTTTGGATCAAGTCCTGTTTGCCCGCCATGAAGATAAAGTGGAGTTTGGTGCTCCGATAATTAAGGGGGCACAGGTCATTTGTACTTGTCTGGGACCCAGCAAGGGAAAAAAAGTGGTGATTGTCAAATACCGTCGCCGGAAAAATTACCGCCGGAAGCAAGGTCATCGTCAAGAGCTTACCAAGTTGCTTGTCAAAGAAATTAAATTCTAATCAGGAGTTCTTAGGTCATGGCGCATACAAAAGCTCAAGGAAGTACCAGTAACGGTAGAGACTCAAATCCAAAGCGTCTCGGCGTAAAAGTTTACGGCGGACAGCTTGTCCGTGCCGGGGGCATCATCGTTCGTCAGCGTGGTTCCAGTTTTAAACCCGGAACTTTCGTGGGTAAAGGCAATGATTTTACTCTTTACGCAAAACGGGCAGGAGTGGTTGAATTTCGTACGAATCGTACCGTTCACGTTATTCCGCAAAATTAAATTCTTCAAGACAAAAGGGTCTGATCACTCTTACCAAGAGATCAGACCCGTTTGCTTTTTAGGGGCTCTTCATGTTTATTGATACGGTTCATCTCCTTCTTCAATGTGGCGACGGCGGCAAAGGCTGCGATAGCTTTTATCATCGCACGGATCGTAAGGCAATCCCGGACGGTGGCGACGGCGGCGATGGCGGCAGTGTCATCATCCGCGCTACCTTGAGCGCTCCTCCCATTGCTTCCTTCAGTTTTAAACAGCATTTGATTGCGGAGTCCGGCGCTCATGGTGGAAGCACGAAGAAGCGCGGTCGCAATGGAAAAGAACTCCACTTGTTGGTTCCTCTTAAAACAAGAATTTTTGACCGTGAGCGCAAATTTTTAATTCGGGAATTAGTCAAAGAGGGCGATGAAGTCATCATTTTGAAAGGCGGGCGCGGAGGATCTGGAAATCAGGGAGGCAAACCATCGTCCGAAGGAGAAAAAGGAAAAACGTTGGATGTGGAGTTCCAGGTCAGACTCCAGGCGGATGTGTTTATGATCGGCTTGCCCAATTCCGGAAAAACTTCCCTCCTTAATATTTTGACGCGGAAGCGGCTGAAAGAAGAAATCTATCCGTTTTCCACCAAGATTCCGGAAATTGCGGTGTATCAAAAATCTGAATATGAACAGCTGACGCTTTGTGAACTTCCGTCTCTTTATCAATTTTCTCATGAAGGACGGGGGCGAGGGAATGGTTTTCTAAAGCATTTGGAAGATGCCCAGCTTGTTTTTTATGTCATTGCTCCCGTGACTGATTTTGCGGGAAGTCTTGAGGAAGGGTTCGATCTGCTCCGCCAGCAGCTCAGTATGTTTGATGCTAAGTTGATTGAAGCACCGTGCGTGGTGATTGTGAATAAAAAGGATCTTCTGGATTCCAAAGCCTGCCGTGAATTTTCAAAAAAACATCCAGAGCTGAAAGTCTTTTTTGTTTCCACCAAGTCTGGAGAGGGGATTCCAGAGCTGAAGGATTATTTAAACGAAAAAATTAAAGGAATCGTGTATCAGACGCGGGTCCAGTAAGAAATCTGTATGCGTGAACATTTAAAACAGACCCAACGAATCGTGATTAAAGTCGGAACCAGTATTCTGACATCCTCGCAAGGCCGGATCTCCCAAGAATGCCTGGAACGACTTGGCCGGAATGTCCTGCAAGTCCTGAAAATGAAAAAGCAGGCTGCTGTTGTCAGTTCCGGCGCCATTGCTTACGGCATGGAGACCTGCGGTTACAAGCGCCGTCCCAAACATTTAGCGGAGCTTCAGGCCTGCGCTGCTATTGGCCAAGGCAGACTGATGCATGCCTACGAACAGTTTTTTTCCCGCAAGCAGGTGGTGACGGCCCAGCTTCTTCTCACCCGTGACGGGCTCGAAACCCCGGACCGTTTTTTAGCGGCGAGAAATACCTTTAAAGAGCTCTTTAAAATGGGGGCTCTTCCGATTGTGAATGAAAATGATACGGTGGCCACGGAAGAAATTTCTTTTGGTGATAATGACATTCTCTCGGTTCACGTCGCGCATTTAATTCATGCCGATCTTCTGATTATCATGTCTGATGTGAATGGATTCTTTCTTAAAGATGGATCGCGGCTCCGCCAGGTATCCTCACGTGATGAAATTGATCAGAACCTCGTGAAGCATCTCAAGGACACGAAAAAAGAAACCACGGTCGGCGGTATGCGCGCCAAACTGGAAGCAGCCAAGGTGGCGATGCGCTTAGGCGTTTCTTTAATGATTGTGAACGGGCATGAAGAAGCGGTGATTCAAAAAGCATTGAAGGGAGAAGACGTGGGAACTCTTTTTGTGGCAGATAAAAATCCCCGCAGAGCTTCTCTGGGATTAGAGCGAAAATGAAGACGAACCAGCCGGCATTACTTAAAATGGTGACTGCAGCCAAGAAAGCATCGTTTGAAACGGCTCAGCTTGGTACCGAAGTTAAAAATAAAATTCTTGCGGCGGTGGCTTGCGAACTTCGTGCTCGAAGTGCGTGGATCTTGGCCCAGAATGCCAAAGATATAAAAGCGGTAAAAGCGAGCGGACTCAGTCCTGCCATGATCGACCGCCTAACTCTGAATTCTTCCCGGATCGAAGCCATGGCTCGAGGGGTTGAAGCCGTTGCCAATTTACCGGATCCGATTGGTCATCTAATTTCTTCCTGGAAGCGTCCGAATGGACTCAAGATTTCCAAGGTGAGTGTTCCTCTCGGAGTCATTCTTATTATTTACGAATCGCGGCCGAATGTGACGGTTGATTGTGCGGCGCTTTGTTTCAAGAGCGGCAATGCGGTAATCCTTCGCGGCGGGCGAGAGGCTTTTTATTCCAATCAGGCGCTCGTGTCAGTTTTTGAAAAAATCCTAGGAAAGTTCAACTTCTCCAAAGCGTGCGTGAGTTTTGTCCGCACGACCGACCGAAAAGCAGTGGATGCTTTGCTCAAAATGGAGGAGCAGATTAATCTTGTGATTCCTCGCGGAGGCCAAACGCTAATTCGTAAAGTCGTGCGTGCGTCGCGCATTCCGGTGGTGAAGCATTATCAGGGCATCTGCCATATTTTTGTCGATCAAGCGGCGGATCTGAAAAAGGCGGAAGAGATTGTGATCAATGCCAAGCTGCAGCGTCCCGGAGTTTGCAATGCGATGGAAACGTTATTGGTTCATGAAAAGATTGCCGCTGATTTTTTGCCCAAAGTGGGGGAGCGTCTAAAGTCAGGCGCTTGTGAGCTTCGCACCGATAAACTCGCGAGAAAGTATCTTCCTTGGGGCAAGCCTGCCAAGCCGGATGACTTTGGCCGTGAATTTCTGGATAAGATTCTTGCTGTTAAAGTGGTCCCGGATATGAATGCAGCGATTCAGCATATCCAAACTTACGGTTCTGGGCATACGGATGCCATTCTGAGTGAAGACCGTCAGGCTCAGGAACAGTTTAAGCAGCGGGTTGACTCCGCTTCGGTGATGGTCAATGCCTCGACGCGTTTTTCAGATGGATTTGAGTTTGGATTTGGTGCGGAGATCGGAATTTCTACGGATAAGATTCATGCCCGCGGTCCGATGGGACTCGAGGGGCTTACTTCTTATAAGTATGTTGTGGAAGGTAATGGCCAAATCCGGAGTTAGGGACAGGTCTCTTATATGAAGATAGGTATTTTCGGCGGATCCTTTGACCCGGTACATCAAGGCCATCTTGCGGTTGCCCGCCATGTTCGTGAGCAGTTCGAGACGGATAAAATCTTTTTTATTCCCACGCTGATCTCTCCCCATAAAATAGTAGAGTCTCCTTCGGCTTCCGGGGAACATCGCTTTAAGATGCTCGAGCTCGCGGCGGAACAGGATAAGAGTTTCCGGGTATCGGACGCGGAGCTTAACCGGGAAGGAATTTCCTACACCGTCGACACGCTCAAAATTTTCCGTCGGGATTTTCCAAAGGATGAAATTTTCCTCATTCTCGGGGCGGATTCATACTCGCATTTTTTTTCCTGGAAAAATCCCGAAGAGATTTACGCGATGGTTCGTTTTTTGATTGCTCCGCGGCAAGGATGTGATTTGACTCTGGATCCGGTTAAAACCTCCTGGATTTCGATGAAGCCATTTTCAGTCTCATCTTCCGGGATCAGGGACCGGTTCAGGCAAAGAGAAGCTGTGGGAGAGGATCTGGTTCCCCGGAAGGTTTTAGATTACATCCGGGATCATCATTTGTATCAAACTTGAGAGACATCCCTAGGGGACAGGTGGCAGCAACCTGTCCCCTAAGGGAAGAATTGTGATCGATGAATTTACCGTTAAGTTTTCTTGCGCTTTTTTTTCTTTTACTCCTTGCGGCATTTTTTGCGGCAATTGAAACTGCTCTATTTTCCCTTTCCCGGATTGACCGTAATCGTCTTCAGAAGAATCATCCTCGCTGGGCACCTTGGGTGCTGCGTCATCTGGAACATCCCCGCCAGGCCCTCACCAGTATTTTGATCGGGACTTTATTTGTCCAAATTCTTTCCACGTCCATTGTGACATTGATGGCCGTCGAAATTTTTGGGTCAGGAGGAATCGGTCCGCTGCTCACATTATTTACCCTGGTTTTTATTATCTTTGGAGAAATCCTTCCTAAGATTGTTGCGGTTCGGAACAATGAGCTGGTGAGCTTATGGCTTTCTATTCCGCTCACGATTTTCTCTTTCCTGATTTTTCCTCTCCGCAAACTGACGCGCTTGATTTCAGATCGGATCTTGAGCCATCTCATCAAAGAAAAAATTGAATCGATCGAAACTATTTCTGAAGATGAACTGAAGGCCCTGGTGAAGGTGGGTGAAGAAGAGGGGATTTTGGACCGGCAGGAGCGCCACATGATTCAGAAGATTTTTGATCTGGGAGAAAGACAAGTTCGCGACATTATGACTCCGCGTATTGATGTCCGCGGAATTGATATTGAAGACTCTGTGGAAAAACATTTGCAGTTGATCAAGCAACATCATCATACCGAGTTTCCGGTCTGTAAAGGATCACTCGACAATATTCTGGGTGTCATCTCGGTCCAAGATTATGTGCTCAGTGAAACCAAAGAAGCGCTTTCCATGCTCCGCCAACCGCTCTTTGTTCCAGAAATCAAACGGATTGATGATGTTCTTGCCGAGTTCCGGAATCAGAAGCATCACTTTGCCGTCTGTGTGGACGAATACGGCGGGACTTCAGGGATTGTAACACTCGAAGATATTTTGGAAGAAGTGTTTGGGGAGTTCTATGACGAATATGAGAAAGTAGAAAATCCGATCCGTCCCTACGGATTTCATGAATTTCTTGTGGAGGCAAAAATCCCCATCTCGGAGTTCAACGAAAAACTCAATCTTCATCTGGAGGCTAAAGAGGCGACAACGCTCGGCGGGTATATTCTGGAGCATCTCGAAGAAGTTCCTGAAAAAGGGAAAAACATTCATCTCCCGGAGTGTAGTATTCGCATTCACGAAGTGATTCGTCAGCGGCGTATCTTGAGTGTGATCGTGAGGCTGCCGTCATGATTTCGTTACTGCTTGTGATTTTAGCCTGTCTTTTCTTTTCGGCTTTTTTTTCTGGGTCGGAGATGGCCTTTGTTTCCAGTAATCAGCTTAAGATGAGAGAAAAAGCGGATGTGGGAAATCCGGACGCCAAAAAAATCATGCGTCTTCATGAGCATTCCCAGGAATTTCTCGCCTCACTTTTAATCGGAAATAACGTGGTGAATATCGTTTCTACCGCCACGGCGACTTATCTCATTGAGACTTATTTTGGAATCCACAATGAATGGCTGGTGACGGCGCTCATGGTCCCGCTGCTTTTAATTGGGGGCGAGATGGTTCCGAAAGATTATGGACGAATCCGTTCGGAAGGTTTCCTTCTTAAATTTGCAGGAGCGCTGACGTTAATCATGAGTCTGTTTCACTGGCCGGTGCGCTTGATCCTGAAGGGCGTGGAGTCAATGCTGGGCCGGTTCAAGTCCGTGCTTCATAAAAATATTATCGTTTCTCAAAATGAATTTCGTATGCTGATCGAAGAAAGCGCTCAGTCCGGGGTCCTCAATGCCCACGAGAAGCAGTTGATTAATATCGTTCTTGATTTTGAGCGGATCCATGTCAGCTCGGTAATGATCTCGCTTGAAAAAACTGCAAAAGTGGATATCCATACCACGGTAGGTGAGCTTAAAGCGCTCGTTCGGAGGAACAAAGTACGAATGGTGCTGGTCTATGAAGAAATCCCTTCGATTGTGATGGGAATGGTTTATGTTTATGATATCCTTTTCGAGTCTGAAGAAAGCAAACCGCTTAAAGATTATTTAAGAGCGCCGATCTTTCTTCCCGGAAGCGCTTCGATAGAAAAAGCTTTTTTGACTTTGCAGCAAAAACGCCAATCCTTTGCGGTGGTGATGGATGAAAAATTAGAAACGGTGGGGATTGTCCCCATCGAAAGGTTGATCGAGTTTTAACATGAAGGATCCCATGCTTGTCCGAAATTGGCATTTTCTAGGGTTCCTTATCCTCGTCCTTTTCTTAGGTTCTTCTTCCCCTCTTTTTGCAGCTTTTGAAGATGAGGTCGATGCTAAAGGCGAAGAAATTTATTCTGCCGCCTGTCAAGTGGTGCAAAAGGATTATGGGGTTCGTAAAGCGAATCCGAAAAAAAAACGGGTTGAAAGTAAATGGAAGGAAGATGTTGTTAAGCGGTCGCGGGGGATGTTTAAGAATATTCTGCATCAGGGGGTTTACCGACGTTATTATTTAAAAGTGGAAATCCAGGGAAATGAAAAGATGCCTATTCTAAGGGTTAAAGGGACTTTTCAGGAACGGTCAACCGGCAGCGATGCTAATCTTCCTTGGCAGACAGTTAAGATGATGGCTGCTGATCACCGCCTCGAACGCGAACTTTTTTTTAAAATCCTCACCCAAATTGAGGACAACCGGAAGGCTGCTTCCCAACCGGCAAGCCCCAGCCCGCCTCCTACGACCTCATAAATACTCTACTCGTTGATAATTTAAGATTGCTTCTCAGCCAGAGGACTGATCCGTCCTTCGGCGGAGCTCCCTCCAGTCGATCGCAATGACGGAGGCAGGATTCGCCCTTGCCGCCACTGTGGGGAGGCCCGCGCGCAGGTCGACGAAGCAATCTCAGCCATTCAAATTTATCGGGCAGCATCGGTGGTGAGCGACGTCCCTTAAGCTTTCCCCGGATCCTGTCGTTAACTTTTCCGGAAGAGCTGTTTTCTTTTTTCGCAATAAGCTTATTTTCAAGATGAAAAGGGGATGGCGTTGAGAATCGTTGCCGTAGCGAACCAAAAAGGGGGGTGTGGAAAGACAACCACATGCATTAACCTTTCGGCAGCTCTCGCACTTCTTCAGAAAAAGGTTCTTTTAATCGACTTTGACCCTCAGGGCCATTCCACTTGCGGTCTGGGGTTGGATTCAAGAAACTTTCCGCAAACGGTCCGTGATTTACTCCTGGCTCCCGATCAGATTTCTGATCTTTTCCCTCGGATCATCCAAAAGCTGAATCCTTTTTTTGATCTGCTTCCCTGTAATGAAACTCTCAGTAGACTGGAAGCTGAGCTTTCTCAATGTCCCGACCGCGATAAACGTTTGAAGCAGCTTTTGGAAGAAATTTCTTCAAATAATTTTTCTTATGATTATGTGATGATCGATTGCCCCCCGAATTTAGGGGTTTTGACCTTCAATGCCTTCGAAGCGGCAGACGAAGTTCTCATTCCCGTAGAGCCATCATTTTTCTCCCTTCATGGGCTTGCCAAAATCTCAGAAACCATTGAATCATTGAATAAGCACCGAGCGCGGCCGCTCGCAGTTTCCGCACTACTTTCGATTTTTAATTCTCGGACCCGTTTTGCCAAGGATATTTATGATGAAGTGACTGAGCATTTTGGGGAACGGCTTTTTAAAACCAGTATTCACGAATCAGTTCTCCTTAAAGAAGCGGCCGGTGCCGGACAGAGTATTGTTGATTATGATCCCGAATCGCAGCCCTGCCGAGAATTTTTGAATCTGGCTATGGAGCTTTTGGAAAAAGAGTGGGAGCGGAAGCTTCCGGGAGAGTCGTTGGGTTGGGAAAACAAGATTCGCCATCATTTAGGACCGAAGAGGGTTCTGGGCGGCATTCTTTTTCAGGTCTTGGATCCAAAGGCTAAGTACGTGGAGATCGTTGGTGATTTTAATCAATGGATTCCCGAGCTCATGATCAAGCGGGATGGCAAAGGGCTTTGGCAAAAAGTGATTTCGCTTAGGTCGGGAACCTTCCGTTATAAGTTGATTGTGGACGGAGAATGGCAGATTGATCCTCATCAGCCTGTCCAGCGTTCCAACGATTTTGGGACCGTGGACTCTTGTCTGGAGATTCATTAGTGATCCATGAGACAAGAAAACTTCAGCGCGGTCTAAAAGATATTTCGCAGCTTTTTAATCCCTCCAAATCCAGCAAGCCTGAAAAAGCCCCTGAAGCTTCAAATGCGGCTTACGCCATCAAATCAGAAGACGGAAGCATTTCATGTCTTGCGATTTTTCATCCGGTGCAGCCCTCAGAGTCCCGTTTATACTGCGCCTTGGCGGCTTCTTCAATGGCTTCGCCTGACCGCCCCTGCACGATTGTGTCGCTGGGGAAATCACCCCAGCCCTTGACTGAATCGAATCGTTTTAGCTCCCGGTTTCAAAGGGTTTCTTGCTCGTGGGATCAAGGACGCTTTCTCCATTATTTAGAAACGGAGGTCTCTGAGTCCTTGCGTCAGTCGGCAAAGGTGCAATTAATTTTCCTGGATTTCCAAGAGGATATTTTCGGAGAATACGTTAATCTGATTAAGATGCTGGATCATTGGATCTTTATCCTTCAGCCGACTTCGGAAAGTATTCTGGAGTGCTATCGCCATTTAAAGAGGATGAGTTCGCTCAGGCTTCCTCTTTCTTACGGATTCTTCTATGAGGGAGATCGCTCTGATCCTCGGGGGGAAATACTTTTCGATAAATTTTCTCTTTTGGTGTCCCGGCATTTGGGTTTAACCTTGACGTGGTGGGGTTATGGAATGCTTCCCAAAGAGGGGAGGGAGCCTTATTGTGAAATGAATATTCAGGAGCTGCCGAAGAAAAAAGAGCAGCCTCAGCGAAGGGGGATTGAAAAGCAGGCGTTTGTCGAATTGAATCGTTTAAGGTTGAATTCTCAGGAACTTGAGGAAGTTATTGAGCTTGGACTTGGGCTCAAGCAGTTGAAAGCGAGTCAGAATTTCTCCCAACCGCCTTATTTCCCTTGATGGTGGCTCTAAAGTCTTCTATAATCCAGCCCCTATGACAGCTGCGATTAAATCCAGTATCGATCTTCTCAAAAAAGCCCAAGAATTTGACCGTGAAATGTATCAGGCAACCCGGGCCCTTCAGGAAGAAATCCCTCAGGAAAAAGCTCATCTTGAGCGTCAGCTTGAGCAGGAAAAAGCTCATCTTAAAACTTTGGAAGACGCGTTCAAAGCCCTTCACCTCAAGCAGAAGCAAAGAGAGGGTGTTTTGGCGGAGAAAGAAGCGAACATCAAAAAGCTCAATGGACAGTTGGGGCAGGTCAAAACTAATAAAGAATATGCGGCCCTTCAGCAGGAGATTGCTTCTTTGAAGGCGGATAATTCTATTCTTGAAGAGGAAATCATCAAGATTTTTGATGAGGTTGAAGCCGCTGATGAGGAAGTCAAGAAAGAGCGTGAGCGCGTTAAAAAAATCGAAAAGGATTTCGTGACTCTTCATGCGGCATTAATCGAAAAAGAAAAGAAATCAAAGGACGACGTGGTGCGTCTTAAAACAATGCGAGAAGAAATTCTTTCCCAAATTCCTCAGGATGTTCGTGAACGTTATGACCAGATCGTCATCAAGCGTCAAGGCATGGCGATGGCGAAAGTTAACGGCGAAAATTGCGGCGCCTGCCAGCTTTTGCTTCGTCCCCAGATTCTTAATGAAATTCGTCTCGCTGAGACGCTTGTGCTTTGCGAAAATTGTACGCGCATCCTTTATTTTGAAGAGTAGTTTCCTCCCTCCTTTTTTCTTCAGCGGCTCACTCTAAAAAAAGTTAATCTTTTCCACGTTTTTGACGTTGATTTCTGTTGTGCTCTCCTTGTTTAAAATCCTCCCACTTTATATTTATTTCTTGTAACCCACAATTAAATGGGGTGAAGCTCTGCCTTACCCTCAATATCTTGGGGGTACAAAAATAATCCAAATTACTACAAAACCCCGTTGACTCTCTATTTAGTTCTATCTATACTACGGCCAATGCAAGAAGTGGTGGAAAGTGGTAGAAAGTGGTAAGTAACCGGAGCTGATCGAATGTTCTACGGAGAATACGAACACACGCTAGACAACAAAGGGCGCGTGATCATTCCTGCCAAGTTCCGGGAAATCCTCAAAGAAAACTACACGGAAAAGTTTTATATCACCCGCGGTCTGGATCAGTGCTTGTTTGTCTTTACCGAAGAAGGGTGGAAATCCCAGGAAAAGAAATTCCGCGATATGCCTTTTACCAAAGGCGAAGCCCGTCAATTTAACCGGCTTTATTTTTCTGGAGCTTGCGATGCGGTTTGCGATAAGCAGGGAAGGATTTTGATCCCGGATTATCTCAAAAAATACGCATGCATTGATGCGGATGTGGTGATTATCGGGGTATCGGATCGTATCGAAATCTGGTCCAAAGATAAGTGGAATCAATTTTATGAAAACAATCACGGCAATTTTGAAACATTGGCAGAAAAACTCATTACGGATTAAAACTCAAAACTAAGGAAGGTGGTCCCATGGCTTATCGTAACAACGCAAGACTTGATGTGGAAGTGCTTCGGTTTCAGGGAGATCTCAACGCGGCAGAAATGATCCGGATGAAAGACCGTCTTTCCCGGCTCATGAATAAAAACCACAAAAGAATGGTCTTGGATCTTAGCAGCGCGCATCATGCAGATTTAGTCGGTCTTGGAATCCTTGTGGATCGACTCATTAAAGTCCGTGCCTGTCATGGCGTGATCAAACTTTGTAATATTCGTCCCGAAGTTGCAAAGACTTTTGACCGCGTCGGAGTCAGAAATTTAATGCAATCTTATAATACGGAAGCAGAGGCGCTTCAAAGCTTTGCCTCGGCATAAACCGGTCTTATTAGAGAAAACGATTGAAACCCTCCAGCTTAAGGCGGGGGAGATCGTGGTGGATGGCACCCTCGGAAGTGCGGGGCATGCCAAACACTTGGCGGAGCAGATAGGGCCGACGGGGCAATTGATCGGTCTGGATCAGGATCCGGTGAGCATTGACAGGTGCCGGGAGATTTTAAAGGATTATCCTCAAGCGGTGCTTCGAGTTGCAAACTTTGTCGAGATTGAAAAAGTTCTTGAAGAACTAAATATTCTACGTATTGATGCCGTACTAATAGACACAGGATTCTCGTCGGATCAGTTGGAAGATCCTGAACGTGGGCTGAGTTTTGAACGGAACGGCCCGCTGGATATGCGTCTTGGGCCTTATGCGAAAGTTCAGGCCAAGGATCTTGTGAATGATCTTTCTCAGTTGGAACTCGAACGAATATTCTTGGAATACGGCGAAGAACGTTATTCGCGGTCATTTGCCCGGGTCATCTGCGAATCACGCGAACTCAAAAGGATCGAAACAACATTTGATCTGATCGAAGTGATGGCGAAAACTCTTCCCAAAGGGTTTCGGATTGAAAAAGGACGGCGTCCGCGGCATCAGAGGCATCATTTTGCGACACGGATTTTTCAGGCATTGCGTATCGCCGTTAATCAGGAATTAGAAATATTAGAAAAAGGATTGAATTTATTTTGGAATCGATTAAATTACAACGGTCGAATCGTGGTGATTACCTTTCATTCACTCGAAGACAGGATTGTGAAAAGGTTTTTTCGTGAAAAAAAAGATTTGGGTGAAGGTATCTTGATTCATAAAAAAGCGGTTCAGGCTACTTGGCAGGAAACCAAAGAAAATCCAAGGGCGCGCAGCGCGAAGCTGAGAGGGATTCAGAAACTATGATGAAAGGGTCAGGTAAAATTATTGTCCGGGTCGGCATCGTTGCGTCCCTGATGTTGTTATATGTCCATCAGCAGTTTCTTCTTTTTCATACTTCTTATGCCATTGATCAAAAATCCCACAGCCTTAATGACAAGACGGAAAGTTTTCGCCGGATCAAATTTGAAGTGGATCAGCTTACAGCGCCCCGGCTTCTTGAAGAGCATATGCGTGATCTTAAGCTTGACCTTAGTCTTCCCAAAGAAGTGAATGTTGTGAAAATTCCCGATAGCTATCAGTCCATTATTATTCCCGTACATGAAGTGCCGCTGCAACAGTTTTCAGATCGCTTGTATAACTGGCTTGGACGTTGGGTCGATGTTGCTCAGGCGAAAGTCGATAACCACGAATGAATGTAGGGATGGTTCTCATAGACTTTCGTAGATAAGAAAAGTGATTTAAATGATTCAGATGTTTCTATTTTTTAACCCGCAGCCCATGAGAGCTGTCCCTAGCTCTGAACGATGTTGATCCTCTCCAGCATTTCAAAAAGACGTCTCTGGATCCTCAAATTCCTTATTTTCTCGCTGTTCCTCATGACGTTTTATCAGCTCATTCAGCTGATGGTGATTCATCAGCCCGCTCTTAAAGAGCTCGCAGATAAGCAGCACACGCTTAAGATTGAAGTGCCACCTTTCCGGGGGTCGATTCTGGACCGTGAGGGCAAGGAATTTGCCACGAATCTTCGCGTCCCTTCCATTTTTGCCGTACCGCGCTTAATTGCGGATCAAGGCCGCGGAGTTTTCATCGAAAAAATTCACGAGGTCTTGGGACTAGACAGGAATTTCTTGAAGGAGCGCCTGAGCCGAAAAAAATCGTTTGTCTGGCTTAAACGGCAAACGACCTTTGAAGAAGCTCAGAAAATCCATCAGCTTAAGACGCCGGTCTTGGGTATGATTGAGGAACCGCGCCGCTTTTATCCTCAAGGAGATCTACTTTCCCAAATCTTGGGATATACCAATATTGATAATCAGGGCATTGAAGGCATGGAGCTTTCATTGAATAAAGATCTTCAGGGGCGTCCCGGAAGCAGAATTACGCGCCGAGATGCGTTGGGGCGTGAGGTAAAGGCCTTCGAGAAAAAAACAGTGCCTGCCGTGGATGGTCACGTGGTCACGTTGACGATTGATCAGCATATTCAGTACCTGACCGAACGGGCTTTGGAGCGTGCCTACACGCGCTGGCATGCCAAGGGTGCTACTGCCATTGTTATGAATCCTCAAACGGGGGAGATTCTGGCCCTCGCGAACCGGCCCACGTTTGACCCCAACTATTATCAGAAAGCGTCTCCGGATTCTCGCCGCAACCGTTCGATTACGGATATGTATGAGCCCGGATCGGTTTTCAAGATTGTGACTGCGAGCGCGGCCCTGAATGAAGGCACGGTGACGCCCGAGACAATCTTTTATTGTGAGAATGGACATTATAATTATGGAGGCGGAAGAATTCTCCATGATGTTCACTCTTACGGAAGACTGACCTTTGAAGAGGTTCTGATCAAATCCAGCAATATAGGCGCGGTCAAGATTGGCGCCACCCTGAAACCCGATGTCTTTCAAAGTTACGTGGAAAAGTTTGGATTTGGAAAACCAACGGGGATTGATTTTCCCGGAGAGGCACCGGGATTTTGCCGTCCTCCCAGCCAATGGTCCAAAACATCACCCTACAATATTCCCATCGGCCATGAAATTATGGTGACGGCCATTCAAATTACAACGGCAATGGCGGTGCTTGCCAACGGTGGTAATTTGGTCAAACCTTATTTGATTTCCAGGATCCAGGATCAAAATGGCGTGACTCTTCGCGAAAATTATCCGGTGATTAAGCGCCGTGTCATTCGGGAGGAAGTGGCTTACAAGATGCGGAAAATTTTAGAGCGTGTCGTCAATGAAGGGACGGGGAAATCAGCGAAGATTGATGAGATTCCGACAGGCGGGAAAACCGGCACCGCCCAGAAAGTTCTTCCCGGAGGCCGGGGTTATTCGCACAATAGTTTTATGTCATCCTTCGTAGGAATGGCGCCCATTGAGGAGCCGCAGCTTGTGATGGCGGTAGTTCTGGATGATCCTCATCCTGCCTATTACGGAGGAACTGTTTCTGCGCCCGTTTTTAAAGAAGTGATTGAGCCCGCTCTGCTTTATCTTGGTTATGTGCCCGAGAACGCAAAGATTTTAGGCTCTTTTGGAACTGAGAAACCTGATCTTCCAAGGAATCAGCCCAAGGCGCTATCAGGCGTTGCTTCGGGTACAAAGGGATAGCCTCAACAAATCCTCCCGGGCAAGTGACGTTGAGATCGATCAGTTTACCGCCCATCACATCCAGTCCGACTAAATGAAGTCCTTGGGATTTTAAATAAGGGCGAATATC
Organism: Candidatus Taenariivivens baikalensis; assembly: GCA_009691445.1. GTDB lineage: Bacteria > Omnitrophota > Omnitrophia > Omnitrophales > Aquincolibacteriaceae > Taenariivivens > Taenariivivens baikalensis. Next base: position 8,257 of record SICL01000016.1, on the reverse strand, counting down.
ATCCAGCAGTTTTTCATCTTGAGCGGTGAGTGCCGTAGAAAAAGCCTCACCCCCTTGATCAAGATTCGTGAGGAAGTTTTTCTTGGCGGCACGTTTCTCAAACATCCAAAGCACTTTGCCTCCAAGCAAAGTAATTCGCTTATCCCGAGCTCTTTCTCCGGTTTCAATAAACTCTTGGGCCATAATCATTCGGGTCTCCCCGCACGTCATTTGACGAAGAATTTTAGAAAGTTGTTTGCTCTTCCAGGCAATGCGCTGGATTCCGATGCCGCCTTTTTGATCAAGAGGTTTAAGCACGATGTCTTTTTCAAGAGCCGCTTGAAAATCTTCAATGAGAGCTATCTGGCTTGTGGCTAGGGTTTTAGGCATCCATTTTGAAAAAACAAGGCAACCTAATTTTTCATTCGTGTTCCGGATCCCTCGAGGGTGATTAGAAATGACAACCCGGGGAGCTACCCGTTCTAAAAGATAAGTCATATAGACATAGTTTAAATCAAAGGGAGGTTCCTTGCGGATCAGGATCAGATCAAACTCAAGCAGATTTTGGGTGCAAGCTTTTCCCAGACGGTAGGCGTGGCCACTTTTCAAGGGATTGCTTTCGCGGGGAAACCGGGAAGGGGTGATTGGCCGGGCTTGGGCAAAAACATCCTGGGTTTCGGAGAAGATGTCTGGAGTATCGGCAAACCAAGTGCTATGACCCCGGCGATAGCATTCTTTGACAAGAAAAAGGGACGAATCATAGCGCGGTTTCAGCCGCTTTAGTTCGTCCATGATGAAGAGAATATGCATTAATAATTTCCCGGTAATTTTCTCAGGGACCGTTCTCCATGACTGTAGACAATATAACAAGTTACGAAGGAACGGTCCCCATGATCTTGCTTTTTGGAAGAAACCATGTTCCGGGGACGGTTCTGATATAAGTCATTGATAATAAATTGATTAGAGAGAACCGTCCCTTATGCTATTCTAGCGTTGAAAAATAATAAGGAGGGATTTTTTTTTGAGTACATTGACCGGTCAGCCTAATTTAACTTTGATTAAATCGTCCCGGGATCTGGAAGGCTACTTTCAGCGTTTTTCCAAAAAACCAGAAGCGAGAAAGATCGGGCTTGAAGCGGAGTTTCTGGGCGTGGATGCTTTGACGGGTAAATCCCTCATTTTTCAGGGATCCTGCGGGCTTGAAGCTATTTTGGGCCGTTTTGCCAAGCGTTTTTCTTACACACTACTGAAAGATCAGAATGCTCTGATTGGGGTTCAGGCACCTGACGGAACGGTCGTCGGTTTTGAGCCCGGAGGTCAACTGGAATTGAGTGCGCCTCCGGTCCAAACTATTTTTGAAGTTGAGCGCCAGCTTCAAAAATTTTTTGATCAGCTTCGAACCTTTCGATGTGAGTGCCAGGAAGTGCGCTGGCTTTCCGTAGGAATCCATCCCTTCAGCCGTCTTGATGAAATCACCTGGATCCCTAAGACCCGCTACCGTATTCTTGCCGAATTTCTGAGCACGCGCGGAAAACTTTCTCATCATATGATGAAACGGACGGCCACGAATCAAATCAATTTTGATTACACAAGCGAAGAAGATGCCATGGAAGCCATGCGCGTGGCTTTCGGAATCACGTCGATCGTGAGTGCTGTTTTTGCGCACGGTTCTTTTTCTGAAGGGAAGCCGAATGGCTTTGCCTCGGAACGGCTTCATATATGGAACCAGACAGCTCCGGAACGCTCCGGTCTGCTGGTACGTTTTACGCACGAAGGAGCAACCTTTCAGGATTATCTGGATTATGTCCTGGATGTTCCCATGATCTTTGCGGTCCGAGAATCAAAATGGATTCCCATGAACGGTCTCCCGTTTCGCCGGTTTATTCAGGACGGTTATCAAGGGCTTTCCGCCACTCTGAGTGATTTTGAACTTCATCTAAGCACCATGTTTCCGGAAGTTCGTTTCAAACAGTATATGGAAATCCGTGGCATGGATGCCCAGCGTCCGCAGTTCATTTCTTCCCTCGCCGCGTTCTGGAAGGGAATTTTGTACGATCAAAAAGCCCGCGCTGAAGCCTGGAAGCGTGTCCGAAATTTTTCTGATGAAGAGCGCCTGGTGCTTCATCATGAAATTCCGTTGAAGGGGCTTCAAGCGGTTGTGCAGGGAAAACCGATTAATTTTCTGGCGGCAGAGCTGGTTTCCATTGCCCGTGAGGGTTTGCAACGTCAATCCAGGACAAAAGAAGAAGATGAGTCCGTCTTTCTTCTTCCGATCGAACAGCGGTTGGCCAGTTCTCAAAAATCACCCGCAGAGATTCTTCTTCATGAGTGGCAGACAGATTTGGGAAAAGACAAGCTTCGTCTTATGGATTTTCTTAGCATCTAGTTTGGGAAAATTCTAAATCCGAATATCGGAATCCGAAACAATATTGAAATTCAAATACTGAATGATCAAAACGGATACGTTTGGAAATTGGAGTTTTTGTTATTTGAAATTGTTTCGGATTTCGGTATTCGATATTCGGATTTATGCCTTGTCTATTTAACCTATTCTTCGATATAATCACGCCCTTCTAGAGCATTCTAATTCGGGGCGTAGCGTAGCCTGGTATCGCGCCACGTTCGGGACGTGGAGGCCGCAGGTTCAAATCCTGCCGCCCCGATTCTTTCATAGAGAATCAAGAATCAAAAACTCCTCATCAATGAAAAGATTAAGTGCTCTTTGTGTTTGTCTTCTTTTGATCAGTACCCATCCTGTTTTTGCCACGCGTGTGGACCGAAAAACCTATCAACGTCGTGTCCAGGAAGCGGCCCTTAAAGAATCTCTCAATCAATTTGAGGCCTCTCCCTTTAGTGTGCTTGCCGAAGATGGCATCCCATCTTCCCAGCAGTCCGGAATTCGCGTCCGGATTCAAAGCACAGTCTCTTCGATCAGTCGTGATTTCACCTATGATCCGCAAGGACCCATGCAGCTCCTGCTGCTTCACACCTCCGATTACGAGAAGATAGGTCCGGATTTTTCAAGTTCCGGGTTCTATCAAAATAAAACGATTCGTATGGCTTGGCCTCAGGACCAAAACGAGCCGGAACAGCTGGATTATTTCAAAAGAATATTCCGCCATGAATTCACTCATTTGGTTTTGGCGCAGGCTACGGGAAATAAAATTCCGCGCTGGCTTAATGAGGGATTAGCCGTCTATGAGGAAGTTGAAGGACGCCGCGGAGGCTATGGCGAGGGCAAGGCCTTTTACCAGCGGATGCTCGATGAGGGAAAACAAGATAGGCTGGGTGAGCATTTTTTTGCACGAAACCTCACGACTCAGTATACCGAAGACGGACAGGATTATTATGCTCAATCCTACCTTCTGGCAAAATATCTGCTTGAAACATGCGGATGGGAAAAGATGAAAAACGTGTTTTACCAGATGAAAACTGGAACTTCCTTTTCCCAAGCTTTTAGCGAAACCTGCCTTTTAACGGTGCTTGAACTCGCTCAAAGAACCTACAATAGTTAGTTTCCTTCTTTCGAAAATCCCCGGTCATTTTCAGGATTAACCCTGACTTCATATGCTATCGATTGATCTTTTATGCCCTATCAGAAAAGAAAAAAATTGTATAGTGCGCAGCTTTCAGGTGTCTTTTTCGAAGCTTTTATAAAACGAGATTAATGGGACTGAGCAGGCACTATAATAATGACGCGAAAATTTAATCTAAAAAAACGTTTCATCGCAGTCTTTGTCGGGATTTGTTTTACTCTGACAAGCGCAGGAACAGCCCCTGCTTCTGCTCATGCGATTTCTCTTATCGAAAAGCAAAATACTTTCTTGAAATTATTGCCTTCCGATATAACCAAAATCAAAATCCCCAAAACCTATGGAGGAATCCAAGGGGTTTTTCAGGGGAACTATCCCGGTACGGTGATTTTGATTCGGGGCGCTCACGTATCTGCGGAAGCTCAGAAAAATATTGCCCAGCTAATTCCCTGGCTGAGCCGGCAGTATGGAATAACGTTGGTGAAGCTTGAGGGTATGGCTTCGAATCTCGACACGCAAATGTTCAGCAGTTTTCCGGATCAGGGGATAGGGATCAGGGGTTAGGGGTCAGTAAAAACCAATCCCCAACACCTATCACCCATCCCCTGCTTCTCAAGCACTGGCGCGACCAAATCATCCGCGACTTAGCTGCAAAGAACAAACTCACGCATGCTCACGAATATACGAGATTCATTGATGAAATTAGCATAGAGCAGAGCGCAGAGGGTCTGAAGCCTCTATGCCCTATGCTCTAAGCCCCCTGCTTTATCAGGTTGAAAAGTTCATTGATGGTCTTCTCAAACTCAAAGAAACAAGTCCGCTCAATCCACCCAACATCCTGAATATCCTCAAACCCTCTACCATGACTCCCGCTGTTTCTGTGCCGTGGGGAGAAATTTTAGCTGTCCGACTTCAGGTGGGACTTGAGGATATGGAATCCGTACTTCCTGCGATAAGTATTCAGAATAATATTTTTAATTCGAAAACGAGCGCTTGGATCCTTCCGATTATAACGAGCGATTTTGATTATCAGGAAGTGAGCGACGCCAGCAACTGGTTTACCGGGCAGGCTGCGGTCATCTTGAATTACGCGCTTGCGATTTTGGCGGCCCAAAACATGAAAGCATCGGATCTTCAGGCGGGAAAACTGGATCCCGAGGTTTTCGCGCTGCTCAACCAATTGGGACAAGGAGCCGAAAACCTTTATGGATTCAAAGAGGGGAAAATCATAACCTCGATGAAACAAGTCCAGTCATTTATCGCAAATTACCGCGCGGAAGTGCGTGTGAGGCAGGCGGCTTGAGCAAGAAACCAAAATGGAAAAGTTATCTTGTTGCTGTGATGTTTATGATTCTGACGGCGGGGGGATATTTTTCCCTCTATCCATCAAGAATACTTCCTCTTTTGGAACTGCCTGAAAAAGTTTCCGAATCGAATCCTGAATTTTCTAAAATGTCCAAAGTCATTGATCAATACCGGACCGCTGATCTGGAAGTTATTGTGGACGGTTATTACCGCAAACCCAGCGAAATGACGAGTTTTGCCCGCCGATTTCTTCGCCTCCATTTTAAACCGGACATGAAAGCGGAAAGCTGGGTTCAGAAATACTGCTACCGCAGCAAAAAAGGCGAGATCATCTATTTCAAATATCCCGACGGCACCACCAAACCCATGCGCGACGTTTTCCTTGAAGAACTTCAGCTTCTAGGGAAGAATGAGGAAGAAGAGGGAGGCATAGGGAAGAATAGGAAGGTATGAAATGATTTTGACCTTGTTCTTCCTTTTTATTCCCTGTTTTTCCTCATTATTCCTTGGTGAACGTGATTACGGGTTTTATAATGCCGCATGCAAAAACTGACTCATCCGGAATTGCTGGCCCGCCAGAGAATCTTATCGAAAGAACGCCTGCCGTTTTGTGTGCTTCTGAATAATATCCGCAGCCTCTATAATGTTGGTTCCATTTTCCGCACGGCGGACGGAGTGGGAATTGAAAAGCTTTGGCTCTGCGGTATCACCGGATTTCCGCCGGCCGGCGGAATTTCAAAGACCGCGCTCGGAGCGGAAAATGCGGTTCCGTGGGAATATGTCCAGAGCGCGGGAGATTGCATCCGTCGTCTTAAAGAGCAAGGTTATCAGATCGTAATGCTAGAGCAGGCGCATCAAAGCGTTCCGTATCAGGATTTTCAACCCGAGACGCCGGTTTGCCTTGTGCTTGGCAATGAAATCCAGGGTGTGGGCGAGGATCTGCTTCCGCTTTGCGACGCCGCGATTGAAATCGAAATGAACGGAGAAATCAAGAATTCGTTGAATGTTTCCGTAGCCTTTGGAGTCGCAGCTTATCACTATAGAAACATAATGATAAGCAAAATTCGAAACTCGAATATCTCCGCCGGAGGACGGATCCGTCCGACGAATTGTGGCGGAGAAATCCGAAACAATATCCAAAATTCAAAATCCAAATGATTCAAATGGCTTGTTTCGAAAATTTGATTTTTGAACATTTGAATTTGTTTCGAATTTATTCTTATTGCTTATGAAGCGACTTCAGGTGATCTTCTCTGGCCATGTCCAGGGCGTCGGCTTCCGTTATACGGTTGATCGCATTGCCCGGCATTTTGAAGTCACAGGCTACGTGAAGAATCTTCCAAGCGAACAAGTGGAGCTTGTGGGGGAAGGCGACGAAATCGTCCTGAATGATTTTCTTCAGGCGGTGATAGAATCGCCGATGCAGCGGCATATTCTTGAGAAACAGGTTGTCTGGTCGGAAGTAACTGGAAATTATAAGGTGTTTGGAATCGCGCATTAAGATCCAAGATACAAGAAACAAGATACAAATAAAAGTATAAAATGACTAGAACAGAAGCTCAAAAAATCATCACGAAGCTCCGAAAAGAAATCGAAAAGCATAACCGGCTTTATTATGAAGAAGCCCGGCCTGAGATTTCCGATTTCGAGTTTGATATTTTGATGAAACAGCTCGTGGATCTCGAAACAAAGTTTCCCGATCTTCTGACGCCGGATTCTCCTTCCCAGCGCGTGGGCGGCGCTCCGCTCAAGTCCTTCAAGACTGTCACGCATAAAATCCCGATGATGTCGCTTGATAACACCTATTCATTGGAAGAAGTCCGTGATTTTGACGAGCGGGTGAAAAAAAATCTGAATAAGTCTGAAATAGAATATTGGGCCGAGGAGAAAATCGACGGCGTTTCCATCTCGCTTCATTATGAAAAGGGCGTACTGGCTTATGCCGTGACGCGCGGCGACGGCAAACATGGCGATGATGTCACGGAAAACATCAAAACCATTCGAAACGTACCCTTAAAGCTGATGGCTGAAAGCGGAAAACTGCCGGCTCATTTGGAAGTCCGCGGCGAAATCTATATTTCCCGTAAACAGTTTGAAGCCATCAACCGCCAGAAGGAAAAAGAAGGCGAAGAACTTTTTGCCAATCCGCGCAATGCCTGTGCCGGAACCCTCAAGCAGCTGGATCCTAAAGAAGTGGCCAGACGCAAACTTGATATTTTTGTCCATGGTTTTGGCGTGGTGGAGGGCGGGAAATTTTTCAAAACCCATTCGGAAGTCGTGGAATGGTTTAAGGTTTTAGGTTTTAAGATTATTCCGAATCACAAGCTTTGCCGGAATGTGGAGGAGATCCAGGAGTTTATTGAGCAATTTTCGCGGCGCCGCGAAAATCTGGGTTACGAAACCGACGGCCTGGTCGTGAAGGTCAACCCTCTGGATCAGCAAAAAGCGCTGGGAGCCACCTCCAAGTCGCCGCGCTGGGCGATCGCTTATAAATATCCAGCGGAGCAAAAAGAAACCGTGCTTGAAGATATCCTGATTCAGGTAGGGCGCACCGGTGTTTTGACTCCCGTGGCGGTTTTGAAACCTGTGTCTGTTTCGGGAACGACCGTCTCACGCGCCAGTCTCCACAATGCGGATGAGATTGAACGTCTGGATGCGCGCATCGGCGATCATGTGATGATTGAAAAAAGCGGAGAGATTATTCCGAAGGTGATCAAGGTTCTGAGCGAAAAGCGGAAAGGCGCGCTCAAAAAATTTCATTTCCCGGAGAAATGTCCGGTCTGCGGTTCCAAAGTGGAAAAAAACGAAGAGGAAGTGGCGATCTGCTGCGTGAATGCGTCGTGTCCTGCGCAGCTGAAAGGGCATGTCCGTCATTATGCCCAGCGCGATGCCATGGATATTGAAGGCCTTGGCGCGGTCTGGATCGAGCAGTTTGTGGACAAAGGTTTGATCAAAGATCTTTCGGATATTTATCATCTGGATTTTGAGACGATCAAGAATCTTGAGCGGATGGGTGAGAAATCTACGGAAAATTTATTTAAGGGAATTGAAGAAAGCAAAACGCGTTCGCTATACCGGCTCATCTTTGGTCTGGGAATTTCGGATGTGGGGGAGCGCTCGGCGTATCTTTTGGCGCAGCACTTTAAAACTTTGAAGAAAATTCAGGATGCTTCGGAAGACGAACTTACTTCGCTTCGTGAAATTGGCCCCAACACTGCAAAATCGATCCGCGGGTTCTTTTCTGAACCGGCCAATCTCAAAATGATCGAGCGCCTGCGCAAAGCCGGTGTACGGTTTGATATCGTGGAAAAGGTAAAAGCCGCCACACCTTTCAGCGGCAAAACCGTGGTGATTACCGGAACGCTGGAAAAATACGAACGTAAGCAGGCCGAGGCCCTGATCCGCGGCCTGGGCGGTCATCCTTCCGGCAGTATCAGCAA
>SICL01000015.1 GCA_009691445.1 Candidatus Taenariivivens baikalensis | reverse complement strand
TGAACAGAATCTCGGGAAACTAAAATCTCGCGGGGTTTGGCGCCTTGCGTGGGGCCGATGATGCCGGAGGCTTCCATTTGATCGATGATGCGGGCCGCGCGCGTGTAGCCAAGACCCAGGCGGCGCTGAAGATTGGAGGTGGACGCCTGTCCAGTTTGAAACACAACATTCACAGCTTCCTCAAAGAGCTCGTCTTTTTCTTCATCCGCGGGCGAAATCTTCCCCGACTGAACCTGCGCAATTTCTGGATGATATTCGGGCTTTGCCTGCGAAGAAACAAACTCCACAACACTGTTGATTTCATCGTCGGTCACAAAGCAGCCTTGCCCGCGTGTGGGTTTTTCGTGACCGGGCTGGAGAAAAAGGAGGTCGCCCTTGCCAAGCAATTTATCCGCACCCATGCAATCAAGCACGGTTCGTGAATCCACTTTCGCAGCCACCTTAAAAGAAATACGTGCCGGAAAATTGGCCTTGATCACGCCCGTAATGACGTCCACCGAAGGACGCTGTGTGGCCAAAATCAAATGAATTCCGACTGCACGGGAAAGCTGGGCCAGACGCGCGATTGCGCCTTCCACTTTGTCCTGCGCAACCATCATCAGGTCCGCAAGTTCATCAATAATAACTACAATGTAAGGAAGTTTTACAGGAATGACATTCTCCGAACCTTCGGCTTTTCCCATTTCTGCCGCGGCTTCCGGAGAAACAGGCCGCGCATTGAAACTCTGGATATTGCGCACGCCGACTTTCGCGAGCAAACGGTAGCGGTTTTCCATTTCTGAAACCACCCAGTTCAGGGTGTGCGCCGCTTTACGAACATCGGTCACCACCGGCGAAAGCATGTGCGGAATTTTATTGTAAACTGCAAGCTCCACCATCTTGGGATCCACCATCACAAATTTAAGATCTTCCGGAGAATTGGTATAAAGCAGACCGAGAATAATGGAGTTCACGCAAACGGTTTTCCCACTGCCCGTGGTTCCGGCAATCAGCACATGCGGCATCCCTGCAAGATCGGCAATCAAAGGTTTTCCACTGGTATCTTTTCCCAACACAAGCGGAAGTATCTGTTTTTTAGCCTTGAGCAAATGCACGTCTACGAGTTCACGGAAATAAACTTTGCTTGCCACGGAATTAGGGATTTCCACACCGACCGCTGATTTCCCGGGAATCGGAATAATCAGACGGACGCTTGCGGCTTTCAGCGCAAGCGCAATGTCATCCGAGAGCGCGGCAATCGAATTCACTTTCACGCCCGGCGCTGGAAGCAGCTCGTAGCGGGTAATTACAGGTCCTTGCTCCACTTCCACAACTTTGACCTCAATCCCGAAGTCCGCAAGGGTCTCTTCCAAAATCTTGGAATTTTCCTGAAGATTTTCAGCGAAGATTTCTGTTTTTTCCGGACGCTTCAAGATATCAATAGACGGGAATTTATAGTCAACAAAGACAGTTTTGGATCCCACCACCCCTTCATGAATTTCAGGAACACTGTCTCTGGATTTGGAAGTGAGCATCTCACGTGGTATTGGCGCCGCCTCATAATCCGGTTTAGCCGCCGGCTCTTTTTTTATCTTGAGCATGTGAGGCACAAGCGGTTTCACGTTCTGCTCCGCTTCACTTTCCGCTGCTTCCGATTCAGGGCTATAGTGCTTAACCTTCAAAGAAATCCTGGGATCAAAGGCGGAGATTTCTGATGGCACCTTCAATTTCTCTTTTTCGGATTTTGATTTTGAAATTTCTTTTATGGCCTGCTTTTTTATGTCTTCCTTTGACGATCTCTTGCGGGTAAAAAGTGTGGCGACGAAAGAACGAATACCCCAGACAAAACTCGCGATGCTACCCGCGATCTCATGAATCTTTTCCGCAACAGCTTTCACCATAGGATAAAGCAAAAAGTCAGTAGCAAGAAGAAGTGACAAAAGCAAACAAGCGCTCGCAAGGATATAGCTTCCGAGATGCCCGAAATATTTGAGCAGGTGCGTTGCCGCAAGGTACCCGACTGCGCCGCCGTGCTCAAAGCGAAGATCAGGGTCGAGCGCAGCGGATTCAAGCACGCAAGTGGACACGAGCGCAATCGCCAGCCCAATAAATTTAAATGTTTTTCGGACAGGAACGCGCTGCGTAAAAAAACAAAAGGCCCAAAGCAGAAAAAGTCCCGGGATCCAGACCGCACTGTCACCAAAAGAAAGCTTGAGGCCGAAGGCCAGGTAAGCGCCAATAATACCGGTCACATTTTTGACCGGGAAATTGGGATGAGAGGAATAAAACGCAAGATCTTCGGGATGAAAGAAAAGAATGCTGCCAAAAATATAAAACCCAAGGAGGAGAAATAAAACTCCCCACATTTCATTGATTCGTTCTTTTTTCATATTCAGCTTTCAGCCTTCAGCTAACAGCTTTCAGCTCACAAACAGCTTCCGTCATCAGAGAAATTGCTTCGTCGTCCTTTGAACTCCTCGCAATGACATTGCGAGCAAAGCAATCCCGTTTGCACTGAAAGCTTGACTACTGAAATCTGATAGCTCGATTTAGATGCCGGTATGCCCAAACCCGCCGCTTCCGCGAAGGGTAGCGTCCAAATTATCGGCAGAAATAAGGGAGGCCTTAATGATCGTTGCGATCACGCATTGGGCAATCCGCATGCCGCGCGTAACCTTGAAGGGTTCCTGACCCAGATTGATGACAATCACCTGGATTTCTCCCCGGTAATCGGAATCAATGGTGCCTGGAGTATTCAGCAGGGTAACGCCGTGTTTTATGGCAAGGCCGCTGCGCGGACGAATTTGGGCCTCGTATCCTGGTGGAAGCGCGATTGAAATTCCAGTGGGAATAAGTTTGCGCTCACCCGGCTGAAGCACCACATCCTCACCGCCACAGGCCGCAAGCAAATCAAACCCGCTGGATCCCTCTGTCTGGTATTTTGGAAGATCAAGACCTTCAGCGTGAGTGAGTCGTTTGATGGGGATTTCTATAAACATAAAAACATAACTTCCAAATTATAAATACCAAGCTCCAAACAATATTCAAACTCCAAATGACAATTCCCAAACAAACTACTTTGAAATATGTGATTTGCTTTTTGTTTAATATTTGGCGCTTGGTATTTTGAATTTCTAAGCTTTACCGCCGACCGCCGCTGCGGGAACGATCGTTTCGACCACGGCTGATTTCAGAAACCGGATCCCGTTCGGCATCCGGTGGGAGCATGGGCATTCCGCCTTCACGGGCACTCTTGATGCTAAGACTCACCTTACCATCATCACCCATATTAACAACTTTTACCGGAACAATATCACCTAAACGCAGGTAATCATTGACGGATTTCACAAAGCCCTCCGCCACTTCTGAAACATGGCAAAGTCCTTCACGGCCCGGCATATATTCAATAAAAGCTCCGAAACTCACGAGCTTTTTTACCGACCCTTCATAAACTTTCCCCATTTCCGCCTCATCGGTCATGCCTTTAATACGTCTGATCGCTTCTTCCGTCGCCGCCGCATCAATCGAAGAAATGGAAACCGTACCATCGTCATCAATATTGATCTTGGCGCCGGTCTCTTCCACAAGCTTTTTGATATTCTTTCCACCAGGTCCAATGACCAAGCCGATTTTTTCAGGATTAATCTTGAGCGTGGTAATGCGCGGGGCATAAGCCGAAAGCTCTTTACGCGGTTCCGCCAATGCCTGGGTGATCTTCTCAAGAATCTTGAACCGGGCTTCTTTAGCCGCGTCCATGGAATCCTTGATCATCTGATCGGTCACACCGTCAATTTTGATATCCATCTGAAGCGCTGTCAAACCTTTGGCCGTGCCAGCAGCTTTAAAATCCTGATCACCGTGATGATCTTCGATTCCCGCAATATCCGTTAACACCTGGTATTTGGAACCCCGTGTCACAAGTCCCAGCGCGATGCCCGCAACCGGCGCGCTGATTGGAACTCCCGCATCCATGAGCGCAAGTGTTCCGGCACAAACCGTAGCCATCGAACTTGATCCGTTGGATTCCATAATGTCAGAGACAAGACGGATCGTGTATGGAAAATCATCGTGCGAAGGAATCACGGAAACAAGCGCGCGTTCAGCAAGGGCACCGTGCCCAATTTCACGGCGTCCTGGGCCGCGATTCTGCTTAGCTTCTCCGACACTAAAGGACGGGAAATTGTAATGAAGCATGAAACGCTTGGAGAGTTCTCCGTCAAGCGCATCAATCCTCTGTTCATCATCCGCAGTTCCGAGCGTCGCAACGCTCAGACTTTGCGTTTGCCCGCGGGTAAAGAGTGCGGAGCCGTGAGTGCGGGGAAGAAAACCGACTTCGCACGAAATCGAACGGATGTCTCGGGCGCCGCGGCCATCCGGACGTTTACCAGAATCAAGAATATACTCACGGACTTTTTCCTGCTCAATCTTGTCAAAAACTCTCTTTAGATATTTTGCGTTAAATTGCGGATCTTCAGGATTAAACTGGGCCTTCACCTTGTCATACAACTGATGAGAAGCTTCTTCTCGCTCTTCTTTGGACCCAAGTTCAAAAATTTTGTTAAATTCGCTGCCAACCGTATTTCGTACGATCTCAAACATACTTGCCGGGATCGGAAGCTTCGTAACTTCACGTTTCTTTTGACCCACTTTTTTAGCAAGTTCTTTTTGCAGGCTGATTATTTTTTTAATGGCCTCGTGACCGAACTTGATCGCTTCAAACATTTTCTCTTCGGAAATTTCGCGGGCGCCAGCTTCCAGCATCATCACTTTTTCTTCTGTGGCCGCGATCACTAGATCGAGTTCACTTTTTTCCATTTCCTCAGCAGAAGGATTCACCACAAATTGCCCCTCGACCAGTCCCACCCGCGCGGCTCCAAGCGCGTGACTGAAAGGAATGTTTGAAATCAACACTGAAGCGAATGCCGCATTCATAGAAAGAATGTCGGTCATATTTTCTTGGCCTACAGAAAGGACCGTAATCGTCACCTGGGTTTCATTGAGAAAATCTTCGGGGAAAAGAGGGCGGATAGGACGATCAATGAGACGAGAGACAAGGATTTCATGTTCGGAAGGTCTTCCTTCGCGCTTAAAAAAACCGCCAGGAATTTTTCCTGCGGCATAAGTCCGCTCACGATAATCTACGGTCAACGGAAAAAAATCCTGATCGGGCTTGGGGTCACGAGCGCTGACTGCCGCGGCAAGCACGACCGTATCGCCGCACTGCATTAACACGGCTCCGTGAGCCTGTTTGGCCATACGACCGGTTTCAAGAATGATTTCGTGGTTTCCAAAAGTTCCATTAATACGCTGCATCGTCATGATAGGTTTCCTTTTTGTGCTTAATTAAGAAGAGATTCTCGAGGTTTCGAAACAAGCCGCAGGCGCCTATTTCCTCATTCCAAGGCGGGTGATGAGTTCTTTATAACGTTCGGGATAATTTTTCTGAATAAAACTCAGCAGTTTTTTACGTTTACTGACCATCTTGATCAGCCCAAAACGCGAATGGTGATCTTTGGGATTTTTTTCAAAATGTGAAGAAAGAAAGTTGATCTGGTGAGTTAAAACAGCTACCTGGACATCCGCAGAGCCTGAATCCCGTTTGTGAGTTTTATAATCTGAAATGACTTTTTTCTTTCGCTCTTTTATCAGTGACATGAAAGTGATTGAACTCCTTGGATCTCTTACGTTTGGGTTGTTTAGTGTGGGAGGAGTATACGCCAGTTCCCCTTGTTTGTAAACCATCTATAGGAGCCACCCTACAGGGTGGCCCCTATAGCATTCTTCCGTCGGTAAGAACAGCCCGAGCGCTCTCAATATCCTGTCCTATCTGGGCTTTAAGGGCCTCGGCACTGGAAAAGGCCTGCTCTTCCCGAAGCTTTTCATAAAAAGCGACTTCCAGACAGCATCCGTAAAGAGACAAATTCTTATCCTTAAGGTCCAGGATAAAGACTTCGGCCACCACGGACACCTTTTCTCCAGGGTAAAAGGTAGGACGGCTGCCAAAATTGAGTACGCCGGAAAGCCAAGGGTCCGGTGAAAATCCGCCTCCCCGCACCCTTGCCATCTCTCCATCCCGCTCGAAAATCGGCGGATCCGTCTTCTGGCGAACTAGGAGAGGATTGGGTGAGGGGGACATCTTTCTTACTTTGACAGCATAGACGCCTTCTGGCGGCATAACTTCCTGGTCGATCTTAAGATTCGCCGTCGGAAATCCAAGCTCCGCTCCCCTTCCGTCGCCATGAATGACTTCGGACAAAATACGATAAGGCCTGCCCAAACATTCACAAGTTTCTTTTAAATTCCCCTGCTGGATCAGTTTGCGGATCCGTGAACTGGAAACCAGCTCTCCTCCCGCCTGAACTCCCGTCACCTCTTCAAACTCAAATCCAAAATGATCGGACAACTGATGCATGACAGACCCATCCCCCTTCCGTCCATGACCAAAGCGGGCATTTGCACCCAAAAAAATCTTTCTCACTTTAAGACGATTCACCAAGACTTCTTCGACGAAATTTTCAGCGCTCATTCGGGAGAAAATTTCAGTGAAAGGAATCATAAAACAAAGATCCAAACCCAGCTCTTCAAGCATCCAGAGTTTATGGGCTGCAGAATTCAGAAGCAGGGGCTTATCCAAAGGATGCAGAACAGTTTGCGGATGCTGGCGAAATGTCAGAACCGCGCTCGTGCCTTGAAAGTTTTGCGCGCTTTCTTTAACTTTTTGGAGGAGTTTCTGATGGCCTAAATGGAGCCCGTCAAAATTTCCGAGAGCCAGCACAAGAGGTTTTGTAGAAGGATGAAAATCTTGAAGCGATTCGATGAGATGCATAAATAAACTAAGGGAAGAAATGGGAAACGCAAGGAAGCAGATGGAAGAATAAGGAAAAGAATTGGAGTTTTCTCATATCCTTCTTATTCCCTTTTTCCCCTTGTTTTTCCTTTTTATTCCTTATGAGAGAACACTGCTCAGACGGAGAACCCGCTCGTTTAAATCCGTAATTTCCATGCGACGAAGATCTTCAATCGTCGACGCATCTTTTAGAGAAAATCGCCCGGAACGCACCCGTTTGAGCGCAGCCAATGCGGCGTAACACCCCAGCGCCTCTCCCAAGTCATTAACAAGCGTGCGCACATAAGTTCCTTTGGAAACACTGACATGAAAATGAACAAAGGGGCCTTCTTTAACTCCGAGTTCAAATTCTTGAACTGTGACGTTGCGTCCTTCGCGCGGCACAGTCAGTCCCTTGCGGGCCAGTTCATATAGTCGTACCCCGTGATGCTTGAGCGCTGAAACCATCGGAGGAACCTGGATAATATCGCCCTTGAATGCCGCGGTCTTCGCGCGAATGTCTTCCAGCGTCACGGCCTCCCACGGCGCCACTTGAATGACCTTGCCCTGCCGGTCATGGGAGTCGGTTTGAATGCCAAGCTCCATCGTCCCCTGATATTCTTTTTCGTGCCCGCTCAAAGTGTTGGAGATTTTAGTGGCGCGGCCCAGGAGAACCACTAAAAGCCCTGTCGCCAAAGGATCCAAAGTGCCGGCATGTCCAACCTTTTTAAGGTGAAAACGGCTGCGGACAAAAGCACACACATCATGGGAGGTCCAATCGGTGGGTTTGTCGACCAGAAGCACACCATCAAGCGGCATCATAAATCAATGTCCTTGCGGATACGCTCCAACACCCTGTCCACGGATTCCTTGAGCGTGATCCCCCCCTCGAACAAACAGCCGGAAGATTTTCTGTGGCCGCCGCCCTTGAAGTGAGTTGCAATGCTGTTCACATCATATTTACCACGAGATCGAAATGAAATGCGTATCGCATCCTGATCCGGAAGCTCGCTCGCAAAGAAACAAATTTTGACATTGTGAATGTATTTAAGAAAATCGATAAAACCTTCCGAGTCTTCGTATTCAGCGCCAAAACGTTTCACGTCATCGCGTGTCATGGCCACCCAGGCTATTTTTTCATGCTTGTCGGTCTGAATCTTGTTTAAAAGATGGCTGTAGAGATGAATCTTGTTCATGGAATAATTGGAATTGATCTCATCATTAATGGATTCAATATCAATACCCGTATTGATGAGTTCACTCACAAGCTGGTGCGTGCGCGCGGTCGTGCTGCTGTAGCGGAAAGATCCGGTGTCCGTAGCGATCGCAATATAAATATTCTTCGCCTCCTCTTGCGTGAGCTTCATCTTAAAGTATTTAAAAACATCCATCACGACTTCGCCCGTCGCAGAGGCTTTCGGAAGAATATAATTGTGATGACCAAACCGGTTATTGCTCACATGATGATCCAGGTTAAAAATCACGGTCTCGGGTTTCACAAGCTGCCGGACTTTCCCGATGCGTTCCAGAGTGGGACAGTCGGTGACAAGCAACGCATCAAACTTAATCCCTGAACCTTTCACGTCATCATAACGCTCCCAATGTTTTGAATTTAGACAGGAAGTCAACCTCTTCGGAAAATAATCTTCCGCCACCACCAGGGTTTTCTTTCCCAAGCGCTGCAAAAGTGACTGCATGGCACGCAGGCTTCCGATACAGTCCCCTTCCGGAAGGATATGACAGGAAAGCAAAATGGATTTGGTTTGTTTGAGGGCTTTGCAAAAAGAAATGAGTGAATCTGAAGAAGACGGCGATGTTTTTAAGAGGCTGCGGGGACGCTTACGGGTTGCCGACATTTTTTTCTCCGTCGATATTGCGAAGGATACTGTCAATTTCCATACCCCGGTCAAGTGATTCGTCTAGAGAAAAAGTGAGCTTGGGAGTGCAGCGAAGCTCGATGACTTCGGCAATTTCACGCTGAAGAAATCCCGCGGCTTTTTCAAGCGCAATCTGAGTGTTGCGCTTGGCCTTTTCATCGCCCATTACCGAATAAAACACACGGGCCGAACGGATATCCGCGGCCACGCTTACGTGAGTGACCGTCACAAATCCAATACGGGGATCTTTTACGCGATGAAGGATGAGCTGGCTAAGCTCCATCTGAATGAGGTTTCCAACACGGTCAAGCCGTTTGCCTTGCATCAATCACGAGGAGGTAAGCTTGGTTGCAACTTTTTCAATCCGGAAGGATTCGATAATGTCAGAAGGCTGCAGTTCCTTGAATCCTTCAATCGAGATACCGCACTCAAAGCCCTGAGCGACATCCCGAACATCATCCTTAAAACGTTTAAGCGAACTGATTTTACCTTGGAAAATAACCACGTTGTTTCGAAGCACCCGAACCTGATTGATGCGGACTATTTTCCCCTTAATCACATAACCGCCGCCAATCGTTCCTGCTTTGGAACTCTGGAATGTTTGACGAATCTCCACACGACCTTCAATCACTTCCGAATACGTGGGTTCCAGAAGACCTTCCATGGCCTTTTGAACATCTTCAATGACTTCGTAAATAATATTATAGTAGCGCAAATCCACGCCTTCTTTTTGCGCGGTAATCGCAGCCTTGCCATCGGCCCGCACATGAAATCCCAGAATAATCGCATCAGAAGCCGCAGCCAGCATGACATCGGATTCACTGATCGGTCCGACACCGGAATGAATCACACGCACCTGGCACTGGTCATTACTCACTTTTTCAAGAGACTGAGCCAGCGCTTCCATAGAACCCTGCACATCCGCCTTGATAATAATTTTTAGTTCCTTGAAATCTCCTTCGGAAAGACGGTCATAAAGATTTTCAAGTGATAAATGTTTCGCGGAACCGCCGCTTAAATCTTTTTCGCGTTTTTCAAGCGCACGCTGTTCTGTAATACGCCGCGCAATTTTTTCATCTTCCACAACAAGGAAGGTATCCCCGGCTTCCGGGACTCCAGCCAGTCCCATCACGGATGCCGCATAAGAAGGGGTCGCTTCTTTGACCTGCTTACCGCGATCATTTCTCAAGGCCCGGACGCGCCCAAAATAAACGCCGCAGACCACAACATCCCCGACTTTGAGCGTTCCACGCTGAACAATCATCGTGGCCACGGGGCCGCTTCCTTTGGTCAAGTGAGCTTCAATCACAGTTCCCGAAGCTTCACAATCGTAATTGGCTTTAAGTTCTAAAACTTCAGCTTCAAGAAGCAGCATATCCAGAATTTCAGGAATTCCTTTGCCCGTTTTGGCAGAGACCTCGACACAAATAGTTTTTCCGCCCCAGGCTTCGGGCACCAATCCGTGATGTTGGAGCTCTCCCAGAACTTTCTTAACATTGGCGCTCGGAAGATCCGTTTTATTAATGGCAACCACGATCGGACATTGGGCTTCCTGGGCGTGATGAATCGCTTCAATGGTTTGCGGCATGATGCCATCATCCGCAGCAACGACAAGCACAACCACGTCGGTCACATTGGCTCCACGGGCACGCATTGCGGTAAAGGCTTCATGACCGGGCGTATCAAGAAACGTAACATGCCCCTTATCAGGAATGTCGACGCCGTAAGCCCCAATATGCTGAGTGATGGCCCCTTTTTCCGTGGCAACCACGTTCGTGCTTCGAATCGCGTCAAGCAGCGATGTTTTTCCATGATCCACATGACCCATCATGGTCACCACCGGCGGACGGGATTTCAGTTGCTTATCGTTTTGTGAAGCCACATGTTTATGTAAGAGTTTTTCCTCTTCATCCGGAAGTTTTTCGATCTTGATTTTTAAAACCTCTGCAAGACTCATTGCGACTTCCCGATTCAGGAACTGGTTCACATTGGCAAAAACACCAATCGTCATCAAGGTCTTTATCACCGTCGGGATACTCTGCTTGGTTTCAGCGGAAAAATGACCGACGGTAATAGGAAAGCGAATGAAAATAGGCACTGGGCCTGTATTTTGAGGTTCTTGTTTTTTGGGCGCTGGCTGAACAGGCTCCGAGGCCGGTTGAGGCGCTTCAATTTTTTCTAATTTTGGAACTGGTTTTTTTTCTTCCGGGACCAGGAGCTTTTCGGGGACCTTGGAGACCGGTGATTTTGTCTCAACCGCATGCGTCTTTGAAGGTTTCGTTTTGAGAGAATCAGCAGATTTGACTGTGGATTTAACCGTCGAAACAGCCTTTTGGGAAGAAAAAGCCGCGCGGATCTTGGGGATTAACGCTTCGTCGACTAAAGACATATGACCTTTAACCGAGCCACCTAACTCCTGAATCTTAGCCGTAATTTCTTTACTGCCAAATCCTAATTCTTTCGCAAGTTCATGCACTCTCATGAGTCGACTCTTCTTCCTTTTTGATAATCGGTTGATCCTTCGGCAAGTATTTTGCCATCATGATTTTTGCAGCGCCCATAATTTCAACTGCCAAGACTTCTCCGATTCCCTCTAATTTGGCCAGATCCTCAACAGTTCCCCTGACAAGATCTTTCAAACTGAAAACACCTACCGCATTTAAAATAGCAGCACTCTTGGCATCCAATCCCGCGATTTCCATGAGAGGAATTTTCTGAGTCACACTGCGGACATCCAGCTGCCAGCCCAGCAATTTGGAAGCCAAGCGAACATTTTGCCCTCTTTTTCCAATAGCAAGCGAAAGCTGGTCATCATTCACGATAATCTCCGCTTTTCTATCCAAGGGATTAAGACGAACCTCTTTGAGCTCCGCAGGCGCCATCGCATTGCGGACATAGGCATTCATATCTTCACTGTAGCGGACGATATCGATTTTCTCTCCGCCCAATTCACGTACAATATTTTTCACGCGCTGGCCGCGGATACCCACACAAGATCCGACACAATCGATTTTTTCATCCTTGGATAACACCGCGATTTTAGTCCGGGAGCCCGCTTCGCGCGCGGCACCTTTGATCACAACAATCCCATCATGAATTTCAGGAACTTCTAACTCAAAAAGTCTTTGAACCAGGCCAGCGTGCGCACGGGAGAGAATGATCTCCGGTCCTTTGGAGGATTTACGAACTTCCATCACATAGGAACGGATTAAATGACCCTGACGGAATTCATCCTGAGGCGACTGCTCCCGAGAAGGCAAAATGGCCTCCACTTTTCCAAGATCGACAATAATAGCCTTCGGTTCAACCCGGTGGACATTACCGGTGATGATATCTCCGACCCGTTTATAAAATTGGTCAAAAATGGATTCGCGTTCCGCTTCACGAATTTTTTGAATAATAACTTGCTTGGCAGTTTGCGCGGCAATCCGACCGAACTTCAGATCATTAAAAGGTTTACCGTTTTCAAGTAAATGAATTTCGCAGGTTTTAGCATCAATATCAATCGTAAAACGGTCGGGATCGGGATAGGTTTTACGGCAGGCGGAAAGCAGGGCTTGCTTGAGTGCATCCAGGAGAACTTCCTTAGAGACACCCTTCTCTTTTTCCACGTATTCGATCGAAGTTAAAAGTTCCTGATTCATATGGAGAGCTTACCTTTTTGAAAACAAAAGAAGTGGGCTAACAATCCGCCCACTTCTATGAATAAAAACGATAATTTGACAGTCTGGAATTGTAACAAATCCCCTTACTAAGTCAAGCTCTTTAACCCCTGTAAAATCTTAACCTCTCACCGAGTTATCTGTCTGATTATTTCGAAAATGTCAGCCCGGGAAATCATGAGAAGAGGCTTCCTATGACTTTAAACGGAAAAATAAGAATTTTACCGGCCGTATAGAAAATATCCCCAATAATACCGCGAGGATGGGCATCGGTAACCACTTCTTTTTCAGGGGTCACGGTGTTGGTGCTATCGCTGACCGGTGTTCCAGCCGTCGTCTGCGTCGTCACCGTTGAGGTTTTAGTTTTCCCCGCCGTTAACTCTTTCAACGGGCCGAAGCTTTTATATTTCGTATCCGGCATCAGGGCAATGACGTACTGCCGTCCCAAGCCCTCGGCGGATGGATTGTTTTTATTCCTGCCGACTGATGATTCCATGCGTTTTATTCAATCAGAGCATTATAGAATGGCGGTGGATCATTGATTATGGGGTGTAACCCTACGGAGGGGGGGGGTAGAGAATGATGAGAATACAATCTTGGAAGAACTTACGCAGGATTCGGTTTTTCTCCCGAGGCAGATCGGCGACGCAAAGAGATTAAGCGAGGAGCTCTTTGATTTCCTGAACAAATCGTTGACTGGGTTCGCCGGCGCCCTGAGAGAGGATCTGATCCACTTTCTCCTGGATCTTTTTTCGCTTCTCATTTTCGGAAGTGACCCCTTTGAGATACTGATTCAGTTCATCCGCTACCTCTGTGAAGAAATCTCCATCGCGAAGACGGACGATATGGGGCACCTGGCCTGCATTGAGCTTGATAAAAACCTGTTTGAAACGGTAGACAGGACCCGCGATCCGGTGCAGAAAAAAGACACCGAAAACACCAATGACCATCATCGTGGCAAAAAGCACGCAGGACACCCACAAAATCAGCTGATAGCTGACCTCTGAAAGTATTTCATAGGGATTGATCTTCCCAAAATGGAATCCCCCGCCGAAGGCCGCTTCCCGGATTGTATAATGAATGATGAATACAATGGCCGCTATCGCGATCATAAAAAGGATGATCACCACCAGCGTAAACTCCCGCTGAATGGGCCGATGAATGATAATGTTTCCGACTTTTCTCTTATATTGTCGGGGCTCGGTATTCGTTGCTGTGCTGACCGGTGGATTCGGTTGGTTCATAGATTTCTCCGCTGTTTTTTATGTATCGGACATCCTGTCAAAAGACACACTTTTTTGTTTAAAACGGTAAAAAAAGATTCGGCGGCACCAAGCCGGGATTTCTTCGAAAATCAGAATGAAATTTGGAAGCACAAAAAGAGTCAGCACCGTGGAAGAAAGCAAACCTCCGATCACCGTTTTGGCGAGCGGCGCCCAGAGCTCGCTCGATTGACTCCATCCCAGGGCCATGGGTAAAAATCCCAGTACCGTCGCGAGGGTTGTCATCATAATCGGACGAAGCCGGTCCAGCCCGGCATGGATCAAAACCTCTTCCGGCACCGGTCCTTCTTTTTTCAAGTGATTGATATGGTCCACCATAATAATGGCCGCATTGACCACATATCCCGCTAAAAGGATTAACCCGATATAAACCTGCTGGCTTAAGGGTGTTTTGGTAAGAAATAAAACAAGCCAGACACCAATCAAAGAAAAAGGAACTCCCAACATCACAATCACTGGCTGGGAATAATTTTGCAGCAAACACGCTAACACCATATAAACGAGAAGAAAGGTGAGGACCCAGGCGAGCGTCAGCTGTGACTTGCTTTTAAAGAGTTCGTCGTACGATCCTCCAAATTTCCAATAATAATCGTCCGGAAATTTCATGTCGTTTAACAGCACGCGCACTTTTTCCGCCACTTCTTCCATGGTTTTCTTGGTATCACCTTTGACAAACACATAACGGTATTTGTCTTTGCGGTCAATAGTTTGAGGCCCTGTGGAAGGATAAAAATTAGCAATCTCGCCCAAAAGAATGGGATTCCCCGCGTCCGTATGAATGGGAATAAAGCGCAAATCATCGATCTTCTGGCGGTAAATGGCCTGAAGCCGGGTAATGGTCTCGATTTCTTCTCCTTTCGTATAGTCGTGAAATTTCGTGGGGCGCATCCCGCGAACCTGGGCGTGAACTGAATCCGCCACTTTTTGGATCGAAAGTCCGTAAAAGGCAGCGCGGCCCTTGTCCACAATGAGTGAATATTCAGGACGTTTGCGAAGATCCGTCATCACAAGATTGTAAATCCCGTCCACTTTGGCCATGCGATTAGCGGCCTCAATGGCCAGTTTCTGAAGCACATCACTGTCATGTCCGAAAAGATTCACAATGAGTTTCTTTTGGTCCGAACTGCCCGCGCCTTTATCAATGATCAAGCTGTAACTGTCATTGATTTCCTTCACAGACTGATTGCCCTTCTCATCCAGGATCTTGACCACCTCATCTTTGGCGTATTGCCGCTTTCCTTTGGGCTTTAGACGGACAAAAATACGGATATCGTCTTTCCGAACTGTGGTTGAAAACATTTCAATATCTGGAATCTTTCCCAAAAGACTTTCAACTTTTTTAATGGCCTCATCATTAGTTTCAAGCTTGGCACCGGCAAGCGGAAAAACGATGACTGAAAATTCATTCTCTTCATAGGTGGCCGGCCAATCGATGCTGCGGTTCGCGAGTCCTATCACACTCACGCCAAGTAAAAGCAATAGCACAAAAACTACGGGGTAACGGTACTTGAGATTAAGCACCATGAGCTTCCGGTACCCGTCGGCTATTTTTTGAAACCAATTTGACGTTTGTCTGGCTTCTAAAGCCCCCGAGGCCCATTGGCGGATGGCCACGGGCACAAGCATCATGGCAAGAAAAAAGGAGCCGATCAATGACACGGTGACCGTAAACGCGAACCCCGAATACATCATCTGGATTTTTTTATCGATAAAAAGGATAGGAAGAAACACGATCAGCATGGCAAATAAAGAACCCAGCAGAGGGATCCAGACTTCTTCCGCGCCTTCGCGAATGGCCCTCAGATCCTCAAGCCCGCGTTCCTTTTTGGAAAAAATATTTTCAATAATAACCACGGAACTGTCCACCAAAATTCCGATAGCAAGCGCGAGACCGCTCAAAGTCATCACGTTAATACTGATCTTCGCCATATTCATAAAAAAGAAAGTCATGATAACCGAGATGGGCATGGAAATTAGCACAATCATGGCGAGGATCCAGTTGCGCAAAAATAAAAAAATCATAACGGTCACCAAAAACATACCCAGGAGAAGCGAGTCCCGCACATCACTAATCGCCCGAGAAATCGTCTGTGCCTTATCCGAGACGACCACGGCTTTCAGACCTCCTTTTTTATAGTCCTTGGTGAAGTCATCCAGAACACTCCGTACGGTCTTTACTACCGGGATCGTGCTGGCCATGCTTGTTTTTTTTACATAAATGGTTACGTTTTGTTCCAAATTTAGCCGCGCAAAATCCGAAGGCTCCAGATAGGCATCTTTCACCGTTGCAACTTCCTTGAGCGGAATGATGGAACCCTGCCGTGTGGCCTTGATGCCAATATCCCCTATCTCTTCGATGGTTTTAAAGGCTCCCATACTTCGAACCGCCAAATCAAGCGTTCTACTTTCCACATTTCCCGCAAGCAGATTCACATTGCTGCGTCCTAAAATATCCATAACGCGTTCGATGGAAATGTTGTAATTGATTATCTTGTCGCGGTCAACTTCGACCAGGATCTTACGCTCACGGCCTCCGTAGATTTCAATACTGGCCACACCGTCCACGCGCGTGAGAATCGGCTTGAGATTGGTTTCCACAATTTCACGGATCTGTTCAGGCGAAAGCGTTTCGGAGGTAAGCGCAAAAATCATGACGGCGGATTCTGCGTCATCATAATTGGCAATGACCGGTTTTTCGATTTCTTTGGGGAGCAGGGGTTTGACTCGGGAAAATTTCTCGCGCACTTCAAGTGCGGCAAAGCGCATATCCGTGCCGGGCACAAATTCCATGGTCACGCGGGATTCGGCCTCACGCGAATTAGAAATGAGATTCTTGAGATTGCTGACCGTGGCCACAGCTTCTTCGATGGGTTTGGTGAGTAATTTTTCCACCTCTACCGGAGCCAAACCACCGCGGGCACGGACAACAATACTGATGATTCCCTGATTCTGCCCTTGATAAAGTTCGACGGGAAGCCGCACAAGAGCGATCAGTCCCATCATCATGAACGCGGCAAAGATCATGGCGACCATTACCGGTTTTTTTAATGCCGCGCTGGGAAGGCCCATTATAATTTAACCTTGTCTTCTCCCTCATCTTCATCTTCATCTTCTTCACTGGGGATGAAACGTTCCATAAAATAAGTGGTGAG
This sequence comes from Candidatus Taenariivivens baikalensis, assembly GCA_009691445.1. Classification (GTDB taxonomy): domain Bacteria; phylum Omnitrophota; class Omnitrophia; order Omnitrophales; family Aquincolibacteriaceae; genus Taenariivivens; species Taenariivivens baikalensis. Next base: position 23,885 of record SICL01000015.1, on the reverse strand, counting down.
AATATATAAGAAGGGAATCACAATGAGAGTCAAACCGGTGGAGGAAAGCGTCCCGCCCATCGTCGCAATCGCCATCGGACGCTGAAGCTCAGAACCCTCGCCTAATCCCAAGGTGAGGGGCAAGAGCCCTATCGCGGCAGTGAGCGCGCTCATAATAATCGGACGCGTACGAACTTTAATCGAGGTTATGGCCGCTTCAACGACACCAACCCCCTCCGCGCGCAGCTGATTAATATATTCCATCAGCACAATCGCGTTATTGACTACCGTTCCGACAAGCTGGATGACCGCAAACATGGACATCACGTTGATGGAAACTCCGGTGATCCAAAGACTCACCACGACACCCACAAACGAAAGCGGCACGGCAAACATGATAATCATCGGCTGCATAAATGATTCAAAAAGCGCGGCCATAATCATGTAATTCAAAATCAGCGCGACCGCGAACGCAAAGAAAAGAAGTCCGTAATTTTCCGCCTGCTCTTTCACCGCTCCGGCAATATTCACCTGAAAATCTCCCGCCTGGATATTTTTTAGAATCTTCTGAACCTGAGCAATGGCATCCTTGGTGCGAATGTCTTTGCGAAGCGAGGCTGAAATAATCGTGGTACGTTCCTGGTTGACGTGACGAATTTCACTCGGCCCCAATCCCTTTTTAATGACCGCCACTTCTTTCAGAGGAAGGAGCTGGTCCATCACCTGGGAATAAAGCAAAAGATCATTCAGATTTTGGATATTGTCACGATCCTTACTGCTCAAACGCACGCGGATGTCATATTCTTTTCCTTCTTCATGATATTTAGTCGCCACAACTCCTTCAATGGCTGCCTTGGCCGTCAGGGAAATATCCATCGGAGAAATACCGTAAAGCGCCGCACGCTGTTTGCCGATTTCAAGCTTTGTTTCCTGGGCAGGCTCCGCAACGTCATCTTCCAAATCCACGATACCATCGACTTGCTGAAGCTGTTTTTTGAGAGTATTGACGAGCCGGTTCATCTGAAGAAAGTCATAGCCTTTGACCTCGATCAAAATGGGTTTCTGGCTGTTGCCGAACTGAAACTCACTTTCCTGGAGAATAAATTCTACCCGCGCTTCTTCCAATTGAAGGGTTCCGAGTTTATCGCGGATTTCATCCACAACGGCCGCCGAAGACCGCTTCCTTTCTTTTTGAAGCGTGGCAAGAACAATCGCCTGCCAGGGACGAAGAGTCTCCACCTTCACATCTCCCTGCTTACTCTTTTCCGCACCAATCGTGACGGCCACATCTTTCACATTTTGAGTTTCTTTGCAAAGACCCTCCATGCGCTTCACCACACGGTCCGTTATTTCAAGACGAGTTCCGATCGGCATGTCGACTTTGATCAAAAACTGCCCTTGGTCAACCTTCGGCAGAACTTCCCGATCCAAGGTCGGAAAAAGCAGCATGGTGACCCCCACAATAACCACCAGGATCAGAAGCAGGGAGCTTCCTAAAAAACTCTCGTGGCTGATGCGCGGCAGACGGGGATCTAAATATTTTTCAAAAATTTTCGGCCAGCGGCTTGGCTCATAGTCCTTAAACTGAAACTTAAAATACGTGGTCAGCATAGCCACAGTCGTCAGCGGAACCACCGTGGAAATAATCTGCGAAAAAATAATGGCCCAGGAAAGATCCTTGAGCATTTGCCCCATCACTCCCGGGACAAAGAGAATGAGAGGAAAAAAAACCGCAATCGTGGTGAGGTTAGATCCGATGACCGCCCACGTCATTTCTGCCGAGCCCTTAATCGCGGCTTCTTCCGCGCTTTCACCCAATTGCCGGCGGCGGAAAATATTTTCCACCACCACAATACTCGTATCGACAATCATCCCGATCGCGACTGCCAGTCCCATTAAGGACATTGTATTCAGACTGATTCCCGTCATCTGCATACAGAAAAAAGTTCCGAGAATCGTGAGCGGAATGGAAAGAGTCACCAGCAGAGAGGCGAACCAGGAACGCAGAAAAAACAAAAGCACCAGAAAGGCGAGGAAACCGCCTTGCAGAGCCGCGCTTTTTAGATCATCAATGGATTTACGGATAAATTCAGAATGGTCATAAATAATGTCATACTTAATTCCCCGGGATTTCAGATCCGGATCAAGCGCTTTCAAGGCCTGGCGCAGTTTGTTCACAAGCTGAATGGTATTGGCATTCCCCTGCTTTTGAATCGAAAGGGAAAGATTTTCCTTGCCGTTGTGGCGCGAAATGCTGGTTTTTTCAGCAACACCATCAACCACCTCGGCGATATCCTTGACCAGCACAAGCCGTTTCTCAAGCATCTGCCTCTTAACTTCTTGGCGCAGGGTATCTAGGGTATCGCGCGCGCCCTCATCATTGTTCCGTTCAAGAAAACTCGTATCTTCTTTTTTGATTTTCTGAACGGTATCCACGCCGGCCACGGAATAATCAATTTCCTTCACACTGCGAAATTCTCCCACGGTGCGGATCAAATATTCATAAAGACCTTTTTTGATACTCCCGGCCGGATAAGAGACATTGGTGTCTTCAATCGATTGAATGAGCTGCAGCAGGGAAAGATGACTTGCCTGAAGCCGCGCTTGATCCACATTCACCTGGATTTCACGGTTGGCTCCCCCAGAAAGACCGACCGAGGCAACCCCCTCCACCTTTTCCAGATTATCCTTGAGCATTTTTTCAGTCAGCATTTTTAAACGAATCGGCTCCAAATTACCCGTGACGGAAAGGATCAGGATGGGACGTGAAAGCGGATCGAATTTTAAAACTACAGGATCTTCGGCTTCTTTAGGAAGGCGCTCTTTGACCAAATCAATTTTTTCGCGAACCGCTAATGCGGCAAAATCAATATCCTGTCCCCAATTAAAAGAAACAACAATGGAGCTTCTTCCTTCACGGGAAATGGACTCGACTCGCTTCAGGCCGGAGACTGAACCGATGGACTCTTCAATGGGCTTAGTGATCAGATTTTCAATTTCTTCCGGAGCTGCGTTAGAATATTCCGTGACGATCGTGATTTGAGGGAAACCCACGCGCGGAAAAAGTTCCTGGGGAATCTGATGCAAGGCAATCACGCCCAGCAGGATCATGCCAAGCGTGCCCATGATCACAGTGACTTTTTTGCGGATGACGTATTCGGCGAATGTCATGGGAAAAGGTTGCTAGAGGTTGCAAAAGGTTGCAAGACGTCGTCACAATTCCGCTTCTTGGGTTTCAGCAATGCGGACTTTCTTACCGCTTTCCAAATTCTCAAGCCCTGAAACAGCAATAAGCTCACCTTCGGAAACCCCGGCATCCACTTGAGAATAATCCGGCCGTGTATAACCAATCGCGACCTGACGCTTCTCGGCAATGCTCTTCTCGGTCTGAATCGCATAAACAAATTGCTCGCCTGCCTTGCCTTGCACAGCATCCGTAGGAATGACGAGAGCATTCTTTTTACTATAAAGCAGGATGCGGATGCGCGCGAACATGCCCGGTAGCAAAGTCGCCTCGGGGTTTTCAATCCGCACACGGACCGAGGCAGTGCGGCTGGTTCCGGCCACAATCGGTGCCACGTTTTCAATCGTGCCTTCAAAGGTTTTATCGGGATATGCGTCAACAAAAACACGGGCTTTTTGACCCAGCGCAATTTTATTCACATCTTTTTCTCCTGCGCCAAACTCAGCAAAAACATGTTCGGTCATAATATGCGTTCCGAGCATGGTATTCGCGGTAATTGTTTCGCCTTCTTCAATATTCAGCTGTCCCAACATCCCCGACGAAGGCGCATAAAGATTGGATTTCTCAAGCATCGCTTCATGCGCTTTCATTTCCAGACGAGCGGCTTCCATTTCATATTTTTTGGAATCCAGTTCTAGTTTGACTTTATCCTCCGTCAATTTGGGAATGGCTCCCATCGCAAAGAGCTTTTGGTGCTCCTTAAATTTGTCGTCCGCGATTTGGGTTTCCGCCTGAGCCTTGTTAAATTCCGCCTGAGCCCGTTTCATGCGCAGTAAAATGTCATCTTGTTTGAGGGACATCAGCAAAGCCCCCTCTTCATAACGTTCCCCTTCTTTATAGTTGATGGAGCTAATGACTCCGGGAATTTCAAAACTGAGTTTGAGCTCCATCGCTCCCTTAATCGTACCGAGCGCATTAAACGGATCCTCATAATTGTAGCGCCCAACCTTGTACGCCTTAACGGCAACCGCTTCTTCCTTGCCCTTGCTTTGCTCGGCAACGAGCTTATCCAGTGGCAGCCTCGACTTCCCAAAATATCCTTTGCTCATATTGAAGGCAATAATGAGGACGAAAACAATGAGTGCCGGTTTGATCCATTTCACAAACGGGGCTTGCTGATAGGTTTCAGGCGGCGTAATATCAACGCGTTCCGATGTTTCCTCAGAAGACTTGAGCCGGACAATATTCCCCGAAAGCTTTTTGAATTTTGACGTCAAATTTTTCAGCCGATCAAAAATATTTTTCCCGGTAAGATCGGAAAAATCCGACTCACTTTTTTGAGGTAGATCCGTAGGTTCCATTCTTTTCTCCAAATTTTAAATATTGAGGAACTCCAATCGCATAATTCATCGCCGCGCGCGCAGAGAGATAATCCGCAATCGCTTTATGAAGTTTGGAAAGCTCTTCCAAAAGATTAATCTCGGCTTGCAAATAGTCTGAGATTGGAACCTCATTTTGATCCAGCCGGTGCTTGGAAAGCTCGACGAGACGTTTATGGTAACTCGCTTTTTGCAAAACGGATTTGACCTGGATCTCATTCTTGTGATAATCAAAATAAGCCTGCTTCACATCCTGAATAATTTTCTTCTCCGCTTTTTCAAGTTCCACAATCTGTTCGATTTTCTGAACCTCCGCCTGCTTGGTATCCACATAATCACTCAGACCATCTAGAAGACCTGCGCTCACTTTGCTGGCACGCGTAAAAGAGCCCTCGGATTGCGCGATTTGTGTTAAATTCGGAGCCTTTTCATTATGATCCAAAGTATACCCTACTTTATTGCCGCCTGCATTCCAATTGAGCTCAAGCATACAACGAAATTCATTACGCCATCCGGGTGCCAGAGAAATCACATCAAGCGATTCTGCCAACCGGCCAAATTCAACGGTCACATCAGCCTGCGGCATCAGCTTTCCCCACTTAATCTTCTCAGCCAAACGCGCCGCTTCCAGCTTGGAGGCTTCTACCCGCAGCTCAGGACGGTTTTGATAGGCCAGATCCACCAGCTCATCGACTTTCATGACCGGGGCCGTTTCGGAAAAATTGAACATCCCCTTTTCAGATTGAGTCCCACTCACTTGAATATTCTGATTAGAAAAAAGGGTCTGCATGCTATAAAGCGATTGGATGTCAATGTCATCCTGCATCTCAAGATTCATCAGTTTTTGAAGTTCGAGCTTCGCAAGTTCCAGCTCTTGTTTCGAGGTTTCGTATTCATATTCGAGCTGACCGTAAAGGGACTGGGCATTCAAATGTTCAATTTCGGAAATAATCTTGGCCTTATTTTTTTCCAGAGACATCTCCTGAAACTTTTTGAGTTGATTCAGGGCATCCCGATGATCCCTCACTTGTTCTTTGGCGCGGTTATAGTCAAAATAAGCCTTGGACACATCCCGAATCAATTCTCCAATTACGGCATCATATTCGTTTTCTCCCGACTCAAGCTCGGCCTTACCCTGCAAAAGGGTATTCCATAAAATTCCGCCGTGAAATACGGGCTGGCGGAATTTAAAGTGGAAATTACCGGAATTGAATGCATCCTGGCTGAGGAAGCCCCCACTATGATTCAGCTCATAACTAGCTTCGGGAAAAAGATTGCGCACCGCCGCCAAAATTTTTCGTCTCGCCAGAGCGATTTTTTCCCAAGCAGCCCTGGCCGGAGTATGAGATCGGACTGAACGCTCAATAACCTCTTCCAAAGATTTTTGATTCTTTAAGCGGATGAACATTTCCTTTTCTTTCACTTGCCGAAGAGTGATCATTTCCTGAACCAGACGGCGATCCAGGTAAGGCATTTTTTGATAGCGGTCTTCACGAGAGACCTTCATCTGGGCCTTGATATCCTGCCGAGTCAAATCGCCTTGAGGAGAAACCGAAGAAAGACTGACCCCCTTCGCCGTGGGTATTTGATCCGCCGCAAAAGAAGGAGATAAAGAAAGGGCGAATTGCCCCAAAAAAGCTACCGCCAAAATTCTAAACTTCATAATAAACGCTTAGGCCTTTAGTTCAAAAGGGTTAGAACTCTATTCCTTAACTCGTATCGGCTATCGAATCTTAATACTTGAAAATCCGCTTTTCTCTCCGTTATTGCGAACCGAAGCGAAGCAATCTGACTGGAGGTCATTCTGGATGAAGTGACACATCTCAGATACTTCGCGTCGTTTATCCTGAGATCCTTTCCGCCAAACAGCGTTGGACGGATCCGTCCTCTGGCGGACACTTCGGTTCAGGATGACACTCCGCCTCAGATTGCCGCGTCTCCGCCAAGGCGCGCGGGACTCGTCCGACGAATTGCGGCGGAGAGTGACACAGCTACGAGACGTACCTAAAAAAAGCTTGGCGCAGTGAGAAGAAGAAGCACCCCGTCTCTTTGCGAAAGATTTTCAAGGCTGTGGTGAAAAGCTCCATTAAAAAACAGATTCTCTCCTTCTTTTAAAACTGCTTTCCGGTTTTCGACGGTCACTTCGAAGCGTCCAACTGACACCGAAATAAAAATAGGGAAAAAATGCCCCAGCAGATTCCCTTCGATTTTTCTCCGGCTCTCAAAAATCAGTTTCCCGCAGAAAAGATCCTTCGTGGACGGCGTAAAGGACACCAGTTTGATGCCCTGACGGTGGAATTCCACGGTATAAGCCCCTTTTTGAGTTCCCACAAAAAAGTGAGTCGGCAATTCCATCTCCGCCGTCCGAAAAAGATCACTGACCGCGGTTCCCAGCCCCGCAGCAATCGCTTGAAGGGTCTGAATCGAGGGGTTCCTGATTCGTCCTTTCTCGACGGCCGTAAGCGTTCTTGGATCCAGATTTCCGGCTTTGCGGCAAAGATCCGCACCGGATATTTTTTTCTTCAACCGAAGCTTACGAATAGCCTGCGCTAGATTAAGGCTATGCGAAGTGAGGGTTTCAGACGTCTGATCCTTGAAGGATTGTGCCGCTTCTTCATAAAATGACCGGGGAACTTTTTTCATCATAGACGCCCTTCTTGAGGGACAAGGTGTTTTGCCTTGTCGGGTTCCAAAACAATTTTTCCTAGGACAAAACGTCCGCCTTCTTCTTCACTGCGAAAAAACCATTGCAATTTGGCCTGGCTTTTATCCCGATCCGTATCGTGAAGAGCCGGAGAAAGCCTGAGGGTCTTTCCATCCCCAGCTTCAAAGTGAATGTATTTCCAGTGAATCGCAGCTTCAAGCACGTAGCCTCCGTCATAACCAAATCCTGCAGCGGTTACATCGTGGAAGACCGAGGGATCTTCTCCTCCCTGAAACCAAGACCAAGTAGTGACCGATTGACGGTGATCCGGACCGCGAAATCCAATTTGAAAATCATGGCTTCCCTCCCAATAAAGTCCGTCCTGGTCAGGATCAAGAAAAAGTTCCAGCCCGTCATCTTGCCAGATGGTTTGTCCAGTGCGTGAAGCGACCAGCGACTCGTCTTTCACTTTTGCCATCATATAAAGCGCATTTTCATCCCAAGCAAATCGGATTTCCGCGGAAAGATCCTGATCATCTTTCACATCGCCGAATTCTTTTTGATCTGCAGTAAGCATCATCGCAGGGGTATTGGGCCAGTCTTTTAAGTAACCGTCAGGCTGGATACCGCCCCGCATATAGGACGCATGATAGACGGGAGGGTCCGGCCAAGGAAGCAGCATCGTACCTTCTTTGAATCCCACAGCCTTTTTGGCGGCTTGGATCGGAATACTTTTGGACATCATTTTCCAAATAAGTCCGCTCCGGTAATTCTCAATGGCAAGCAGCATAGCGCCCTGATCAATCGCAAGCACGTGATTATCAAACCATTTTTTATCCAAATTAAATGCGTCAGAAAATCCGTAGGTCCCCCACAGACGATCGCCCAAATTTTCATAAAGATACCGCGCACAGGCCATCGACTCCTCAGGAATAAACATGATAGAGCTGACGCAGGCCGTCGGGGCCACCGTGCCGTCATGATGGGCCCATCCAGGAGGTGCGCCGTAAGCCCGGTAACCGAGCGGACCGTTGCTGGCAGTGAGTCCCCAGGAATTGGGCCCGTAACTGGAAAATCGATTTGCTTGATCCATCGCAAACTGGCGATTGGCCAAAGTTGCCTGAGCTGAGTTTTGAAAATAATCGGCAAATCCATCATTCTGATTTCGAAAATCAAGCCAGAGATGAGAATATTGATGCGTAAAAAGAGGAGGAGACGCAATGAATCGGTGTCCTTGATAACTCCCAGCGGGTCTTGTAATTGCTTTCCAGGACTCCGCAGAAATGGGATGCGTCGGAGACCCAATCGCAAGAAGATCCATCAGCATGGATTCATCATAATGATCCCACCGTCTTTTGTTGAATCCCTGCTCCGGAGACCAGGAAAGCGCGAGTGTTTTTCCTCCGTGAAGCATCCATTTCCAGTCCACACGTTCATAAAGACTCCGAGCCAATTCACGGATGCTCACATCTTCATAAAATTCCGCGGCAAAAAGAGCTCCGGCTAAAAGCCAGGCCGTATCCACGGGTGAAAGTTCGGAATCCTTAGAGCGTTTTCCGGTGCGCGGATCCATAAAATGATAAAAAAAACCATGCTCCTCGGCCGCCTGCTTCAAAAGAAACTCCAACGTTCGTTGAGTTTTTTCTTTAGCCGTCCGGTAATCGATCCATCCATGTTGAATCCCCACGGCATAAGCGGTGAGCCCAAATCCGGTAGCGGCAATGCTGGAAGTATAAGCAACGGATCTTTGTGCATTATTGAAGGCATGATCATGAACAAGGCCTGTCACAGCATTGCTTTCCAGAGAGAAATACTGAAAAGCACGGTGCTGAATCTCATCCAGCAGTGCTTCATCAGAAAGTTTTTGTTCTAAAACAGGTGCTGCAAAAACCGCACTAGATAGACTCATCATACTTATAAAAATTGTCATCCTGAGGAGCGTGGGGCCTATCCTGATAACAAGCTGCGTCATTGCGAGCGTGCAAAGCAACCGCGGCAATCTAAGTACAGAGATTGCTTCGCTTCGCTCGCAATGACGAGAATGAATTGATAACCGGATAGGGTGTTAGTCACGGCTTTTTGTATCGACTCAATCATTCGAAAAGCTGAAGGGGCCACAGGTCCGACCGACCCTGGCCCCTTCAACCGTGCAGGCAGCCCCATAAGTCGGGCCGCCATTCTATAAAAATGTCACTCTTGCTGATCCTCAGGCGGAGGAGGAGGTTGCTGCTGCGGTGGCAGCGGCGGAAGATTCCCCTGATTCTGAGGAGGCGGCATCACAAGAGCCGATTTTATCTCCTGTTGATTAATCTCCTGGCGTAATTGATTCTGCTGCTGCTGAATCACTCCATTTAAAAACTCCCGCTGATTAACTCCCGAATTTAGTGGGGGCAAATTCCTCAAGGGATCCTGAAAATTAACGAACGCTGAAGGATCAGGTTTTGTTTGATTCGGATCAACGCCCACAGGCGGCATAAAACCCTCAGGAGCTTTCAATGGCAGCTGTTTGTTTGGGTCAAAAAATCCTGTGATATGCCCACCCCCTTCCATCGGCGGAGGTTTTGGAATCAAGGGATCCACACGATTGCCTAACGCATCATCGATCATCCGATCTGGAAGCATGTCTTTACTCAGAAGCCCCTGCCCCGCAAGTCCATTTCCTTCTCCAAAATGCGGCCCTCCACCTAAATCGCCTCCATCATTGGGACCGTTCACGGGTTTCCGGTCATCGTCTTTACCGCGCGCTGCAGGATCCTGATTGCCTATCGCACGTTTTTGTTCCGTCGAAGAAGCCTCCATCATGGCCGGCATAAGCGCCTTTCCTTCTTCACGCAATTGATTAAAGCCGGGTACTTTTTCAGCGAGGCTGTTAAAATTTTCTTGCGCTCGATTGACAACCGCTGGGTCGACCGATTTGAGCATTTCAGGAGAAACCGTTTGATCCCGTCCTAATGTCACCTGGATACCTTCACGCAATTCCGCTTTAGGGCCTTCGGTTCCGTCTAATTTTAAATTCGTCACTTCAATAATACTTTCATGCCCATCATTGGCAACCGGAATCGTCGCGGCAAAAAACTCCCCGGTCGCAGCAGAAAAGGAAACATCAAAATGAGTGCCGCGGACCGCGGCTACGGCCGTCGGCGTTGTGACCTTGTAGCTGCTTCCTTTTGGAAGTCCATCTAGCGCACTGAAAAGAGTCCCATCTTGCAGCATCACATTCGTGGGTTCGATTGTAAGAAACTGTGCATGCGTTTTTTCACCAATGCGGGCAATGTCTAAAAAATGTTTATCATAGGCTACCTCAAGGTAACCTCCGGCTCCGGTCAGGATCTGATCACCTTCCTCAATGGGGATTCCTTTTTCAGCAAGACTCCAAGCCTCCGATCCTTTCTTCATCACTTTGACATCCCCTTTCACAAAAAAAACTTCTGCTTTGTGATCTTCAAGATCGGGCATGGAGGAAGAGGATGTCCCCGTCACCGAATTCCCTGTTGGATCTAAAACTGGATTATTGGAAAGCTCCATGAGTGGATTGTTTGCATGGGTACTCAGTTCTTGAGAATAAGAAAGCGGATAAGGAAGTAATAAAACCACCGAAAGAACACTCGGTATCAGTTTCGTCCATTTCATGTCGCTCACCTCGTCTTGATTTGGCTTACTAACGTTAGATTTATTTATTTATGTTAGCTTTTCCCCTAATCTAAAATATAGTCGACCTAAGATCACTTTCAAGGGGGTGACTAATGTCACTATGTTTTGATATGTTTGCATACCCGGTAGGGTGGACCCTTTAGGATTTGGGATGAGATCCGACAGGCTAATGTTAGATATTGATCGTTAAGACTCTAAATAGTTGTAATCGCTTGTGCTACGCTTTGAACTAGTCGTACTCAGTGTTAAATTAAAAGAGGAGGAATAGTTATGAAAAAATCAATGATCGCTTTGATGCTCGTCCTGGTCATGGCAACGGCTCCAAGCCTTGCATTTGCGGCCAGCCCTTGGATGGACGCCAAGACCTACCAGGAAAAGTCAGTGGGTAAATTCAAGTTCGGTTTTAAAAATATGATCGGTGGCTGGACGGAAATTTTCTCGCAAACTCAATCTTCGTGCTGCAATAAGGAAGCCGCCAAACTTCCCTGCTGCCGATTTCTGAGAGGGTTGGGTAAAGGGCTCGTGCATGCGACCCTAGATACGGTAGGCGGGGCACTGCATATCGTCACCTTCCTACTTCCCCAGATTGATATTCCTCTGCCGGAGAATGGGGTGAGTTTCTAATTCTGAGTTTATAAAGTAAAGCGGCTATTAGGGGGGCCAGGTCTATCTGATCTGGCCCTTTTCTTTTTTCTACTTCATCCCGGTGCGGCGAAGCATCGAACGAAGAAGAGTCCGGGGAAGTCCCACAACATTGGAATGAGAACCTTGGATCTTGCGGACAATCCTGGGTTTCATTTGGATCGCATAGCCCCCGGCTTTATCGTAGGGATGGGTGCGAAGGATATAATCGCGCATGTCTTGAGCGGATAATTTTTTGATCCAGACCTGAGTGACTTCACATCCGGTCCAGCATTGTTTTGTTCGAAGATCCAACAGCGCAATACCGGTCAGCACCTGATGCTTTTTTCCGGAAATGATCCGTAGCATTTTCATCGCCTGGGAAGAATTTTTGGGTTTTCCAAGCGCCCGGCCTCCCGCCCAAACGATCGTATCCGCTCCTAAAATCCATCTCGCCGTTCTAGGAACGCGCGCCTCTTTCGCTTTTCCAAGGGAATGCTGAAGCACAAGTTCATGAGGTTTAAGATGAGAGGAATGTTTTTCCTGATAAGAAGAAGGAACCACGCGGAAACGGATCTTCATCGATTTTAAAATTTCTTTGCGACGCGGGGACTGGGAAGCGAGGTAGAGCATTAATCAAAAAATCGAAAGTAGATAATTGAAAAGATCGCTTTGAAACCGTCTCTCCACGTAATCTTCTTTCCTTCCGCGTAGGTACGGCCGCTGTAACCGATCGGCACTTCATAAACGCGGAAGTGATGCTTGGCAACCTTCATCGTGAATTCCGGTTCAAACCCAAACCGGTTGGATTTGATCTGCACTTTTTTCAGCACCTCGCGGCGGAAGACCTTGTAACAGGTTTCCATATCCGTCAGATTGAGATTGCTCAGCATATTGGAAAGCAGTGTCAGGAACTGATTGCCGACATAATGCCAATAATAAAGCACGCGGTGCGTTCCTCCCAGAAAGCGCGAACCATAAACCACATCCGCTCGGCCGTCCAGAATCGGTCCAAGCAAGGTCATATATTCCTTCGGGTCATATTCCAGGTCCGCGTCCTGAACAATGACCATTTCTCCGCGCGCGGCCTGAAATCCGGTGCGAAGCGCCGCGCCTTTTCCCTGATTATGCGCCTGATAAATCACCCGGATATTTTCCTGCTTTTCGTATTTTTTTAGGACATCGCGGGTGCCATCCGTCGAGAAGTCATCGACAAGAATAATTTCTTTTTCCATGATGAAGTCCTGCACGCGGCGGATGACTTCTTCGATGGTTTTGATTTCATTATAAACAGGAATGACGATGGATAAACGCATTAAGGCACCTTCCTTGAATTACCAAGATACAAGAAACAAGATACAAGATGCAAGAGATAAGTGGCGCGGTTCGTTTTTTAGAATTTATTTGTTTCTTGTATCTTGTTTCTTGGTCATTGAGAAGGTTATTTATTTAAGCCGGTAAAGTGCGTAAGGCCCGTCACGAACCACAAGCCGGGTCTGTTCCTGGATAAACGCTTTAAAACGCGCAAGCTTGTCCGGTTCAAATCCCCATTGTGGTGAAGACACATAAACCTCATCCATCATCAGATGATTGACACCCTGATTTTTAAAAAAGTTGGAGATCTGACTTTCCGAAGGCTGCTGGTTCATGAACGCATCCAAACGCCACCGCTCAAAAATAAAGTCGGAATCGAAGTCGCGGTCCAGAAAATACCCGTAATTTTTCATATTGATCAAAAAGACCTTGTCCTGCGGACCCAGTGACCGATTCACCTTCTGATAAAAGGGATAATTATCAAGCTGCCGCGTGAGATAAACTTCGCGGGATTCTCTGCCGCTCCAATAAGCCCAGGGATTTTTTTTGAGCACTTCACGCACTCCGACAAATAGATTGAAGGTCATCAGGATTCCTGCGAGCACGGTAAGACTCCGGCGAGAAACTCTTGAAAGACCCCAAGCCAAAAGAAAACTGATGACGGGCATGACGGGAAGAAGGAAACGGATTTGTTTGGTGGTAAAGGCCCAGTAAAAAAGAAAAATGAGGCTGAAGATTCCCAGCGTCCGGACATCGGTGCCTGGCACCTTGCGAGGCCCTGGCACCACACGGGTGCCAGGCATCCATCCGATCAGCGGCGTCATGAGAAACAAAGGGCCCAGAATTCCTTCATAATGCTCCATCTCATTAAAACGGCCGCGCACAAAAACCAGCACAGGCGCCAGCAGTGTATGCCAAATCGTTTCATGTCCCAAGGGCGCGCCAAAATGAGAAAGCCAGCCGTGATAAAGCCGCGCACGGTCGGGATCCCAATGCATACCCGCATTTAACTTAAACCCTAAAACTTGAAACGGGAATAATGGCCAGCCGGTTTCAATCCAGTTACGAATCAAATAAGGAGATCCGATCAAAAGCGCGGAAAAAATAAAGATGCCTTCACTGCGAGCAAAGCGAAGCCATCTCTGGGATTGCTTCGTCGTTTCACTCCTCGCAATGACATCTCGACGTGAAAGCCGCATCCACAAACCAAGACAGATCAGCAGAATCAAATATTGAAGTCCGGTATATTTTGCCGCAAACGCCCCGCCGGCCATGATGCCCGCAAAAATCATCCCTTTTTTATTTTCATGATCCAAGATCGAAACCAGAGCCAGAAAGGCATAAAGTGAGTACGCTAAATCCACATACGCCCAGGATTGAATCACCATCACGGAAGGAATCGTCATCAAAAAAATTACCGCTAAAAAACTATAAGCGCGGGAAAGGTAACGCCGGGAAAATCCGTACAAGGAAAGCGCGAGCAAGATCCCCCAGAGACTATGATAAAGCCGCGCCGCGGTTTCTCCGAGAGTTCCCAAACCCAGAAGAAAAAACATTTCTCCCAGCTGCGGGAAATACGCGTAAATATTATTCGGAAAAAGAACACCGCCTCCGTGCCTCAACCAAGCTTGGGGAACGGCCAGATGATAGATGACTTCATCCACCGAAGTGGGGGGAAGCGCTGCAACAAGCCAGATCCAGAAGAGGTAAAGGGAAATAGCTGTCATTGCGAGTCCCGCAGCATTTAGGAGGGACACGGCAATCCTGTTTTTTGAGATTGCTTCGCTCACGATGTTCGCTCGCAATGACAAGAGATTTTGAATACCTTCTTTCAAAGACGGCAGCGCCAACACTCCGATCCCCGCGTAGACGCCAAAAAGCACACGCGCAGAAACATGATGGGTATAAACAAGCCCAAAAATTCCGTAGGAAATAATCAGCAGTCCGAGGGCGCAGTAGGCTCCGAGAGAAAGACAGTCGTGATCAAAACGGATCCAGCGAGAAGCCAGCGTTTTACCCAGGGTGTGGGCAGCAAATCCGGTCAAAATTACTTGGATAAGGGAGAGAAAGAAAATCATTCGCTTTAAGGAAAGAAGAGCGCTGAGGAAGGAAGAAGGTGGAACAAGAAGGAAAGCAGAAAAATATTTTTTACGTTTGTCGCCTCGTCATCCCTCGTCATCCCTTTTCCTCCCTCTTCTTCCTTCTTCTTCCCTTTTACTGCGTCAGATAGGCGACAATCCGATAACGCTGCTGTTCATTTTTGCTCAGACTTTTCAGGACAAGGCGCACATAAGGGCCATAAATTCTTGTGTGAAGCGCCCGGGTGGACGTTTCTCCGGTTGAGATTTTTTCAAAGGAGGGATTGGCATCTCCCTCTTCTTTGGAAAACTGACTCCCAAATTCCTGGATTCCTTTATTGATAATTTTAGGTTTGTCATCTCCAAAACTCATGATCTTTGTCGTGCTCTGTTCGATTGTAAAAAAAGCATCCAGCTGATAACGAACCGGGGCCGGGGGCGTCGAAACCACTTTGATACTATTGTCGTTTTTCTCCATCACATAAAATGTAGCATGCTGATATTTTTTGACATCCACATAATCCGATTCGTAGATTTCCCCATAATTAAGTTGAGCCTCCGCCGTAATTTCAACCACGTCTCCTTCACTGCCCGCTGAGACTTTAATCGGCTGTTCTTCAACCGTCACCTTCACAGGCTTGTCATTCGCGCCCGCTCCGCCCAAATCGACGGCCCAAAGCGGAGGAGTGGAAATAAGGGTGAGAAATAAGAAAAAAGGGAAACGGTGGTTCATGCTCAGGTCATCGTCTGAAAGGCGGTCTATCTTAAGAGATTTTGGAGCGGACGATCCGAAGAAAGAGAGTCCGGCTCATTTCCCCCTTCATCCTGGTTGGATTCAAGGCCGTCATCAAGATCGACATCACCTGGTTGAATGCTGCGCGAAAAAGGATTCATGCCTCCTCCCGCTCCTGGAGGTACTGAACCGGAGGCCTCATTGTCATAAATCCCCAACAAGCGAAGATTTCCCGCAAGCGTGGCCGGGATTTGACCCTTAAAGGCTTCGCGAATAGCCCCGTTAGCTTTGAACACCATTTGTTCCAAGGTTTTGGAAAATTCTTCCGGGTTTATTTTGGATTCAATATTTTCAAAATCTCCGCCGTTGGCCTGCTCATAATAACGAATCATTCCCTCCTTCAAATCTAAAAGATATTTAGAAGAATTCAACCCGTCCGGATTTTGACTGTTCAAAACCCATACCTGAATCATGAGCGTGTTCTCATCTTGAAAGTCTACGGTAAGGCGGGTGGAATCGAGCTCTGCGGTTATCGCTTCGAAGGGCGTGAAACCCTGGTCTCCGGAAGATAAAGCAGTTTCAGAAAGAGATGCCGGCCGGGTCACCGCGGCTTCCTGAGTGGATAATTTCACGACTGCATTTGAAACCGACGTTGAAACCGTGTTCGAAGTCTGAGTGTTTGAATTCGTGTTATTAAAACCCGGCGTCTTAAAATTTAATGTTGCGGGCTGAGGGCTCGCGCTGGTTGCGACCCCTGTTCCGCTATTTGTCGCTGTCTCTGTTTGTGAGCTTGTCGCCACACCTGTGCTGGTGCTGGTTATGGCCCCTTTCGTCCCAGTCGCCGTCGCACTGCCGGTTTCCGTTGATCTCGTGCCCAACGTTCGAGTCTCAGTGCTTACGGAGGAATCGATATCGCTATCCTTCGTTGCTTGTGACCGGGGATCCCCTGGCATCAATGAGTCCATACTGAGGGACAAATTCGTATTTCCCCTGGTCTCGACCTGGCTTGTCGCGGGGGTAGTTGCCGTACCATCTGAAAAATCAGTGCTCACGAGCGTAGTTGCCGTACCCACTGAAAAATCAGTGCTTACGAGCGGGGTGTTGCCTGCATAACCTATTAAAATTCTGCTGTTCATTTGAAGGAGCACAAAAAGAATCACAAGGGTAAGACGTGTCTCCTGTCTGCATTGGGAAGACATATTTATTCCGTGGTTGCTTCTTTGATGGACAGATTGAAAGTGTCGCACAAGGCCTCTTAATTAAAAGCTACCACTTGCTATCAGAAATACAAGGGGACTAACTCAAGTGCTTTAGAATGTGTCGAGGGGATGGAGAGAGATGAAAAGATCAAAAAGACTATCCGCTGCCAGTTTTGCCTGGAGCGATCCCATGCTGCTGAAAAATAGATAGAACGGTCTGCTGGCTGCTGGCAGAAATCCCTGCATTGAGAACCGCAGCCAAGATATCAAGACCAGCAGGATTGACCTTGTTTTTTAGAAGGTCCAGTGTTTTCAACACAACATTATCAAAAGATGCCGGCGTTTGGAATTTTTGACGCAGTCCCAGCAATGTTTGTGTCAAAGCCATATTATTATTGGCAACGTTTTTGAGAATCTGATCACGACCCTGCTGAGACAACCCCTGAGTCTGATAGGCATTATAAATATTGTTTCCTGTCAGAGCTTCCAATGAAATCTGGTAAAGGAAGTTTCCCTGAATCCGGCTGGCCTCATACCCCAACATTGCGTAGAGAAAATACCGGGAAAAAGCCTCCAGCCCCGTGTACCCCAATTGAGAGAATTTAGTAAGCAGGCTGTTTTGAATCACCTTTTCAAGAACAGCCTCTTTCAAATGTGCAGGATCTGCCGATAAATGCCAGCCATCGGGTCCGCCATAATTCCCGTGACTGTCGTCGCCTAAAAAGATACTTGCCGGAGGCGCGGATTTTAAATTAAGACTCGCCAGATATTTTTTGCTTTGATCCATATCCTTGAGCATTTCTTCAGCTTGAGTCTGCGTCGCTCCGTTTGAAAGTTGAATTCTGACGGGAGTACTGCGATACATATCCCATTTAAACGTATTTCTGCGGCTTTCAAACTCGTCAGCCGTCACCACCGAATCGTGATTAGCATCAAAACCGTTTAATATTTCTTCGCTTGTCAAAAAGGTTCCGTTTTTCCCCACCTGAACACTTTTGATCACATTCGTTACCGGATCTTTTTCGATGAGGATGTTGACAGCCAGTGCCAGGTCCGCAGGAGAATTATCCGAAGCTAACGATGCATTAGAAACCTGCGGCGGCGTGTAATGAATCGAGTTCGATTCAATCGGATCCGACCAGTTTCCCGCCCAATCTTTGTATTGAACTTTAAAAGTGTAATTGTTTTCCGCGGTCCAGGGAGCCTTGGCCACGACATACTGATTCATGAATTTCACGGGCGGGTTTCCCCATGTTTTTCCGCCGTCCCAGGATCCCCGAATTTCCAAATCTTTGGTTTTTGTCTTGTCGTCACGTGCGCCAAAATTCAAGGTCACTTTTCCGTTTGCACTGTCAAAGGCGATGTTCATGGTTCCCGTTGGTTTGACAGTATCCGTCACCGGAGTAAAAGTAAATTTGTTGGATTCAATCGGATCGGACCAATTGCCGGCCGCGTCCTTGTATTTCACAAAAAATTGATGTTCACCGGTCATACTCCACGGAGCCCGGACAGTAAACTGACTCACAAAAGCCACGGGATCTTTTCCCCATTCCTTGCCGTCCCAGGAACCCGCCATTTCCGTGACCACAGACTGATTATCCCGTGCTTCGAAAAGGAGCGTCACTTCACCCTGCCCAGCTTCTTCTTTGACGATTATTTTTCCCGTGGGTTTGACCGTGTCGACAGGCCTCTGGGTAGGCGTGATTTGATCAGGTCTGATGACAACCGGCGGAGTTGTAGACGCGTTGGGAAGCGGCTTTGAAACAATCGTTCCCTGAGGAATATTATAGCCCCAGGACCAGACATCCCCGGCGCTTCGTGCTGTTGAGTCAGCGGCAACCGTATAATTCGCCAGGAGTTTCGGATCGCCGGTTTTATTTCCAATCCCATCACTTGTTCCTTGTAAAAAACTCTGTGTCACATTCGCAACAGCCCCGGAATTATTGATACGGATGTCCATCCCTTCATTTCCAAAAATAATACTTTTGCTCATAGTCAACCGCGACCCGGCACTGTCCAGATTAATGGCTCCATTTCCCAATTGAGCATGATTCCCGGTCATCGTTACATTTTCCATATCCACAGCCGCAGTCCCCTTCATCTGAATCACCGAGCCGGTGGAAGCACGGTTATTGATAAAAAGCGAATTACGGACACTCAGCTTTGAATCCCTCGAATAAACAGCCCCGCCGCCGTAAGACCCTCCGACCTCGTTCCCGTCAAACACCGTATTGATCAATTTCACCTCGCTGTTTGAGGTTGCACAAATCACAGCGCCTCCAACGGCCTTATTGCCCCTAAAAACGCTATTGATGACAAATAAATGGGCTTCCTCGCTTACATGAATCGCCCCTCCGAAATCTCCCGAATTATTTTCAAAAATTGTGTTTCTTAAATTCAAATGACCTCCGGTCCCGACCCGAAAAACACCGCCGTTTGTGTAAATTCCTTGTTCCCCATTCATAAGAAAATTTTTAAAGGTTACATTGTCAAAAGTAATATTCGTATTTCCCCCCATGACCCAGGCAAAAGAAGAAGCCGCGTGGCCTCCGTCAAAAATAACCGGACCTTGTCCCGCATCAGCACGAATCTGCAGATTTTTACCGGGAAAATCAAGCTTTCCCGTCACCTGATAAGTTCCTGCCGCGATCTGAATGACATCTCCGGAATGCGCCATCTGAACAGCTTCCGCAAGCGTTTTGAATCCCTTATCCGAATAACCCACATAAAGAAGGGATACGGCAGGCTGCCCATCTAACGTGTAGTATTTCCAGCTACCGTCCGTAGAAATTTCCACATATTCAAAAGGCGTCTGGATTTTTAAATCGGAATAGTGATATTGCCGGGGAAGACTGTTGGAACTAATTTCGTAAATTAACTGGGGAGGAGCGTCTCCCCTGGCCAAATGGAAAATCAAACGGGTTCCGTCCGGAGACGTCGTCTCAACACCTTGCTCATAAGTCAAAAATTTGGGGTCGCGGGCCGGATCATAGGCAAACGGTTTGAACAAATAAGTTTCGGCCGAAGTGCGGGCAGGTAAAGGATTGACATTTTTCAAAACGCCCTTTGTCCTTCCGGCCGTGGGTTTCCGACGAGTAATTTCATACAGCAATTGGCCGGGAATGTTCGAAGCCTCCGCGAAGGAATTCGGAATTTGCAATTCAATATCGGCTTGGGAAAAATTAGGTTCGCGAATCATCAGAGCGCTCACGATTGCAGCGCGATAATTTTTCATCTGCTCAACATAAAAGGGCATCGAGCTTGCCATAAAAATGAGCACTTCCACAGGGGTTTCAGAATCAATACCTTCCAGAACAAATAATTCCGTGCCTGCTTTTTTATAATGAAGGTCCAGACTCCCGTTAGCGCCCGGGGTTGTCCAGGCCCTCCAGGTTCCGGTGCCATCCTGATAGGAAGCCGAGGCAAGCCTTTGGGTACCCGGGACATAACTGTAGTTGAATTGATTCTGGGGATTAAACTGTGCGGCACTTCCGCCATCCAATCTCTTTCCGGAAGCATCATACAACGATAATGACAGATAGAGATTTCCGTTGGCTTGCACACTCACTTTGTTGAGCCGGGTTCTGCTAAAATCAAGCGATGTATTGGTGGATTTCATCACGGCCGTTGTTCCGTCTTTCAAATGAAGATACGTTCTTCCATCCGCAAAAACCTCCCGGATCAGATTACCGGCCTTGTCATACTCCCGGTAATCTTGTTGTCCCCACGCGTTCTCCGATAAAATATGCCGCTCTCCGGCCTCGACCTGCGTTCCTCCTGACGAATCCGTCAATTTTTGAACAGAAACCTGGGGATTTGGTCTGGCGGAGGATGGAAAAGGCTTGTAAAGCGGATCCGCGTTAATCGCGTTGAAGGCTTGCTCCCCTTTGTTTCGAGGATCCGCGTAAAAAACTGCCTCTCCGAGGGAGTAACCGCTCATTAAATAGTGCGTGAGTTCCGCAGGTTGAAGAATTCTCGATCCCGGTTCATAAACGGCTCCCATAACCGCAGCTGCTCCCCTATTTAAAAATCCGGAGGCATATTCATTCCCCTTCAAAGTACGAAAAGTTTCGGCGGAAAATGATTCCAAATGATAAGCCACGGCTCCGGTTGCCATATGAAACGGACTCACCTGCTCCAGGCTGCTAAAATTGTGGGAGACTCCGTACCAGCCTGTGTAAAAGAAAATATCATCCATCGCATGTCTGATATTTGACGCGACCACAAAGGGATCTCCCTGTTTTCCTAACCGGATTAAATCGACGTCATCAGGAGTGACCGTGGAAAGATCCAGAGGCGTCCAGCTTTGCCCAAAAAATCCCGACTCTCCAACCTTGTTGGCGGCCTGGAGAAAAGAAAAGTCAAAGCCTTCCAGTTGATAATTCTTGAGGCTTACTTTTTGGGCGACAAAAACTTTACGGCCGTCTTGAATCACTTCGGCGAATTCCACGATGATAAAAAACTTTTTCTCTGCTTGGGAAGCAGTCCAAAGATTGTTGAAGGTTTGAAAATCAACTTCCTTTTTATTTTCCACCTCAAAAATAGTGGCTTTGAGTGTGGAACTTCCTCCGCCGGCAAAGGAATAGGTTTTCTGCAGGTCATTATCCCCTGGTGTTACGATCCGGTATTGCCGGTTCAAAAAGCCTCCCTCGCCTGTCGAAAGTCTCCACTTGGTATCATCTAAAATGTCGCGAACCATAAAAACTCCTCTTGCTTCGTCTGCAGTACGGACAACCGCAAGATCGGTGATCATTTCAGGCGGCCTACCCAGCCAGTCAATGTAAGCTCTGCGGTCCTTGGTTTGATTATTGAATAATTCAGGGTGCTGTTCAGCCCAGTAAGCATCATTAATCACTTGATCCACGACCTGTTCCGCATTGAAACCATCAAGACGGGTCGTGATAAAACCGCCATCTCCAGTGATCCTCGACAAATGATGGCCGCCGTCATACTGATAGTTTGTCGCCTGGAATATTTCGGAAAGTCCCTGACTCAGCATTCCTTCCCATGAACGACCATTCCCAAAAACTTGGCTGTATTTGAGAATAGAACTCGGAAGGCTGATGGGAAAATGGTAAGCCGATACCACCGAGAGAATCCTTGATGCAATTCCTCTATCGATCATCTGCTGGGCAACGGGATTGATGACCTTATTCTGAAAATCAAGCATCGGCTT
Organism: Candidatus Taenariivivens baikalensis; assembly: GCA_009691445.1. GTDB lineage: Bacteria > Omnitrophota > Omnitrophia > Omnitrophales > Aquincolibacteriaceae > Taenariivivens > Taenariivivens baikalensis. The sequence goes on along the minus strand of SICL01000015.1, from coordinate 1,927 downwards.
GTTGTAAAGCGTGACTTTCGTAGCGACATCCACCAATCGGCCGTCCTGAATCACGGTGATCGAATCTATCTTGGCGAATGGGTTTCTCGGATTTAGATTATCAGGGACATCGCTCCATTGATGAGCCCAAAGATTTTGAAACGCTTGAAAATCCACCTGAGTACCATTTTCAAGCTGGAAAACAGTGGAAGCGAATTGGGTACTTCCACCGCCCGCAAGCGAATAAGTTTTCTGCAAATCATTATCTTCCGGAGCAACAAGCCGGTAATGATCTCCCCACGAACCGCCTTGTGCAATGGAAAGGACTGATTTGGTTTTATCTAAAATGCCGTTCGTCTCAGGAAAATTGTAGGGCCAGTCGTTTTGACTTCCCGGCGTGTAAACTCCCGTGACCATATCGACTTCCCAACGTTCTTCGGTCGGGATATCCGTTAATGCCACAATATTTTCTTTGGGAATGCCGCGGCGAATGGCGTAGTAGACTCCGGTCGGGACCATGATGTCTCCCTGATTTGTAATTTCAATACCGTATTGGGCATAAACGGCAGCGTCTCTTCGGGGCAATTTAAGCAATGCGAGAAGATCCGGTTCTGTCAGGGTTTTAAGTCCGTCTGCGGGTCTTGCCAGATTGACCAGACCCAGACCGCTATCAACGCTCTGTCTTATCGCCAAGGGATTGCCGGAATTCAGGGCCTGGGTGCCCTTATAGGCAAGCACTTTGTATTCATATTGTTCCCCTTTTGGAATCGCCTTGTCCGTGTATTTCAATTCGGCGGCGGATAAAAAATCAACGCTTGTCCATTGAGTCTCACCGGATTTACGGCGTGAAACCTGATAATAATCCGCGCCGTTCTGAGAAGCCCACTCCACAATATGATCCGCATTTGGATTTTTATTAAGAAGGACGAGAACATTCTGGGGCTGAAGCCCTTGGTCGGGAAGATCGTAATTCACGCTTTGTTTCAAAGTAACATTGGGATTTACGATTTGATTGGCTCGGTATGCCACAACCTTGTACTGGTAGGCCTTGTCTTTTGAGATCGTCTTATCCGTATCGATAAAACGGGTTAGTTCTCCAGAAAGGGATGCGATTGTCTGGCCCCACGAGCTATCACTTGTTTGTCCAAACTCCCGGCGGAAAATTTCATACCGATCTCCGTCCGCGGCTCCAAACCAATCCAGAACGTTCACATCCACACCGCCGTGCGCTTTGTCCGGAGGAGGAAGTATTGGATTGGCGAGGGTTGTCACCCTGGCTGCTGCCGCCGGAGAAGGTGTAAGCGAACTCAACCCTACGTTTGTTCTTGGGACATTCGTGTCAGGAGGACTGAGAGGATTATCCGGATCCTGAAAAAATCCGGCAGCGGTGTTCTGGGTGTTTACTCCGTTTCCCGAGGTTCCTTGCTTGGGAGCTGACTCCGTATTTTGTCCGGCGGGAATTGATGCGTTGTTCTGCCCGGCTAAATTTTGGGTTCCGGAAATATCATCGGGCGTGACTGCCAGACCCGGAGAAGGAAAAATAAATCCTTGGCTGGAAAGGAAAATAAAGGCAAGAATCGCCCTTCCCATTCTCATCGAAATACACAATTTTACCGTAAGATATTGTGTCATAAATTGTCCGGTTTTCAGGTGCTTACTAAAAGTTAGCACCTGCCGGTAAGAATACAATAGGACTAACTAAAGCAATTTAGGATCTGTAGAGGGAAAGATGGCGATCTCAATGTTAGTTTTTGCTAGAAGTAGTGCTAGAGGGGCCAGGCCTGCCTCGCCGACAGGCGGGTTGAAGGGTGGCCCCTCTAGTGATAAATTCTCAACCAATATTCAAGACTGCAGTGCCGCGTTGACCTGGCTGATCCGCGATCAACAGGATCGTGGAAAGTGCTGACGGGTTCAAACCCATCGACTTCAAAGATGGCACGGAAATCGA
>SICL01000074.1 GCA_009691445.1 Candidatus Taenariivivens baikalensis | reverse complement strand
TCGATCTCAACAGAAATCGACTGCATCAGCAAATCGAGCGAAATCACCAGCCGGCAGCGCTGGTTCTTGTAAACCACAAATCCTTCGGCGCCTTTCATCGGCCCGGAGCGGATATAAACCCGCGCGCCCGCCTTCAAATATGGAAACGGATCCATTTTTATTTCTTGAGAAACAAACTGCCGAATCGTTTCAATTTCTTTTTCCGGAACCTCAACGGGATTTCCCTGGCGCACTCCAATAAAACGAACGGCTCCCACTGTGTTTAAGACTTGAAAGCGCTCAGTCCAGGGGATTTTGACAAAGAGGTAACTTGAGAAAAGAGGTTCTTCGATGATTTTCTTGCGGTCTGACCAATGCCGTTCCACTTTTCTTACAGGAAGAAAAGTTTCAACACCTTTCTTGAGAAGCTCATCACGAAGCAATTTTTCATGACGACTTCTCGTATAAACGGCAAGCCACTTTATTCGCGTTAAAACATCGGACGATGCACCGTCCGTTTCTAACAGAGAAGCAGTGGAAGTCACAGAGGCTTGAAACATAACTCATAAGCTCCCTGTTTTCCAAGGATCAGCCAAGATCCGTGGCAACAACATATTGTTTGGGAAATTGAATTACGAGAATTCTTAAAGTCAGTGCTTCATCCGGTCTGTGAGCCACTGATCAAGAATATCTTTCTTAAATCTCCACTGACCGCCGATCTTGGTCGCAGGAATTTCCTGCTTCTTGAGCAGACGATAGATGGTCACCAAGTGAAAACCTAAGTACTTGGCAGCCTCTTTGGGGGTCATGATCTGGGTTCTTTCCGGCCGTTTTGGCTGTTCGCCTTTTATTTGCTGTTCCATTTTGAATGCTCCTTATTAAACTTTATTAAGTTTCTTTGATTGTTCTTGATAGAATAATAGTCTAGATGCTATGTTTTGTCAAGTATTGATAGCTATTTATATGTATTTTTCTTTAAAGGGCTATATTGGGCTATAAAGAGCTAAATGTTATATCTATAACCTATTGAAAGTAAAGGATTAAGGATGATACTGCATTTTTGTCATTGTCCGCCAGAGGACGGATCCGTCCTTCGGCGGACGAGTCCCGCGCTTGGGCGGAGACCTGCCTCGCCGGCAGGCGGGCGTGTCAATCCTGGCGCACAATCCGAGATTGTCCGCCACAATTCGTTGGGCGGATCCGTCCTCTGGCGGACTTCGCTTCGCTCGCAATGACAACGAAAGGTTTGCAATGACACGCGCGTAGGTTGTGGTCATTGCGAGTCCCTCGCCTTGTCGGAGACCTGCCTCGCCGACAGGCGGGCGCGGCAATCCCTACGCAGACTTCGCTCTACTAGCAAGACAGCCGAAGGTCCGCAATGCTGCACCTTTATGCGCTCACTCTCTCTCCTCCTTCCCTTTATCGGCGCTTATGAATCTTTGGCGCATTTTTATCTCTTTAAAAACTGAATAACCTCGTGAAGACTCGCATGAAAACTTAAAAAAGGAATTGATTAATCGGTGCAAATGTAATAATTTAATCAAGTTACATCAAGCCTTACCAGGCCTTTTAGCGTTCCAGCGATAAAAAGGGACAGGTTGCAGCAGCCTGTCCCCTTTTATAAGTTTAATGACGAGTGATCAACCAGAGGAGTTCTCAATGAAAAAACAACATTTTGTTCTATTCTTAATCGTGGCTTTATCCGTTCTCTCACCTATCGCCAGAGCCGCAGAAACGGTGTGGGATATGGCCGAGTCCGACCAATACGGAAAAAAAGTTGGCGGCCAGCTTGGACGCGGACTTTTAAATGTCGCGACGTGTTTTGTGGACGTCATCAGTCAAACAGTGGATGGAACCAAGCACGGAACTCCGTTTGTCGGAACTCTTACGGGACTCGGCGGCGGTATTGCCTGCACCGCTCTGCGCGTCACTTCCGGAGCATTGGATGTCGCAACATTCTGGGTACCTGGATTTAACGGAATTCCCGTTTCAAGAAAGTACACCAACTGTCTTGATTTTGGAACCGAAGCAGCGCCTCAGGAAGTTCCTCAAGCCACTTACACAGCACCCGTTGCGCGCGCTGAAGCTGCCGCACCCGCAGAACCTCAGCACAGCCCGATGGATTACGTTAAAAAATAACGCAGATTTAACGCGGATCAAAAAAAAGGACAGGTTTTTAAACCTGTCCCTTTTTTTTGATAACATCCGCGTCATTGCGATTCTTTTTTGTTTCTCATTGCAAGCGAAGCGAAGTTCGCCAGAGAATGGATCCGCCCGACGAATTGTCGCGGACAATCTCGGGTTGCGCCCAGAGATTGCCGCGTCGTCCTGCGGAACTCCTCGCAATGACCAAAAACTTTTCGTCCTCATTGCGGCTCTTTTCCGTTCGTCATTGCGAGTAGAGCGAAGCAATCTCTCATCCGTCATTGCGAACCGCGGTGAAGCAATCTCAGGTTGCGCCCAGAGATTGCCACGTCGTCCTGCGGGACTCCTCGCAATGACCAAAAACTTTTCGTCCTCATTGCGGCTCTTTTCGTTGGTCATTGCGAGTAGAGCGAAGCAATCTCTCACTCGTCATTGCGAACCGCGGTGAAGCAATCTCAGGTTGTGCCCAGGGATTGCCGCGTCGTCCTGCGGAACTCCTCGCAATGACTAACTCATGCGTCTCCGCCCAAGCGCGGGACTTGCAATGACAGAAATGACAGAACGGAATTTTTTTCTTTTCAGATTTGTAAGTCGGAGAGATTAAAAATTGGCGAGTAGTTGTAAGCAGCAAGCAATTCGCGCGCGCCCTGATTGCGGTCGACGAGACAAATCACCTGAATGACTTTAGCTTTTAACGCTTCCACATCCTGAATCGCTTTCAGCACCGATCCCCCGGTCGTAATCACATCCTCAACCATCACCACCTGGTCGCCTTCTTTAAGCCTTGGACCTTCGATCATGCGCTGCATCCCGTGCTTCTTCGCTTCCTTGCGGACAATAAAAGCTTTGATGGGACGTGGAGTCTGAGCGCTGACCACTGCCACAGCCGTTGCAATAGGATCTGCGCCAAGAGTGGGGCCGCCAATCGCATCCACACGAATTCCCTCAAGCATACTCAAGATCACTTGCCCCACAAGCAGACTTCCTTGAGGATCCAGGGTCACAAGCTTTCCATCGATGTAAAAATCAGATTGATTGCCTGAAGCCAGTGTGACCTTTTCACGCACGACCGCTTTCTGGTTGATCATCGCAAGCAGCTGACCGCGTAATTCATTTTTATTTGTCATCTTTGTTTCTCCTTAAAAGCCCTTGTCATTGTGATTCTTTTTCATCCGTCATTGCGAGCGCAGCGAAGCCATCTCGGGTTGTTCGCTCTAGATTGCCACGCCCGCCTGCCGGCGAGGCAGGTCTCCGCCAAGGCGCGGGACTCGTCCGCCGAAGGACGGATCCGTCCTCTGGCGGACAATGACAACAAAAAAAGGAGACGGGGCTTAAGTGCCGACCTGTCCCCTTTTTTTAGGCCGACCCTTTTTCATTTTGCACGTTCACGGATACGGCGTGAAATACCCTTAAGCATTTGCTCTTCGCGCTTAAGCAATCCGCCCCGCTTCATCAGCCCATGAAACGTGTGAATGATACGATCTAAAACATCCGGTTCTTCCTGATAACCAAGAATGCTCAAGGCTCCGCGCAGAACCTCAAGCACTTCGAACATTTCTTTTTTCTGAACAAATTCTCCCGCGACACCCCGATCAGCGGCCGGGGTCGAATCCCCCAGCGCGTAATGCAGAGCAAAAGTCATCACCATCACCGCCTGCGCAAGATTCATGGAAGGATAATCCGCACTGACCGGAATGCTCGTAATCAAATCGCAATGATCCAGCGAATCGTTATCAAGCCCCTTGGATTCTTTACCAAACATGATCACGACCTGTTTCCGGCGTGACATCACTTTGAGTTTTTGCACCGCTTCGGTAAACTGAATCCGGTTGGGATTAAAACGCCTGATACGGCGAGTGGTTCCGACCACCAGCACGGCATCCTGGATCGCCGCTTTCACAGAATCAAAGACACGGGCATTTTCCAGAATATCCAGGGCTGAGACCGCAAGCTTCCTGGCTTTAATTTCCCAATCCGCAGGAGGCCCAACTAATCGCAAATCACAAAGCGCCATATTTTTCATGGACCGCGCCGCTGCCCCGATATTATCCGGATTTTCAGGTTCCACGAGTAAAATTGCAACTTTTCTTTTCAACATAGAGCGTATAAGTTATCATTTGTTACGTGATTTGAAAAGGGACGGTTAACAACGCTTGTCATTGCGAGCTACAACGAAGCCCGCCAGAGGACGGATCCGCCCGACGAATTGTGGCGGACAATCTCGGGTTGTGCGCTCTAGATTGCCGCGGTCGCTGGGCTCCCTCGCAATGACCAAGGGAGATGAATGACGGCAATGACAAATAACCGAATAGGAACTTATCAATGAAGTCTCATACTCCGTTAGTGATCGGCCATCGAGGCGCAGCGGCACTCTATCCTGAAAATACCCTTGCAAGTTTCAAGGAAGCATTTTCCAAAGGCGCCGCGCAAATGATTGAATTTGATATTCAAGCCAGCCAGGAAGGAATCCCGGTTGTGATTCACGACGCCACGCTCAGACGCACCACAAACGGTTCAGGCACAATCCGGAAACATTCCCTCAAAGAACTGCAAGCTCTGGACGCGGGTTATCGTTTTGAAAATCCCAGAGGTCGCTTCCCCTTCCGGAATAAAGATTACGGGATTCCAACCTTTGAAGAGCTTCTCGGCCAATTTCCAAAGCGCCGTTTGATGGTAGAAATCAAAGACACGGATCCAAATCTTACGCGTGAAATCATCCGCTTAATTCATCGCTACAAAGCTGAAAAATATTGTCTTGTGGGATCGCTTGATGACCGCGTAGCTCGATTGATCAAAAAAGAGTTTCCGGCAGTTCGCCGCTTTCTTTCCCTGCAGGAAGTACTCGCTTTGTGGAAAATTAGGGACAGGTCGTCAAATAAGCCCTGTCTCCATCAAGGACATATCGCTTCGATGCCCCTAAGATACCGCGGCCTAAAGCTTGATCATCCGGACTGGCTGGAGTTTCTCCATCGGCTTGGAATCAAAATCTTTTTTTGGACCATTAATGATCCTCGCGAAGTCAAGCGGCTGGCGGGTCTTGGAGTGGACGGGATGATTACGGACAATCCAGAAAAGATATCTAAAATTTTAAATCTAAAATCTAAAATTTAAGACTCCCTTCCGGACAATTTCAGATTTACGATTTCAGATTTTAGATGGATTCTTCCCGGAACTGCTCCCACAGACGCTGAAAACGCGCTTCATAAATCATCCGGTAGGTTTCAAGCTTGTCCGGAAAATATTGCTCTGCTTTTTCTCGAAGCTTCTCTTTGGCAATTTCAACGTCTACCTTGGCAAATTCCTCACTTAAAATCATCCGGCAGATCTGCTGGGCTTCTTTCTGAATTTCATTCAGGTGCGACTTTTCCTCTTCGCTCTCGCAAATACTCAAGAAATCATCCACCATTTGAAACATCGAAATATCAAGATTCTTTCCGCAGCGGCATTTCACCGTACGGGAACGCAGGAAAGATTTTACTTCATACCGAGAACCGCAGTGGGGACAGAAGACAGCCACGAACTATTCAATATTCCAGGGATAATCGGGAAGCCCCAAACCCCGGGTCAAAGGAGGCGTTTCATGGGCAATCGAAGCAACCCAGGGAAGAATCATACCGTCATTGACGGAAGAACAGACGCGAAAAATAAAATTTTGCGCGAGCCGAAAAGGATAAGTCGCAGGCCAGAGGCGCGGATGCGTGCGATATTCCCGGACAAGCGTTGAGCTGATTTCAAGCGGTGACCCTGCAAAATTACCAAGGCCGCGCCCCATCAACTGAAGAGAATTCTGTTTTTCAGTGGCTGGGTAATAAGCTTCGTAGGCCGCATGAGCGCACGGAGAAATGACGAGCCAAAGAAAAATGGCAAGAAAAACAGGGGACAGAGATTGCTTCGTCGTCCTTTGGACTCCTCGCAATGACGTCATTGCGAGCGGAGCGAAGCAATCTCTGCCCCTTGTTTTAGCGTGACGCGTCATAAATGATTCAACCCTGCTGTTCTCCGGCAGATTGAACCCGGTTGCGGATATCCGAACGATATTCTTGCTCCCGCTCAAAACGTTTTTCCCGAGACAAATCCAGGTTCTGCTGAGCCGCTTGAAGATTCTGTGAGGAAACCGCTTGATTGTTTTTCCCGGCCGAAATAAATGCATCCGCTGAACTCCAAACGTGATTCGCAACTAAAGGACCTGCCGTCACCCACACCACCGGACCTCCCACGGTAATGCCCAAAATGGTCGTGGCCGCAACAAGTCCGACCTCAAGACCAGCCATAATCTTAGTCTTGGCACTTCCGAGTTCCCCGTTCATCGACTGACCGGTCGTTGGAAGAAGCAGTGAAGCGGCCCCCTCTTTAACTCCGACAGCGTAAGCGGGATTGGAAGCGGCAAGAGAAGTCATCACAAGAAGTGCAGAAAAAAGGGAAAAAGATTTATGGTTCATAAAGAGTCTCCTTATTAGATGGGAGGTCCGGGCTCAAACAGGATAGAGGTTTGCGAACCTGCCCCTGTTTGTTTAACGGCTTGGAGACTCTTGATCTTTACAAAAAAAAGGGCGCGCGATTGCCGCGCCCGCCTGCCGGCGAGGCAGGTCTCCGCCAAGGCGCGGGACTCGTCCGCCGAAGGACGGATCCGTCCTCTGGCGGACAATGACAAAAACACGACAAACCCTTGCGCGTCATTACGGTCCTTTGCTGTCATTGAGAGGAGGGCATTTTGCGCCGAAGGACGGATCCGTCCTCTGGCGGACAATGACAAAAGGGAACAGGTTCGCAAACCGGCTCCCTTTTCTTTACCAATTCAATAAAAAATTCACAAACAACCGCACTGCGGCGCCATAAGCACCCTTGGGAGCGTCATAACGCGGGCTGTCGCACCAAGCAACGCCGGCAATGTCCAGATGAACCCAAGGCGTTTTCTCCGGCACAAATTCCTGAAGGAATTTTGCGGCTGTAATGGTGCCCGCGAATCCGCTTCCGGAATTCAAAAGATCCGAATGGTTCCCTTTCATTGAATCCAGATATTCATCCCACATCGGAAGCGGCCAGCAGCGCTCTCCCGTTTCTTCTCCGGCTTTTTTCACTTTAGCAAGCAGCCGTTCATCATTGCCCAGAATCGCAATTGCATGATTATCAAACGTCGCACGCGCCATTCCCGTAAGCGTCGCCGCATCCAAAATCGCTTTGGGTTTGTACTTCGCCGCATAGGCCAGGGCATCCGCAAGAATTAAACGTCCTTCCGCGTCGGTGTTAATGATCTCCACCGTCTTTCCATTAAACATCTTGATGATATCACCCGGACGATGAGGATCCGCGGCCACATTATTTTCCACAAGCGGTGTCAGCCCCACCACGTGAACCGGAAGTTTCAGATCAGCGATCACGCCCATCGCCCCAATCACCGCGGCCGCGCCCGACATATCATATTTCATCTTTTCCATATCTTTGGAGGGCTTGATGGAAATTCCGCCGGTATCAAACGTCACACCTTTTCCGATCAGACACACCGTCCCTTTCGAGGCGTGGCTGGATCCGTGCTCAAGAATGACAAACGCTGGCGGCGTCACACTTCCACTGTTCACGGCCAAAATTCCGTTCATTCCCAATTTCTCAAGCTCGTCTTTTTCAAGAATCTGACATTTAAGCTTTTTCTTATGAGCCCAATCTCTGGCCGCCTGCGCCATCGTCTGAGGATTCATCACATTAGCCGGTTCATTAATCAGATCACGGGCAAAGATCACGCCGCCAGCAACCGCTTCACGATCCTTGATCTTCTTCTGAAAAGCCTCGGGACTTCCCTGAGAAAGAATTCCTTCCAGAATAATTTCCTGAGGCGCGGCTTCCCCTTCTTTTTTGGATTTGTATTTATCAAACGTGTAAGAGGCAAGAATGCCGACTTCGGCCAGAGCTTCAATCACATCGGCCAAAGAATTTTCCCCGCCGGTAAAACTGGAAAGAAGCAGGCGGGCCTTTTTCACCTTGCGCGCAGTAAGCATCTTGACCAAATGTCCCACGGCCTTGCGAAGGCATTTCGCGCGGTAATCACTGCGAGACCCGAGCCCGAGCAGGACAATCTCGTGCGCCTCACGGTAGGAGGGATTGTAGAAGGAAAAGGATTCGCAGAACTTCCCGGTGATCCGGCCTTCTTCCAGCGCTTTGGCGGCGATCGCCGCCAATTCAGTTTCCAGCTGCTGGAGCTCCTTGGAGATTTTTTCGTTTTTAAAAATTCCCGCAATAAAAATTTCTGACGAAGTGCGTTTCTTGGATTTAGCGATTAAATGAAGCTTCATAAATTTCCTCCTGTAATGTGGGGCAGATTATAGCAAAAAAAGTTTAAATACTCTCGTCATTGCGAACCACTCTGTTGTCATTACGGTCCTTTGCTGTCATTGAAGTCTTCTGCTGTCATTGCGAGGAGCGCTTTTTGCGACGAAGCAATCTCGGGTTGTACGCTCTAGATTGCCACGCCCGCCTGCCTGCGAGGCAGGTCTCCGCCAAGGCGCGGGACTCATCCGCCGAAGGACGGATCCGTCCTCTGGCGGACAATGAC
>SICL01000073.1 GCA_009691445.1 Candidatus Taenariivivens baikalensis | reverse complement strand
CGCCATCGAAGGGACAGGTTGAAGACTATCCAAAGATCAATGCCGGGGAATCCGAAGCTCTAAAAAATCCGCCGCGTTCGGAGGTCCGCGACGGTGGGCAAGTGAGGGAGGGGCTGCCCGTTATCGTTCAAGAACGGTTGAAGGCGCATTTTGTGGATTTGAGCTTTGAGGGTACGGATGAAAAAAACCCTCACCTGAGTCGAGAATCCATCCATTTGCTGGTGGATTACTTTGGAAAGGCGGGCCAAAAGAGCCTGATGTCATGGCCTCATTCAGCGAATATTCTTTTAACGGCGGAGTTTCTTCTATCCGGTTTTGGAATTTTGACACAGACTGATTCCATGCAGTATCGCGGTCAGAGCAACCTCGATCTTTTTTTACGCAAGGATCTGATCCGGGACTGGATTTTTTATCCGGGGGATGGGGGAAGCGGCTTGAAGATCAGTAAAATTGAAATTGGGCATTATCAAGGAGTGCCTGTCGCTCGGGTTACCATGAAACCTCGCGGAGATTCAATCGTTTATCACTACATTAATTTGAACGTTTTCAAGCGGCTCTTGTCCGGAGAATTCAAAGTTGCAGCGGAAGAGTCGGGTATCCGTGTTCCGGATCATCCTGAGAACACAAACGAACTTCTGGCTTTTGTGCTTCAAGTCATCGCGAAGACCGGTTTTGACAACATTCCGGATCTGCAATTTGGAGACGCCTCGAACGAATTGGCGGTTCGAATGGCATGGACCGAATCGTGGGGAAAAATCATAACTTATCTCGGGGAACTGGCTCTCGAAGGAGATCGTTATAAATATCAAAGAGTTCAAAGTTTGTTGGGCTATGAAGTTCAGGAAATCCAGGAGCAGATAACATTATCAAAACAGACGCTTGTATCCAAATTTTTGGATTTGACTTCCGGTCTTATCCATAGGGCCGTCTATCGGTTTCGCAATTATGTCCAAAAAGAAACCCCGCTCAGTCTCTGGGTTCAGCGTCTCCAGGCTCAAAATGTTCCAAAAGCAGAGTTTGACTCGAGAGGGAGTTTTCTTTCCGCTAATCTTTATGGAGCGGGAATTCGTGATAACACCGGAGAATTTAAAAGAATCGCCAAAGAAAAAAATCTGAACCAAATCCGTCCTCTTCAAAATCCCCGCCAAACTTTTCTCGATATGGCGCGTGTTAAGCACTCATCCGTTCGGCCGGTTCTGGATCCGGTGGTTTATTATTTGGGCATCAACCAGGATTATGTCCGCCGTGTTTTATCGGACACGGATTATCGGCTCCTGGTCGGCGTGGAATACAATGAGCTTTCCTATGAAGACTTCCAGGAATATTTGAAGGATCAAATCTATGCGTGGCTTGAAAACAAAACCGGATCTTCCGCCGAAGGGTTTTACTCTCGGATGCTTGAGAACCTGCACTTTCAAAAACTCGAGGATTTTAAATACCAGGCAGATTTTACTCTTGACGGAAAACCCCGGACGATCATTGTTTATTACAAGACTAATTGTAATCATTTTATAGCTCCCGAAATTTTGGATGGACTTGATGTTCTTTATACGGAAGGCGGCAATTTCTTTGCGAGTGAGGAAACGGCACCAATTTTACTGGATACGCTCCAGCTGGGAGGGCAAGCGTTCGGTATCATATCTGAAACGGAAGATCCATTAGCGGGATTATTTTTTAAATATCAGATTCCCGGGGAAATGGCCAAGGTATGGAATGAATCCATTTATATCAAACAGGCAAACTCAGCTTCTTTGCGCGCGCCCGCCGAAGGCCCAGCCTCGACTCGTTTCGGCGAGGCTGGCGAACATCGCCGGAGCGAAATACGCTTCTGGCAGGAGGTGCGCAAGAACGAGTTAACGGGTGACCGTCTATCTGCGGCTCACGCAAATAATTTGGATTCGAGCCGATCAAGTCTTTTGTGGATGCCCGGGATTTCTATCCTTAGAACATCTTTGATGACGACGATATCGGATTGGACCTCTTTCATATCGTCTTTTAATTCCCCAACATCTTCAGCCAGACTGCCCATTCGCTCAGCCACAATGGATAGTTTGGTGTCAAATGCTTCAATGAGCGTTCCCACTTCAGTGGGTGTATATGTTTTGTCATTATTTCCCGTCATAAAGCAACCCTCCAAAAATCAAAGTGCGGTGAGTTTATCAGCGCGGCAAGGGAATGTCAATATTGAAAATGATCAAGTTTTATATGATTCAAGATTAAATAGAGTATTGCCTTCCTATAGAGATAAGGGGAGATCGGCTTCTCAATCGGCAATGGCTCCGGTCAAGGCTAGAACTTTGAGGGAGCTGCTTCTCACGGGGAAGAATGTGCAGAAGATCATTCAGGAGGCACTTGCGATAGAGCGGAGCAAGAAAGAAATATCACGCGAGGAACGAATGAAGAATGCGTCAAAAATTCTTCAGCAAATATCAAACGAGATTTATTCCGGAAGAATTTCCGAGGGGGAACTTACGGTAATGCATAATCTCGCGCTGTTTATCCTGATGCTTGAATCCTCCGGTGGACTGACAAAAATTCAGCGCTCTACAAAAACCGGAAAACCCATTCTTGAAGCGATCGGCATGGGACAAATCTCGCTTCAAACTCTGGGCGACATGATCAAACGGGATATTTTTCTTCCTTCGGAAGGAACATTTCTTCGAAGTGAACTCAGACTTCAAGGAGATAACGATTTGAAGCGGCTTGTCGCCACGGTCCGTGGCGATCCCAAAAAGATTGGCCGTGCGCTTGCCTCGTCCGTGATTCAAAATGACCGCCTTGATTTCTTCTTCCTGCTCGTGAATATTCGTTCCATGATTCGGAATAACTTTATCCCCTTAACCGCGTTTGATTCTCCGCAAGGCTTCTTTGATTTCTATGAGTGGTATTACCGCACCTCTAAAACCGATTTGCCTCGAATGGGGCGGGCTTATGAGAAAGCAACTCCTTATTTTCTTATTCCAGCACGGACCGAGATAAGGAGGAATGCAAGTGAAGAGTTAAAAGTTAAGAATGAAAAGTCAGAAACTGGTTTGTCTTTCACTCTTCACCCTTCACTCTTAACTCTTAGTTCATCTTCCCGCTCCGAATTAAGAGAGGAAAAAACCAACAATGAAAATGATTTTCTGCGTTTGGCGGTAAGGACTCAGTATCCCGAGATGGCATCTTTGTTTTTCCCGGAGAAGCAAGTTGCAAGATCCGGGATTCCCCTGCGGAGTTTTTTAAAAGGATTCACATTGTTTGGCGCTGCCTTAGGCTTTGGGGGGCCGGCTAGTTTATCTGCTGCCATAGTTAAAAAACAAGAGGCTGCGTCTACAACCTCAATTCGTCAAACAGAATTAAACTCGATCAGGTTTACGGCTGAACAAGAGACTAACTTATCTCGTCTTCAAAGGATTGTTTGGACCCTAATCAGTCGCGGCCCTGATGCGGGCAAGAGTAGGGCTGAACAGGAAAATTTATATTTATTCCTGCTTCGAGTCGCTTTTCAGGAAAGTAAACTTTTGGAACGTGATTCTCAGATTCGAGGCAGTTTAGACAAAGGTTTGTTTCAAATGAACTCGAGAAATACTCTTCATATCCTTTTGTGGAGAATGGATTCTGAAAGGGTTCAAGATACGCGGCGATGGTTTGAGATTTTTTACACTCCGGCGAGTCTTCAATCGTTTTGGCCGGTTCTTGAAACTTTGCATAAAAAATATTTGGCATTGAAAAATCAGGCTGAAAAGACTGCGAGTAAGAAATTCCCCAAGAATCGTAGGGAACGGATTTTATTCATCAGCCGCATTGAACAAAAATTTTTGAGCGGATTGGTGCATGGAGAAACGCGAGGTTTTCAGGCGAGGCTTCAATATCGTCCTGAATTCGCTCAGGCCCTTGGACTGCCGACATCGAATCAGTCTGGAAATTTTGTGGATTTTCTTCGTAACGATGATGTGTTTGGCTCTTTGTTGGCCCGGATGTATTTACTATCGGTTTCGGCGGCTGTTCCGCGTGATCTTAAGGGGCAAGCCCGTTACTGGAAAACTAACTATAACACTCGATTAGGAAAAGGGACCGATGGCCAGTTTATTCAAAATACGAATATGTTTAATGTGATGTCTTCAGCGCGTAAGTCACGTCCTCGATCCGAACTGCGAGGATTATTCCTCCGATTTTTTGCCCCGATGCTGGTAAACAGGGCTATTCGAATTTTAGAAGAATCATCTAACCATGATGAAAAAGGCGCGGCGGCTGAAAGGTTGGGGGGGTATAAAGAATATATCGGGGATGAGGGTGAAAGACTTGTTGATTTGTTTCTCACGGGGAAGGATTTTTTCACGAGAGATTTAGCTTTGACAGTTCTAATGGAAATTGATTACCACTCTCTGCGTTATTTACGTGCTTTAAAAACGGCGCTCCGACGATCAAGCGCCTATCCGCTCATAGCCCAGTTGCAGATTGTGGACGCCTTGGGACAGTTAGGAGCTTACGCTGAATCTGCGGCGGCAGCACTTGAAGTGATGGACTATACACATGCGCTCTCGGTCCACAAAACGGATCTTCCTCTCATTAAGCATTTTCATGCGCGCGTTCAAACAGCAATCAACCTGATTCGCGGTACGTCGGACGAGCCGCAAGAGAGTTTTAAAAAAACACGTCGGCTTCATTTAGCAGATACCTCGGAGCCATTCGTGGAAGTAGAGGGTCATGAATTCTCGGTTCGTTTTTCAAGCGTGAATGGCCTGCGTGGAGCTGTAGAACAAAGAGTACAGGCGAAAGGTTTGTTGCGTGCCGCTTTTGGCGGACCTACGAAAATGACTACGATCGATATTTCTAAATTTGGGAATGTGGTGGATTCACGCTTGTTGTTGAACGCGATAACAGAAAAGGATAGAAAACTCGCTGCTGAGGAGCTGGCTTTGCAGATGGAAGAGCTGGACGGGGAAGCCTTTGGCGAGTATCGCAGTAAAATCCGGCAATGGTTGAAGAAATTTGGCGTTAAATATCTTATGGCCTTGATCGAAGGCCGGCTTGATGACGAAGCGTTGATTCCTTTTAATAATCAGCCTGAGACGGTTATCCTGTTAATCCGCGAAGGGAAACTAGATGGATTTATTTTTTCGAGGAAAGAAAACAATGGAACGACCCACCTCAGCCGCATCGCAACCCGCCAGCTTGATTTAGATCAAGGCCGCGGCCGCTGGCTTTTGGACGTATATTTTAAAACTCTCAACAATTCAGAAGTTAAAACTTTGAAATTTCAAGCCCGCCGGGATGTTGTCGGTTTTTATCGCGCTTATCTCTCGGATCGAAAGATTCCATATTCAACGGTGGTCGAGGATGAAAATGGTTTTACCGCATTCCAGGTTGATTTATCTTCTTCTCGTTCCGAAGTGAGGGGGGAAAGGACTCGGGATCAAGCGAAGGCGATTATCGAAAATGAAGCGGGGGTTTTTGCGGATCGGATGCTTCCGGATGAACTGCTTGATCGCCGCGATGAATTTGTGAAGCTGTTTAAAGCAAAAACTTTCTCAAATGAATGGGAAGGAAATGGGCTGGTTCTGCGGTGGGTTCTTTTTGTCCCTAAAGTTTTCTCGATTCCCCTGTTCGTTTTTGCCTCTTTATCAAGTTTCATACTCGGACTTGTATTAGCCGGTGAATTGAATAGGGCTTCATTGTCTTTGGTTGGAAGTGCCGCGATTGCAAGTGGATTGATTTACGCTTTGATCATGTACATTCATGACAGCTGGTATGTCGAGCCTTTCTTTGCAGCCTTTTCAACGCCGTGGGGAATATTTATCGGGTACGATAAGTTGCTTGGAAAAGAAGAAGCTCTGATTCGAGCGGTCTTGGATAATGAATGGACACATTATTTAAAATACAAGTCCGGGAAGCAGACTTATTTATTCAATGATACGATTGCCGATGCAGTGCAATCGTTGCGGCTTATGGAATATAACCGTGAGCATCTTCCTTTGAAAAAAACACCGAGAACAACGCCATTAAGTGGGAGGTCTCAGCTCGACACAGCTATCCCAGAACCACTCTTGCCGCCCGATCTCTCAGCCCGTACTGAAAATTTCATGGAAGGATACAGTGCCATGCTCCAAGCGATTAATTTTCCGGACAATGCAGATTTTTTGGCGAATCTCAACCGGATCGCGAGTCCCCGTCATCAGGACTTTTCGGGATATCAGAAAATTGAGTATTTTTTTGCTCAGGCATTAGGGTTTATCGGGGCGCAATCACAGGAAAATTACAATCAATCACGTCGAATGGGTGCAATGGCCATTGCGCTTTTTGATCGCTTTCCGCCTAATTCAATGGATGTGCGAGGTGGTATTCCGTGGGCTTTTATACGAGCGCTTTCCCAAGGAATGCCACCTCGCGAGGCCTTCCAAAAAATTCAGCCTTTGATTCAAAGCGCTCGCTCTGAATTACCATCAGGTCCCGCGATTTCCAGTATTTCGACATTACCCCGCTCCGAAGTCCGCGGGTTTTTAAAAAAACATTGGAAGGTTTTTATTTTAGCGGGTCTGATTGCCTCAGTGGACGCTTGGATTACTTTAAAGGTCCTGAGCTCAGGACGACCTAAATCCTTGGACGACGAGCCTCAAACTCAGCAGGTAGTTATTCCTTCCGCGTTTTTTGCGCCCGCGATCCCGGTGTTCGCCATTCCGGTTGCCCCGCTCCCTGTTCCCGAACCTGTTATCGTCAAAACTCGGGAAGAAATTCTCAATCAAAAAATCATCCAGGCTGCTTTACGTGCTGAAGCTTGGCAGCGGAATGTTGAAATTGAGCTGATGAAAAAGAAGGGGATGACGAAGGACCAAATTAAAAAGGAGCGCATCCGGCAGGCCGCAGATATTTATTCAAAAATTATCCGCAAGCTTTATCCGGGCCGCTTGCCGCAGGAGCAGGCGGGAATCCTGAATCTTGCCTTGTATATCACGGTTCATGAATCTGGCGGACTTGAGAAGAGAATCCAGCGCGTCAAAGCTCGGGATGGAAAAATTGTACCGGTCCCCATTGGAAGCGGCCGTCCCCAAGTCGAGATACGTACTCTCTCAGATGCCATTTCTTTTCTTGGAACAAACCGTATCGGTGAATTTTTTAGGGCGCTTGGCGGAACGACGAATGAGCAGGAATTGAAAAATAAAGATACGATGGAATTGGCTCAAGAGGCAGCCTTGCTGGGATTGGAAAATGAGACCGATTTTGTTTTGTTCTTTTTCAAACTAGACAGAATCATCCAGTCTCACAGCGGTGGGATCGATTTTTCGCAATATACGCCTGCGGGAGTCACCGCTAAAATAAAATCTTCAAGAGGAAGAGAGACGGAGCTACTAAGGCTCATTATTCTTTTCCATAATAAAGAGTACCGGCAAGGTACGAACCGTGTTGTTGATTTGAGTAGCTATAAAAAATCCAGTCCATTTTTTCTCAATCAATTGCCATCACCAAAAAAAATCCCGCAAGAAATAAAAGCTCCCAAAAAGGTTTCTCCCGCTCCAAAACCAGGCCGCCGCTCGGAGGTGAGAGATGAGGCGATTATGGCTCAACAAAGATCTCCCCGCTCCGAAGTCCGGGCCGTCGATTTTGAAAAGTTTAAAACGCTTTCGCGAAAATGGACGGAACAGGCGGCGGCTGATGGAGAGAAGATTTTCTCAGCATTTTCTTCTGATCCTGTCGATATTGCGAGTCTTAATGAGGGAATTAATTCGTTGGAAGAACGGATAAAAAATCTTGGACGTTACAAATCAACTTCTGAACGCGAGGCCCGCGCGCCCGAAGAACTTAAGCTTTTAACCGTAACCGTTCAGCATTATTTGACTAATATTCTTACGCCTATCAAAAATTATTCGGGCCATTTTTCTGAGCCGAGGAGCGAAGGTTGGAAACAGTACGAGGATCTTGTCCGATTGAATGTTTCACAATTGAACGGCTATTTGACGATCCTCCGTAATTTCCCCGATGGGCGCTTAGATGACAAAGGTTCGATGGATCTTCCCTCTATGTATTTGGACTCTCTACGTTCCGAGGTGAGGAACGAAAAGGAGGCAGCACTTCGAGTTTTGCATCTGATGCGTCATCCTGTTTTCCGTGAAAAAGGTCTTTTTGTGGGCGATCAGATTTCATCCGATGGAAAGTTCTTAAGTGTGACGCGGGAGAAAGGAGCGGCAAGAAGGACCCGGATTTTTAATCTTGAGACTGGCCAAGATCTGACCCCTTTAATCCGAAGTGAGGCTGAGTCTGCCTATTTTTCCAAGGATGGTCATTTTCTCCGTGTGATTTACCGGAGTTTGAAAGTTGATAGGCATGAACGGATCTTCAATCTTGAGACGGGAACGGAATTTATGGAAATGGGAAATGATGTGAGGCAGTCGCAATTTTCACCCGATGGTCAATACGTGGTGGTTTGGCGCAAGAGTGGTCTCAACGAGGTTTACAATCTCAAGACGGGTGAAAATTTAAAGAATCTGATAGGTGTAAAAGTCCGCCATGTACTTTTTAGCGATGATGGACGCTTCATGGTTACGGCTACACGAAAAATGAATCCTGGGAAAGAGGAGGTGGAACGCTGGACTGATAACAGTATTCGCAAGGTTATTCTTCCTACGGGCGCAAAAACTAAACAGCTCAAGGTGATAGATCTTAAAACACGGCAAGATATCCAAAAAATAATCGGAAGTTCTGTCAAAGGAATCGAGTTTCATTCTGATCAAGAAGCGCTGATTCTCATTCATGAAGACGTCTCTTT
>SICL01000003.1 GCA_009691445.1 Candidatus Taenariivivens baikalensis | reverse complement strand
GGCAATGCTCTCGCGAATCGCGCTGCTTTTTTCCATCACCTGGGTGATGAGCCTGACAAAGCCTCTCTTTGAAATTCTTGAACGGGAAATCTCCGCGCGCGATTTGATTCTGATTTTTGGAGGACTTTTTTTGATCGCAAAGAGCACCCACGAAATCCACGCAAAACTGGAAGGGGAAGAGGAGCACACCGGCTCAAAGCGAAAAAAAGTTTCCTTCTGGAGCGTCATCCTTCAGATCTCACTGCTGGATATTGTCTTTTCCCTGGACTCCGTGATTACGGCGGTAGGAATGTCCAGTCACATTCAGGTGATGGTGGCCGCGGTGATGCTGGCTGTGGGCGTAATGCTTTTCTTCTCCGGAGCGATCAGCCGTTTTGTCCATCATCATCCGACCATTAAAATCCTGGCACTCAGTTTTCTGCTTCTGATCGGCGTGACCCTGATCGCAGAAGGCAGCGGGCAGCACATTTCTAAAGGTTACATTTATTTCGCGATGGCGTTTTCGGTTTTTGTCGAAATGTTAAACTTAAAGGTCCGTAAAGGACAGTCGCCGCCCTTAGAGCTTCGCGGGCCGTCGGTGGAGTAAAAAGAACCGATGATAGAAGATAGAGAATAGAGGGCAGATAAAACAGGATATCAATATTTTTTCTAAACTCTATCTTCTAAACTCTATCTTCGATTTGCTATAATCCTCTTATGCCTGACACCGTGATTGTACGCAAAACACCTCAACTGCTGTCCAGCTACTCCGAACTTCTCCGGAAAATTCAAAAGACTTTTCTTCTCGCCAAGCAAAATATTCACGAAGTGAAAATCCGCGCTTCCTGGGAAATCGGAAACGATATCAACAAACACGTCAAAACTCAAAAGGGGAGAGCGGAGTACGGAGAGCACGTGATTCAACAGCTTTCAAAATCACTTCAGGTGAGTCCTGATTATCTGGATCGATGCTCCAAACTGGCCCGGAAATTCTCCCAAAATGAGATTTCCGCAGCGCTGCGGAAATCTTCAAAAATCCCCCTCACACTTACCCATTTTTACACCCTTTTCCCTGTCGAAGATAAAACACAACGCGCAAAACTTCTGATAGAAACAACCCGCGAAGGCTGGAGCAGCCGAGAACTGAAGAAACAATCCCAAAAAATCACCCGGCGCGTACCCCGGACGCAGAACACCGGACGCCGTACTGATTTCCTCAAGCCTCTCACCGGAAAACTCCACACCTTCCGCGTGATTCATCCGGACGAAGCGGGCTGGCCGAACCAGGGCGGACTTTTGCTGGATCACGGATTCCGGGTTTATAAGGATCTGGACCGCGCGCTTACGCGAAGTCTCAAGCCCGGAGATATTGTGGAAGGACTTCCGGTAAGAATCACGACTTCAGAGCGCATCGATAAAGACCGCTATTTTTACCGAGCCTACGTGGAGAAGGTGATTGACGGGGACACGCTCTGGGCCGCGATTGATATTGGGCTTTCGGGGATGGCGCGGGAGAAGCTAAGGCTGCGGGGAATTGACTGTGCCGAGATGGATACGCCTGAGGGGAAAAGGGCCGCGCGATTTGTAAAGTCCCTGCTTCCTAAAGGTCTTACGATTTTGATTCACACTTCCGTGTCGCCAAGTTACGACCGCTTTATCGCTGATGTATTTATTCCCCGGGATCACGAAGCCGTCCAAAAAGCGATCGTAACCCAAACGGTCATTCTGAGCGCAGCGAAGAATCTCAGAACAAGATCCTTTCCGCCACAATTCGTCGGACGGATACGTCCTTCGTCGGACGCTTCGCTCAGGATGACACAGGATCTTAAATCCAGCCAAATTGAGATCTCCGGCCAGCCGTATTATTTCCTTAGTAATCTTCTTCTGGAGCTTGGGTTTGCCGTTCGTCTTAACGGGTGAAAAAAACAGGAAAACCGAATACTGTTTAAGATGGAAAAAGATTTGGTTGCTTTTTATTTTGCAGGAAACCACGACCCACTTCGAAAATTTATGCGGGATAATTAATTCCAGCTTGAATCCAGTTCTAAATGCTCCTGATTTTATAGCGCTTTCTATCATTCCCTAACAATCTCTGAACCCTTCGATCGGGTTGTTTGTCTCTTTCCTCAAGAGCGTGTACTCTTGCACAAATTCATTCCCAGGACAAAGAATGTACCTATTCAAAACCAAACGCACGTCATCCATTTTCTGCCGCTTAACGGCACTGATATTATCTGTCCTACTCGTCTTTCTGGACTGCTCGGCCTACGCTCGACAACCGGTTACGAGCCAGCGAGTTAGCGGGCTAGCGGGCAAACCAAAATACCCGTATACCCGCACACCCGCAGCCCCTGATTTATCAGGTTTCACCTTACCGGAAACGATCGGAAGAATTGAATCGTTTCACCCCGGCACCAGCGGACGCACCGTCATTTATATCCAGGACGCCCACGACTCGCTCGAGGCCCAGGAAAATATCGCTAAAATCATTGAGCACGCCGTAAGCCACTACGGAGTCCACACCGTCTTCGAAGAAGGCTACGAAGGAAAAGTTCCCGCCGATGATTACTTCGGTTTTATCCGCGATCCGGAAATGCGCCGGAAGTTCTCCTATTTTTTGATGGATCAGCTGCGGCTGGGCGGGGCGGAGTATTCGTACATCAATCGGCAGAGCGCAAAGAGCATAGAGCAGAGGGTAAAAACAAAAGACGAACACTCTGCGCTTAGCCCAATGCCCTATGCTGACTTTCAACTCATTGGCGCTGACAATATCCACGCGCATCTTCAAAACATCCGCGCTTACCAGGAATTTTCAAAAATCCAGCCCGTCGTGCTTCAGGATCTGAATGCCCTCCTGGAAAAAATTAAAATCCTGGCCGATCAGAAATTTCCGGCCCCGCTTAAAGAGTGGATCAAACTCAAGGAGCGGTTCAGCGAGGGGACGATCGGGTTGATGGATTATCTTCAACGAACGAGTCAACAGTCCACAGCCGATAGTCGACAGAAACACAAAGACTTAAACCGTGGACTGTGGACTGTGGACCGTGGACAATATCCCTCTCTCACCCTGATTCTTTCCGCCCAAAAATCCAAAGATCCCGCAATCCTCCAAAAAATTCAAGACCTGGACGGAGGAAGAATCACTGAGGAGCTGGAACTGTTTGAGGCAGAGATTGTTAAATCCCTCTCCCCGTCAGGGCGAGGGCAGGGTGAGGGGGGCATCATCACAAAAATCTTCAAGTCTTACGAAAAAATTCTTCTGCTCCAAAAGCTGGCGCGCTTCAAACTCACATCCACAGAATACGAAAAAGCCCGGAACGTACTCAAAGATCTCAAGACCGCCGAGCTTGCTCAGTTTATCGCCCAAGAAAGCGGGAAGCCGGTCGTTCTTTCCCGGTTGTGGGAAAGCGCAATTCCGGAGGCTGTGAAATTTTATGAGCTTGCGAGAGAGAGGGATCGAGCGATCGAAAAAGCCTTGAAGGAAGAGGGAAGAGAGAAGAAGGAAGAAAAAGCTGGAACCACCGGTCAGGTTCTTCCCTCTTCCATCTCCCATCTTCCCTCGGTTCTTGTGTTCGGTGGCTTTCACTCCGAGTCCATCCAGAAAATCCTTCGCGAGCGGGGAGACTCTTATTACGTCGTGACACCGCGCATCAGCTCTCCCAGCAAACGCCACGAAGACTACTACAAAAGATTAATGTCGGTCGGACGTCATCCGTACGAAATCACGCTCGGGATTGTTCCCCACGCCACCGTCGCAGAACGTGCTTTGGAAGAAATGAGCCGGGCAGAACTCAGGACTCTGTTCCAACGCTTTGAACCTTTCGCGAATCTTTCTCCCGATCTCGCCGCCCGACAACTATCCCTTGAGGTGCACCGCTCGGAGGTGAGAACAGCTTCGGTACCTGTTCCGCCGGTGTCGGGTCTGACGAGTGAATCTGACACTTTGGTAACAGGTACCGAAGTCAGTGCTCCCGATGAATGGTTTGAAAAATACATGACTGTCATTACAGATTATTTCTCTAAGAGTTTCCCTCGACTGACCAGCAAGGAAAAAGAAGCCTGGCGGGATTTTATGATCAAACTCATCGCCTATGAAGCACCTTTGAACATTGCTGCAAAAATGATTGAGTCCCGAATTAAAGAAACTGGTCGCAACGTATTCGATATTGAAGCGCTCCTCAATCGAACACCCAACCAAAAAGATTTATTCCAGAGTGGCGAGCCGTATGAATTCGACTCAGGATCGGTCTATCATTTAGTTTACGATCTGGATGAGATTTTAAAGAATCGTGAAGTGCCGGCACCGGTAAACGTCACCAGAGGACCGCATCAGTGGGGAATCTTCGTGTTTGAGAAAAATGTGCGCAATCCGGGCATTCTCCGAATCGATACGGAAGTCTTTAACCGCTTTTTGCATCGAAATAAGGCCGTCGTGAATCGTAAAAGCGGTGAAATGGCCCTTTATGAAAATCTGCAGCTTTCAGAAGTCCTTGAAATCTGGGTGAGTGAGGACACCTTTGATCGGTACCTGAAAATTCTGGACCCAGAACACGGTGCGGCGGCCGATCCGGTTTTCAAGGAACAGCTCTCGAATTTGTGGAATCAGAAAAAAATTCACGTAATTCCCGGACTACATCATTTGAAACTTCCGGAAGATTCAATGCTCCGTTTTGAAACTCTCTGGAAACGCATCGGCGCATACCTTATCGAAAGAAACCTTCTCCGCGCCATCCCAGCCTTCCGCAGACGGTCAGAAATTGGCTCCCCACGCTCGGAGATGCGGTCAACTAAAACGGCTGCGGTAGAAACAGCGGAAGAGGGAATAGGAAAACGGGGATTCTTAGCTCGATCACTCGCCGTGGCCCTCGGCGGAAGCTTAAGTCCAAACGAAATTAATCATCGCAATAATGATGGTGAAAATAAAGAAAAAATCAACGATCGGCGAGGAAATCTTTTCACGCATTCCAAATTTTTAAAACTAAGGGACGTGATTGTCTTATTCATTTTGTCGATTCAACCCCAAGCTTTAATTAAAACGATTGTCACTCGCATCAGCGAAATTCTCCGGGATCAATCCGCTGTCAATCCCGCGCAAGAAAATAATGCCTTCATCGAACTTCTTGCCGGAATGTTTCTTCAATCCCGGGAAATAAGAAAATATTTTTCCAGGCTTCATAAAAATCTCAAAAAATGGGTGACACCCTTCGAGCATCTTCCTTTTTTCAAAACTATTCTGGTGAAAATCGCACAGCCGCCATCCCACCGCTCGGAAGTGAGAAGTTTAATCGAAGAGCAAAAATTAACGGATACTTCCTTACGGGGGAAAAAGGTGGCGATTACAGGTGCCGCAGGGAATATTGGTTCGGTTTTGTCAGACCAAGTGGGACATTCGGGAGCGTCCTCTATTTCAATGCTGGTGCTGGCCAATGAATCTGGTGACTTCATTAGATACCGATTTAAAAATAATGGAGATGTGACGCCTGGACTCATTGAAAATCCAACCTTTGAGCATCGTCTGGAAATAGGGCGGCTTCCCAACGAAATAGTTCAGCGCGCCCTTGTTAAAGGCAACAATATCATTTTCCACCTTGCGGATCTTCCCTTGAATGGGGGCAACAACACTGTTCCTCTCGCTGAACTACTTACCACAGACTCTCTTGCCGCCGCCTTTTTTATCAATGCCGCTGAGAAAAAAGAAGAAAAGCCACGCATTGTTTACACTTCTTCCATCGAAGTTTATGGATTGATCCGGCCTCAAGACCGAGGCGATAAATTCAAAGTGGGTTATCAACTTAAAGAGTCGGATATTTGTGATGTGATGCTTGACCCCGTGCTCAATCGCTGGATAAACCGAACCGCTGACTTCCTTAGCAAATCATTTAACGCGGTTGAAAAGAATTTATTCTTAAAGAAAGACGAGCATGCAAATCGAAAAACAACACTTGAAAAAATGCAGGCATTTCTAAACCAGTTCCCACCTCCCGAAGATTACCGTTCAATGCCTCGCGCACTCTCAAAAATTGTTTCTGAGCGCCTTCTCAACCGTTATAACCACCTGTTTCATAATGCCGTAATTGTGCGACTGGCCGGTGTATACGGTCCCGGTTACGACGCCCCTTACCGCGATTTCAAGGGTAATCCCATTCATCACTATCTGCATTTGGCCCAGGAAGGCGACGAGATTCCGTATTTCGTGGGCAAAAAACAGTTTATTTACGTGGGGGACGTTGTTGAATCGTTGATCCGCGCCGCCACAATTTCTCTAGAAAAATTCGGCGACAGCCCCGCGGTTTTAAATGTTGGTTCTGATCAGCTTTACACTGGCGAAGAACTCGCAAAAGCGGTTCTTAAAACTTCGGCAAAATCCGGACACACAGTTCCCGGAATTCCGTCTCAAAACCATCTCCTGATGAATCTCACAAAAATGAAAAACGTGCTGGGAATTGAAAAATTAACTTCCCTGGAGTCCGGGCTGGCAGAAACCTGGCATTGGCTCACGGAGTCAGGTGATGTTCCCAATAGCTGGCACAACCGATTTTTCTCTTCAGACCGCCAACTTCCAAAACCCACGGTTAAAAAAATAAAACAATTCCGAGATGAAATCTTAAAACTCCGCCGACGATCCCTGGCGGTTCAAAAGGAGCTTCAGAAACTTCGTGATGAAAAAGCCTGGAATCGGGGACACGTCCCACCAATCGTCGTTGCTCTTTGGATATTAGCCGCCTGGATCTACTGGGGACTGATTCCTTATTTTCACCAACCCGCATTGAAATTATTTTCAATTCTAATTTTGGGGGGAAGCCTTGCCTACTTGATGAAAGCCGTGCGGCCTTATACGATTTCAGAAAAGAAACTGGAGGAACAGATTCAAGGATATGAGAGTGAAAGAAGAAAACTTAAAAATCTTATTTTTAGCTGGATTGAAAAGCCCCGCTTCTCCGAAAAAGCGCCTTTTGAATTTTCCGACGATGAAATCCCTGAGCTGAGAAGAGTTGAGAAGGCCCTTGCTAAAATTCACGAACAAAAGCAGATTGATTTTGAAGAACCTGCGAACTTAATCCAGGAATTCCAACACAAGCTTGTTGGCTTTGAAAATGCCCTGGTTGCTTATCAAACAAATCAGCTCCTTAGAATGTCAGAAGATCACAGAACGATTGCTACCGAACTGGAAGGCCGTCTGATGCGCGTTTATTCCGCAGCTGAAGAACTCGCCTTTAATACGGCCGAGTTCCTAGCTGACGGAGCCAAAGACCGGGAACTCCTTGAGACTATTTACCGCCAGAATCTGGGTCATCTCGATTCAGCGCTGCTTGACTTTCTCGAACAGCTACCGGGTGAATACCACAGCGAAGAAAACCGCTCCTCACCGCGTTCTGAAGTGCGTCAATCAATTGCGGGTTTTGGATTGAGGCATAATGAGGATGGCGGCGTTTCAGATATTCTTCCAACCACATTGCAGAGACCAAACCAATACACAGTACGCAAAGAGTCAGAAGAATGGCGTCGAACATTTTATTTCTTCTCCCCGTTTTGGCTTGGATACATAACCGCTGCAATAATAAACATTAATAAGACAGCAAATGCCGCGGACAAAGCCCCTGGCGGGTTGTCCTTTGAAAATAACCCGCTCGCAAGTGCCAAGGGAATAATCAGCTTCCACGTGTCGAAGAGAGTTCGCGACATTATTTCTCGTCTCTCTGGAGTGAAAAAAATAATAAATTTTTTCATAACACCAAGAAGCTTGTCAGCTAATATTTATAGTCGATATATTTATTTTATTAATAATTATTTTTACCAGCGTTTCGAACAGGCTCGCTCGGAAGGGCGAAGTGAAGTGAGAAGCCGGAGTTGGGGGGATAAAAAAAAGCGAAGAGAGAGCGACGGGGGAAATATCGATCGAGATAGGTGGAGTGCAAAGGAAGTGCAAGGGCAACCCCCTCAAGCCGCTACCGGGCAGGACAATGGGGGGCAAAGTCAATACGGAGAGTCTTATTCTGCAGTGCTCGGAGATTTGAGAAGAGCCCAACGTGCGTTGAATAGCCGTGGGATTCAGCCCGCTCTTGATGCGCTTCGGTACCTTCAGGATTGGGAGTCGGGAAAACTTCACGATCTTCCATCGATCATTCAGGCCAGCGGCCGGACCTACAAGAATTTCCCGTCTGCGATTATCATTGGACACCTGACTAAACGAAATTTGTCCGAACTAATCGACGTGATCGTCTTATTGTTTCTATCCATCAAACCAGAAATTCTCATTAGAGGGATTGTCAATAGCATTACCGAGATTCTCCGGAGTCAATCCTCGGCCAAGGACACACCAGGATATATAGCTTTGGCAGGCCTTCTTGCGAAGATGGTTGATAAAGCCGGGCAATTAAAGGAGCGTTTTCCAGGGCTTTCTGAACAAATTATAAGTTGGCAAAAAGGATCCGCAATTAACCGAGTCGTCAAAACCTCTTTAAAAGAAGCCGACGATCCGCGCACTGACAAACGCTCGGAAGTCCGGAGCAAATCCGGAGCGCCCGTGGATTTTTCCCACTTCAAGGAAATGATTGGAATGGATGAAAAAGCTATCCACCGGCGGCTGAATGAAATCCGATCTGAAGCTCAAGTTGAAAAAATTAACATTCCATTTAATTTTTTGACAGATTCAGAACAACCAGATCTGACTAAAATTATTTCAAAAATCACAGAAAAGGAATTTCTCTTCGGCAAACTTGCCGCTTTAATCCTTGGTACAGATAAGAAACTTTATCTCGCAGCGGAAACATCCAGCCCTGAAAAAAAACTTGGTTTTTTTCGTCTAGATCCCCAAGGTGATCTTGAAGAAGTTTCTCTCGGGCAAGGACTTGACGCCCCGCAGCTGGAACAACTTGTGCAGGTCCAGGAAGGTTTGCAATATCGGCGCTTACTTGAGGCGATGACGGCATTTCAGCTGGTTCCCTTTCAACCGAGTCTTTACCTCGACCAAGTTGCTTTCCTGCAAAACGGGCAGCAATTATTTTTTCAATTTGCCCTTGATGATCTTTCTCGTCTCGAGAAAGGAAAATCACTTTTTACTTCGGAAGAAATTGTGCGTGGATTTTTGTACCGTTCGCACGGGACCGCGCTTGAACAAGCCCATTTAATGAGCGTCCTTAGAGATCTTGGGAAAAAGCACAAGCTTGTCGCTCCGCTTTCTGATCCAAACCACCCGCTTTGGCTTTTTCTGAATGAGGTTTATAAAGCCCAACGGGTATTGGCCGCACTCGATGCTAACCTGGATCCAGATGTCCCATCTCTTCCGTACCCAGAACCTCTTACCACGGCGGAAACGCTTCTTGAATTACGTAAAAGAACACTTCTTATTATGCGCTATTTCAATGCCGTGGGTGATACGGATAAAAGTCAGCCTGGGCTTCTGCATAATTTTCAGATAGACACACAGCCTAAAAGTCCTTTTCTCGCCTGGATTAATCTTTCCTGCGGAGCAAGACCGTTGCTGCAATCGGAAGGGGCACTCGCAGAAGTCTTAAAGGATGTCGAACATATTGAGTTTATTCCCAGCGTCCAGGCCGATCCATCCGGCGATAAATTACATCCGGGGATTATGTTTCCTCCCAGGTTAAGACTTATATTTAATCGGACCCAGCAGGCGGCTCTGGTTGATCCACCCGCAGAGCGACTTGGCGATGTCAGCAAGCCGCTCCCCTATCACGAACTTACCGTTGCTATTTTAGACCGGCCCATCCTCGACTTCAGCGATACGGCACAGCTTCCGAATTTAATTACCGACGATGAAAAAGTTAAGGCGTATGCATTCACGGAAGGATTAGACGCTGCAGCTAAAGTTGAAAGGTTGAGAAAATTATTAGAGGATATCGCCCTCCAAGGACTTCTTTTACCCGAATCGCGCCAGCTCATTTCAAGTTATCAGGGGATGCAGGCCTTTGCGGAAATTATGGCAAGAACGCCGGGTGAAAAGCAGGCTGTTATCGCGCAGAGACAGCAAAATCTCGCAGAGCTTTCAAGAACTCACAGCAAGTATTATCAAGGGGCCCCTCGGGCACGGAAAGAAATCCTGAGAGATTTTGATGCCGCGGCTCCTGAAATTCTGAGAAAATTCAAACTCACCGCGCTCCGCCAAACCCTGATGGCCGTGAGTGGTCTGGACGCGAATAAAAATTATCCGGGCTTGGAAGGTCGATGGAAATTTTTTGAAGATTTTCCCCTTGCTACGGATTATTTTCTTCCCGTCTTAAGTCTTTTGCTCCTTCCAAGAAAAGAAAATAACGGAAAATCAAACGAACCCTTTTTATTAACGGATGCAAAAGTCTTGCGCTCAAAAATAGGCCCCCTTTATCCGAAGTTGCAAAAAGCCGAAGCGCTTCTTTCAAAACTCTCTCGCTCTATTTTAGAAGAAGGCGGCCAGGAAGCTTCCGTGAAATGGCGCACGGCTCTCAATCTGACATTGATGATTTACCTCGGAATGGACTCCGATGCCGTTTTCTCAAAATCAAACCCCACCGAGGTGAGAGACGCACTGGATCGTGGCTTTAGCGATCATCTTTTAAATCGTCAGGCCTCGCCCGCGTTTTATCAGGATTGGCACAACGCCGTGCGAGACTTTGAAAGTCTTCGCAATCTTAATGAAATGGAAAATAAAATGGAGGAGCTTGCGAGTCGGCGATTTGAGCGAAAAATTTTGCCGCAGCTTTCCGAAGCATTTCAGGCGTATGAAAGACAAGTCCTTCGGCTTATTGAACTTGATCAGATCCGTCAAAAAAATACGCCGCCGGCGCTCAACGCGACCTCTGAACAGGATTTTATGAAAAGCATTGAAGCCGTTGCCGTTTGGGCTAATACCCCAAGAAGTGAAGTTTCTAGCGTGCCTGAGGCTTTTCAGAAGAAACTTGGACGTTACAGGAAACTTTTGGATTTCCGTAACGCTTTAGAATCAGGTGCCTCCCAGGATTCCAGGACGGCTTATGATCGTCTGCGCGATGATTTTGTGAATCTTCGCTCACCGCTTCACGCCTTGTGCGAATCTCATCGTGCCGCAAAGCCTCCTCAGCCACAGAAACTCGGCCTCTTTGAACGGCTTCTAAAGGAGTGGCCGGGGGGAGCGAGAGCCATTCCCACGGAGCGTATCAAACTTTTTGCAATCGACGAAAAATCGCGAGACATTTATTTGCCCTTTCTCAGCCTGTTTATTGCGATGCTGCCAAATTCAGCTCGGGCTTTGATTAGTCATTCTGATTTCGGTCGGTTCACGAGCGGGACGCAGGCATTTCCTCCTATCTCAGAAATTTTAGCGATCATCATCCCAGCGTCTGAGAGAATCCAGGCCCGCCTCAATTCCATTTCCGGTGATGACGACAGGAACCGCTTTCTGATCACACTTAATGTTACTTTGTTTAAGAAAATGGGACTTGGGGGCGGGGAACCCTTGATGATCGACGGGGGCAATGTTGCGGCCGTCCGTCAGAAATTTATGGAATTTTTGCAGGAGCGTTTTGATCCGGAAAACAAATGGCCGAACGTTTATGATGAGGTGAAAATCAGCGGGGAAGGTCGTCTGGAAACCAGTGCGGGTTCGGAAAAATTTGTCATCACGGTCCCTGCCTGGAATAGCACGGAAGAATATACGCGCATCATTGATTTTATTGCCGGTATTCTTTCACAAGGAGAAACGCTGCTTTCCGTTCAACCGGATGCAAGTATTCAACAAACTCAACAAAAGCAACGGAAGGATCTTATCCGCCTTCTCAATGAAGCTGAAAAACTGGCAGATGTCCGAGAAAAGAAAAATAAACTTTACGAGGCAGGGGAAATCTATAAGGAGATGTGGAATGGGATCTCTCCGGAGATGCGTCCCAATTTTAGAGATTTTAGTCGCTCCAAAATAAATCCAACGGACCTGGCGCAAAGGGAAACGGAGTTGAACAGCTTTTTTTATGCCGTGGAAAGACGTATCAATCGTCAAGAATTTTCTGATGCTCGGGTAAAACTGGATGCTGCAAAAGTTCAGCCTCTTTTTCCAGGAATGGATGACGGCATACTCAGGATAAATGAACTTGAAGCGCTGATTAAGACCGCAGAGCTAACCGCCGCAGCGGAGCAGGAAAAAGCCACATTGGCTGAAGGCAATCTAAAAGTTCAACGGCAACTTCTTGATTCGCTGCATACGCTTTTGGATGGCATTGACGCACAACTCCGCGATGGTGTCATTCATGAAAATCTTGAAGCGGAGCTTGGCCGTGCGGATACCGCCTGGCAGCAAATCACGGAACCTGTGTTATCCGAACGGGTCGGACAGCAACGGGCGTGGGGAGAAAGGCTTAAACAAACCGCGGCGCGCATCCAAGAAGATAAAGAGGCGCAAGCGCGTGAGCGTTTAAAAACTCAACGTACCACTTTAGAACTCATTGATACTGCAATGGACAGCCTTCAACAAGCGCTTCATTCAAAATCAGTTCCAAAAAAAATGGAGACGGACATCACTCAAGCGGAGCAAGGTTGGGCGCTAATCACCGAGCCTGATTTGGTAGACCGCGTGAACCGGCAAAAAAAGGGTTTTCAAGCCCTCAAACAAATGGCTGCAGACATTCAGAAGGCAAAAGGCCAAGCTGCTCCAAGCACTCCTCAAAAAGTTTTGAGTCCGGAAGTCCGAGTTGAAGCGTTAAGGATTATGAATCTCGCCAAGCAAAGGGGCGAATGGAACAGCTTGGACGGTTCAACAAAAAATGCGATCACAAAGCTGGCCGCGGGAAATGTTTTAACGGGCGGCGAAGAAAAACGATTTCACAAATTTGAACCCCGCCAGGAAGTCACTCTCGTGGACAAAGACATTCAAACCCTCAGCCAAAGTCCGGGTCTCCGCGGCGAATCCAACGAACGCTCCGAATTGCGTTCGGAAGTACGCAGTGAGTTGAGAACCGCTGATTGGAATTTTCAGTTGGGGGGAAATGTCCGGTTCGCGGACGCCGAAGAAGCCCGTCAATCAAAAGCGCCGCATGTTTTTCTAACACAAGCGGAAGTCGAGACTCTTATTCCCGCATTCCGCTTCGAGCATCAAACCATTCTTGATGAAAATAACCCGGACCGTTTTTTGGTTCGAATTACTGTCCCCAAAGATAAAACCAAAAAAGAAAAAGGATACCTGGATGTGCTCCGGCTTGAACTCTTCTCCGATCCCGAAAACCCAAAGCGTCTGATGCTGGGCCACGATGCGCTGTGGACCCTTGTGCGTCAGGAAGCTGAGGAACTGCGTTTCATCCGAAATTTTCAGGCGGAACTTTCAGAGTTCAAATCGCCAACCACCGGATCCCGCAAAAAATTCATCGAGCGTCTGAAAGAATGGGCCGCCGCCCGCGGGTTTGAATCCATCGGCGTTTATGCGCTTACGAAAAATGAGAACGGACTTTTGGGACAAGGCTACGCGTTTGACGGTGAGCGCCGTCACGAATCCACCCGCGAACGGTTGATGATCAAAACTCTTCCCCGCTCTGAAGTCCGGAAATCTTTATCCGGAAGTCCCGCATCGGTTTATCGATCAGCACAAATCCGCCAAGACTTTGAGCAAATGGAGAACGCCCGCACACCCGCTATTATTTATTTTTCCGCGAATCTGCTTAACCGCTCGGAACTTCGCGACAGCGCGCTCGCGGCGATTTCACAGACAAAAGAATTCAATCTCCGGTGGGTGATCACAAATTCGGAAATTTTAAGTTTAAACTTGCGAAGAGCGTTCTCTCGTTCGAATGTGCTTTTTGCGGGAAACAGTTCAGAAGCCCGGAGGCTTTATTCAAAGAGCGGCGGCAAAGAAGTCGAACTTGTAACGGCTGAGACTCTTCGCTTTGCTCAGAGTGACAAACGATGGGTACCGGTTTTGATGGATGAACACGGTCTTATGTTTTTCGGAGTTATCTTTTTCTTGAACGAAAAATTTGTCGACGCATTTCGAAAGAACAACGGCGTTGTCGAAATGTTTAGCCCTGATCTTGGCCGAATGCTTGAAAACCTTCGCACTCAGTTTACCGTTGCCAGTGCAGCGTAAACCCAGGGAATAAGATGGAAGAAAAGGGAAGAATGGGGAAGACCAGGGTGTTTTTAATCCATCTTCTACCCCTTTTTTCCTTATGAGGAGCCCTTCGACTCCTGGCACCCTGAGCAAAGCGTCCGCCAAAAAAACGCGTCGGATTCGTCGAAGTATTGTGGCGAACGTCCAGTGCAGTTTGGTGGAAATGACTCAGGACGACGCGGTTTCCCATCTCCATTTCGTGACCTCGCAGATGCGTTCCTGCACCTCAAGCTCAATTTCTGGATGCTCAATCCCTGATTGGTATCTTGCCTAAGATCTGGTACAATCCCGTGCGATGAAAAGCCAGATCAATCCTGCCTTGTCAGGAGAAAACCAAAATAAACCGGTCCGGATTGGGATGATGTCCCTCGGATGCCCCAAGACGCTCGTGGATAGCGAACTGATTTTGGGAAAGCTGGATCCGGCTCACTATCAAATTGTTCCTACCGTGACTGATTGTGACGTAGCTCTTCTTAATACGTGCTCGTTTATCCGCGATGCCCAAAAGGAATCCGTGGACCGCATCCTTGAGCTTGTGCAGCTCAAAAAAGAAAAAAAAATCCGTGCGATTGTGGTGATGGGATGCCTGGTTCAGGAATTTCCTGGAGATCTAAAAAAAGAGATTAAAGAGGTGGATGCATTTGTGGGGTCGGGGGAATATCATAAAATCCCTGAGATTGTTAAAAAAGTAACTTCCGGAAAAAAAGTCTTCAGTGTGGGAACGCCGGGTTATCTTTATACTTCAGGGGAAGCGCGCGTGGCTTTGACGCCGCGTCATTACCGCTACGTGAAAATTTCTGAGGGATGCGATCATGAATGTACTTTTTGTACGATCCCGACCTTTCGGGGAAAACACCGCTCCCGTCCGGTTGAAGATATTGTGATTGAAGCGAAGCGTTTGATTCAGGAAGGAGCTCGCGAACTGATCTTGACCGGACAAGATACGAGTTATTTTGGACGTGATTTTTCCGGGAAATTTTTGCTTCCGGAACTTTTACGGAGTCTTGATTCGCTGGAGAATCTTGAGTGGATCCGACTTCTTTATGTCTATCCTTCCTGCCTTACTCAAGAACTGATGAAAGCCATCCGGGATTCAAGCCGTGTGTGTCATTATCTGGATATGCCGCTTCAGCACGCCAGCGATTCGATGCTTAGGGCTATGCGTCGCGGGATCACGAAGCGCCGGACCTTGGATCTGATCCGTCAGTTTCGAGATACGGTGCCGGACCTGGCGATTCGTACGACGTTTATTGTCGGTTTTCCCGGAGAAACGGAAAAAGATTTTAAGGAGCTTTTGGCCTTCATGAAGGAAATAAAATTCGAACGTCTCGGTATTTTTAAATATTCCCGCGAAGAAGGTTCTCAGGCCGCGAAGCTGCCTGATCAGATTGCGGAGGAAATCAAAGAGGATCGTTATCACTGCGCGATGCAGCTTCAGCAGGGGATCGCAAGAAAAAAAACACGCTCCTGGATCGGAAAAACAATCAAAGTTGTGATCGAAGAAAAAGACTCCAAAGTGCCGGGGCAATGGATCGGACGTTCCTTTATGGATGCTCCGGAAGTGGACGCCAGTGTGCAAGTACTCTCTAAGAAGACTCTCACCCTCGGACAGTTTTATTCTGTCCCTATTACCGCCGTGAAGGATTATGATCTGGTCGGGAAATTTTAAGGAAGCGCATAAGGATATTCCGAATGCCGTAAGCCTTCTGCGCGCGCTTATCGGTGTCTCAATTCCTTTTTTTCTTTTTCATCATCAGCCCTATTTCCACTGGGTTGCCTTCATTCTGTTTCTTTTGGGAGCATTCACGGATTTTGTTGATGGGTATATCGCGCGGAGTTTCTCCTGGGAAAGTAGTTTCGGGAAGATTATTGATCCCACGGCCGACAAGGTGTTGATTCTGGTTCCGCTGGGGACGTTCGCTTTTCTGGGACTTTATTCCGTCTGGTGGATTGTTCCTATTTTTGTGCGTGAAATTGTCATTACTTTTTGCCGGATTGCCTGGAGCCTTGAGGGGCGTATTGTCGGCGCGGAAAAAATTGGAAAACTGAAGCTTTGTTTCCAGGTAGGCGCCGTTATTTTCGCGCATCTTTATTATCTTTCGTTTCATCATCTGTCTCTCCTCGCTTATCACCATCAGTTACATTGGATGATGATGATTTCCATGATTTTCGCGGTCGTTTTGACGACCCTTTCCGGAATCTCCTTTTTTGCCAATAATCAAAAAAATATGAAGACGGTGAGTTTTGCAAAGTTTACGGTGGCCGTGGGCGTGGGATTGCTTCCCTTGGCTCCGGGAACATGGGGAAGTCTGGCGGGTCTGCTTTTAGTGATGCTTCTTCAGTTTAACTGGATTGTTTACGGAGTGACATTTTTTGCGCTGATGGGCGCTGGGTTTTGGGCCGCTTCCAAACTGGATCTGGTGACGGAGCGTGATCCCGGATATGTGGTGATGGATGAAGTTCTTGGAATGATGCTGGCATTTTTCCTAATTCCTTTTAACCCGGTAACCGCGCTGACGGGTTTTTTCATCTTCCGGGGTTTTGATATCGCAAAACCATTTCCTTTGAAACATCTTGAGCGTCTTCCCGGATTCTGGGGGATTTTGCTCGACGATTTGGGAGCCGGAATTTATACCTGGATCCTGCTTTGGGTGCTCTCCCGTTCGTGGGTAATTTTTTGACGAAGTTTTTTCATGCGGAGCTTATTACGGTCGGTGATGAGCTCTTAAAGGGAAGCACGCTCAACACCAACGCGAAATTCCTCGGTCAGAAGCTCACGGATTTAGGTTTCAGGTTTCATGCGCATGTGTCCTGCCCGGATCAAGTGGAGGTCATCAAATCCAAACTCGGCGAAGCTCTGGAGCGTTCGGATTTAATCATTCTTTCGGGCGGCTTGGGCCCCACGCCAGATGATGTGACGAGGGATGCTGTTGCCGATTATTTTTCTTCCCCCTTAGTTTTTTCCAAGTCCCAGTACGCCAGGATTGAGTCGCTTTACCGCCGCTACGGTAAGAGAATTCCTTCGATAGTCCGCAAGGAAGCGATGTTTCCCCGGCAAAGCCATCCTTTAATTAACCGTTTCGGAATTGCCTTGGGATTTTCCATTGTTTTCAAGCATCGTTTGATTGTCGTGCTTCCCGGTGTTCCGCAAGAGCTGGAAAAGATGTACAGCGAGCAAGTGCAGGCTTTGATTGTGAAACATTTCCATGGTCTGAGGAAACGTTATTCCCTGATCGTCAAAACCGTGGGGTTGTCTGAACCTGACGTGATGAGCCGGCTCAAGAAAGATTTTTTTGATGTGCCGTTTGATTTCGGAATTTATCCCCAGCCCGGCGAAGTTGCGCTTCGTCTTTATGCGGATCAGCGCAGCATCATCCGGAGACTTAAAGAAAAAATTCAAAAGCGGTTAGGGAAAGATGTCTATGCCTTCGAAGAGACCTCTCTCTCGGAAGTGATCGGCCGGATTCTGGTTCAAAAAAAGAAAACGCTCGGAGTCGCAGAAAGCTGTACCGGAGGGATGCTTGCGCAAGAAATTACCCGGGTTTCCGGAGCAAGCCGCTATTTCAAAGGGGGAATCGTGGCCTACAGCAACGCCTTGAAACA
Organism: Candidatus Taenariivivens baikalensis; assembly: GCA_009691445.1. GTDB lineage: Bacteria > Omnitrophota > Omnitrophia > Omnitrophales > Aquincolibacteriaceae > Taenariivivens > Taenariivivens baikalensis. The sequence goes on along the minus strand of SICL01000003.1, from coordinate 98,665 downwards.
TCAATTTTTGGGTGTCCCCCAAGAGATCCTCAAAAAGTTTGGAGCGGTCTCGGAAAAAACAGCGGCCTTTATGGCTCAGGGTTCCAAAGGGATGATGGAAGTGGATTATGCGATTTCAATCACCGGGATTGCGGGGCCCGACGGAGGAACCCGGAAGAAACCGGCTGGCAGGGTCTACCTGGCCCTTGCGACTCCGCGTCAATTAAAAATCTGGGAGAAGGATTTTTGGGGAGACCGGATTCAGGTTCAAACGAAGTCCGTCAAAAAAGCTTTGGAGTGCCTTTGGCGGGAAATCAAGTGAGCCTTCGACCATTTATTTTTACAAACGCTTTAATTTTCAGCATTGGTGGCCGGGTGAAACGGATTTTGAAATCATTGTCGGCGCCATCCTGACGCAAAATACTGCCTGGACTAATGTTGAAAAAGCGATGATTAACCTCAAATTCTACGGACTGCTTTCTCCGGCGGCGATGCAGAAGATTTCCTTATCCGGACTTGCGCAGTTGGTTCGCCCCGCAGGATATTTCACCAAGTAGCCGTTGTCACCCTCCGCGGCAATTCATCGGACAAATCCCTCGCCCTGGCGGAGACGCGGCAATTTCGGAGCGCACAACCCCGAAATTGCTTCGCTCCGCTCTCAATAACGTGGGTGAGCGCGGTTTAATCTTTAGCAATTCATAACTCCTTATAACTCTTTATAGCTCTATAGGTTATATTAGATAAAAATGTAGCTTTTGATAATTTGAAAATACTCCAACCGACAGATATACTTTCTATTATATGGAAGAAAAGCCTAAAAAACGTCTTGGGGAAATTCTGATTGAGGATGGAATCCTGAGTAAGGAAAACCTTCAGGAAGCGCTTGATTATCAGAAGCAGAATGGCGGGGGGATGATCGGGCAAATTCTGGTTCGGCTCGGTTATATCACGGAGGATAATCTGATGGCGGTCTTGGGCAAACAGCTTAGCATTCCTTACTTACCGCTCTCCAATTACGCGATTAATACTCAGACGGTTCATCTGCTGGATGAAACGTTGTGCCGCTCGCATATTCTGATTGCCTTTGATCAGGATGAGAAACATCTTTTTCTTGCGGTGACCGATCCTTTTGATGTGAATCTGATCGCGGATCTGGAAAAGCAGACGCATTTAAAACCGCAGATTTTTTTATCAACCCCCACGGAAATTATCAGCATGCTGGATATGACCTTCAGCATGAAATCTGATAAAACAGGTCTGAAAAAAGCGGGGTAAATATGGCGTCACGAGATGCCCACAATATCAAGGATGTCCTCTTACGGGAAGGTGTGGTTACCTTCCAGCTTCTCAATGAAATTATTGCGGAACAGGAAAAAAGCAATATTCCGATATTAGAGTTACTGGTTCGCAAAAAAGAATTTGACAGCAAAAAACTTCTGCTGGTTTATACCGGCCATTACGGGTACACCCCCGTTAATCCCGCCATCTTTGTTCTGGACGATGAATTACTGAATCTGATTCCCAAGGCCATTGCTGAAAAATTCCTTGTTCTGCCCATCAGTCTGTTCGATAAAACCCTGACCGTCGCTTTTGCGAATCCTACCAATCTCAAGGCCGTGGATGAACTGCAGGCGATTACGCACATGAGGATCAAGGTTGTGGCGGCAGATGCGAAATTAATCCCGCCATTGATTGCGAAAAATTATGAAAAAGCCTCTGCTTCAGCGCTTGCCGTATTGACCGAAGCAGCAATTCAGAAAAAAGAAGAAAAACTCGACGACATTGTCAAAATGATTGAAGTGGAACAGGATGACAGCTCGGCTTCTGAATCCGATCTCCTGAAAGGAGCCTTTGAAACTCCAGTGATTAAAATTGTCAATAATCTTCTTGCTGAATCCATCCAGCGGCGGGCGAGTGACATTTTCATTGAGCCCTGGGAAGATCATATTCGGGTCCGCAGCCGTGTGGATGGAATGCTGGAAGAAGTTATTCGCACTCCCAAGTCTTTGGGAGACACGATTGTTTCACGCATCAAAGTGATGAGTCAGCTTAACATTGCCGAGCATCGGGTGCCTCAGGATGGCCGTTTCAAAGTGAAAACTAAAAAGCGTGAAGTCGATCTTCGTGTTTCGATCCTGCCGACAACCTTTGGAGAGAAGGTCTGTTTGCGTATTCTTGATACGTCCTCCCAGGCGCATGATATTTCTAAATTGGGTTTCAATGAACGCGAACAGACTGTCATCAAAGATTGCTCGCAAAGTCCGCACGGAATGATTTTGGTCACCGGCCCTACGGGAAGCGGAAAAACAACAACCCTTTATTCCGTGCTTCGATATCTGGATTCTCCGGATGTCAATATTACGACCGTGGAAGATCCGGTGGAATACCAGCTTCCTGGAATTAATCAGGTGAATGTGAAAGAGCAGGTCGGCCTCACATTTCCAGCCTCTCTGCGTTCCATTTTACGTCAGGATCCGGATATTATTTTGATCGGAGAAATTCGTGATGCCGACACGCTGGATATTGCTGTCAAAGCAGCTCTGACCGGTCATTTGGTTTTAAGCACCCTGCACACTAATGACGCCATTAGTTCGATTGTTCGTATGGCTAATATGGGGCTTGAGCCTTTTCTGATCGCTTCTACGGTACTTATGATTTCAGCTCAGAGGCTTGTGCGCCGGGTTTGCCAAAAATGTAAGATCGAAGATGAAGTCACTGAATTGGTATTGAAAGATTTTGGTCTGGAGGAAAAGAGCGACGTGAAATTTTACAAAGGCAGGGGCTGCGGCCAGTGCCGGCAGTCGGGATACTCGGGTCGAAGTGTGGTCACCGAAATTGCCAGGATGACGCCGATGCTTCGGGAACTTATCATGAAAGGGGAAGGCGCGGAAGATATCAAACTTTTTGCCCGCTCCCAGGGGATGACGACCTTGCGCGAAAGCGCCATTGAAAAGGGTTTGGCTGGAGAAACAACGATCGATGAAATTTTTCGTGTTACGACATCGGATCAGGACAGTAAAAAAGCACCTCGGAAGGAAAAGGCCGCATGAAACTAGACGTCACGAAAGAAAAACTCGTGCAGGAGCTGGTTCAAGATCACAAGCTCGAAGAAGCGCGAGTCAAAAAAATTATGGATACCGGACGTCGTGAGAGGAAATCAATTTTTCAGCTTCTTGTCGAGGAAAATTTGATTTCAGAACCGGAGATTTTTGATTTCTTAAGCGAGCGTCTATCGATGCCCCTCCTTAATCTTCCGGCGATGCGTGTTTCCAAAGATTTAATCCAGCTCGTCCCCAAGCGAATTATTGAGCGGCACCAGATTCTTCCTGTTTCCCGTATCGGTAATCTGCTTTCCGTTGCGGCGAGTGACCCGTTTAACCTTATGTTTCAGGACGATTTAAAAAAATTAACGCAATGCCACGTGGTCGTTGTCCTGGCGCCTCCCAGGATGATTGGAAGCGCCATTGAGGCCTATTACGGGGGTGCGAGCAACCTGGAACAGATCTTGGAAAATCTGGATGATGAAAAGCTTGAGATTATCCGGGGTGAAGAAACTGAGGACGAAGGGAAAACGAAACAAGCCACGGAACGGGAGGCGGAGGATGCTCCGGTCGTTCGTATGGTGGATGTCATTCTGGCTCAAGGCATTAAGTCCCGGGCTTCGGATATTCATTTCGAACCTTACGAAAAGGAATTCCGTATCCGATACCGCATCGATGGAACCTTAAAGGAGGCCTTTCGTCAGTCCCGGGATATTTATAATCTGATCGTGGCCCGTGTGAAGATTATGGCAACGCTTGATATCACTGAAAAACGGCTGCCGCAAGACGGACGCTTTCGGGTCAGTATCGGCGGGAAAGATATTGATATGCGTGTTTCCATTTTGCCGATCTATCATGGAGAGAAGATTGTGCTTCGTATCCTTGATAAATCCAGCATGAAAACCGGTTTGAATCAGATCGGTTACACGGAAAAGCAAACGGCGGCCTTTGCGACGGCAATTAGAAAACCTTACGGCATGATTCTGGTGACGGGTCCCACGGGCAGCGGGAAATCCACCACACTTTATACCGTCCTTAACACGCTTAATACGATTGAACGCAATATTATGACGGTTGAAGATCCGGTGGAATATCAAGTCCACGGGATTACGCAGACGCAAGTTCGTCCTGATGTGGGTCTGACATTTGCAAGCGGACTGCGCAGTCTTTTGCGGCAAAGCCCGGATGTGATTTTGGTAGGAGAAATCAGGGATACGGAAACCGGGGATATTGCGGTAAAAGCAGCCCTCACGGGTCATTTGGTTTTCAGCACCCTCCATACCAACAGTGCGGCCGGCGCTTTTACCCGGTTAATGGATATGAAGGTGGAACCTTTTTTGATTGCCTCTTCGGTGGTGTGCGTGTCGGCTCAGCGATTGATGCGCCGCATCTGTCAATATTGTAAAACTGCGATGCCGGTTCCTGAAGAAGTGCTGCGGCGTTGTCACCTGAAGCTCTCTGATCTGGATGGGGCTGAAATTTTTAAAGGAAAAGGATGCGCGAAATGTAATCAAACAGGTTATTTTGGCCGTATTCCTGCATCCGAAGTATTGCTTGTGGATAACGAAATACGGGATTTAGTTATTGGGCGCAAGTCAAGCGATGCGATTGAGAAAGTGGCCGTCGAAAAAGGGATGGAGACGCTTTTTCTCAATGCGCTTGGAATTTTCAAGCGCGGGATTACGACACTTGAAGAAGTTTTGAGAGTGACAAGTAATGAGTAAGGGGTAAAAACGTCTATGCCTGTTTTTGAGTATCAAGTAAAAGACAAAAGCGGAAAGACCCAAAATGGCATTCAGGAAGCCAAGGATGTCAGCAGCCTTGTTCAGGGTTTGCGTGCTGACGGTTTCATTATCATCCGGGTGAATGAAACAAAAGCGAGGGGGAAAGGAGGGAGCTCTTCTTCGGGCGGTCCCAAAAAACGCAAGGGCAAGAAAGGGAACGTGAAGCTGGATGACTTGGTCATTTTTTCACGCCAGATGGCAACTTTGGTGGGAGCGGGTGTTCCCTTGATACAGGCGCTTGAAATTCTGAGCGATCAGGTGGAGAAATTAAAGTTTAAAGAAATTATTTCTGATATGCATCAGGCCATTCATGGCGGTAAAAGTTTTTCGGAGTCCCTGGAAAAACACAAAAAGGTTTTCTCCGCACTCTTCATCAACATGGTTCGTGCCGGAGAGCAAAGCGGCAGTCTGGAAGAGATTCTTGACCGGGTCGCTTCTTATCTTGAAAAGTCAGCGATCCTCCAACGTAAAGTCAAATCAGCGATGATGTATCCGCTGGCGGTCACTAGTTTAGCTTTTTTAATTACCTGGGGAATGATGACGTTTATTATTCCCAAATTCGCCACCATCTTTGAAGGTTTGAACGCTGAACTTCCGGCCATGACCAAGATGCTGATTAAAACCAGCCACTATCTGCAGGAGAATTCTTTGGTGGTATTTGGCGTAATGGGGTTTACTTTTTATTTCGTGAAACAATTTATCAAAACTCCTTTCGGGCGGTTGGTCTGGGATGCCGGGCTTTTAAAAATGCCGGTTTTTGGACCGTTGTTTCTTAAGGTCGCGGTGAGTAAATTTTCCCGGACGCTGGCTACTTTAATCCGAAGCGGTGTTGCCATCCTTTCTGCGCTTGAAATTGTTTCCAAAACATCAGGCAACCGTCGTATTGAAATTGTGATTGCATCCCTTATGGATTCCGTCAAAAAAGGGCAGGGAATTGCCAGCTCTCTGGAAAAACATGCCATATTCCCCACAATGGTAGTCAAAATGATTGCGATTGGAGAAGAAACGGGAGAGTTGGAGGAGATGCTCATTAAGATAGCGGATTTCTACGATTCGGAGGTCGATGCGGCGGTTGACGGTCTTACCTCATTAATTGAACCTTTGATTATTGCTTTTCTAGGGGTCGTGATCGGAGGAATCGTGGTTGCGATGTTCCTTCCCATTCTTGGTCTGGCGACGGCGGTTAAATAAGCATTATTACCCAATGGCACGCGTGGGGTGGTTAGTTTTCGTCATTACGAGTCCAGTGCCTTGGCGGAGACGCGGCAATCTCACCAGTGCGCAACCCGAGATTGCTTCGCTGCGCCCCGCAATGACGCGCACAGGGAGATAATAAGAAATGTTAGAAAGCATCGGGTTGATAGGAGCAACATGAATTTTAGTTTTGTCAGAATTTGCCGTTGGAGAAAATGTCGTGTATATTATTATTAGGTCGCGAAATTAACTAGGAGGAATAAAATGAAAATAAATAAGAAAGTTAGCGAAAAGGGTTTTACTCTCGTAGAAATCATGATTGTAGTCGCGATTATCGGGCTTTTAGCCGCGATTGCTATTCCGAATTTACTTCGTGCACGTATGAATTCAAATGAAAGCGCAATGAAGTATGATTTGAAGGCCTTTAGTTCTGCTAATGAGAGCTATCGTGCCGCTCAAGCAGTCCTGGCCTATGCAGGTTCAATTGCGAACATGACAGCAACGACGCCTCCCTATATCGACAATTCGTGGGCGACAAATCCGAAGCATGGGTTCACCGTGACTTATTCGGGTGCTACCAGTACTTTCGGATTACAGGCTCTCAAAGTATCTGCGAATGATTCACAGAATGACTACTGTGTGGATCATACGGGCACGCTCTTCCGTGCTGCGAGTGGTGTGACAGGTCCTTCGACGGGCTGCACCGGAGGTACGGCGCTTAACGCCTAATCGGATATTTCGATTAAAAAAAACCCACTTTGCCTTTTTGGCGAAGTGGGTTTTTTATTGTCAGGACGCATTTAGTTTTATGTGAAAACAGCCGTAATCTTGTTAGATTATGAATTTAAAAGTAATTTCAGAACAGCTGCAAAAAATGATTCCGCCTGGCCTCCTGGATTCTTTCGCTCAGCGGTTCAAAAATGGTGCGCCTGCTACTCATACGTCATCGTTACGCCTCGCCTGTGATCTTGGAAAAACCAAACTGGTCTTTCTTGAAGTGCTAAAAACCGGAGAAGAAGTTCAGGTAACCCGTTTTTTAAAAATCCCCCGTCCTGAAGAGGGCGGTGACGTACCAGCCCTTCTTAAGCAAGCGCAGACCGAAGGCGGTTTTCAGACTTCCAAAATCCGTATCTCGGTCAAGGGGCAGGGGGTGATTATCCGTTTTGTCCAGTTTCCCCAGATGAGTGATGAAGAGCTGCGAGGCGCGATCACTTTTGAAGCCGAAAAATATATTCCCTTTAAGTCCGAGGAAGTCATCGTGGATTATCATGTTCTGGAGCGTGAAATTCAAACGGTGAGTGGGAAGGTGATGAATATTCTTCTCGTAGCCGTCAAGCGCGACGAGATCTATCCTTTAATCCAGCAGTATCAGGATGCGGGATTCCAGGTGGAGCTTATTGATACCGACGCCTTGGCATTTTTAAACGCGATGGAGTTTCTTTATCCGGAAGATTTTCAGAAAAATACAGGGATACTTGATTTCGGAAGTGAGATTTCGACCTTGGGAATTATTCGAGGAGGTAAACCGCAATTTATCCGTGATATTGCATTTGGAAATCAAGACCTTGTGAAGCGTCTGAAACGAAAAACCAAAGTTCCCTTTGAGGAAGTCTTGAAACAGCTGTGGCAGGCTTCCGCCAATCCCCCCGCAGAACTTGAACAGGCTTTGAGTGATAGCCTTGAGCCGCTCAGTGCTGATTTGAAAGTTTCTCTCGATTTTTACAGCGATCAAATGCAGGTGGCCGAGCCGTTGCAGAAAATCTTTATTTCCGGAGCCATTGGCGCTTATCCGGTTGTGTCTCAAATGTTCGCCAAGATATTTGGTTTTGAATTTGCCATGATTGATATTTTGCCCAAAGTGAAAATAGCAGAAACGCTCAAGCGAGAGGAAGTCACGCAAATGAGCCCGATTTTTCCGATCGCCCTCGGGTTGTGCCTGAGAGATTTATGATCCAAATCAATTTATTGCCGGCAGAGCTTCGGGTGAAACACCAGAATCCCAATCAGGGAACGTATCTTCGGATCGCTGTGGGGGTGGGCGTTTTCATTTCTCTTCTCACGCTTTATTTTTATGCTGATTTTTGGATTGTCTCCGGGAAAATCAATGGATTGGACGGGAAATGGAAACAAGTCCAGCCGCAGTCTCTGGAACTCAATGCACTCAAAACCGAAGTCGAAGGGCCGCTAAAACAAGAACGGGAATTTTTGCAGCAATTTGTGACGACCCAAAAACCGGTGACGTATTTGATGGCCTGGGCCAATAAACTTCTTCCCGAAGGCGCTTGGTTGGATGAGATGTCGCTTAAGCGTGATAGCGGCAAAGTGAATTTTGTGCTGCATGGTTCCTGCATGAATACCAAGTCCAGAACGAGCATCGAGCAGATCGAGATTTATTTGCAAGGTTTCAAAGAAAAAATGCCGGATGCAAGACTTACGTTAAAGACCGCGCGAATGGATATTGCCCAAACGGAACTTACGCAGTTTACCGCTAAGTTCAGCTGGAGCGAAACTTCGGGAGCTTCTGGGACATGAAGCCAATCACTGAATGGACGAGTGAAGATATCCTCGAGCTTTTAAAATCGATTGATCGACCCACATGGATTAGGATTGGCGTGGGATCCGGGATTGGAATTTTATTTATTTTATTTATCGCAATTCCAGCATGGTTTACCCGCCCGGGACTTAAAAGCCGACTTGCCGATATTCAGGGTCAGATCCAGATGGCTGAGATACTAACCCTTAAAAAACCTCAGCTTTTGAAATCCAGGACCGAGGCGGTTAATTTTATCAAAACCGTGAAAGGGAAGTTGTTCAAACCCGGGGAGACCGCTCTCCTTTTGGGGACGATTTCAAAACTTGCCAATGAAAGCAAGGTCGCGATTGTTTCTTCGAGTCCCAAAGAGGTTTCTGAAAAATTCCCAGCGCCTTTTGATACTCTTTATGAAGCCAACCTTTGTGAATTCACGCTCGAGGGTGGCTACCACGAAATCGGAACTCTGGCGGCGAGGATCGAATCCCATCCAAAATTGTTCCGCGTACAGAATTTTCAGATCCATCCCAGTTTGGTCAAAGGCAAGGAAGTAACCACTCAGATGGCGAGCTTGACTGTCGCGGCCATTTCTTTAAAAGAAGGATCTCCGCCATGAAGTGCCAGACTGGGATTTTTCGAACTAAGGCTTCAGGTTCTTTGAGTCGATTTAGAGGTAAGAATCTTTCACGGGTTTTGAAAGGGTGTGGGTTGGGTGTGCTCGTGATCGTTCTTTTTTTTCCGTTGGCTTCGGCTGAAGAAATTAAGTATGATAGTGCCGGTCAGCGAAATCCATTTATTCCGCTCGTCACTTCCGAAGGTGCGATGGCAATAACAGCGGTAGGAGTAAAAAAATCAAGCGGGCTGAAAGTAGAGGGTATTATCTTTGATCCAAAGGGTGGCTCGTTCGCTCTGATCAATGGCAAATTTTATAAAGAAGGTGAGCAAGTGGATAATGCGCAGCTCATCTCCATCTTCAAAGACCGGGTTGTTCTATCCGTCAATGATGCGGAGAAAATTTTTTGGCTCCGGGAAGAAATTGTAGGACAAAAATAGATGCGATGCAGGTGGTTTTTTCAAAGGATGGTAACCGTAAGAGTTTTTAGACTCATGATTGGCAGCGGTTTGTTAGGGATTTTTTTCACTCCGTATTTATGGGCAGATAATTCTTCCCCGACGTCGCCGCGTTCCTCAAGCCCTTCGTCGTCGGCCTCATCGTCTGATCCAGCTGCGGAGTCTGCACAGCGGGATGCTGTTTCTGCGTCGGTGGTAAACAATTCGGATGATCCTAATAGTATTACCCTCGACTTTAAGGATGCGGATATTAATACGGTGCTTCGTGTCCTGAGTCTTAAAAGTAGGGTGAATATTGTTGCAGGTCCAGAGGTTCAGGGAACCGTGACGATCCGTTTGGAGAATGTGGCCTGGGAGAAGGCGCTCGAGGTGGTGCTGCGAACCTATAATTATGTGTATGAAAGAAACGATAATATTATCCGGGTGACAACTCGGGAAAAAATGTCCCAAGAGCCCGTAGTGACGCAAACTTATATTTTGAACTATACGCGTGCCGTCGAGGTGCAAGATTCAGTGAAGGATATGTTGACCGAGCGCGGGAGAATTCGTATTGCTGAGAGAACCAATGCTTTGATTGTTACGGATATTCCGACCAACCTGTATCGTCTTCAGGAGGTGATTAGAAAACTGGATCAGCGTACGGCTCAGGCCTTTATTGATTCTAAAATTGTGAATACTAACTTTACGGTGGCGGAAAATCTGGGAGTCCAGTGGAACCCTGCGATGAGTCTTGCGGGTAGCAGCAGGCCAACGACCTTTCCTTTTTTTCTGCGATCGAAGGATGACCGGGAAGCGATCCCAGATGTCATCAAGAGTTTTTTTCCTTTTAATCCGGCTCCGACCGATCATGGTACAGCGGTTAGCTTGACATCAGCCACATTGAATAATTCGGATATTCGCACCTTTCCAGCGCCTGGTCTTACGGCAACGGCAGCGTATACCTATGGAACTCTGAGTTTTACAGATTTTTCAGCCGCTCTGCAGGCTTTAAAAAGCAGGAGTGATACCAAGGTTGTTTCTAATCCTAGAATCGTGGTTCTCAATAATCAAAAGGCGAAAGTCCAGGTGGGAAAACAAATTCCGCTTCCCAACTATGAACGGAACGAAACTACCGGGAGCGTGGAAGTGACCGGATTTAATTATCGGGATGTGGGCGTGGTCATGAATGTGACGCCGCATATTAACTCAGAAGAGGAGATTCTGGTCGAATTGGCTCCCGAAGTGAGTTCTGTCGGCGAAACGATTGATTTTGGAGAGTTTCAAATGCCCAGTTTCAATATTACGCAGGCCAATACCCAGGTGCTGATACGTAGTGGTGAAACCATTGCTATCGGAGGGCTTTTAACGGATACTTCTCAAACGAATCAGGTGTCCGTTCCCTTTTTGGGGGATATTCCAATTATTGGGAAATTATTTCGTTCTAAGCGCCAAACATCGGGGTCAGGTAACGGGAAAGTAGAAACGCTCTTTTTTATTACAGTAACAATGGTGGATACGGAAGGTCAACCGATGGGCCATCGCCTTGAAGAAAGGAAACAGCGCAAGCAAGGCGGTCATGCTGCGGCCAATGCCCCGAGGGCATTACAGGTTGGGGCCGAAGAAATGAATGTTGGCGGATCAAAACAAGAAGCCGAAAATTCTGTCGTCATGGATCCTATGGGACCCACACAGAAAACGCTAGTTACGGGGTCTGTTAAAGCAGCTTGATCGTTGCATGACAAACTTTCGGATTATTTATTTTCTACGTTTCGTGCGGTTTTGTTTTGTTCCCTCCTTCTATTCCATCAAGGAAGCAACCCTTCATTTCCCCTTTGGGGAATAATGAAAAAGTAAGTCTCTACTGTGTTGCACGTGGAGACTTACATGAAACAAGTCTAAAGGATCATCAAGATGAAACGTGAAATTCTGATCAGTGAAGATTCAAATGAAAAACGGGTGGCGATTCTCGAAGATGGCCGTCTGGAAGAATATTATATTGAGAGGTCAGATGCGAGCCGGATGTGCGGCCATATCTACAAGGGGATTGTTAAAAGCATTGTCCCGGGGATGCAGGCGGCATTCGTGGATCTTGGTACCAAGAAAGACGGGTTTTTGTATGTCGCGGATGCGCTCAATGATCCTTCGGATATGGATGTTGAATTTGATGACGCACCTACCGAACGCGGGCGGGATCATCGCCGGCACGAACGCATGAAGAGAATTGAGGATGTGCTCAAAAACGGACAGGAAATTATTGTTCAGGTGGTCAAGGATCCCATTCGAAGCAAAGGGCCGCGGCTTACCACGTGCTTTTCACTGCCTGCCCGTTACCTTGTGATGATGCCCGGAGAAAGCAAGGTGGGCGTCTCGCGCCGGATTGAAGACCGTCGGGAACGTGACAGAATCCGCGGTATCTTTAAGCAGATTGAAATTCCCAAGGGCGCCGGATTCATTGTCCGTACAGCCGCAGAGGGAAAATCAGAAAAAGAATTTATCCGGGACATCCGCTATTTGACCAAGCTTTGGAAGAAAATTCAGGAAGCGATTACGGCGCAACAAAAGCGTGGCTCGGCGCTGATTCATGAAGAGCTCGATCTTGTGGAGCGCACGATCCGGGATCACATGACGGATGATACGCATCTGCTGATTACCGATAGCCCTGAAATTAAGCGGCAGGTGCAGAAATTTCTAAGCTTTTATATCCCAGACAGTCATATGGACGTGCTGTATCACGATTCAAAGATTTCTCTTTTTGAAAAATACAATATCGAAAAAGAGATTGAGAGGACTTTTCAGAAAAACGTTATTCTGAAGTCAGGCGGCCACATTGTGATTGAACAGACCGAAGGGCTTGTGGCGATCGACGTCAATACCGGGAAATTTACCGGGTCCAAGAATTTGGAAGAGACGGTTTTTAAAACGAATATGGAAGCCGCGGATGAAGTGGCACGTCAGTTAAGATTGAGAGACGTTGGGGGAATCATTATTATTGACTTTATTGACTTGGATACCGAAGATCATCGGCGTCAACTTTTCCGGACTTTTAAAGAGGCGATGCGCCGGGACCGGGCAAAGACAAATCTTCTTCAGATTTCCGAGCTTGGTCTTGTTGAAATGACGCGTCAGCGTATGCGTCCCTCACTGGAAAGTGCGGTGTATGATGCTTGTCCGTACTGTGAAGGTAAGGGACGTGTCAAATCACCCACCACGATGGTGATTCAGGCGGTGAAGGAGATTCGTAAAGCATTGGGACACACGCAAGGAAAAGTGCTAAATGTGTACGTGCATCCCAAAATTTCAGAGCGTCTTCTGGAACAGGAAAAGAAAACACTCCAGGAACTTGAAAAGATGCATCACTGTCGGATTTTTGCGTATGCGGATCATACGCTTCACATTGAAGATGTGAATATTACGTTTATTAAATGAGTATCGACCCCATGTTTTTTTTGGGCTTTTTGTTGATCTTGATTTTGGCCGGAATCGGTGTCATGCTTTGGAAAATCCAACGTACGGCATCGACTGCGCGGCCTAATCCTGAGGCTGTTTTTATGAATGAAGCCTTGGCGAAGATGCAAAAAGAAATGGCAGAGTTTCGACACTCTTTCCAGGATCAAGTCTTGGGACTCAACCGTCAGATTACTGATCAATATTCTCAAAATACCCGATTTTTGATTGATTCGCATAAGGGGTATTCTGATTCCGTGGAAAAAGTTCAGAATCGTCTCGGTGAGCTTCAGCATGCGACGCAAACGATGGTGGGGATCGGCAAGGATATTGCTTCTTTGCAGGATATTTTGAGATCACCCAAATTGAGAGGCGGGTTAGGAGAGTTTTTGCTTGAGCAACTTCTCGCCCAGATTTTGCCGGAGGAAAATTTCACGCTTCAGTACGCCTTCCGGGATGGATCCAAAGTGGATGCTGTGATTCGGATGGGTGATGGTCTGATTCCTGTGGATGCTAAATTCCCTTTGGAGAATTTTAGACGGTATCTTGAGGAAAAGGATGAAGAGAAGCAGCAACAGTCCCGCAAACAATTCATGTCCGATGTCCGAAAGCGTGTGGATGAGATCGCTTCAAAATACATTCTTCCCCAGGAAGGAACCTATGATTTCGCGTTGATGTATATTCCTGCCGAGAATGTGTATTATGAGATTCTCATCAAAGGGGATTCTCAAAAAGAGAGTCTCTCGGAATACGCACAGAAAAGACACGTCATTCCGGTTTCTCCCAATAGTCTTTATGCGTATCTTGGGGTCATTGCCAAAGGGCTCCGGGGGCTTAAAATTGAACGTTCAGCGTCCGTGATTCTTGAAAGTCTTCAGCAACTGGAAAATGATTTTCGTAAAGTGATGGATGATTTTGAAAAAATAGGCGGTCACTTTACGAATGCCCAAAGCGCCTATGAAAGGTCCCTGAAGGGAATGGTGAAACTTCAAACGAGACTTAACACCCTCGGAGAAGAAGGAGAAAAGAAACTCATCGCGAGTGAGGTATCCGCCTGATGCGGCAAGCCTCGGTCTTTGAGGCCGGCAGGTGAGATGGAAATAGCTGCGAAAATAAATATCAAAGTCTCATCAATTTAACTTTTTAACGTTTTGGAGAGGGAATGGGAGTCTTAAAGCAAGTTCAAAAATTTTTCAAAGGTGTATTGGGAATCAAATCAGATTCCATGGATCTTAAAGATCTTAAAATTAATGAATCGACGAGATCGCAGAGAGATCAGGACCGCGATTCGTATTCTGCCCGGCAGAAAGATTACCGGGGAGGCAATCCTCGGAGCGGCGGACGAAACTATCGAAATAGTGGCGGCAGACCTGAAAATCGTAGTGGCAGTGGCGGAGGAAGTTCAAGCCAGGGCCAGAGCCAAGCTGGCCAGGGACAAGGGCATTCGCGGGATTCACGCGATTCACGGGACCGGAATCCCAATTACAACCGGGATCGCAGTCCAAGCGCCCCAAGGGACCGGGGTGGTTATGATCGTGGAAGAGGAGGAAGGCCTTCTTCGCGCGACCGTGGCGGAAATCGCCAGTATGGATCATCGGGTGGGAGCGGCGGCGGTAATCGTTACTCCCAGAGACCTAGTGCATCCTCTTTACCCCGAGAAGAACGCAAATTTCTTGTGGGAACAGTGACCCAGTATCTTGCTGAGTTAAGTGTCGCCATCGTGAAGGTTCAAAAGGGAGCTGTGCAGGTCAATGACCTTCTGGCCTTTGAAGGCGAGAAGACTAAATTTCGCCAGAAGATTACCTCTCTTGAGATGAATCATCAGCCCGTCACTGTCGGTCGGGTGGGGGAAGAAGTTGGAATGAAGGTGCAGGACCCCGTCATTGAGGGGGACCAGGTATTTCGGGTGGATTACGTTTCTGCGGGGCGATAATCAGAAGTTATGGCTAAAGAATATCTGAGAACCTTCAGACTTTTTGATTTCGATGAGGTTGAAAAACATCTCCTGATTAGTGGGGATCTTAAAGGAGATTGTGCTTCCTGCCGGGCTTTGGGAATTGATTTTTATTCGGCGGAAACCTGCCCGGAGTGCGGAACACCTTTCAAGTATTGTGCCAGTCGCCGGCTTGAGATGAATCCTGGAGAAAGATTTCAGTGGGCTCGCCATATGCAGGAAAAGCGGCCCGACCTCACTTTGATTGACTACAGTGACTACGCCAAGATTTTGGGCAAAAAAAAGGCGCGGGACATCTTTGGATAAACCGGTTCGGCAAATTGCTATTCTGGCGGGTGTTGTCTATTTTATTCAAGGCGCTTTGGGAGTGGCGGGAGTGGCACTCCCGCTATATTTACGAGGCCTTGGCTGGTCGATTGGAAAGATTGCCCAGATTTCAGCACTGGTTGGATTTCCCTGGATCTTCAAAATATTTTATGGCTTTCTTTCGGATAGTTTCCCTCTTTTTGGCTACCGAAGAAAGCCCTACTTAATTATTTGTTCGATCCTTTCTTCCCTCGGTTGGTTCCTTTTAATCACTCTGCCTCCAAGGACGTCCTGGATAGTTTTATCGCTTGCTCTTGCCAATCTCGGATTTGCTGCAGTGGATGTGGTAACCGACGGTTTGATTGTGGAGTATTCCCGGGGACCCCTCAGTTCCTTTTTTCAAAGCGTCGCCTGGGGATCCCGGAATGTGGGGGCTTTTATTTCGGGTTATGTCGGCGGGATTCTTGCGCACCACTGGAGACATGATTTAAAGCCAGTTTTTATGATTCCCGTCATTCTTCCTCTTCTGGTGATCTTTGCCACGTTTCTTGCTCGGGAGTCAAAAGTGGAATTTAAACCCTCGGCTTCTTTTAAAACATCGCTCTCCCGTTGCTGGGATATTATTAAAACCGATAATATGCGTTGGTATATGATGCTTTTGGTGGTGTTCTCCACGGGATCACTCTTCGGTGTCCCGTTCTTTTTTTTCATGAGGGAGACCCTGGGTTTTGATGAAGATTTTCTGGGACTGCTCAATAGTCTGTTCAGTGCCGGGGGCGTTTTGGGCAGTGTATTTTATTTTTTAGTACTGCGCAAAGTGCCTCAGGAAAAACTCCTCACTCATGCGATCTGGATTAATTCGCTTCTGACCCTAGCCTGTCTGCTCGTGCATCAGAAACTAATGGCGGTTCTATTAATGTCTCTGGGAGGCACCGCCGCTTGCATCACGATGCTTTGCCTTGTGACAGCTTCGGCAGCGCTTCTTCATAAAACAGGAGTTGAAGGGACTTTTTTTGCGGTCTTAATGGGGATATTTAATTCAGGACAAATTTTCTTTGGATTTATTGGCGGTAAAATCTACGGAGCTTTAAGCTTACAAACTTTGATCATTGTCACCGGATTCTTTTTGCTTTCAGGTCTTATTTTTGTCCGTAAAGTGCGCCTCTATCCCGGATACTATCACATATGAACTTATCCGCTGGTAAGGCAAAGATTGCTTTTCAGATTGCAAAAACACTCAAGGATCATGGATGCACTGCCTATTTTGCGGGCGGTTGTGTTCGGGACCATTTGATGGCATTGGAATCTTACGATATTGATATCGCGACCACGGCAACTCCGGACCAGGTTGAAAAAATTTTCCCGCGTACCATTCCGGTGGGAAAACAGTTTGGGGTGGTGCTGGTTGTCGAGGAAGACCTGACTTTTGAGGTGGCGACTTTTCGTTCTGAGGGCGGTTATGTGGATGGCCGCCATCCAACCCAAGTGGAATTTACAGTTCCGGAAGAAGATGCTAAACGCCGTGATTTTACGGTCAACGGACTTTTTTATGATCCTTTTAAGGAGCAGGTGATTGATTTTGTGGGAGGGGAGGCGGATATAAAAGGAAAGCTGATCCGAGCGATTGGAAATCCAGAAGACCGCTTTGATGAAGATAAGCTAAGACTGCTTCGGGCGGTAAGGTTTGCTTCCACGCTTGGTTTTAAGATTGATCCGGATACCTGGAAAGCCGTGTGTCAAAAATCAAATTTGATTCACCAGGTGAGTCCAGAGCGGATCCGCGATGAGCTGATAAAAATTTTTACCCGAAAAGATTCAGGGCGTGGTTTTTTGCTTTTGAGTGAATCGGGTCTTATGAAAGAAGTTTTGCCTGAGATTGAGACCATGAAAGGCGTTCAACAGCAGCCGGATTATCATCCAGAGGGAGATGTCTTCGTGCATACGCATCTTTTGATGGAGAAGCTTGAGAAACCTTCCACCGCTCTGGCTTTAGGGGCCTTGTTTCATGATGTGGGGAAACCCGGTACTTTTGAGGTAAGAAATGGAAAAATAACGTTTTATCAGCACGAACATTTGGGCGCGGAAATCACGCAAACAATCATGAAGCGTCTGCGGTTTTCAAATGATGAGATTCGGGATGTAACGGAATGCGTAAAAAACCATATGAAATTCGCAGATGTTCAGAAAATGCGCTCCGGAAAGCTCAAAAGATTTATTGTCCGGAATACCTTTACGGATGAGATGGAACTTCATCGGATCGACTGTGCTTCAAGTCACGGGATGCTGGATAATTACCATTTTCTCGAGTCCAAGTTGAAAGAATTTGAAAAAGAGGAGCTTCAGCCTAAGCCTCTTCTGAATGGTCATGATCTGATGGCTCTGGGCATGAAACCGAGTCCGTCCATGAAGGAGGCCCTGGAAGAGCTCTATGAACTTCAGCTTGAAGGCCGTTTTCCGGGACGCGAAGAAGCTTTGGAGTACGCCCGTCAAATGATTCGGGATAAATATCAGGCCTGATATCGGAAGGGTCATTAGGATGAGAGAGGATTCAGTTTTCTTCTAAAGGTTTTTTCGTGTTTTCCCGATCTAGTGATACAATTATAATTATGAATACACACGCTTATCCGCCCACTGGTTTTTTAAAATATCTCTTTTTCTTTCTGAGCGTGAGTTTGATGCTGGGGTTTGCCCGTGTCGAGAAATTACGAGTCCTTGAAGGTGATATCAATATCCCGTACCAGGCCCTTGGGATTTTGGAAGTTCAGGAAAAAGCTTCTATCTTTCGTCCCTCAGATATTTTTTATAGGCCTCTCAAACTCTTGACTTTGGGCTTCAAAAAAACTCCCAGCCGCGCTCAAAAGCTTAAAGAAAAATTAGATCATCAGCTTCAGGTGAAAGCCAGAGATCACTATGGGGCAGATGCCGTTATCCATGTGAAGTACTGGCCTGCGCTTGATTCCGAAGCCTTTCCCGGTGGAGTGGTTTATGCCCAGGGGCAGATGGTGAGTTATGAACATTTTCCTCAGAAAGAAGCGACTCAAAAGATTGAAAAGCCGGCTTTCGGTTTGAGTATGAATTTACCGCTCATCGATAGTGAAGGTAAGGGTTCTTCGGCGTCCTGATTTTTTTCTGCGAGAGTTCCTTTTTTGTTTCCCCTATGCTAGAGTACTCAAATGTTGATGCGATATTTCCCTGCCAAATTATTGGTTTTTAGTTTTATCCTTCTGGGTTCTATCCCTGCGCCCGGTTTTTCCCAACACGTCAAAAGTATAGAGCCGCAAGGGTCAATCATCCTGGAAAATGGGAAAAGTATCTGTCTTGCCGGACTCAAATTGAGCGAGGAGTCACACCCATTTCTTGCGGCCCTTTTATCAAAAAAGGACGTGGATTTTGAAGGGGAGACAGAGGGGAACCCGTGCGGGTATCTCTACGTGAATACAAGCGAATTGCCCCTTCCCTTTAAACTTGGCGAGCAGCCCGAGGCCAAGCGCTATATGGTGAACGAAGTGCTTTTAAAGACGGGAGCTGCCAAAGTCGATGGAGATACCAAGGCTATTTTTAAGCTTAAAGAAAAGTTCCTCGCACTGGAAGCCGAGGCAAAGCAAACGGGCCAGGGGATTTGGTCATATGAGGAACATCCCCTAAAGGGAAAAGGACGATTTTCGCGATGAAGACGCCCGCATCATCATCTCAACGGCTGGTTTTTTTAAATGTGGCAGGAGAAGACCGTCCCGGGATTATTGCCTCCGTGACCCGGATTCTTTTTAACCACGGTGGAAACCTGGAAGATGCCAGCATGACTCTTTTGGATGGGAAATTCGCCATGATGATGGTATTTACTCTCTCGACCGCCAAGCTCGATGCGTTTAAAAAAGCTGCCGGACTTTTTGAGAAAAGTGAAAATCTGAGCTGTTTTTTAAAGGAATTCCCGGCCTCGCCATCATCCAAGCACCATCAATGTAAAGCGTCTCAGGAAGCCAATTATTTGATCAGTGTGATTGGGCCGGATCAAACCGGGATTGTTTATAAACTCAGCCGGATTTTGGCGAGTCAAGGGTTGAACATTACGGATCTGAATTGTAAAGTGTTGGAAGCCTCTTCCGGAAATCTCTATTCGTTAATGCTCGAAACTTTTCTTCCGTCCAAGGCCATTGCGGCGGTTCTTGAGAAAAAATTAAAAACTCTGGCCCTCTTGCTCCAGATTGAAATCCGCTTAAAACCCATTGAAATTTTAGATTTCTCATAATGTCTTCCGAAGCTAAAATCCGAATCTTTCCTGACCCCATCCTCAGAACGCCGTGTCAGGTTGTCCGTGATTTTGGTACCGTGGAGCTCACGCGCTTGATATCCGATCTTCATCGTATTATGAAAAAACAAACCCACGGGATTGGGCTTGCAGCGCCTCAAATCGGAAGCGGGCTTCAGGTGGCCCTTGTCGATGTTACTGAGCGCGATCCTAAAGGCCAAAAGCTCTGCCTGATCAATCCCTTGATTCGCGAATTTTGGGAAGAGACCACTAGTCGTGAAGGGTGTATGAGTATTCCGGATTACCGGGGTGATATCAAACGCTATAAGCGTATCTTGGTGGAATGGCACAACGAGAAGGGCCGAAAGCTCCAGAAGATTTCCGAAGGGATTGAAGCCATCTGCATTCAGCATGAAGTCGATCATCTGAGTGGTTTGCTTTTTATCGACCGAGTTGCCAGCCTTAAAAGGGATCTGCTTCCTCGCAAGATCCACTAGTTTTTTCCTAAGTCTTCAGCGAAGCAGCGCGTAGCTCCGAATACGTCGAACGCGACTTCTTTTGCGGCTTTTCCCACCATCAAACCTTACAGCGATCGTGGTGAATTGTGCTCTACAGGGATTAATAACGTCCTATAATGTATCTTATGTAAAATAGATACTATGTAAAGTGGGAAGGCGAAATTTGTGGTCTACTGAAGCATGGATTGGGCAAGATCGCTGACAACTTTACCGTCGGCGCGTCCCTTGGTATCCGGCATGAGCACTTTCATGATCTTACCAAGCTCAGTCTTTTTTGTGGCGCCGGTACTGGCAATGGCCTTTTCGACAAGATTCTTGATTTCCGCTTCGGAAAGTTGTTTGGGAAGATAAGTCTGGAGAACTTCAATCTCACGTTCCTCTTTTTGGGCAAGTTCAATGCGGGCGGCAGCTTTAAAACTGTCAATGCTTTCCCTGCGCTGTTTAACCTGTTTTTGGATGATCTCGAGAATCTCGGTGTCCTCCAACTGGTTTTTCTTTTTGTTGATTGCGTCGTTCATGATTGCTGATTTCAACATTCGCAGTGTTGAAAGCGCATCAGCATTTCTCGACTTCATCGCTTGTTTGATTTCGTCGTCAATTCTAAGATTAAGAGACATAAAAACTCCATCGGTTAATTTGCCTAGCTTCCTTACCAATCTTTTTCGACCTGTCTCGGCCGTTCAGGAATTGGAGGCCGCCGAAGGTCCTGAAGGTCTTTCTCCGAGTCTTTGAGGGCCTCGAGCAGTCTCAAGGCGTCATTAAGCGACATTTGGCCCTGCAGTTGCTGCTGGCTTGAACCTTGAGCGGGCTGGGGCTTCTGCTGATCCTTTTGATCCTCCTGATCCGGTTTCTTTTCCTCGTTTTGCTGGGGGTCTTGATCCTGGGGCTGCTTTTCTTCATCCTCTTTTTCCTGATCTCGTTTATTTTCTTCCTCAGGGTTTTTCTGTTTATCAGGTTGGTCTTGATCCTTTTTCTCGTCCTGATCCTTGTTTTGTCCTTGCTCCTTCTGATCCTGATTTTTTTGATCCTGGTCTTGCTTATCTTTTTGGTCTTGTTGATCTTTTTTTTGGTCCTGCTGCTGCTGATCCTTTTGATCTTGCTGATCTTTCTTATCCTGGTCTTTGCTTTGATCCTGATTTTTCTGCTGTTGCTGGTCTTGCTTCTGCTGCTGTTGATTCTGCTGCTGATCTTTTTGATCGTTAGGTTTGGGCTGATTTTTTTGCTGTTGCTTATCCTGCTTCTTATTTTCCTGATCTTTTTTATCAAAGGCATTTTTTTTGATTTGCAGAAACTCCAGATTATATTTTGCGTCCTTATCTCCCGGGGCAAGATCCAGAGTTTTCTGATAAGCATCAATCGCTTTTTCGAAGTTCCCGAGACGGTACTGGGTATTGCCGTAGTTGTACTGGGCGTTTGCTAAAAGTGATTTATTATCTGGAAGGCTATGCTCAAGTGTATGTTGCAATTCCTTGGCGGCTTGATTGTAGTTTTGAACCTGATAAAGGGTGGATCCAAGGTTGTACCGGATCGTAGGATCTTCGGGTGTTTTGATCTCTGCTTTTCGGTACTTTTCAATGGCAGATTGATATTTTTTTTGCTTGTACTCCTCATTCGCCTTATTATTCAACGACTTTGAATTTTCAAAAAAACCCGAATGAAGTATCCAAAGCGCGGCGAGTCCTGCGACGATCACTCCATTGGATTGTCCGTTGTTCTTCTTATTTTTTTTCGCTTGCCGTACGAACATCTCCAAGCAAAGCATCAGGAAAGACAACATAAGGAACAGCTGGAAATGATCTTCTTTATCGGTGATCACGTTTTCTTTGAATTGTTTTTTATCCAAGGTTCCCATGTGTTTTAGAATGACAGGAATTTCCTGTTCACCGGGTGTGGCGGGAAGATAAAGACCGCCCGCTTTCTGAGCGATTTGTTCGAGTAAAGGCCGGTTTAATTTAGTAATCACAATCTGGCCGTTACGGTCTTTTTTGAATCCGGATTTTTGTTTGGCTTCATTTTTGAGAGGAATCGGATCCCCTTTTTCAGAACCTGTTCCCAGGACATAGATTCGCAGTCCTGAAGCAGCGGCCTGCTTTAAGGCCTCTTCCACGCCCCCTTCGAGGTCTTCCCCATCCGAAAAAAGAATGACGGCCTTATGTTTAAGATTATCAGGAGGAAACGACTTAATTGCCAACATGAGGGCCTGACTCAGGGAAGTTCCAGGGTCAGGAATATAGCCGGTCTGGATAGCATCAACAAAGAGCTGGAAGGCAGAATAATCAAGGGTGAGAGGCGACTGGAGGTAACTTGTTCCGGCAAAGGCAATCATGCCGACGCGGTCGCCCTTGAGCTGCCGCAGAACACTTCGGATTTCACTCTTTGATTTTTCTAAACGGCTTGGTTTGATATCCTCCGCGAGCATGCTGAGTGAGGTATCGAGCATAAAGAGAAGATCAATCCCCTTGCGCTGAATTTTTTTCTTTTCCTCACCCCATTGCGGTCTTGCCAGAGCGATCGTTGCGAAAATGATGGCCAGGATGAGAAAGAAAAACTGTTTAAGTTTGGTGGAGGGATCAAAGTTGGGCATCAGTTTAGAGAGCACCAAATCGCGGTTTCCTATTTTGGCGATACGCCGCTTCCAGTCAGCCTGAGTCAGCCAGAAAATACCGGCAAGAAGCGACACCGACCAGAAAAAATTGAAATATTCAGGCGCGTAAAATTGCATCTTAGGGCACCTTGGAAAAAATCGTATGATTCAAAAGGGATTCGAGCAAAAGAAGGCAAAGCGCCGGGATCAAAAATAAGGAGAAAAGCTCGTCATAGGTTCGGAAGACCTTGACCTTGATTTCCGTTTTTTCAAGCCGATTGATCTTCTCATAAATCTCGGACAGGCCCTTGGGGTCGCGGGCGCGGAAGAAAAGACCGCCGGTGATATCGGCGATACGTTTTAGAACCGTTTCATCCACTTCAATACTCGCCTGGACATAACGTTTTCCAAAAAGCGGATCATTGACCGGAAAAGGCACAAGCCCTCCCCTGCCGACACAAATCGTGTAGACCTTGAGCCCGAATGTCTTGGCAAGCTCGGCCGCCGTAATCGGATCAATATTGCCGGCGTTACTATCACCATCCGTCAGAAGGATAATCACCTTACTTTTAGCATGACTGTCCCGCAGACGGTTCACCGCCGTTGCCAGCCCCATTCCGACGGCCGTACCATCCGAAATCATCCCGATTTTAATTTCCTTCAACAGGCGGAGCAGGACATCGTAATCCATCGTGAGCGGGCATTGTGTGAAGGCCTTACGGGCAAACACGACCAAACCAATCCGGTCATTTTGACGTCCCTGAATAAATTTTGCGGCTTCCTGCTTGGCTACTTGCATACGGTTTTCAGGCTTAAAATCTTCAGCCAGCATGGATCCGGAGATATCCAGAGCCAGGATAATATCGACCCCAAAGGATTGAACATCCCGTTCGGCGGTGACGCGCTGGGGACGCGCCAAAGCGATAATGAAAAGGAGAAATACGAGGGCGTGCGCAATGGGCATGAAGCGATAGCCCATCATCCGCCAGGAAAGTGACTGATGTTCAAGAAACGCAGCGGTTGAATAAATAAGCGTAGATTTTTTTCTTCGGAAAGAGAAGTAAAAAATGAGGGGAAGCAAAAAAATCAAAAAGAAAAAGGCCGGATGGCGAAACTCAATCATGCCGCTCCTCCCTCTTGAATGGGAACGACTTTAGAATCCTCAACAATTTCCTTGGCTTTTTTAAAATTCTCTTTAATCATCTGGGGATCGGGTTTCCATTTGGCGAATTTAGCGAGATCAGCGGCCTCAAGCACTGTCTCAATTTTCTCGCGAAGCTTGAGGTCCATATTTTTTTGCCGAAGCAAGTGGCTGATTTCACTGGTGGTGGATTCAGCCGCCAGAATGTCATAGCGGTGCTCAAAATACACCCTTAAAATTTCCGAGAGTCGTAAATGGTATTCCTTGATCTTCCCATTTCGGAGAAAATCAGAGTCGTAAAGCTGGTCGAGATCGAGAAGGGCTTGTTCTTCCAGGGAAAGCCTGGTTTCTGGCTTGGGCGGCTGACCCTTGCTCTTTTTAATTTTTTGATAAATCATGAATCCCACGACGCAAATTAAAAGGACGATTCCGGTAATGATCCAAGGAATGAGAGAAATCTCAAGGCGGACCACAGATTTAATTCCGCGAATGTCCTTTTTCTCTTCTCCTTCGGCGACGCTTTTTACCGTGACATAAATTTTTTCAGTTCGAATCGTTTTGACTTCTCCCCCACCGGCCCGGTACTGAATTTCCTGAGGATCCAGGATGAATTCTCCAAGCCGTAGGCAGGTCAGCGTGTATTTGCGGCCTTCCACGGTCAAGGCGCCTTCCTTGCGGTGAATCTCTTGCATGTTTTTAAGTTTGAACGTCTCTTCGGACGGCGGATTCAGTGTGGAAAGCACCAACACATCGGCCGCGTGCTTGATGGTGACGCTGTAGGTGACGGGATCTCCAATCGTGATAAATGCGTGGTCGACTTCTGCCTTAACCGAAATCGACGAAGATGATTTCGGCACAGCGGCAAAAGCGCTGAGGGAACAGACTAAGAAAAGAGTCAGAGTGCTTAGATTTGTTCGCAATGACACGATTGACTTCACAACCTTCTCTCCCTCAGCCTAAAAAATCGCATGATGGGTTCAATGTAAGATTGATCTGCATTAATGGCAACTTTATCGATCCCGAGAGTTTTAAAAAAACTGTCCAACTGAGTTTGATGCCGCTGGAATTTCTTATGATAGTCTTCACGGAGATTCCGCTGGGAGGTATCCACGAGAAATTCTTTGCCGGTTTCCGGGTCCTTAGCCATAAGAAGCCCTAGATCGGGGAGTTCCTCTTCACGGCGGTCCTTGAGATGAAGCACAATCACATCGTGGCGGCGATTCAGAATTTTAAGGCTTTTTTCATAGCCCGCATCTAAAAAATCTGAAACGACAAAGATGATGGCGGTACGGGTGAGAGCTTTATTCAGATGTTCAAAGACCGCAGCGAGTTTGGTCTCACGCCGCTTAGGCTTGAAGTACAGGATTTCGCGGACCACGCGAAGAACGTTGGTCTTTCCCTTTTTAGGGGGAATGAATTTTTCAACGCGATCGGTTGTGATCAAAAGGCCCGTTTTGTCGTGATTGCGCACTGCAGAAAAAGCCAAAAGGGCGGTGATTTCAGCCGCCACTTCGGATTTTAGGCGGTTGGCGGATCCGAAAAATTGGGAGCCAGACATATCTACCACGAACATGACGGTTAGTTCGCGTTCCTCAATAAACTTTTTGACAAAGGGATTCTGGGACCTGGCGGTGACATTCCAGTCAATTGTGCGAATGTCATCGCCAGGAACATACTCGCGGACGTCCGCAAACTCAATGCCTTGTCCTTTGAAAACAGACTTATATTCTCCCCCGAAAAGATGGTTCACTAATCGGGTGGTTCTGAGTTCAATATGACGGACTTTTCGAAGGATTTCCTTTGGGATCATGGAACTTCGACCTGGTCAAATATCTTTTTGACAAGGTCATCGGACGTGACTTCTTCCGCTTCTGCTTCGTAGGTGGTGGTAATTCGGTGGCGCAGAACGTCAAACCCGATCAATTTAACATCATCGGGAGTGACATATCCCCTGCCGCGCAAAAAGGCGTGGGCCTTGGCAGCCTTGGTCAGCATGATGCTGGCGCGCGGCGAAGCCCCGTAGCTGATCAGGGGTTTGATATCTGCAAGTTTGTATTTTTCCGGTTCGCGGGTTGCGAACACAAGATCCAGCACATAATCTTTCACCTTATCATCCACATAAATTTGATTCATGAGGTCGCGAAGCTCGAGGAGTCTTTCCAGCGTCAGGACGGGTTTGGCATCAATTTGCTTTCCAGAGGTCATTCGCTCCAGGATTTCTTTCTCCTCTTTTTTGCTGGGATAAGTGACGAGCAGTTTCAGCATGAAGCGGTCGACTTGGGCTTCGGGAAGAGGATAGGTTCCTTCCTGTTCAATCGGGTTTTGAGTTGCAAGCACCAGAAAGGGTTTTTCCAAGGGAAAGGTTTTTTCTCCGATGGTTACCTGGCGCTCCTGCATCGCTTCCAGAAGAGCGCTTTGGACTTTGGATGGGGCACGGTTAATTTCATCGGCAAGAATAATATTGGAGAAGATGGGCCCGTGTTTGGTGGTGAAATTCCCATCCTTGGGGTTATACACAAGTGTTCCGATAATATCGGCCGGAAGAAGATCCGGGGTAAACTGAATTCGCTGGAACTTGGTATTCAGAGTTTGGGCTAGGGTTTTAACCGAAAGAGTTTTGGCGAGTCCCGGCACGCCTTCAATCAGCACGTGACCATCCGCGAGTAAGGCAATAATAAGACGTTCGATCAGGTATTGCTGACCGACAATGACTTTTCCAATTTCCCGCAGAACCTCATTGACTGAAGTGCTGGCTTCTTTGACTCGTGCATTGATTTCCTGAATGTTAGCATCCATAAGTTCTCCTCGTTTTTATATAAAATCAAGTTCCAAATAAAGACCAAATTTCAATTTCTAATTTCAAAATCCGGATTTGATGAAACGCAATTTATTCGCATCTTGTTTCTTAGCGATTAAAGTTTATATCTTATTTCTTTTATGAAACAGATTTAGTTACTTCGATATAACGCAGGACATCTTTGATGAGCGAAACCATTGGTTCGCGGCTGAGTTCTTCGTTCGCATATCGGAGTTCACTGATCTTTTCCAGAATGCAAACGGGCGTTTTTCCGATCTCCTTACCTGATTCATTTAAAATTCGAATGAGATCCGCTTCGGAATGAGCGGCTAATGATAAATCAAAATGCCGAATAATGAAATCACGAAATTGAAAAAAAAGTTCCTGAAGAATTTCTTTGGGAGAAAGGGTTAAGGATTCCCCCAGAACTTTAATCCCTCTAAGGGCGATTTCCTGAGGAGTTTCAACAATGAGGCAAGCTTCCGGAGCAGATTTCTTTGGGAAAAAGATCAGAAATCCCCCTAAGGCTGCGCCGCCTATCCCGAGAAGGGAAAACAGAAGTAAATGAAGGGGAGTGAATTTTTCAGGGGACTGAATCGACAGTATTTGTTCGGGAGAATTGAATTTTCCCGTGATTTGGTTTTGAGCGTCACCCGCCTCTTCTGAACGGGAAAGATAATTCAAATCAAAGGATCTGATTCGGGCCTGTCCTTTTACTGGGGCGCTAAATTCCAGTTCAAAGGTTTTCTGGAGCCATTCCTTCCCTTCATCGACAATGACTTCCTGGGACTCCCCTTTCCGGAGAAGGATGAGATTTTCTAGGAGAGGATCGGGGGATAGAAAGGAGTAAGAAGAATTCGATTTAGGCCATTTTGCCGTAATCGTGTAAAGGACGCTCTCCCCGGTTTGGACGCGGGAGTTTGACAGAGAGACTTCAAATTTAGGAGTCGAAGCGAAAAGACAAAGGGGTAGATAAAAATAGAACAGAAAAAATAAAGCCAAACGATATTTTTTCATAATACAGAACTGGGTGCTGACATTAGGAGCTGCAGAAAAGTAATCTCCTGGTTGTGCACTTGAGATTGCCGCGTCGCCGCCAAAGCGCGGGACTCGCAATGACACGAGGGTTGGACATTGCGCGCGCGCATCGAAGCAATCTCGGGTTGTAGCCCGAGATTGCTTCGTCGCCCTGCGGGGACTCCTCTCGCGCAACGACCAAAACCTTATTTCTTTTTTTCTTTGCCTTCTTCGTCAACGACTTCGTAATCTGCGTCCACAACATCTTCTTTTTTAGGCGCATCATCTTCACCCTGTCCAGCGGAGGGGCCGTCTTTGGAAGCTTGAGCTTTCTTGGCGGCTTCTTCGTAGACTTTCTGTGCGATCGTATGCGAAGCAGTCGTGAGTTTTGTCGTCGCCTGCTGAAGCGTTTCTGCAGAATCCGTGGTCAAAGATTTCTTTGCTTCTTCTAAAGCCTCTTCGACTTTTTTCTTTTCATCCTCGGTGATTTTATCGCCGTAATCCTTCAGACTTTTTTCCGTGGCGTAAATCAGGTTATCGAGCTGATTGCGGGCAGTGATGACTTCGTGTTTCTTTTTATCATCCGCGGCATGAGCTTCCGCTTCCTTAATGAGCTTCTCGACTTCTTCTTTGGAAAGGCCGGAAGAAGACTCGATGCGGATTTTTTGAGATTTTCCGGTCCCGAGATCCTTGGCTGAGACATGGACAATACCGTTGGCGTCAATGTCAAAGGTCACTTCAATCTGAGGCACTCCGCGTGGAGCCGGAGGAAGTCCTTCCAGATTAAAAATTCCGAGTGACCGGTTGTCATTAGCCATCTCGCGTTCCCCTTGGAGCACCTTAACCGTGACTGCGGTTTGACTATCTGCAGCCGTGGAGAAAATCTCTGACTTTTGCGTGGGGATGGTCGTGTTTCTTTCGATCAGCTTGGTCAAGATGCCGCCCAGGGTTTCGATACCCAGAGAAAGCGGGGTTACGTCCAGAAGGACAATATCTTTGACGTCGCCTTTTAATACTCCGCCTTGAATGGCAGCACCGACAGCAACGACTTCATCCGGATTCACACCCTGGTGAGGATCCTTACCGAAGAGCTTGCGGACTTTTGCCACCACCGCCGGCATACGCGTCTGACCACCGACGAGAATCACTTCATCAATATTCTTGGCGTCAATGCCTGAATCCTTGAGGGCATTCACACACGGGGCGACAGTCCGCTCAATCAGATCTTCCACGAGCTGTTCGAGTTTGGCTCGTGTGAGAGACAGGAGGAAATGCTTGGGGCCGGATGCATCGGCCGTGATAAACGGCAGATTAATTTCCGTGCTTTGCGCTGTGGAAAGTTCGCATTTGGCTTTTTCCCCGGCTTCTTTCAAACGCTGGAGCGCCATACGGTCTTTGCCCAGATCAATGCCTTCAGATTTCTTGAATTCTTGAATCATCCATTCAATGATCTTGTGGTCAAAATCATCACCGCCGAGATGAGTGTCACCGTTGGTGGATTTGACCTCAAAAACGCCTTCGCCGATTTCAAGAATCGAAACGTCAAAGGTTCCGCCGCCCAAATCATAGACGACAATTTTTTCATCTTTCTTTTTATCTAGACCGTAGGCAAGCGAAGCGGCTGTCGGTTCGTTGATAATACGAAGCACTTCAAGTCCCGCTACCTGCCCCGCATCTTTGGTAGCCTGGCGCTGGGAGTCATTAAAATAAGCAGGAACTGTAATCACGGCTTGCGTGATGGGCTCGCCGAGATAAGCTTCTGCATCGGCTTTAAGTTTCTGAAGTACCATTGCGGAGATTTCCGGAGGCGTGAAATCCCGGTTTTCTGCGGGGACCTGAATAACCGCTTCCCCATGTTTCCCGGCGCTGACCTTAAACGGGACGAGTTTGCTTTCGCGTTCCACTTCAGTGAAGCGGCGTCCGATGAAACGTTTGGCGCTGAAAATTGTGTTTTCGGGATTGGTAACTGCCTGACGTTTGGCAGATTGCCCGACCAGTCTTTCCTTGGTCTTGGTAAAGGCAACCACGGAAGGCGTGGTGCGGTTTCCCTCTTTATTGGGAATAACCTTCGGCTCTCCCCCTTCCATAATAGCCATACATGAATTGGTCGTTCCTAAATCGATTCCGAGAACTTTACCCATATTGTTCGTGCTCCTTTTAATGAAAACGTTTAGAACTCAGGGAAAGGTCTGTTTTGCTTTCGTAGACCTGTCCCTCGGCCTTAATCCTTCAAGAATGATGCCAAGAGTGAGCGCGAATTATAACTCATATCATCATCACAGGTTAAGTTAATTTTCTAGGATTTCATCGGGGGCGATTGAGTGGGTGTTGAGTCATCATGGCACGCACGACTGTAACCTATTGGCGTGCTCGGTTCCGAATCATCTGATCAAGACTATGGAGAAAACGCGAACGATCCTGTTTTTGAAACGGAGCCGGACCTCCTCCAGTGACCATGCCCGTGTCCCGAAGCGAGGACATCAGATCGCGTTGAGCCAGCAGCTGTCCCACATTTTCTTCGGTAAAAATATGCCCTGAAGAATCAAGCGCCGCGGCCCCGGCTTGAACGCATCGATACGCCAAGGGAATGTCCGTGGTAATGACAAGATCATCCCGAGAAAGATGGTTCACAATCCAGTCATCGGCCGCGTCGAGCTGACGGCTTTCAACCACCACCAGTTTGCTTCTCTGGGATTCAGGAATTCGCATAGCTGCATTCGCCACAAAAGTGACGTGACATTCAAAGCGTTCCGCCACCTTGATGACTTCCTGTTTCACCGGACAAGCATCGGCGTCGACATAAATCTCAAACAACTGATTCCCCTTCCGCCTTCTGCTGAGTGTTTACTGCTCACTGCCGTCTGCTTTTTTCTAAGCTGCTTTACGAATGAGTTCAGATTCATACTCCGGAAACATAAAAATAGCGGGATGGACTTTAAAGGCCGAAGCTAACTGTTCTGCCCGTTTTTTCCCGATATCAATTCGGTTATTTTCAAGGGAGCTGATATTCACCGCATGAATCCCCGATTTTTCCGCCAGCTGATCCTGAGTCCAGCCTTTTAATTCACGCAGCATTCGAATCGCTTCACCCGTGGTAAGAACCACGTGTGATTTAGCCGGCATAAAATCTTTCAGTTTTTTCTTAGTCATAGTATTCTCCTAATATTGATGCGGTGTAATTTCCAGCACGTAGACGGTAACCACATCATTTTCGGCCTCGTAAATAACCCGGTATTTAAGACTGAGCCGGGAGGATCGTTGCCCCTGACGACGTCCTTCCAGCGCCTCATCATGAAAGCCCGGAAATTCTTTCAGCTTTTCAGGGCCATGCCTGTAAACAAGACTTTTCCAGAGCTCATATTTTTTGAGCACCTGCGAGGGCAATTTTGGGCAAATCTTTTCAACCTGCCGGTGTTCGTGAATACGCCACATTATCATGAATAATAACCTATCAAATTCAATAACTCAATATGTTTCTTCGTAAGTCGTATTTTAATTTCGTTAAAGCGGCGACGAACACAGGGGGACATACCAGCACGAGTTTCTCACGCTTCTGTTATCGTTAGATTAAATTTTAAGCTCTAGCCCTTATCTGATGCTTGAGCGTTTCTTCAGTTGGTAAATAGAGCTTATAGCGGGACGCGAAAATTTGTCGGTTAGCTTTGGAGAGCGTGTAACGAACCACCGCCTCTTTCTTGTCTTCGTACAAGATCAAACCCACCGTCGGATCATCATCCTTTTCCAGGATTTCACGGTCGTAATAATTAACATACATTTGCATCTAAAAAAATCCTGATGCGTCAACCTTCCCGCTTTGAGATCGATCAGCACATAAAATTGTTCGTTTAGGAAAGCTTGGCGGGCCACACAAAAAAGGCGGAGCGTCAAACCTTCCGGTTTCACGCGTCCGCCACGTCTAGTGAGGAGAATTATAGAAAAGACAGGCCGAAACTTCCAGAGCTTTTTCAGAAAAAATAAAGGGCTAGCTAATGCTAGTGAAAGATCTTGGTCAGGAAAAATCAAGAGGCAGCGTTACTGATAGCATTCTTTCTACCTAACTCTCATTTCTGCACACACCGTGTGTAGAAACTCTGGCCCCATTTCTCTCACCCATGGCGAGAGTTTTTTTGACCTTAAGACCCGTTTTAGATATCTTCAACCAATGGTTGGAGATTTAAGTTCCCTATTTCTTGCACCATTGGTGCAAGTTTTGGAGCTACTACGCTAATAGCGTAGTAATTTTCCTCTGTCCCCTGTTTGGGTGACTGTCACCTGGGGTTTACCGCTCCTGCCTCCTGCCGACTGCCTTCTCTACTGCATTATTTATCCCCATCTCTCCGACTATTTTTAATTCCGTAAGAAAAACACAGGGCCGCAATAATCAGCTTAAGAATGAGGGGCACCCCAAACTGCTTTCCCGACACCATGATAACAATCTCTAAACTATAAAAGGTCGCGACCATAAAAGCCAAAACAATAAGTGCTTTCGATTTCATAATTTTTTTCAAACCTCCTTTTTACCCAGCAATTTCCGGTTCAATAAGATTTGCCAACTGCTGGAGTGATTCCTGCCATCCCAAATAGCACATTTCAATAGGAATGACCGCGGGGATTCCCTCCTGGGCAATGGTTAACGCGGTTTCGCAGGGTCCAAGGTAAGGGGACAGTCCCCGTTCGAGGGACAGGTTAAACCTGCTAAAGACGGAAATCAAATGAAAAACGCAGCATGGGATCTCAAAATCTCAAATTCAATCATTTCATAACATTCCCATATAATCTTACTATCCTTATAAAAAATGAGAACTCCCTTAAAGGGGTTCTTGTATTCCCTCTCCAATGGGTTATCTTTTACTTAATAAGTGAGCGGTCTGCTAAAAAGGTAAGGTTAAACAGATCTATGAAAAAACTTCTCGCCCTCTTAAACTCAAAGCTGGCTTTTAAAAAATCAGTGAGCGCTTTGATTGCTTCTGTCTTTCTCATGGCCCAATGCCTGACCTTAGGCCCGCAGGCTCTCCTGGCTGAATCTGTTCCTACTCAATATGAAAAGACCTCTTATATCCAAACCAAGAATTACACGTCGATGGAAACAAGTACGGCGACCGGCGACCAGGCCGGAACTCAAACAACCACAGCATCATCCATAGAACACTCAACGAGAACCACGGACACGACGACTTCCACGGCTATGGACAACTCAACCACTCATTGGATGCTGGCAAATTCAAAACCGGTAAGTCCAACTCCTTCTATTCAAAAATCTAACTCTCATGCTGCCGTCTCGCAAGCCAATTCCCCAGTTGAAACTCTTTCAAATACTTCGAGTTTGCCCCCGAATCCTGTAGCAGCGACAAAGCCGCAAGTCATTGTTTATCCTGACTTTGTCGTGCAATCATTCGACACCAAAGGCACTCTGCTCCGGCAAGACGCCACGAGTCTTATCAATAACCCTTTAGCGCCCCGAATTGAATTCAAATATGAAAACGGCCGGCTGCTTCAGGCCGTAATGACTTTGCCTCGATCAACCACATTTCCAGGTCTTGAAAAAGCAACTTTTGACTTTCAAACCATGCGTTTGACCGCAGAAATCCCAGCCCTGGCAGCAAAGGAATCATCCATTCAAATCCACCAGGGGAAAATTGAGGTGTCTTTTAACTCATCTGCCGGAAAACGCTACGTCATCCAAAAAAGTTTTGATCTTTCTTCCTCAACTTGGAAAAATGTAGGCGAACTCCAAGGGACCGGAGCCGCAATGACTTATAAAGAAGCCGTAAGCGGCACAAGCGGTTTCTTTCGTGTCGTCGAGGTCCTTCCTGCCAAAGTGATCTTTTCTCTTTCCAAGGATCCTTTGGCATTAAAAAACTTCGGGAACCTTTTCAATATGCCCTCGATTAGAAATCAACCGCCGTTTTTTGACAGCGAACGATGGGTTCCAGACGAAGCTCAATCAAAAAGCATTTCTAGTATCGCATCGGTGTTTGATGGGCTGGGAATCATTCCTATCGAAGCTGAATCCACAGATATTTCTGGAGTGGTCCATCATCAAATCATTCAAAATGGCCGCATCGTCAAAGACACCGCCTCCAACGGCGAAACGATGAACTTCCAATATAACAATGCCGGACAGCTTGAAAAAATTATTAAAAACGGCACGGCTTCCAATCGATCGCCTTCGACTTCCACTCTGAATATTTTGACCCAGATCGGAGATAAATCCATCGAAAATGTCGGAGGAGTTTTTGTCGTCAACCATTACACATTACGGGAAGAATCCACTCCGTTACAGACAAAAGTCCCGGCTCCTTCACAAGAAGTATTTTCTGCATCTTGGTTCTCCAGTGATCTTAATTTTGAGCGGATGACTTCGTGGTACAACCCCTTGACGCTCCGTCATGAAGCGATTACGGGTATTCCAACTCAAACCGTTTGGTACCAGGATGGAAGAAACAGCCGTAACGACGAGACCTATTTCTATAATAGCCAGGGACGAATGCGTTTGATTGAAGGTTATTATGATAATCCTGCCGGACAACCCGAACTCGTGTGGTCATCCCGCGTCATTCGAAACAATCCGGAGATAAACGGCCAAGGCCGAACCGAAAACTATTTTCGTGATCAACTCAATTCGATTTTTAGTTACGAAAATGACCGTATTGTTCAAAGAAAATATTTAGATTCTTCTCTTAATGCGATTGACGGCACAAAAACGCCCGGTGAGCTTAATATAGACGAGGCCACTAACACAGGGACATTCAAGACTAATGGGAAGGTTACGCTCTTAAAAGATATCAAGATGGCGCACTGGGACTGGCCGAATCTTGACAAAGGGAAAACCTATGTTTACGTTTTTGGCTACCGAGGAAATGGCATGTACGAAGTGACCGTTGTTCCGGATGCGGGTAGTCCCAATTCCCCGGGCGAGGTTAATTTCAGCTTCAATACCCGCAATATGACTTTGGGGGATATCCAAAAGCGGTTAGAAAAAAATACCAACCTGGGAGACGTGAATGAATCGATTCTTAGGGAGTCTCTGGATTTCTCAAGAGCTCATCAAAAAGAAGTACTTGAGGCTTACCAATCTCTTGTCCAAGCAAACGTCATGCCCCGCTTTATGCAAACGGATTCTGTTGATGACCCCGGCTATATCCCCGTCCTTTTTTTAAAAGGACTTCCTAATCAGGAAAGTTTTGCCTTGGCTTTGACGGAGAACCCAGGAATGGTCGTCGTGGGATATGAAGCGTTTGCCGCTTTGCCGGATGCCGAAGCCCAAAAACGCTGGCTCATCACCAAGATTGCCCATGAGGCCATACATGTCCTTGACCGCCGAAACAATCCAAACATTGCTCCCCTTGAAACTGAAAGAAATGGCTACTTGGCGACCTATCAATCCCTAAAATATCTGGATGAACTGCAAAAAAAAGATAACCCTTCTGAAAAAAAACCGCATATTCTGATTGATGCTGCTTCGCTCAAAGCCCAAGAGAACGTCTCTCTTGCCTTTGATTTGCTTGTCCAGAATCCTGAACAGGTTACAGGGATTTTAGGATTACAACGTGATGACTTTAATAACTTGAATTATCAAGATGACCGGCTTCTCTCGGACACTCAAGTGCAAATCCTGATTTATGACATGGACAATGCTTCAAATCAAAAGTGGATCACCGTAGATCTTCAAAAGAAAACCATTTTTGAGAAGTCTCAAGCTCAACCTAATTCTCCGGCTGAGATGCTTTCAAATCAGCCGAAGATGGCTGCGGCACAAAGTTCTTCGGGAAATTCGTCCGCAACACCTCTTCCTAACGTGATTGTTCCGCAGCCTCCGGCCAATGATTTAAGACCAACCCCACTTCCTGTGCCGCCGCTTCAGACGCCGCCGGATGTTTCCTCTTCGGGAGAAGCTACTACTATCGCAACTCAAAGCAGCACTCCTTTGGCCGCGATTAATGGTATTGAAACCAGCACTGGGAATACTATTCAATCAACTGTAGTGACCACAACCACCACTTCCACGACCCAG
Organism: Candidatus Taenariivivens baikalensis; assembly: GCA_009691445.1. GTDB lineage: Bacteria > Omnitrophota > Omnitrophia > Omnitrophales > Aquincolibacteriaceae > Taenariivivens > Taenariivivens baikalensis. The sequence continues at coordinate 63,066 of SICL01000003.1, read as the reverse complement.
ACAATTACAACTACCGGGACCACAACCCAAACGACAACGTCGACCGACACCGGAAAAAATCCGGTAGTTTCTCAGCCCAAACCCACGGACCATGTCTTTGGGGAATTGATCGTACGGTTTAAAGAAGAAGCCAAATCCGCGGTCGAAGGATTTAAGAATTTCTTAACTGGAATAAAGGATGCGGTTCAAAATACAGTTTCTGATTTCTCCTCTTCTCTCACCAATGCTTTTATGAATCTTGGTGTCAAAGCGGTAGAAAAATTATTTGGCGCGATGAATCCAGCAAGTGACGCTGAAAAAGCTCTGGATAATATGTACCTGGTGAAATATGACGAAGCCGCGCATCCGTTTGAAAATGCAAAGAGCACTTTGGAAAACAATGACTGGGTGGAGTATGTGGATCCCAATGTTTTATTCCAAGTTGTCACGCCTACTTCCAATGCTTTGTCACCGGCCGAGTTAAATAATCTTCTTAATCAAAATATTTCCGAGCTTTGGCATCTGGACAAAACGAACGTTCCGGAGGCATGGGCCTTGTTTGATCTGAACCATAATGGACAGTGGGACCCGGGAGAAACGCAACCTGGAAAGGGTGTTACAGTAGCTTTCATCGATACGGGAATGGACTTCAATCATCCCGCGCTTTTTAATAATGTTTGGGTCAACGCCCAGGAAATTGCCTACGCAGTTGGCGACCAGAACGGGGACGGCAAAATTACTTCAGCCGATGCGAATTTCAACCAGGATTTTATGCCTGATGGGAAACCGCGTATTAGCCTGGAGGATATCGACGGCCTCATTAGAACTCGTGCTGGAAAAATCGAATGGAGCGCTGCGCGTCAAGACGGCAAAGTGAGCCCTGATGAACTGGCCGTGCTTTTTGACGGCATTGATAATGATAACGATAATCACATCGATGATATTTTGTCCTGGAATTTCGATACTACGAATGGAAATGGTAACGATATTTCTGACAACCATTTCCACGGGACCTACGTTGCAGGAATAATCGGGGCCCGTTCAGCCGATGGAGAAGTCATGGGAGTGGCTCCGTGGGCCACTTTAATGGGAGTTAAAGTCGGAAACGAAGGAACTAATATTAAACTGAGCAATGTTCTTAGCGGCATGGGCTATGCCATTTTTCATAATGCGGATATCATTAATCTTTCTTTAGGCGGTGAGGCCTCGGGTTCCGGCCGTGATTTCAGATCCTTTTCAGATGTGACTTATTTTGCTCATCTTAAAAATATTGTGGTGGTTGCCGCGGCAGGTAATGAGGGTAAGGACACTAAAGATCGCGTACTTGCCAATACCCCCGGCATGATCACTGTCGGAGGAACTGACAAAGCAGACCACCGGGCCATGTTTGGAACGAAACCGGGTGATACAGCAGGATCCAATTATGGCAATGATGTTGATATTGCAGCCCCTGCCATTGGAATTCATTCCACGATGCCCGGAGAAAAATATGATTCCTACAATGGAACTTCCGCAGCAGCACCGCAGGTTGCGGGCGTTGCCGCTTTGATCAAAACCTTAAATCCCCAGTACACTCCGGACCAAATTTTAAGTGACCTGACAAAAAGCGCACAACCCTATACGGCCGATCAATATCTTGGAAAGGGAATTCTCAATGCCGAAGGTGCTTTAAAATCCGCCCTTGAACAAAAAAATAATACTCCTCCTCCTACGAATACTGATCCTGTACCAACGGCTCCCTGGAGTAAACCCGAAAAAAATTCTTTCCTGGGCCAAGGCACTGAATTTATGCCCACCCCCATCTTTTCTGTAATGTCAGATTCCCACAGTGGTCATTCCGCGACTGGCGTGTCCGAGTCGAATTACTCGGACTGTGCCAATCAACAAGTCTGTATGTTGAATTCATATGACGTTAAAGAAAAATGGGTCTATATAGGAGACGTCCGGTCTTATAAACTTCAAGGTAATTATCTCTATGTCATGAGCCCGGATTCAACTATCCATATTTTTGATCTGAGCGACCGTGCCTATGCCGACCATCTTAACGGTACTTTAGGGCCTGAAATTGGCACCATCCGTCCGGAATCAAACTCTTCTCCTGCAGAGATTAAAGATTTTGCCCTTGCCGGGAATAAAGCCTATATCCTTAAATCCCTTCCTCAATCTCCTGCTTTGGAGCAGGAAATGATATTAGAAATTTATGATGTCACGCAGCCTAAAAATCTGAAATTAGAAAAAACGATAAAGCTCACACGTCCATCTTCCCAAAATCCAGTGGAGCGTTCCGCGGGCCTTGTCGAAGTTCTTGACTCAGCCCGTGTCTTGGTTCACCTTGGCGGTAATTCGGGTATTCAAATTGTGAATACCAATACCGGCCAAGTGGAAGGCACTATTCCATCTGAGAGTGTCAACGGAATGTATGCCTTTGGCACCAAGGTTTATGTCACTCAAATTACACCGGATGGCGGAGTGACCCTTGAAAGCTGGGATTTAAACAACCCCAAAGAACCACACCGCTTGGCCTCAGGCCATTTTTCAAATCTCGGTCCTATCAAAGACCTTACCCTGACTCAAAATTCTCAGGGAACTCCTCTGCTGGTTGCTGCCAGCGGACGAAGCATTATCACTTTTGAAGAATCTCCAGGCTCACTTACCCTCAAAAATTCCCTTTGGACCGGAATGGATATGACCGGAGTGGATATTTTGAGTTCCAAAACAAAAGCCCTTGCCGGGGGTTTGGACCGGGAAAAAAATCCCTTCTTTTTTGAAATCGATTTATCGAAACCAAGTGGTCTTGTGATCGATAAAATTTCTTTTTATGAACGAGCCACTACGCTGAATAATACCATCTCTCTTTGGCCCAGAGGTTTTTGGCGCTACGATGTCAAAAGCAACAACCTTGAGAATGGGTTGCAAGTTGGATTTGCTCTCTATATAGCGGGTTATAAGAACCTAGCACAACATTATTGGTATCGGATGGACTATACGAATCCGAAATTCATTCCCCAATCCACTCCCGATGGAAGGTTTCTTCTTTTATTGGTTGAAGACTACGCCAAGATCCCTTCCGCAAATGATCAGATCAGAAACACTTTTAGAATCTTTCATAAAACAGCCCAAGCTGTAATGCTTGTGGATCCACAGGGAAACCGAATGGAAGAGTTTAATCAAGACGCTCAAGGCCGGCCGGTGGTTATCAATTATGCCTTTCTTTGGGGAGATAAAGTCCAGATGGCTTACCAATCGATCATCACGGATCCTGCAACCGGAAAAGTTCAATTAGGAGAGCAGCATCTCCTCGAGTTAAAAATAGATATTATCTATCCTCCGGTCAAAACTTTTACGACTGATAAAGATGGAAATTCGGTAGAAACAATCTCCGTGAAAGATTTTGATGACAATGTCAACGAAACAAAGACCGTGACCAATAGTCAAAATCAAATCCTAAGCAAAACTGTGAAGATAATTAATCCGCAAGGTTTCCCCACTCAGGAGACTTTAACTATTTTTGACTCCGGAACACAAGAACCTCATCAAACCACTGTGAGTCAATTCGACGGACGAGGGAATCTGCTCGAAAAAACGATTGATATATTTGATTCCCAAAATCTCTTAGAAACGCAGCAGCAAATTAGCTACTACTCCACCACAGCTAAACCTTCCAGGATTGTCACGGATACTTTCGTGCAAGGGCATCTCCAAAAAAGGCTGGATGAAAACTATAATACCTATACCCAAACCGTCGTAATGGCCCTTGCCATCACCTACAATCCTGAAACCGGAAAAGAAACCGGGAGAAATCAGACATGGGAGATACCTGCCGCTGACATTGGCCAATCGATCACCATAGGCGAAACCACTCTGGCAGTGGCCCCTACACAAATCAATTCGACCTCATTCGTACGCTCGCCCGACAGGCGCGGAGGATATTACAAATCCATTTCTCTGGTTCTAGAAAAAGACCGGGATCCTTATGTGATTGTCAGCGATCAAACCTACACAGAAATTCACATAGACAACAATCTCGAAAATCTCAAATTACTTCATGAAAGAATCATGCAAATTGAAAGTAGTTTTGATGGAACGACCGGAAACTCGCCTAAATCCTATTCTTCGATTATGAACACCGTAGGAGCTGTCAGAAACGAGGTGAACCGGAAGATATTTGATATTGAATACAAACAGCCGCTATTTTCTGGATCTTTTTTAAGCTTAAGTAAATTTGACCTGCAAGCCCAAAATATAATCAAAATGGCGCCGGAATATTCACTGTGGCCCAAGTGGGAAATGGAAGAACTTCGCGCTCAAATTGTAGCGAAACGTGCTGAGCTCGCAAGATTACTTCAAGGATAGGGTGAAACTTCAGAGTCTATTTTGGGCAACGCTTTCCGATTACCAAAAATCAAAATCGATTAAAGATCCAGCCGAAGAAAATAATCTGGGGAATGTTGATTACAAGCATCCAAAGCCCTGTTTTTTTTCTGAGGTTTTTCCAAAGAAGCCCGATCACCGTGTAATCCGTGGCCATGCCGCCCACTAAAAAAACAAAGGTATTTCCAAAAGCCCTGGTCTGGCGGTAAATTTCTAACGCCATCGGCGAGGTTCCTTCGGAACACACTTCTGAAATCGTCGAGGCTATCATTGTCATCGAAAACTTCAAGGGGACAGTCCCCGCTCGAGGGACAGAGTAAACCCGCTGAGGGTGGAAATTAAATGAAAAAGCGCAAGGGTTAACGGGTTAATTTCAACCCGCGCACTCGTGAACTCGGGTTTCCTGATCAACGATCTTTTGCTGGTTCGACAGGCTCACCACAAGTAGCAACTTATAACAAGCGGTTCTTACTCCAAAAGTTCCGAGAAATCTCTGATTTTCTTCTTGATTTGATTCGTGAATTTATTAGACTACTCCCACGATATAAGGCTTGGCGGACGAGCATCTACGAAGGTTTGATGCTCGTCCCTTTTTTTTGATGGCGAGCTCAGACCTTCCTAACATCACAACCTTAGGAGGGTTTTTTTATGTCAAAAACCATCAAACCAACCAAGACACCTGCTATCCACGATTCAGAAGCGATCGAGCAAAAGATCTATTTCATTCGCGGCAGAAAGGTCATGCTCGATAGTGATTTGGCCTTACTTTATGGAGTCACAACCGGGGCCTTGATTCAAGCGGTCAAAAGAAACCGGGAAAGATTTCCTGATGATTTTATGCAACGCCTTACTTTGCAGGAGGTTAGAGCTTTGATATCACAAAATGTGACTTCAAACATGGGACGTGGAGGACGGCGAAGTTTGCCTTATATATTCACGGAACAAGGCGTCTCTATGCTTTCAAGTGTTTTGAAAAGCAAACGCGCCATTCAAGTCAATATACAAATCATGAGGACCTTTTCGAAAATCAGACAGATGCTGGATGCGCACAAAGATCTGCGCCAGAAAATTGAGGCAATGGAGAAAAAGTATGACCTGCAGTTTAAGGTCGTCTTTGATGCCTTGAAGCAGCTGCTTGAGCCGGCACCGCAACCGGAGAAACCAAAACGGAGAATCGGGTTTCATCGGGATCTGGAATAAATCAGCGTTCCAAATCTCCCCAATCGCTAAACGAGTAATTGGTTTTCTTCTCGGCCAAGCCGTGCTTGAGAACTTCAAGGGGACAGTCCCCGCCCGAGGGACAGAGTAAACCCGCCGAAGGTGAAATTAAATGAAAAAGCGCAAGGGTTAACGGGTTAATTTCAACGCGCGCACTCGCATACTCATTCACCCGCTCACCCTTTTTTCTGATCAACGATCTTTTTCTAGCATTTGCTAGCGTCAAAAAAATGTACCGGGAAATGAACAAAACGGTTGATTCAGTCCTCTTTTTTGGTATCATTTCAACGGGCGAAGAACTTGCGGAAAGTGAAACTCCTCCGCGGGTTCTTCTTTTTTTTTGGCTTTCGGAGTAAGTAAAACATCCAACAACTCCAGGAGGCCCAAAATGAAAACTCGAGATTCAAATACTGCTTCTATTTCCCACGAAACCCTTCGACAAAAGATTTATTTTCTTCGGAATCAGAAGGTCATGCTTAGTCTCGATTTAGCTGATCTTTATCAGGTGAAACCAAAAGCACTGATCCAAGCCGTCAAAAGAAATCAGGACAGGTTTCCCTCGGACTTCATGTTTCAATTGAGCGCGGAAGAGTTTACCAACTTGAAGTCACAATTTGTGACTTCAAGTTGGGGAGGATTGAGACGGGCAGTTCCCTACGCTTTTACTGAACAGGGTGTTTCCATGCTCTCAAGTGTTTTGAAAAGCAAACGGGCGATTCAGGTGAATATTCAAATCATGCGAACCTTTACGAAAATCAGACAGATGCTGGATGCGCACAAAGAACTGCGCCGGAAAATTGAGGCAATGGAGAAAAAGTATGACCTGCAGTTTAAGGTCGTCTTTGATGCCTTGAAGCAGCTGCTTGAGCCGGCACCGGAACCGGAGAAACCAAAACGGCGAATCGGGTTTCATCGGGATCTGGAATAAATCAGCGTTCCAAATCTCCCCAATCGCTAAACGAGTAATTGGTTTTCTTCTCGGCCAAGCCGTGCTTGAGGAGTTCGTTGTTTAGAAAAAGCATAGAGCTTAGGGCAGAGGGCATGGAGTTCAAAGATTTATTCTCTATGCTCCTTGCTCTCTGCTCCATGCTGATTGGCAAAAACACATCCGTTAGATAGCGATCGTATTTGTCGGGCTTCGTCGTAGCAATAAGGATGCGAGATTGCTTCGCACTGCTCGCAATGACGGACTCCACGAATTTTTTCGCATCCTTCCCTTCCCTCGTATCCATCTCCGGACAATTGATACCGCGCAGCCGTACCTTTTCCTTCAGCCACAGATCGTCCGCGAGCCAGATCTTGAGCCAGAGCGTATCCCCGTCCACGACTTTCAGCACTTCGGCTTCGTAAGTAAATAAATCGGAAGGCGCACCCTGGATTTTTTTCGGCGGCGCGTCGCCTTTCCAAAGGCAGTAATCCCCGGCTTTGAATTTGCTTGCCTGATTCTTGGGAAGTTTGCAGTAAGACGTGAACCCAAGATCCACGGTCAGCGAGTCCCCGTCCTGAATCATTTGATAAATGCCGGTTTTACCGAGTTTGGGCGTCAGCAGCTCCGAGGGACGAACGGGATGTTTTCCCCCGCCGCCATTTTTTTCTCTGATATCTTCATTGATCTTCCTCACCTTTGCTTCGAGCTCTTCGGCAATCCAGCCTTTTTCTGCGGCTTGATCGGCAAGTTCGTAGCGGGTTTTCAGGTCCTCAAGAGGAAGAAGTGCCCGAAAATGACTCCAGTGTAAGCAGGCCCAGGGATATTTTTTAATAGAGATTATTCTATTATTACCAGATTTGTGCCAGCCGGCACGAATTGGTAAATCCGGGAATCCCTCCTTCAATTCTGCGCACCGCCGAAGGACACTGTCGTCCAGATCAAGATCTTTACCCAGCCTGATCAGCGTTTTCTTTTTGTACTCGGTGCGCCCTTCATGAATCCGAAGGTGCTCATTAATGTGTTTGCCGGTATCCCAATAAGTCTGGACCTTTGCGAGTTCAATTTTACGCTGGCCTTCGAGAAGGGTTTTCCGAACCTTGTCACGAAGTTCGGCGTAGGAACTATAACCAGTACTGAGTATTGCGCGCTGCGTACCACGTTGAGTTCTGGCGTTTTTATTTTCCACAGTACTTAGTACGCCGTATTCCATGACAGGCAATTCTCCCTCTCTGGTTATTCCAATTCTCTTTCTGAGGACACATCACAAAATTCAGAATTCCAAAAAATAATTAAGTTAAGTGTCCCGGGAATTCAACTCACCTCTTCTCCTTCCAATACCGTTTGTGAAAGCGAAGGAGAGGATGAATGTCGCCGTGGTCGGCATTGCGTAAAGCCTCGACATATTCTTTTCGGATCCGACCTTCAATTTTGATCCGGTCTTCCGGCCATTCAAAAAGTAGAAGGCCGGACTGCGCCAGATAAATATTGGCCGCGGTTCTTGCCCAGCGTCCATTGCCCCCGTTAAAGGGATGGATCCAGACCAGGCGATGATGCAGCCGGACCGCGATTTCAAAAGCATCTTTCTTTTCTTTTTCCCACAGACCAAGATCGTAAATCAGTTTGTGCAATTCAGCACCGATTTTGGACGGAGCGCATCCGATCCCGACATCCGTGGTGCGGATCTGACCGGCCCACTCCCAAACCTCTCCGAACATTTCCCGGTGAAGTGCCGAGAACCATTTGAAGGTAAACGGCGCTTTTTTACGGCTGGGAACGCTCAAAAAATATTTCCGCGAAATCGCGGTGATATTTTCGAATTCGGCACGATCCAGAGATTCCCTGGTGCGCACGTGCTTTGGGATCAAGCCTGAAATATCTTTGAGCTGGGTTTCGGCCGGAACCGGTGTTCCGCTTAGAGTTCTTTCCATAAATCTTTGCGGTATTTGGAAAGAATTTCTTCCTTCATTTGCTTGAATTGAAAATCCAGATACGCTTTTTGCGGAAGCTGGAGTTCAAGTGCGGCATTGCCGGAAGAAATTCTCATCAGCTTGGCGGCAACCCGGCCTGCTTTCTCATCCAGCGTTTTTGAAATTTCCTGATTGGGAACAAGTGCTTCCAGAAGATGACATCCAAGTGCGGCGGACAATTTTTTGAGCGTAGAGACCTGCAGGTCTTGGTCCGGATTTCCCTCGATTTGTGCCAAGCGGCTTTGACTGATCCCAGCCCGTTGTGCAAGCTGAGACTGAGTCATCCCAAGCGCTTCACGCATTTGCTTGATCTGCTCTGAAAGCGGAGGCCGGTCTTTTAAAAAGGCGGGGAATTCCTCTTGGGGACGGAACTGGGCATTCATTTCAAAATCGAGGGTTTGTTTCTTCATGCTATAACTATATGCTATTAAACTAATAATTTCAAGCTGTGTTTATTAGTTATATTGTCTGATATTATAACACGTAACCTCTTACTCCAGCCTATATTCGTCGAGTTTCCGGTACAGAGTCCGACGCGAAATGCCGAGCTTCTTGGCGGCGATGGATTTGTTGCCTTTGACTTCGGCGAGGGTGCGGATGATCAGTTCTTTTTCCATTTCGGGGATGGAAGCGGGAACAGGAGCAGAAGCAGGAGCAAAGGCCGGAGAACCGGAAACTGAAGAACGCCGAATATCCTCGGGGACAAGATCCAGGGTGATTTTATCTTTGGTGCTGAGCACGACCATCCGCTCCAGGATATTTTTGAGCTCGCGGATATTTCCGGGCCAGGGATATTTTTTGAGGACTTCCAGGGCGTCGGCATCCAAGGTTGTGATTTTTTTTACATTGAGACGTGCAAAATGCTTGAGGAAGGAATGAGCGAGAAGCGGGATATCTTCCTTGCGCTCCCGGAGCGGCGGCACTTTCAGATAAATCACATTGATTCGGTAATAGAGATCTTCACGGAATTTTCCTTTGGCCACTTCATCCGTAAGATTTTTATTGGTCGCACAAACCAGACGAACATTCACTTTGATGGTTTTGGTTCCGCCTACGCGTTCAAATTCCCCGCCCTGAAGAACGCGCAGTAATTTCACCTGAGTTTCGGGAGAGATCTCTCCGATTTCATCCAGGAACAGGGTTCCTTGATGGGCTTTTTCAAAACGTCCGATCTTTCGTTCGTAAGCACCGGTAAAGGCTCCGCGCTCGTGGCCAAAAAGCTCACTCGCCAGAAGTGTCTCGGTCAAGGCCGCGCAGTGAACGGCGACAAAAGAATGATGAGCGCGCCCACTCTTTTCATGAATCCTGTGAGCAATCAGCTCTTTGCCCGTACCGCTTTCTCCTTCAATGAGGACTGTCGCATTTGATTTGGCTACCTGATCGACTTTGTTCAGGAGATTTTTGATGACCGATGAATTCCCCTGAATTTCACCTTCTTCAAACCGCTCGGAAAAAAGCGCGGTCTTCAGTTCCTGATTTTCTTCTTCGAGTTCGCGGCTTTTGAGGGCTTTTTTGACGAGCAGTTCCAGCTCCTCGAGATTCACCGGCTTGGTGAGATAGTAATAGGCGCCCTTTTTCATGGACTGAACCGCGTCTTCCACGGAGCCGTAAGCGGTCAGCAAGATGACGAGTTCCCGAGGATTCGCGCGTTTGATTTTTTCAAGCAGCTCAATGCCGCCCATTCCCGGCATTTTAATATCGCTCAAAATCAAATCGGGTTTTTCCTGCTGATAAATTTTCCAGCCGTCCTCTCCGCTTGAAGCCGTGAGGACATCATAATCGAGGGCTTCCAGAAATTGAGCCAGGCCTTCGCAGGTATTTTTTTCGTCGTCAACAATTAGGATTTTTGAAAAAGCAGACATCAATTACCTCAAATGAATAACCAAGATACAAGAAACAAGATCCATTGTTTCTTGGATCTTACGTGAGTTGTAGTTTCGGCTGTCGGATAGGGAGAATAATTGTAAACTCGCTTCCCTTTCCTGGTCGACTCGCCACTTCAATTCTTCCGCCGTGCTCGCGGACAATTTGATAAACCGTCATCAGCCCGAGGCCGGAGCCTTCTTTTTTGGTCGTGAAATAAGCCTCAAAAATATGCGGTAAATCTTTTTCCTCAATGCCGAGTCCGTCATCCTTGAACCGGAGCCAGAGGGCCTTGCCCCGATGCGTGATTCGAATGTCCAATTTACCCCCCTTGTCCTTGGGAGCAATGGCTTCCATGGAATTTTTGATCAGGTTGATGAAGACCTGATGCAGTCTTTCTCGGTCCACGAGGCAGTCGGGGAGAGCGGGATCCCGGAGAAATTGAAGCGCCACACGGTTTTGGCGGAGTTCCGGCTCCATAAAAGAAATGGCGGCTTCAAGAAGCTGATTGAGGTTTTCGGTTTTAAAACGAAGCGGCGGCCTCCGTGTGGCCTTCAGGAAATTTTTGATAATGTGATCAAGCCGCTGGGTTTCAGCGCGGATGACGTTCAGATTTTTTTCAACATTTTTCCTTTTGGCATCCGCTGGAATTCCCTCGATTTGTTTTTTAAGCAGTTCCAAATGAATCCCGATCGAGTTGAGGGGGTTCCCAATTTCATGGGCAATGCCGGCCGAGAGACGCAGCAGCGAAGTGAGGTGATAAAGTTTGTCGGAGTCCGAAGGCTCCGAGCCCTGAAGTTGTGAGAGAAGGAGAAGGATCTTCTTATCGCGTTTCCCCACGAGGGGTAAAAGCGAAGCTCGGATTCTGAGTTCTCTTGGAGCGATGAGATCAAAATCCTTCGTGACGGGGTCTTTCAGGGCGTCAAGATTTTCAAGAACCCAAGTGCTGAAAGGGGCGTCACTGATAATTTCCGAAATTTTTTGATGCTCTCTGCCGGACTCGGCATCCTGAAAAATCCAGCGGCAGGATTGGCGGTTGGCATATTGAATCATTCCGTTTTCATCCAGGATTAGGACGCCTTCTTCCAGATGATCTAAGATTTGATCCAGAGCAGCATTCTCACTGGCGAGTTCTTCAAAATATTTTTGAATCTCGCGCGGGCTGAGTTTGTCAAGCCGCTCAAGCAGTTTATGGACGAACGGGGCTTTTCGGAGCATTCATTCTCCCATTATGTCACGACGATGCGCCCTTGAGGGCGACGCGGCAATCCTAAAGCCTGAGATTGCTTCGCTTTGCTCGCAATGACGCGTAAGTCATGGATCCCGGCTCGGGGGCCCGGATGACAATCCTAAAGAATTTTTCGCGATAGAAATAAAACGTTCAAGAAGCACCGGATCTTTTTTGCCTGGAGATTTTTCCACACCGCTTGCCACATCCACGGCATAGGGATGGATTTTTTGGATCGCGTCTTCCAGGTTGTCAGGATTCAGGCCGCCGGCAAGAAATAATTTTTCCTGAACATAAGGATTTTTTTCAATGAGGTTCCAGTCGAAGGGAATTCCGGTACCCCCTGACGAATCTTTTTGAAAAGCATCAAAAAGAAAGGCCGCGACATTGTATTCATCCATCCGCTTGAGACTCATCGCATCTTTGATGCGGAAGGTTTTGATGACCTGAAATCCATGGTCCATAAAATATTGGCAATAGAGCGCCGTCTCATCGCCGTGAAACTGGAGAATTTTTATCCCAAGATCTTGGGAGATTTGCTCCACGTCTTTTTTGGGATGATTCACAAATACTCCGACGAAATTTTTGAAATCAGGAACAGCCGTGATGATTCTGGCCGCCATCGTGGGTTCAATGCGGCGTTTGCTTTCCGCGAAGATGAATCCCAAATAATCCACGCCGAGTGAAATTGCGAGCGTCACATCCTCGGCGTTAGTGTTTCCGCAAACTTTTACTTTGGTCATGTGTTCCCCTCAGGGACGGTTCTCAGACACTTTCGCTGTTCTGTCAAATATTGATTGAAAATATTCAACACAACTTGGCGATGATGAGATCGTCTATGAGACCCGTCCCTTTCTATAGGAAGGCCCCAGCAGATTCTCAATTGCGTCGATGATGTTGTCGGCGCGCATGAGCGCGGTTCCGATTAAAAAAGAATGAACGCCTAGGCTTTTGTAACTCATAATTTCTTCATGTGTTTTGATTCCGCTTTCAATCACCACGGAAATATTCTTGGGAATATGCGGGAGAAGATTTTGGGCGCGGTAAGGATCGGTCGCAAACGTGCGTAGATCCCGGTTATTGATACCAATGATCAAGGCTCCGGCAGAAAGTGCCTTCTGCAGGTCTTCATCGTTGTGAACTTCCACGAGCGCATCCATCTCAAGTTTTTGTCCCAGCACAATCAGGTTCCTGATCTCTTTCTCAGTCAGAATCGAGGCGATCAGTAAAAAGGCGTCGGCCTCCAAAAGCCGGCTTTCATAAAGCTGGTAAGTCTCAAAAATGAAGTCTTTGCGCAGCAGCGGAAGCTTCGTCACCTGCCGAACGGTTTTCAAATAACTGGTCCGGCCTTTAAAGTAATGCGGCTCGGTTAAAACGGAAATAGCGGCTGCGCCTGCAAATTCAAAATGAGTGGCAATGCGAAGCGGTTGGAAATCCTCACGGAGCAAGCCTTCAGACGGAGAAGCCTTCTTCAGTTCGCAGATCAAATTAATCCGCTTGGGATTGGAAATGGCTTTGCGAAAGGAGCGGGGCTCGGAGCGCTTCTGACTTTCTACGGCCTGAGAGAGGCGCGTTAAAGGAAATCTCTCCTTGAGTTCCGCTAGGTCCTTTTTTCGGCGAATAATAATTTCATCTAAAATAGTCATAAAATTGCCCTATTTAAATTTCAAGATACAAGAAACAAGATACAAAAAATGATTAAAATTCCAATTTTTAATTTTAAAAACGGTCATTTGAAATTTTATTTTTAAAATTGGAAATTATTTGTTTCTTGTACCTTGTATCTTGGTTATTAGCAACTAATTTTTACCAAGTTTTGGAGCGCTGAATACGCATTGCCATTATCCAGTGATTTCCGTGCCAAGGTTATTCCGTCTTTCAAATTTTTCGAAATTCCGCTGATCCACAGACCGGCGCCGGCGTTGAGGATGACGGTATCACGAAGAGCGTCTTTGGTTTTCCCGGAAAGAAGTTTCAGGGCCAGTTGTTTGTTTCGTGAAATATTTCCACCTCGAAGATCGGATACGGATGCCTTTTTGAATCCCAACTTTCCTGGCTCGAGAGTAAAATATTGAATCCTTCCCTTTTGCACCTCAGCACAAAAGGCAGCGGCAGTGGTGGTCAGCTCATCGAGGCCATTCTCACTGTGACAGACTAGAGCGTGGTGGATTTTTTTTTGTCGAAGCACTTCCGCAAAAGTTTTTACCATTTCTTTTTTTGAAACCCCAATCAGCTGATACGAAAGTTCAAGCGGATTAGCCAGGGGGCCTAGAAAGTTAAATATCGTTCGGATGCCCAGGGATTTTCTCAGCGGCTGCATTCTGGAAAAAACGGGATGAAAAAAGGGCGCATGAAAATAGCCGATCCCGGATTCGCGGATGGACTGAACCATTTTATTTTCTCCAGCATTCAGATTGACCCCAAGAGCTTCAAGGAGATCCGAGCTTCCGCACTTTGAGGAAAGGCTCCGGTTTCCGTGTTTGGCAATTTTTCCTCCGGCTCCGGCAATGACCAATGCCGCGAGTGTGGAGATATTAGCCGAGTGGCTGCCATCTCCCCCGGTGCCGCAGGTGTCCATCAGATGAAGGATCCCGGTCTTTCGCGGATTCTCCAGAGATTTGAGGGCGGCAAGACATCCTGCAATTTCATCCGGTGCCTCGCCCTTGCGTGCCAGAAGGATCAGTAGATTTTTGGCTTCAGCGTTTGTCATTGCAAGCTCGTCATTTTTTTTGACGGCCGTGGCAATCTGACGTTTTTTGTCATTCTGAACGGAGTGAAGAATCTCAGAATTGAGATCCTTCGTTGCACTCAGGATGACACTCTGAGTCAGATTGTTTTGCGTTGCTCGCAATGACGATAAAAAAAGATTCCGAAAAATCCAGCAGGAAACTTTGAGGGAAAGATCTTGCCCGGCAAGTAATGAAGCAAAAGTATCGCTGATTTTCATGACAACTTTTTTTTGTGGAATTTCTTTGAAAGCTCAAGGAAATTTTTCAGGAGTTTCATGCCTTCGGTCGTGAGAATCGATTCCGGATGAAACTGAACGCCCCAGGTTGGATGCGATTTATGCGCGACACCCATAATTTCTTTCTCCTTGGTCCAGGCTGTGATTTGGAGTTCCTTCGATGGAAAGGATTTATTTTCAATCAAAAGCGAATGGTAACGCGTCGCTTCAAAGGGATTTTTCAGGCCTTGGAAGATATCCGTATTTTTATGATGAATCGGTGAGGTTTTCCCGTGCATGATTCTTTTGGCGCGGATGATTTTTCCTCCGAACACATCCCCGAGACATTGATGCCCAAGGCAGACGCCGAGGATCGGAATTTTTCCGCTGAAAGCACGGATCACGTCACGAGAAATCCCCGCCTCTTTGGGCGTGCACGGTCCGGGTGAAATCACAATCTGAGCCGGTTTCATTTTTTTGATGCGCTCAATCGTGATCTGGTCATTGCGGTAGACCACGGGTGCAGCCTTAAGCTCCCCGAGATACTGGACTAGGTTATAGGTAAAGGAGTCGTAGTTATCGATGACGAGTAACATAAAGTTTAAATTCCAAATCGAGATTGTTTCGCTTTGTTCGCAATGACAAACATTGTGCGTGCTATTTAAAAATCATTTCTAATTTCGACGGCCTTCAGCAGTGCTTTGGCCTTGTTGACGGTCTCTTGATATTCTCTTCGAGGATTGGAGTCTTTGACGATTCCAGCTCCCGCCTGAAGATAAATCTTTTTCCCATCGTTTACCAAGGTGCGGATTGTGATGCACATATCCATATTCTGATTGAAACTGAAATAGCCAAGGCATCCGGCATAAGGCCCGCGTTTTTCGGGCTCCAGTTCATTGATGATTTCCATCGCACGAATTTTGGGAGCTCCGGTCACTGTCCCTGCCGGGAACGTTGCTTTCAGTAAATCAAAAGCGGTCTTCCCCGACTTCAATCGTCCCTCGACATCGCTGACCAAATGCATGACATGAGAGTAACGCTCGACGCGCGCAAAATTTTTCACTTGGATGGTACTGAACTCGCAAACGCGGCCCAAATCATTGCGGCCAAGATCGACGAGCATTAAATGTTCCGCTGCTTCTTTCTTAGAGCGCTTGAGATTTTCTTCCTGATGCTGATCGTCTTCCTGATTTTTACCGCGGGGTCTTGTGCCGGCAATGGGACGCACTTCTGCCATCCTCCCCTTTTTCTTGACGAGAAGTTCCGGAGACGATCCGATGAGCCGCAGATCTCCGGAGCGAAAATAAAACATATAAGGCGACGGATTAATCGAACGAAGGGCACGGTAAATTTGAAAATCATCACCCGATGCCGGAATCTGAAAACGCTGGGAAAGTACGGTTTGGATGCAATCCCCTGCGCGGATGTATTCCTTGATGCGGTTGACCTTGGCGTAATACTGCGCGGGTTTCATATTCGAAACAAAGCGACTTTTGGAGCTTCGAGCGGTGGTGGTTTGTTTTAGAGGTGCCGAGAGTTTCTTGAGATAGCTTTCGATTTTCACTTGTGTCTGGGCATACACCGTTTTCAGAGATGCGGATGAACCGGTGTCGGCGAGAATCACAATGGAAAGATTTTTACGGAAATGATCAAAGACCAGGAATTCACGAGTCAGAAAAAAAACGGATTGAGGGATTTTCGGCCCCGGTTTTTCCTGCAGTTTGACCTGTTCAAAATCCCGGACATTTTCATACGACAGAAAGCCGACGTAACCGCCGCAGAAATCAGGCAGGGTTTCGGGATTAGCAAGTTTGAATTTGGAAATATTTTTTTCAAGCAGGTCCAGGATTGTGTCATTGCAAGGAACTGTAAGCGACGAAGCAATCTTTCTTGCCTGAGATTGCTTCGCTTCGCTCGAAATGACAGAACTGGGTTTTAACCCGATGAATGAGTAGCGCCCGACCTTTTCACCTTGTTCTGCGGATTCAAGCAAAAACGAATGTTCTTCTTTGTGAGCGAGTTTTAAATAAGCGGAGACTGGAGTTTCAAGATCTGCGGGGATGGAAAATTGAACCGCAATCAGATTCCCCTTTCGGGCGAGCCTGGAAAAAGTGGAAAAATCGGGAGACAGAATCATTTTTTATAGACGGTATCCGGATCAAAAAATTTCTCCTGAGTCACGCGGGAAATATCGCCCTTGCTGTCCAGTTCATGAACAAAACAGCTCCGGTAACCAAGATGGCAGGCGCCTCCCTTTTGCGTGACCTTAATCAGAATGGTATCGCTGTCGCAGTCTGTTAGAGCCAGAAGAACGGCTTGCACGTGGCCTGAGCTCTCCCCCTTGACCCAGTATTTGTTGCGCGAACGGGAATAGAAGACGCTCTTTTTCTCGGAAAGGGTCCGCTCAATGGCGATTTTATCCATATAGGCGAGCATGAGGACTTCTCCGTTTTCAGAGTCCTGAATAATGACGGGTAAAAGGCCTTGATCATTGAATTTGAAGGAATGCATTTTTTTCTCCTATTTGTATTGCCAGAAGTATGCCGATATCCTCTAGGTGTGTCAAGGGGATACATAATGATCTGATCATTTGTTATTGCGAGGGAACGAAGTGACCGAAGCAATCTCGGGTTATGCTCCGGGATTGCCGCGCCCGCCTGCCGGCGAGGCAGGTCTCCGCCAAAGCGCGGGCCTCGCAATGACAGAAAAATAGTTTCGAAGATTAAGCTTTCGTTGCGGGAGTGGAATAATTTTTTTCATAATACTGGATTCGTTCTGAATTTTTTTGATAAGCGTCATCGCTTTCGGAACATTTTCAAAAAATTTGAGTAAGCCAACATTCAAGTTTGTTGCGTTTTTATCGATATTTCATGAGGATTCGGAGTTCATGTTCTCAACCCAAGAAGTTCACCCAAGGAGATTCCATTGAAGCGTCCTTCCCTGATTGCGCTCGCAATTATTTCCAATCTTGTTTTTGTCACCTCGCTTGAAGCCCGACCTGGCGGCGGTGGGCCCGGTGGTGGCGGCGGCGGCGGCGGTGAACGGCGCGGTGGTGGCGGCCCCGGAGGCGGTGGTCCAGGTATGCAAGGCGGCGGCGGCGGTGGCGGGATGGGCGGACCTGGCGGAGGCATGAACGGCGGTGGTCCTGGAGGCGGTGGCGGAATGGGCGGCCCAGGCGGCGGCATGAACGGTGGTGGTCCTGGTGGCGGTGGCGGAATGGGCGGCCCAGGCGGAGGCATGAACGGTGGTGGTCCTGGTGGCGGTGGCGGAATGGGCGGCCCAGGCGGAGGTATGAACGGTGGTGGTCCTGGCGGCGGTGGCGGAATGGGTGGACCTGGCGGAGGTATGAACGGTGGTGGTCCCGGAGGTCGCGGGATGGGTGGCCCAGGTGGAGGCATGAACGGTGGTGGTCCTGGAGGCGGAGGTATGAACGGCGGTGGTCCTGGCGGAATGCAGGGGGGGCCTAATGGTGGAATGAACGGTGGTCAAAATGGCGGTGGCCAAGGGCAAATGGGAATGGGACCCGGTGGCGGAATGAATGGTGGAGGAATGCAAGGCGGCGACGGATCGGGAATGATGCCTCCTTCTCAAGAAGGAATGCAGGAAGGGTCGCAGGAAGGCATGACGGAAAGCGCATCGTCTGGGAGCTCCACGGAATCGAGTGAAGCGATTTCAGAATCAGAAAGTTCAGATTCTGAAAGCAGCAGTGAGATAAGTGAGGACCAGGGCGGGACGATGCCGCCTCCTCATAAAAAGAAAAAGCGTCCTCGTCGTCCGCCACCGCAAGGAAATTATCAGCAGCAAGGGCAGCAAGGCGGCGGGACTATGAATTCTGATTCTTCAAACAGTGGGACCAGCGCTACTCAGGAAACGACCACATAAAGACTTAAAACAAAATCAAAAGGGGACAGGTTTTAAAACCTGTCCCCTTTTTTAAGGCGGAATCCTGAAAATCCTTCCAGCTTCCAGTTTGTCAAGTGCTTGATGAACTTTCGGCATGAACGGCTTTAACGTTTCAAGATCATTGTCTTTTGCAGTCAGAAGAATGACAGAAATTTTGAACTTGCTAATGTTCTGTTGATAACTTAAGTTTTGATCCACGGTGACAAATACGGCAAATTTTTTCTCCGCCAGTCTTAGCAGTTCTCCATTTTTTTTCCCAGTCCAGCCTTCTTGGGTAACCGTGGAAACAAAATGTCCCTTGATCTCGAATTTCAGCTTGCGAGGCAGGCATTCGTCAAGCAGCACGTTCATAAAAAGGACCCAAGACAACGGTTTTGAATTGTCCCAGAACGCCTACAGCCTGGCTGCGTTTTACGGAGGGAAAATCATCAAGAAACTCATCCAAAGACCTGCCTGCTCCTAGATAGTCAAACAGGGCTCTGACCGGAACCCTGGTTTTGGCAAAAACGGGAGTGCCTCCCAGTACATCTTTAGAACTTGTAATCAATTTTTTTTTCATACAGATCTCCGTGAGATGGCATCTTATCAGAATTTTAAATTTTGGGAAGGAACGTTTATTTTACGCCGAGTACGCAGTTCTTCTGGAAGCCAAAGCTCTTTGAATCAGACGTGCAGCATCAACAGCATGAGCCAGGGCATTTTGATCTTCAAAGAAAGAAATCGAACCTTTGGAAACAATCCAGCTTCGCAAAGAAAGTTTATCCGCAATAAAACCGGCACCCGCCGTCAGAATATTGGCAAAATCAGCAGGTTTCAGTGTCAGATTATTTCCATGCGCGTCGGTGCCGGAAATGAGTGTTTCCTGGGTTTGATCAAGCGCTTCATCAGAAATCACTAGTGTGGGAATAAGGCTGTTAAAGTTAATGGCGTTTGTATCCACTGTGGAATTAACCACCGCGTATCCCCCGTCCCCTGTCGGTACGACCTTCCAGCCGGCAAGCCGGTTATAGTCCAGATTTTTAAATCTGAAATTGGCAGGAAGCGTCACGTGAATCAAAAGTTTATCGGTGGATGCCGCTAAATTTCCGGCAGCTTTCATCCATTGACGGACGGCTGCCTGCGGATCACCGCTTGCTTTCAGCTGTTCATTTGTAAGCGTCTGGCGAATCACAACCGTTTGTTTGAGGCTCGCAATCTTCGCCGCAATCCTTTGAGCACTGCCCGCTAAAACTTGATCGGTTTGTCTGAATGCCGTTACTTCAGCCGCGTGATTTTGGAAGTAGGTTTCACTCAACGCAATGATCATTTCAGCGGCCTCGTTTGCGGAAACTTTGGTCAAAGGGCCAACTGATTTGGAAGAAACATTTTCTGCAGGCTCTCCTGTCATTCCTGCCCAAACCACGCGTAATACCTCATCCGAAATAATTCTCCGAATCTCAGATCGGTCCTGGGGCGAATCATTCTTCAAGTTCTTATTGCGCTCCCTTTGAGCGGGGGGGAGATTAAAATCCGAAGCATTTTTTTTCGCCGATGCCGCAAAGCGTGGCTTAACTACTTTCGTATGGCCTCCGGATAATGTGCTCTCGGTCGCCTTCTTACTTCTCACCTCGGAGCGGTCTTCAACTTTTTGAACCCACGGCTTTTGATCCAGAATTTGGAAGGTTTCAGGCGTTTTTGTTGGATCCCAATAACTGACTGTAAAGCCACCATTTTGAAACAACACATCCTTTATATTACTCGGTACACCATGACTTTGGACCTCTTCCGCGCCTACTAAATGAAAGATTTTTACAAGTTGTGGGTCTGTCTGACCTTCCACCCTCGTCAACATACCCGGCAACACAATAGCAACACGCTCATCCGGAGAAACATATATAGCTGAGACCTTACTCGTTGTCAAACCTTGAGGGTTCAGTTCCGCTTCCGTCAAACTCAACATTCGGCGGAGGGTTGACATTGCTGCATTGCTTAGATTGATACTTCGCAGCTCCGCACGGATGTGCGTGCCTATCTGCGAAATATCAACATCTTGATAATTGGTCATCTGATCCAGATCGTTTTGAGTCCTCACTTCAGCTCGCTTGACTGCGGGGGGGGGCTTTAATAACGTTCTAAGTTTGGCTTCAATTTGTTTTACGTGTGCCTGCGTACTGCTTAGATAGCTCTTCCACTGTTCGCTGTCAGGATCCCCCCAGTAGTGCCCTTGATAGGGCGGATCTTTGAGTATAATTCTTTTTAAAGCTGGTGCATAAAATCGCATTTTATAGCGGGTCACATAGTTTCTAAATTGTTTGATAACTTCCTCCACGAGCTTCTTCTTCCACTTGGGACCCGTGAGTAAGTTCCCGCGCACCTGAATGAGCATACCACTCCACCAGGAATACACAACATACCCTCCTCTCGGCTGATCGACAGTAGGTTCACCGGCCGGCAAGATCTCCACATCAAAATGACTATCGTAGAATTCATGGCGTGTCTGTTCGGCAAAGAGATTCTTATAGCCGGCAAAGGGATGCCGCCTCAAAATCCTGTTAATCTTTTGCGTCATTTCCCCAATCGCCTCATCAGAAGCATTTTGTCCAAAGTCAAATTTCATATCCGATTTCAGATTCCTAGACCAGGAAATCTCTCCTTCTGCCGGAATGTGGGGAGAGGGAGTGCTGACGTCTAATCCCTTGCTTTTCAAGGCACCATCAATCTGGGCTATAAGCTTTGTCACGGATGTGATTTGGGCTGTCGGCACCCGGATAGTAATATTAAAATCAACGTTGTTCCCTATAGAATTATCATACTCTTTTCGACTCGCGGTCGACCTTTGGATCGTCGAGTCCAGAACCACGTGAATCGTGGACGTCACTCCATGCTCGGAAACTAACAGATGCATCCCAAGCCAGTCATTCGCGAGCTGGATCAGCTCTCCGGGCGTCTGTTTCATACTCGCTTTGGAGCGATTATTTGGGGGTAGATTGGGCCCCGCCTTCGCCTGCGGTTTTTTTAGGGGCGTTAACCTCTTTGCAATCGGATCATGTCTTCGAAGTTCCTGGTGGGACTTTGACGCGGGTTGAAACCGTTCAGCGGGAACTGTTGCAGAACGTAATGGATTAACCCGGGTTGAAATATCCTGTCCCACAATTTTCTTTGTCCTCACCTCTGAGCGGAGATAAGTAAGGAGAGCCCTGTCGCCTGCCTTCATTCGGACGGCGAAGCATTCTGCAACATTAGCAAACACTTTCCCATTGAGAGAAATGAAGACTATGTCTCTTGAAATTCGAGGATCTTCCTGGGCGAGAATTTTATATCCGGCTTCGATCATGTCAGTAAAGGAAATCCCATCTTCTTTCATAATAAAAGTGGCTGTTGTTCTATTTGTTTGTCGTTCCTCTATGGTCAATTCCAGCATCGATTGAGCATCCGCTAGCGTTATTGCTTTTTTCTTGTCCAGATTCTTATTCGGTTGCGTCCATGAATCGAGTTTGGGGGGCGACACCTTCATAAAATCGATCATTAACTCAGCATTGAACATCAGCGCAGTATTCAAGGATGGAGTAAGAAGTTCCCAAGTCTGAGTCTCCTGGATGATCGCACCGATTAACTTTGCGCCCATTATTTTACGAGTATTTCCGAAAAGGTGAGGAGGAATTAATTGTTTCAATGCAATCATGGCGCTCTCAGGACTTAGTTTCACGGCGACATATTCTTCATAACCCACGAGAAGGTCCTTGAGTTTTTTAATGCGTTCTGTCTCTGGGAATTGGTGCCACTGGTTGACCAGATTTAGAGAATTAATTACTAAATGCTGGAGTAAAGTATTTTTTTGTTCGCTCTCGATAAGACGTGCGTTCGCTATCACCTTGGAAATACCGCCCGCTTTTTCCGTTGGCAGTTGAGTCTCCAGTTCCATCAAAGCGAGAAATATAGGATCTACTGCTCGTCGTGCGGGTGTGAGGCTGTTCCTTTTTGGTTCGTACTCGATGCGTGATAAGGAATCATAAACATCCTTAATCAAAGCATAGGAATTAATCTCGGGAAGATCCCAAGCTTGATTAAGCTTGTTTTTACCTGCGAGATGCTGAATAAAACTCCCATAATTTTCCGGGTGAGGAAAATTATTTCTGAAATCAGCGACTAAAGTCGCCATGGTTCGCTTTCTGAATTCTTTTTGCTTTGAATCTTCGGCATGAGTTAGTCTTGTTTCGTTTTTTGCTTTTTGGTAGCGGGCGGTGAAAGCATTCACCGCAAGAACAATCCCAACGAAGGCCGCAAGGACACCCGCGATGGCGGCGGATATTTTGATTCGTCTGATTCTTGTTTGATGGATTTTTTGCAACCGTTTTTTGGCCTCCGTTTCTTGAGCCTGGCGGAATTCCTCTGCGGCTCGAGCTACGGCCGCTTGCTTATCCAAGATTGTCTGCTCAGCCAGGGCCTTGGTATGGGCTGCATCGGCAAGGGCTAAAGACTGCTGATAGGATTCCTCATCCATGAGCCAACGATCCAAGGCTTCCCTGCCCGTGGTCACGATATCTGATCCAAAAGTTTGAGACATATGATGAAGAATCGCTTGCTTTGCGGCTTGATTAGGAATAAAAAAATCAGCCGTGACCTCACTGGGTTCGTCTAGGGGTGAAATAGTTCCGTGATCAAGATAAGTCAGAAAACTATTAAGTCCTGAAGAAAGAGCCGCCCTTTTCGCTGTATTCGCGGTTAAAGGTTGAGAGTTGGATAGCAGGTGACGGAATTTTGCAGATAGCAACGCGAGTTCTTTATCACCAGGCGCATTAAACAGAAGGAGTTCCCCTCCATCCAAGGTAAGCGTGATGCGTTGCGCCTTAGAATCATAGGCAATATCCCAAATATTAGCGAGCGTTAGAGCTCTCTGAATCTTCGATCTTTGATTGTCCGTGGCGTTTTTAACGGCGGTCTCTTTTGAAGTATTCGTAGAAAAACCAAGTGAGATTAAATGATCATATTCTCTCAGTGAGGTGCTTGTTATTCCATGGACTCTTTGGTCGTCGGGAGCCAGGACGCTTGCCTTGAGTAACTCGTTGGCAAAACTCTCAAGAGTGGAGTCGTTTGATAAAAATTTCCTCGACAGTGATAAATCAAGCTTCCCTATTTTAAGATCTTTGGGTGCATGGGTTCTTAGCTCAGCACGAGCGTCAGGTGCGCGAGACGTCGCCAGAATATTCGGATGCTTGAGTTCACCCATTGATTTCGTCGAACCTGCTGAGTCTGGTAACTCCATAGCCTCTTCGTCTTCCCTCACCTCGGAGCGGAGAGAAAAGTTGGCGGCGCCGAGAGCCTGTCTTCTTTTATGAAATCCCTTGGCGGTATCCCAGGCATCAATGACAAGAACAAAGGTAAAACCGGATGGCGTGTCCGAAGGTAGCTCAATTTCAGCGCGAGGGTTTGAGAGATCTACCTGCAATGTTTGCTGAAACTTTGTCGTGCCGCCCCACTCAAGTTTCACTGTCACGACGGGTGAGAGCGGATAATTCTTAATTTTTTCCCATTTCCACGACAGCTTTTTTCCTGCGGGTTTTTGCATATTCAAGCTGGCAAAGGTTCCCGCAAAATCACCTGCGTCTGCTTCATACGTGAATCCAAAACCATTCGGAATGTCCGCGTAAGAAATTTTAGAATTCTTTTCATCCGCCTTAATCACTTTTCCCTTATCCACGATCTGTACATCGCTCACGCTGCGCTTATTTTTTTTAACCTGAGGAACGGGCGCGTAATCAATGTTAAGTTTTTGAAAAGCGTTGGGATGACTGGTTTGAGCGTGAAGCAGAGGTTTTTCAATTAATTGAAGAAAGCCTTCGTAACGGTTCGCTTTTTGTTTCATCAGCGTTCGAAAAGCACTGGCCCTTGCTTCTGCCGCCGATCCTAAAATGGAAGATAAATGATCGACCGCAACATAGACGCCCGAATTCACAACACCCTCGGTCATTGAATCAAAATTTCCGTAGGGTCCCATCAACTCTGGAACTTGGGTTACGATTCCCGAGCGCCAAGCGGCGACTGTTTTTGCAGAGATTGAGGTATATCCATCCAGACTGTAAAGCGAGGCGACATTATTTTTGATGACGGGATTGCTATTTTCACGGAAAGCATGACCAATTCCGGCATTATAAGAAGCGCCATCCCAGGAAGCGGACAATACTCCGCCAAGATTTTTTTGATGAGCCTCATCCGTAATTGCTTTTAAATGATTTTCTGCCAAGGTTTTCCAAAGTTTGGAATCGCCAACAAAAGGAAAGTTCCAAATAAATTGAAAAACGCCACCGTCCCAGGTCGCTGCAATGTCGCCCGTGGACTGATCGCGGAAAGTATGGGTTCGAAATGCGGGGCCGAGGTTGGTATATCCGGCTTCATCGAAACCAAAGTAACTGATAATGGCTGCGGTTTTTCCGGCATGTTCAGAAAATAATCGATCGATATAATAATTAGGATGAATCCAGTCTCCGGATGATTTTTTAATCCCGCCGCGGAAAAGTCCACGCGCCGGATTAAAGAGCGCTTCGTAACCTTTTTTTTGTGCATCCAGAATCTGTTGGGCCTTTTCAATGGCGGCATCGAAGGCCTTGGATGGTTGGGGCTTTGCTCTTTTTGCCTCAAGTAAAGCCCCAATCACGACCATTAAACTGCCTGACAGATTGGCATTATCGACGTAGGCAATTTCATCTCGGTCAGCGGCAGCCCCTTCGCTCGTGAGTTTGAACCAGGGAATTAAACCTTTCCAGGCAAGCGACGACTTTTGATCCCCTTGGAGCCGGGTTAATAATTCTGTGAGAGTTTGAAGATCCTCGGCTTGCGCGGTTGCGGCGCCGCCGGTTTTTACGGGAAGCCTATTCGATGCGGATAAGGCCAGCTCTTCGGCCCGGAAACCAATGCTCGTGGGCTGAGTTGTTTTCCATCCTTCAGATCCGATCACAACATCAAGCGGATACCCTGTGGTCCGATCAATTCCTCGGCCCGGAATAAAAAGATCGCGCATTTTGCTGATGGTTTGATTTTCTGGATTCATCTGACTTGAAGCGGTGAGTGGGTGGAAAGCTATTGCGCTTGCAGCTACGGCCAATGTCTTCAAGAATGATCGGCTACTGACTCCCCTCACTTCGGAACGGGAGGAATCGGGTGTGCCGGTGAGCGAGTGAGCCTGTGTGCGCTTGTCCGCCAAAGATTGAGTGGCGGGGGCGGGCTGTTCCCCCGTTAACCGAGTTACCCGCAAACCCGCTACCTCTTTTTCCCTCACCTCGGAGCGGAGGGAGAATTCTGCCGCAACAATCGGATATTGATCGAGGAGCTCTTTCCGGCTAAGGAGCTGAGCGGCTCCGGGGTTATCGCCAGAAATCCGCGCAATTGTGATATCCTCTCCCTCGCGGCGTTTGACCCCAAAAAAATGGTTCTGAAAAATGGTATAAGCCGTAACGCCGGTAAGTTTACGTCTGAACCACTGCTCTCTCTCCCTGGTGTCAACTTCCAAATCCCCGGGATTTAGAGGGAGATGAGGCCCAAGCTTCATTCTGGCCGCCGTAGCAGCTTGCAATAAATCCTGATTCCGGAGTATGATTTCCCCCCTTCTCATCGCCGGTCCTTCGGCGTTCATTTTTATTTTGACCGGAGGTAATTTGAACTCCAAAGCTGTCTCCGGAAAATCAGGCCAGACCGTCTCGCTGGAAACAGTGGGTTCAAACCGGCCTTCGGAATCAAACCTTGAGATCATAGGTTCAGGACTTTCCGGCGTATCGTGATGAAGAACAAAAAAGTTGTGCTGCTCACGTGAAAAGCCAACAATGTTATTGATTCCCACAGGGTCAGCCGAAATTTCCGTATAGATCCACAAAAAATCTTTCCCCGGGTTTCCAACCACTAACGCTTTAATCCCTGGAAGCGTAGGCTTGGAATTGCCTCGCTTACTCCAACTTTCATCCATGTTTAGTTGATTGAAGATATCCACCCGCGTCATGAAGCGCGGATCGTTTTTAATTTCCTTTTTAAATCCAAATCGTTTAGCTACGACAGGAAATGACTTAATGAGATCGTCTTCGGATAAAACAAGATAATAGCCAAAGCCATTAAACCAATGAATCTCGTGTTTATCCGCTATCTTTGCGGAGCGAGGATGGAGTATAAAAACTTCATTTTTATGCGCAGTAAAATCTAAAATGTTCGTTTCCTGCTTCCACAACTGTTTCGTGTATTCTGTGATAATGTTCAAAACGGCTCCCCCTTGTGGATCTCTTTCGAGGTTAAAGCCGATGCTGGGCCGGTGTGCTTTGGGAATCTCGTCGATGTGCCTGTCAATATCGTCGTAGCTCATGACACGGTTAGGCACTTCTGCCCGGTCTTTGTAACCAGTAAACGTGGAAGAGCTTGGTCGCGGAGCCGAGTTGGAATCAAGCAATTGATCATAGACTCGTCGCTGGTCTGGGTCCATTAAAAGTTCATAGGCAACCCCTAAACGCTTAAATTTCACTTCCGCTCCTTGGCGGTCACTTGGATTTTTATCCGGGTGATGGATAACGGCTAGTTTTCGAAATGCCCTTTTGATTTCATCCTCACTTGCATTCCGTGGAACATCCAGCTCTTCATAAGCATTTTTTTCCATTTTTTGCCGTGAAAAATCTTGGATGGGCGTACCTCGTGTTCTCCAATCACCTTCTCCGCCCCGCACTTCGGAGCGGGTGGTGGGTTCTAAAACATTCGGACCAGGGACTTTTTCCGGAGCTTCGGGAAGACCTATTTCCATCTCGTCTAATTTTCCGTCATCCGATCCTGTATAAATTGAAAAATCCACACTGTCCAGGCGCGCAAGAGAAATGGAACGAGGTGTTTTTATCAAAGGCTGTGCAAGCATAAAATTTTCCAAGCGTTTAGATAATTTGAATCCGACTGAGTGATACTCCCCCCATCCCTGATCCATCGCGGCTTGATGCGCCGCATAAGATACGGCGAGTGGCGGATTGAAGGTTTCTTGTTCGTATTGATTTCTTGTCAGAAACTGCGCAATAGAAACCATGCCGGTTGTTTTGTAAGGCCTCATAACCAACAAAGAATCCCACAAAATCTTTTTACCCGGAGTTTTTTCAAGCCATTCGTTTTGCTCGTGCGTTTCAAAAGGTTGATAAACAATCAAATGAATTTTTAGGTTTTGCTTCTGAACAAGGCTTCTCATTCTTTGCCAAAACTGAATCGCGCGAGTCACTCTTGGATTTTCATGCTCCTTGGGCAGATGTAAATAATCACGCAGAGTTGCTTCTTGAGGAAGATGTAGGTATTTTTCCAAACTCAGAACCATTTGATCGCCGGAGATTTGATCTTCAGAAGGAAAAAAAGTGATCAAATCCTTGGTGTAGGTATCATCTACAACAAACGCGATTTGTTTCCAACCCTTCCGGGCCATTTCTTCCAGCCACGAAAATTGAAAATCCGTTCCCCAGGAGAAATCAGATCCGGGTTGTTTTGCCCCCAAAAAAGCCGCACGAGCACCGTCAAATAAAACGGTCTCCGCTTGAGAGGCTATTTCAACGGCTGTGGTAAGAGGCTCATTCCAATGGCGTAGTTCTTCCGAGTTACTGGGTTTTAACACATTGGTTAATTCGGTGAGTTTATCAAATAATCTTTTGGCTTTCGAGGCCTCGGAAACAGCACGATCCGGTTTCAGCTCAAAGTCTTGCCCATCTTGGGCATCTCCGACCGCATGCACCGCCTCCATCCATATCCGTTGTCCTTCAGAAATCCAAGGATCCCAATGCCGCATGATTTTCGAAATGGATTTTCCAAGCAAAGGCTGTGTACGGGTCAAGTCCAGCAATCTTGATTCAATCAAATCCTTGGGATTTTGTGAAATTTGTCCTCTCACATGATCGCTGGAAATAGCACAGATCAGCAGAGCCAAAAGTTCTTCAGTCTCTGAAAGAGCCTGAATGTCGGCGGATGACGCTGATGCCGTGTTGTGATCAGCCACTAACAGAAGCACAAAAATCCACCAGTAGATTTCGATCTTGAGAGAGGGATTATTCAAACCTGTAAACGAAACGTTCAAAGATTCTAAATCATGGAATCGCTCTTTTAAATAATTAAAAGAAAATTGAGCTTCTGCTTCTGTTAATGATTCTCCGGAGTCGCTTTTGGGCATCCCCAAGGCGCGTAAAAAGTTAGGCAGGTTCCCAGTCAGGATATCCTGTTTGTCGATGCTATCATACATCCCGTCCTCTCCGCTTTCTTGAATCGCAAGATAAAAATCTTTTATGGCCTTTATGGTTTGAGCTATGCTTATGTCAGGATCATTCATAGATTGAATGGCTTCTGAAAGTTGAAGCTGCTGGCTTCCCCATTTCATGTCTACCCACCGAATCGTTCCATTTGGCCCTCCTAATTGCAGATTATTTCTTGCTTCGGAGCGAGGTTGTCGTGTGCGGGTACGCGTGTATGCGGGTATGCGAGCGCTCGTACCCGTGAACCCGCGCACCGGCTTACCCGTTAACCCTTCCGCGCTCATCGGACCTTCTCTAAATACTGGAAAGGTTTGTCCGGGATTAAATTGTCCCAATCCCGTTTCAGGAAGAATCGTCGCAGGCTGAAGAAGGCGAACGATATTATCCGGCGTGTACCGGCCCTGGGATTCAAGGCGGATTATTCCATCGGTAAATTTTTTAACGGCGGCTTGCCACTTCTGATGCATAGAGCTAAGGGCATAGGGCATAGAGTCAGACCCTCTGCTCCCCGCCTGCCGCTTCGCTTCGGCGGGCAGGTCTGCACTATGCTCTCTGCTGATTTCGTCAATGAACCGCGTGTACTCTCCGGCCTTGTCGAGCTGTTCGGTTTGAGCGAGGTCGATTAGGATTTGGTCTCGCCAAGGCTTAAGAAGTTGCAAGTTAGAGGTCGGAAGTTGGACAGGTTGATTTCCTTCTTTTTCTTCTAACTTCAAACTTCTAACGTCTAACTTCAAGAGTTTATCGCGCGTAGCGCGTGTAAAAGCTTCATACAAATTAACCCGTCCATCTTTTGCTTTCATATAAGAAGACCACGAAACATTCCCTTTCATCTGCTCCCGGTAAGAAGACTGTTCAGGAAGCGACTGGATACGCGGCATAATGACTTGATAGGAAATTCCACGGGCTTTGAGATTGTGGGCCAGGCCCTGGGTGTGGAAGCCGCCAGCGACCACGATAGAAGTTTGAAGTTTGAAGTTGGAGGATGGAAGTAACGAGCCTCTGCGGTTTTTCTCTTCTAACTTCGAACTTCTAACGTCTAACTTCGTCAGGAAGGCTCGTTCCCGGGCTTCGGCGTTGCGGTAGAAAGACAGATGAGGAGTTTGAAGTGAAGACGATTTTCCTTCCAACTTCCAACCTCCGACTTCTAACCTTTTTACTTCTTCCCACTCTTCCCTCGCGAGCTCAAGCTTTGTGAGTTTGGTGAGCAGCTGAAGCTGATGCGTCTTGCGATCGAGGTCCCGCTGTCCGGCATTTTCAAAAAGGGATTCTTTGATGGCCGCTGCGTAGGTTTCAAGATCTTTGAACAGCTTTGTTCCCTGAATTTCCTGAACTGTTTTTTGATGGCGGACTAATCCGAGCAGATGATCGGATACTTTCAGGGGTAACTTGTTTTCCGTGATCACTTCTTTGAGATAAAACGCAAATGCTTGAGGCGTGAGCTGGGAAGTGTTGAATTGCTGGAGTTTAGCGTGGAAGTCGGCATAGAGCATAGCGCTAAGGGCAAAGCGTTTTTCTGAATTTTTTTCACTATGCGCTATGCGCTTTGCACTTTGCGTCATTTCGCATTCCACTTCTTTTGCAAGCCGTCTCACCTGGATCACACTCGAAGTCCGGTCCGACTTCTCAAGTTTCATTTCATCCAGAATGGCCCGGAGTTCACTTCCCTTTTCCGGTTTGCGGATTTTGGAGAGAAGAAAGAGGACATCCGTCAGATTTGCGTGATTTTCATTGAAAGCACCCAAGACTTCATCAATCGCAAGTAATGCTTTGGAATACGCTTTCGTCTTCTCTTCTTCTAACTTCTTACTTCTAACTTCCAACTTCGTCTTGAGGTCGGCCTCTTTCCCTGCCGCTTCCTGATAAAGCTTCAGGCCTTCTTCGTAGAGGGGTTGGTCTTCTAAGCCATAAAACTTAGCATGGAGCATGGTGCTTGGGGCATGGGGTTTGACTCCTTGCTCCTTGCTCTCTGCTCCTTGCCTAAAAATCGCAGCCGCCGCCGCTCCCGTGAGTTCCCCTTTTTCCATATAATCATCAAAGACTTCCTGCAAGCGCTTTGCATCCGGGAAACTTTTAAAAATTTGTGTATCGAGTTCTTTGGAAGCACCTTCAACGCCGACGGTTTGAACGCCGTAGTTGTCTGCCAGAAAACGAATAATTTTTTGAATGTTTTTTTGTGCTTCTGGTATTGCGTGAGCATCCTGGATAAGAAAGACAGAAGTCTGATTTCCCTGGGTGTGATATTCCGAGACAATTTCTCCAAACTCTTTGGGCATCGGCGCAGTACTCGGTGCGGCGGTACCCGGTACCGTCAAGCGAACGGGTGCGGCATAAGACGCGGGAGCGACAAAGCTGGTGACGGCAAAGGCAATTCCCGTGATCAGGGCGACTGATTTTTTAGGAAGATTTTTCATCATTTTTTTCGGAACGGAGGTCACGATAATATGCCCTTTCTAAAAGTAGAATAAATATTAACAAGAAGTATGCACGATGAAAATTCATTAATCAAGCCCAAGAGGGGGAATTTATTCGCTCATGAGCAAGCATTTTATAGCAGGATTATTTTTAAGGAAAATCCGGGGCGGCAAGGAGGCCTGGGCTCGTTCAGATATTCTTTGGTAAATGGAGGGGTAATCCTTCAAGAGTCTTCAAATGAACACGCTTGATTTTTTGGTAAATTTTTTTGGCCGACTTTTCGTCGTAAATATGAGAAGTCCGGTTTCTATCTTCAAGCATATCAATCCAATCTTCGCCATTGGGAATCAGCCCGGCTTGAAAGGCTTCTTTAATCGCTTGACGGGGAGTGGGAGCATTGACGCCCTGAAAATCCAGTACCGCTTTCAGAAGTTTCCATCCCAGTTCATAGACAAATTCAAAACGCTGGATTGTCCCATCAATGACAATGCTTCCCTTCGAAAGATCTTCTTCGACAGCTTCACGAAGACGTTTGAGGGCTTTAAGGTAATCGTGTTTAAGATCGCTGGCCCGGTCTGCTGTCATAGAGAACCTTCCCTTCTTTTAAAATATTCTTCCGAAGTTTTTCCTTTTGGATTCCATAATATTCGACAAGATCAATTTTGAGTGGCGTGGAGAGCATTTCTTCCAAATCTTGCTTGGCAAGATTGACGTCCCGGTCCGTCCAGCGGCGGTCAAAAATAGCGATGTCCAGATCTGAGACCGTTGTCGCATCTCCTCTTGCACGCGATCCAAAAAGGACAACTTTGGAAACGGGTTTTCTTTTTAAAAGGATACGGACAATCTGTCGAAGAAGTTTGGGATCTGTCAAGCGGCTCAAGATCATAGCGGTCATAATACCACAAGCATTAAGTAAGGAGAAAGTCAAAATCCGCTTTAGTAATTTTTAGATCGGGTCCCGTGCTGGACTGTTCATCCAAAATGCTTTTGAAGAGTTCGAGTTTACTTTGGCGAAGGCTCATCATTTTTTCTTCAATGGTGTGGCGCATCAAGATCCGGTGAATGAAGACGGTCTGCGTCTGTCCAATCCGGTGCACCCTGTCAGAGGCCTGCTGATCCACGGCGGGATTCCACCAGGGATCCAGATGAAGGACATAACTTGCCCGGGTTAGATTGAGTCCGACGCCTCCGGTTTTAAGGCTGACCAGAAAAATGGGAGGTCCTTCTGGATTTTGAAAATTCTCAACAAGGAATTTCCGTTTTGGAATGGGAGTTTTTCCGTCCATCCTTATGAAGTCTAGTTTAGCATTCTTGAGTGCTTCTTCCGCGAGGTTGAGAAAACGCGTGAATTGTGAAAAAACCACGCAGGCGTGGCCTTCGTCCTGCAGTTCCAGCAGTTTGTGGGTCATGAATTCAAGTTTCGGAGAGAGTTCTTTAGAATCCGGATTTAACAAACGAGAGGAAACGCAGATTTGGCGAAGCCTTAAAATAGCGGTCAGGGCAATAATTCTCGCCTGTGACTCCGTTTTTTTGGAATAGGCTTTGGCAATTTCATTTCGCACTTCGTTGACCATTTTGTGATAAAGCTGTTTTTGTTCCTCGCTCAGATCAAGATAAACTTCGGTTTCAATTTTTGGGGGAAGTTCTTTAAGGATGGTCTGTTTGAGGCGCCGCAGAACAAAGGGCCGGGTTCGGTCCAGGAAGAGGGCTCTGTTTTGCTCTTGGGCCAGTGACCGGAATTCTCTAGGGTTTCCCAGTAAACCTGGAAGACAAAGATCCATGACAGAATAATACTCCCCCACGTGATTTTCAAGGGGGGTTCCGGTTAAACAAATTTTGAAGTTTCCCTTGAGTTGGCGGACCGCGCTTGTCCGTGCCGCAAAAATATTTTTAATCCACTGCGCCTCATCAAACAAAATGACGTGAAATCTTATTTTTTTAAGCACTTCGATATCCAGACGGACCCGGTCATAAGTTCCAAGGACAATATCGCAATCGGAAAAGGATAAGTTCGCCGCCGGCTGTGTATAAAGTTTGACGCGAAGATCGGGATAAAATTTTCTAATTTCATTCTCCCAATTGAAGACCAGGCTGGGCGGAACCACAATTAGATGAGGCGTTTTGGAATTGGGAAAAGGACTTCGCAGCTTTTGCTCTTTAAGGCCGGCAAGAAGGGTCAAGGCCTGTACCGTTTTGCCAAGGCCCATATCATCAGCCAGGCAGGCGCCGAAACGGTGTTCATATAAGAAGCAAAGCCAGTCGTAACCTCGTTTTTGATAATCCCGAAGTTCCCCCTGAAATGCAGCCGGAATTTCTCTTGGCGGAATGGATTCCAGATGCATCAGGTTGGTCAGGATGCGTTCATCATTTTCAGAGAATCGCACCCGGGCTCCAAGCTTGCGCAGTGAAAAGAGATCAAAGATTTCGAGCCGTGGAATCGGGATGAATTCCCGGGAGTTTAAAGTTCCGGGTTTGGAAGTGAGGGATTTTTTCAGACGGGTTAGAATTGCAAGGGCATTGGAATCCAGAATATGAATCCCTGATTGGTTTTCAAGAAAGGTGGAGTCCAGAATATTTTGCCAATCTTTTTCGTTCAGAGGCTCTCCATTCAATTTGATTTCAGGTCTAATTTCAAACCAATCTTGATTGCTTACCGAGGCGTCAATCGAAACTTCCAGACTTGAAACGAGGATCTCTTTTTTCTTCCAGTAAAGGGATCCGCCTAGATCTTCAACGGATTTCTTAAGATCCAGAAGGATGGAAAGGACTTTCTTTGCTGAAACTGAAATGCGCTCCTCTTTTTCAAGAAGAGCAAGGCTTGGCAAATGATTGAGGACAAATCCCGTTGTTCCAAGCAAACGAAATGCGCGTAAGATGTCGTACTCAATAATCTGCCAAGCACCCTCTTTGATGAGAGGCTGACGGGGATTGAGGTTTGGGTCACGCCAATCGTTCAGAATTTTAAAAAGCGTACGAGCTTCTTTTCTTTCGTAATATCGAAATGAAAGTGAATTCAAGAAATTCGTCTGAAATAATGTTTGTTCTTCAGGGCTGGGCAGATTTAGAAATTCAAGGAAAGCTTGATACACACGGTTTCTATCACTTTGATACATGGACGAAAGTTCGGGGTGATTGATGACCATTTTCACAAGATCGCGTATCGGATGGTACTTCGCAACGAGGGGCTTGCCATTAATTTGCCACTCAGTTTGCACGGTGTATGAATTTTGAGACCTGACATCCTGCTCAATTTCCAACCGAAATTCAGGGGCTTGACTCTCAGGGGCCTGCCGGATGTCCTGAGTGTAAAAAGTGGTTTTTTTAAAGAGATTTGGTGACAGGATAATGCCAAGATCATTCCATTCCCAGGTAAAAAGTTTGATGGATTCAATGGGTTGAAACTGGGGTTTTGGGTCAAGGATATCGCTGTCAGGAAACGAATCCTTTTTGATTTTCATTTTAAGTTCATAAAAATAGCTAAGGGCCGACAAATCCTCGGCAAAATGAAGGTTTCCTGATTCAGAATCCAGACACAGGCAGCGTCCGAGTTGATAAAAATTCTGGAGAGGCTTGGAATCTTTTGAAGGAACGCATCTGATTTCCATATTTTGTTCGGAGATCAGATGGAGCGAAAGCTCCGTTTCGATTTGTAGGTGGGGATCCCAGGTTGCTCTTAAGACACCCTGGTCCGTTTCAACATAAAGTTCAAAAGGGTCTTTCTGGGCCTGATGAAGGAAGTCGAAAAGCGCTAGCTCAGTGGCCTCGGTGCTGGAAGCTTCCTGGTGATAGGGAGAATTGAAATCATGAGTGTTTTCCAACCGGAGTGCGTTGACGCGGCGATTATTTTTTTTGCATTCAGCGGTGAGTTCCCCTGCCTGATTTTTTTTAAGATAAATCGCAAGACCTTTGGTCTGAGATTCCAACGGGGGAGATCCGGATTGTGTCGTGGCTGCAGGAGTTGGGAAACTCATAATTTTTACCCGCATTTTTTCAAGATAATCTAAATTGATATTTCCTTGATTGAAATTAGGTTTGATCAACTGCAGGATCCCTAGGAGAGCGCAGGCAACGTGTTTGCAGTTTGTCCCGTTATTCCAGGCAGGACATGAACAATGGCCTTTGATCTTATCTTTTTTTTGATTCTGGGTTAGAGTGACTTGATAAAGATTTGTCCCTCTGATTTTTGCGCAAAGGCTGATGGATTCTTCTCCCCAAAAAAAATCCTCTAATCTCTTCGTCTGCAAATAATCCCAGCCTTTTCTGAAGCTAACTCCCCCCGTCAAGCGGCTGATTTCTGTTTCACTAAAAGACGAAATCATTTGTAGCAAGGGCGGGATGTCATTGTTTAACAAGGATAGATCCATAGGAGTTAAAGATGATGGGTGCATGAAGACAGGCGTTTACCTTTCGTTCACAAAGCCGCCATAAAAATGCCGGTATTTCTCATGCCTTTCAGGTGTTTATTTAAAAAAAATGGAGGGAATAGATGCTTCTAGAGTCTTCATTCAGTCATACGAAATAAGATTATCCTTTTGCCAAGCCCTTAGCAATCGTACAGAAAACATTGGGGTTATCGGGATTCACATCCAAAACTCGACGGCTTGCGATGATGACAAGAGCCCTATTTGTGTGCGTTTCTTCAGGTTTTAACTGAATTCTGAGATGTTGGGGAATACGCAAGTGCAATGCTTCGGAATTGACCACGGTCTTATACGCGGATTCTTTAACATGTCCGTAGCGTGAACGAGTCCCATGAAAGATCTCCTAAACGAAGAAGTTTAGCATAACTTGATCAGCGGATCGGTAATTTTTTTTCGCGCAGATACTGCTTCACTTCCGAGATTTTATACTCTCCAAAATGAAAGATGGAGGCGGCGAGGCAGGCATCGGCTTCCCCTTTCACAAAGCCATCGTAGAAGTGTTCCAGTTTTCCCGCGCCTCCCGAAGCAATCACGGGAATTCTTAGCGCTCTTGAGACAGCGCACAAAAGTTCAAGATCGTACCCGTCTTTGGTGCCATCCCGGTCCATGCTGGTAAGAAGAATTTCTCCGGCTCCGCGTTTCTCTCCCTCTCTGGCCCAGGCAACCGCTTCCAGGGGCTCCGGATTTCGTCCTCCGTGAGTAAACACGCGCCAGCCGAATCCCGGTTCCTTTTTGGCATCAATGGCAAGCACGATGCACTGAGAGCCAAAGCGTTCGCTGGATTCACGGATCAGGTTCGGGTTTTTAATCGCGGCGCTGTTGATAGAAACTTTATCACAGCCTGCTTTCAAAAGATCCCGAATATCCTGCACGCCGCGAATTCCCCCGCCGACGGTGAATGGAATGTAGATGGATTCCGCGACGCGCTCCACGACGGAGATCATAATATTGCGTTTTTCGTGGGAGGCGGTTATATCAAGAAAAATAAGTTCATCGGCTTTTTCCTTGTCATAGGCAATGGCACAGTCGACGGGATCGCCGGCATCTTTGAGATTCAGGAAATTGATGCCCTTGACCACGCGGCCGTCTTTGACGTCGAGGCAGGGAATGATGCGCTTGGTCAACATAAAAAAAATTCAAAATTCCAAAATTCAAAAGGTTTATTTGAACGTTGGGATTTGATCATTGTTTGGTATTTTGAATTTAGGATCGAAAGAGTTCTTTATGCTGTCCGAAGACAATGGCGGTTGCCGTACCGATGGCGAGGAGGTGAAAAAGAAGGCTTAAAAAAAAGCTCGCCATGAGGCCCATCACAATGAGTGTCTCGGGGCGGCTAAGAGGAAAAGATACCGGTGTTTTCCAAAGGCCTACAGCAAAAATAATGGCAAGAATAAAAAAAATCCAGCCCCAGAGAGAGCGTGCGAGATACTGCTTCTTCACTTCCGTGTAATCAGCTTTTTCAAGATCCTTGATGCGCCGAAGGATGGGTCTTAGTACATAACTACGCAGGATAAGACCTACGATCAGAGCGGCCAAGGCGACAACCGACCATGACCATTCTTTTTCCGTCAAAATAATGTGAATATAAGGCTTTATTTGATTCAGCATTGATGAGTGATTCCCCGTATCTATTTATTAATAAGCTGTCCTGCACAAATTTGGCTGGTTAGAGATTGCGCCGCCGGCCTGCGGGTCTTCTCGCAATGCCGTCATTGCGAGCGGAGCGAAGCAATCTCGAATTATGACCCTATTAGACTAAATCATCAGCGCTTCAGCAAGGGTAAATTTTTTATCGTACAGCGCTTTACCGATAATCACTCCGTCAAAGTGGGATTCCCGGATTTGAGTGCATTTTCGGACATCCTCAAGTTGCCCGATTCCTCCAGAGAGAATCACTGGGGCCTTGGAAAGCTTTAGAACGGATTGGAGGCTTTCAAAATTGGGGCCTTGCAACATTCCATCTTTTTGAATATCCGTGTAAATAATCGTTCCGAGCGGATATTGATTGAAGTGTTGGATTGAGAATTCTAGGGACTCTCCCCCGTCCTTAAGCCAGCCTTGGGTTTGGACCATTCCGTTTCTCACATCTAGTCCCACGGCCACGGCCGTACCAAATTTGTTCAGCACCATTTCAAAGAATTTCTGATCCAAGGCTTTGGTTCCCAGCACCACGCGGTTGACTCCAAGATCCATCATTTCCTGGATTTGTTCCAAAGAGCGAAGTCCCCCGCCAAACTGAAGTTTGCAGGAAACGACCTTTCGGATTGCCGCGACCGAGGATTTATTTTTGAGGATGCCTTCCTTAGCGCCTTCAAGATCCACAATGTGCAACCACTTGGCTCCCTGCTTTTCCCAGCCTTGTGCGATGTCGCCGGGATTGTTGGAATAAATAGTCTTCTGGAGGTAGTCTCCGCGTGTCAGACGTACCACCTGACCTTCGTATAAATCAATGGCGGGATAGAGATTCATAATCACCGAGGAACGAAAGGACGAAAAGACATGACCACGCATTTCTCTTTTTTTGTGGTTTCTTCGTGTCGTCTTTTCATCGTTTCAATTTTACCATTCAATGAAATTTTTTAAGATTGTAAGCCCAGAGTCCTGGCTTTTTTCAGGATGAAACTGGGTTGCGAATAAATTTTCAGTACCGATTATTGCGCAGAATTCTTCTTTACCATAAGTGCAAGACGCGGAGACGACCTGAGGATCCTCCAGACCTGCATAAAAAGAGTGGACGAAATAAAAAAAGGATTCGTCCGGAACTCCTTTCAAAACAGGGTGCTCTTTTCTGATCTGGATATTATTCCAGCCCATATGCGGAATCTTGATTCCCGAGGACGTAAAACGCCGCACTTTTCCAGGATAAATAGAAAGCCCAGCCAAATCCGGTGATTCTTCGCTGGCTGAAAATAAAAGCTGAAGTCCGAGGCAGATCCCGAGAAATTTTTTCCCACGGCGGATTTCATTTTGGATAGCTTCAAAAAGCCCGCGGCTTTGAAGTTCGCGAACCGCATCGCCAAAAGCGCCGACTCCGGGCAGGACAATCTTATCCGCGGCTGAAAGATCGTTAGGGGAAGATGAGATTTTAACCTGGGCGC
The DNA here is from genome assembly GCA_009691445.1 of Candidatus Taenariivivens baikalensis. GTDB lineage: Bacteria > Omnitrophota > Omnitrophia > Omnitrophales > Aquincolibacteriaceae > Taenariivivens > Taenariivivens baikalensis. The sequence continues at coordinate 24,517 of SICL01000003.1, read as the reverse complement.
CTAAATGTTCCAATGCTTTGGACACACTACGTAAATTGCCCATGCCGTAATCAATCACAAGAATCATAAATTCCAGTAAGCAGGAGCAGTGGGCAGTAAGCAGACAACCTTCGATCTTTTGCCTACTGCTCCTGCCTACTGCTTTCTTATAGGCTACCCTTCGTAGAGGGAATCCCCTTCACCCGCGAATCAATCTGAGTGGCGAGATCCAGAGCCTTGGCGGTTGCCTTGAAAACACCCTCAATAATGTGGTGAGAGTCGTGGCCGGAAACAAGTTCGATGTGCATATTCACGCCCGCGTGCTGACAAAACGCGCGCATAAATTCCATCGCATCATGAAAGGAGTAATTTTCCAAGCGTGAGAAACGCACACCTTTTCCCTTGTGAATATCCAGTGAGGGACGTCCGGAAAAATCAAGCGTCACGCGTGCCAGAACTTCATCCATCGGGACAGCCATAAATCCGTAACGGCAAATCCCCGCCTTATTTCCCAAGGCTTGAGTAAAGGCCTGACCCAAGGCAATGCCTACGTCCTCATTGGTGTGGTGAATATCAACTTCAATATCTCCCTTAGCTTTAACCTGAAGATCAAAAAGTCCGTGTTTAGAAAGAAGATTTAGCATGTGATCCAAAAACGGAAGTCCTGTAGAGATTTTTGATATTCCTCCGCCATCAATCACCAGTTCAAGCTGGATATCGGTTTCGGACGTCTTTCGTTTCACGAGAGCTTTTCTGATTTTAGGCATAAGACCTTTCCTCTGAGCTTACAGCTTTCAGCTTGCAGCTTTCAGAAAAATTCAAAAGCTGATGGCTGAAAGCTGAGAGCTGTTAGCTATTTTCTACAAACCTTGCTTCCATCGAGATGCGGTGCAGGACCAGACCTTCCATTTCGGTCAACTTTTGGACGTGCTCACGTCCTGCTTGAAGCGCCTCTTGATTATACCTGATAATCTGAGAACTTTTCACAAAGCTTGAGGCGCTCAGAGGTGAAAAATATTTTGCGGTTCCCCCGGTGGGAAGTACGTGGCTGGGTCCGGCGATATAATCGCCCACCACTGCCGGTGAATAAGGGCCAATAAAAATCGCCCCTGAATGCCGGATCTGAGAGAGTATTTTTTCGGGATCTTCGGTGATAATTTCCAAATGTTCGGGAGCAATCTGATTCACGACGTCACAGGCTTCCGCCAGTGACTTCACCTGGATGATGGAGCCGGTATCCACACGCTTACGAATGGCATCAATTAGTTTTTTAGAAGGGGTAATGAGGTACGCGGTTCCTCCAGCGTGCTCAGCTTGAGCAAGAAGATCGCACGTGACATAGTCAGCGTTGGCCGAGGCGTCGGCAATAATGGCCACTTCGCTTGGGCCTGCGACCATATCAATGTCTACAAACCCGTACACCTGGCGTTTGGCTTCCGTGACATAAGCATTTCCCGGCCCGACAATTTTATGAACTTTAGGAATGGTGCGTGTCCCGAACGCCATTGCGGCAATTGCCTGGGCGCCGCCCACTCGGTAGATTTCTTTGACACCAAGCAGATTGGCAACCGTAAGAATATTGGGATCAATTTCACCGGTATCGCGATTCGGGGGCGTGCAGATCACTATATCCTTGACCCCCGCAACTTTGGCGGGAATAACCGTCATATAAACTGTGGAAACAAGCGGCGCGGTTCCTCCTGGAATATAAATGCCGACGCGTTCGATGGGTTCATAGCGCTTAGCGAGAAGTGCACCGGTTTTATTCTTCACTTCAAACGACTGGCTGAGCTCCTTCTTATAAAAATCTTCTACGTTCTCCGTGATCTGACGCAGGATGGGAACAAACTTCACCTGGATTTTTTCAAAAGCTCTGTTGATATCCCCTTCCGAGACTTTGAGGCGCTTCAGCGGAATATCAATCCCGTCAAATTCGCGGGTAAACCGGCGCACGGCCACATCTCCGCGTTCTTTGACTTCCGTGAGGATACGGTTGACCTTCTTAAAGATCTCCTTGTCAAAGACGGAACTATAGTCCCGGCTGATTTTCTTTTCAGTTTGTTTGTCCCAGTTCAATACTTGCATCTTTAATAAACCCTAAATTCTAAACTCGAATTCGTTATTAGTGGTGTTAAAAGGTAAAAGTTTAACAAAATCCCGAATATGTTCAGCGAACTCAAGCGTTCTGGCATCCAGGTTGTAAGTTTTTGGATTTTGAGTTTGAATCATTTGGATTTGTTTAGAGTTTCGGATTTAGAGTTTAGGGTTTCCGGTAACTCTATCTTCTTTAAAAAAGAGCCAATTTTATCTGAGATTTGTTTCCAGTTATTTTCTAGTTGCCCTTCATTTTTTCCACCGACTTGAATCATATCCTTACGTCCGCCGCCGCTTGCACCTAAGTCGGGCGCGAGCTGCTTCCATAAATCCCGAAGATCCAAAGAGCTATTTTTAAGGTCGCCGCTTGCTCCCAGGATGCCGTGAATTTTATCACTTTGCTCCGAAACAATGAAATAAACGGTTTTCTGGGCTTCGGCTCTCAGGGTATCGGACAGACTACGCAGCTGATCAATATGCAGTTCCTTGTCCTTGTAGAGAATCATCAAGTAATTTCCCGCGGCAACGGAGTTTTGCATAATTGTTTTAGGAGAAAGCTGAGCCGTCATGACCTTGCTTTTATCTTTCTCCAGCTTCTTGATCGTCTCCTGGAGTTTAATAATCCTGGCACCGATTTCTGCAGGCGTGGTTTTAAGTTTCTGGGAAATATCCTCGACCTGGTCACGCAGATTGCGGACATACTCCATCGCCGACTCACCCGTTTTAGCTTCGATGCGCCGCGTACCGCTGGCAATACTGCTTTCCGAAGTAATCACAAAAAATCCGATTTGCCCTGTGCGGTCGCAGTGAGTTCCTCCGCAGAGTTCCTTGCTGAAATTTTCAACCGCGACGACACGAACCTTGTCACCGTATTTTTCGCCAAAGAAAGCCATCGCACCTTCTTTTTTGGCAGACTCCAGATCTTTTTCGATCTTCGTGACCGGACTATTGGCCCAGATTTGTCCATTCACCTGATTTTCAATCTCACGCACTTGCTCGGCCGTGAGCGCCGAGGAATAAGAATAATCAAATCTCAAACGATCCGGCGCCACGAGCGATCCCAGCTGACGCACTTGATTACCCAAAAGTTGCCGCAGTGCTGCATGAAGAAGATGCGTGGCCGTATGATTGCGCATTGTATTAAAACGATAGTGGGCATCGATATCCGCGTCCACAACATCGCCGGTTTTAATTTCTCCTGAGACGGCTTCCAGATAATGAACAAAGATAAAACCAATTTTCTGCGTGTCGGCAACCGCGGCTTCAAATTTGGAGCCGCGAATCAGGCCGCGATCTCCAACTTGCCCGCCACTTTCCGCATAAAAGGGAGTTTGATCCAGGATGAGGATTCCCTGACTTTCTTTGAGTTCAGCGTGTAGCACTCGGCCTTTGGCGCTTAGGCTATCGTAGCCGAGAAACTTGGTCGCGGGAAGTTTGGCTGCAATTTTTTCAAGCTCCGAAGTCACAAAAATCTCGGAAGAGATTTGGCTCGCGTCTTTGGCTCTTTTGCGCTGTTCTTCCATCAGTTTTTCGAAACTCGCATGATCAATCTGGAATCCTTCGCGTTCGGCAATCCGGCGTGTAAGCTCTTCCGGAAATCCATAGGTGTCATAAAGCTCAAAAAGAATACTGCCCGGAAGTAGGGTGGATTTTTTAGATTTTAATTCCGACAGGCGCTGATTTAAAATACCGAGTCCGGTGTCTAAGGTATTCAAAAATCGTTCTTCCTCGCTTTTCAGCATGGCGGAAACGCTTTCAGCGGCATTCATGATTTCAGGATAAGGCTTGCGCATGACTTCAGCGACGGTTTTTACAATCCGGTAAAGAAACGGTTCCTTCACGATTCCCTGCGGAGAAATTTCCTTGGCATGCCAAAGGGCGCGCCGGATCAGTTTTCGGATGACGTAACCGCGGCCTTCATTGGAAGGAATCACACCATCGGCCATAGCAACGACGGTAGCGCGCAGGTGATCGCTGATGGCGTAAAGATTCATCCTGTCTTTATCTGTCACGCTGACATTCAGCGTTTTTTCAATCAGGGCATTTATTTTTTGAAAGGTATCAATTTCATAATTTGTTTTCTTTCCCTGAAGTACGCAGGCCAGACGCTCAAGGCCCATCCCGGTATCAATATTTTTTTGAGCCAAAGGATTTAAGATGCCCCCGTCTCGTCGGTCAAACTGGGTAAAAACCAGATTCCAGATTTCCGTAAATCGCCCATTCTCCAAATCGTGGGCCGTGGGATCTTTGATATATTCCGGGCCTTGATCATAATAAATTTCTGAGCAGGGGCCGCAGGGACCGTTGGGGCCGTCCTTGGGAGCATTGGAGGGCCAGAAATTGCTTTTGTCCCCCATTTTGTAAATCCAGTTTTCAGGCACGCCGATTTTATTTTTCCAGTAATCAAACGCTTCTTGATCGCTTTCATGGACACTGATGCGGAATTTTTCTTTCGGGATTTTTAGTTCGACCGTAAGGAATTCCCAGGCGTATTCAATCGCTTCCTTCTTGAAATAATCCCCAAAGGAGAAGTTTCCCAGCATTTCAAAAAAGGAGTGGTGGTAAGGCGTTCTGCCTACCTCATCGAGGTCGCCGGTGCGCAGGCACTTTTGAGAACTCGTGGCGCGTTTGAGATTGGTGTTAACGCCAAGAAAATTATCTTTAAACTGGTTCATCCCTGCGCCCGTGAAGAGAAGCGACGGATCATTGTGCGGTACAAGCGAATCGCTGGCAATGACAGGATGATTCTTCTTTTTGAAGAAGTTTAGATAAAGTTCGCGGATTTCATCAACGGTTAACATAAATTCAATCACCAAGAAACAAGAAACAAGTATCCAAATAATAACCAAAAATCAATTACCAAGTAAAAAAAATTTGTTTCTTATATCTTGGAAACTTGTTATTTATTTGGTGATTGTATCTTGTTTCTTGATTATTATTTCCCTTCTAACTCTTCGATCAGATCTTTTGCAATTTGGAAACTGAATCCGCGGCGGACCAGAAAATCAAAAATGCGTTTTTTGCGTTTATCTCCCGGAAGAGAAGAGAATCTTTTCCAGCGGGCAGAACCCAGTTCGCGGGCCCGTTCTTTTTCCTCTTCCGGATTTAACTCCTCCATAATTTCCTGACGAATTTTCGCAGGAACTCCGTGGCGCTTCATCTCAAATTCAATTTTTCGTGCTCCGGAGGGTTTGGAGACCGTCAAACGTGATTTGAGATTTTCGGCAAAACTCCGGTCATTCAGTACCCCTTGTTTTTCGAGCTCGGTCAGGGTCTCCTGAATGATTTCTTCGGCGTAGCCTTTATCTCTTAAACGGGTCGAGAGCTCCGTGCGGCTTTTGGAAGTCGCGGTCAGCAGACGAAGCGAAGTAATCATGGCCTGCTTTTTTTGTGAATCTGTATCCATAGTTTTAGGGAGAAGAAGAAAGAAAGGAAGATGGAAGAAGGAAGGGAAAATAATTTTTTTTCTTTCCTCTTCCTTCTTCCCTCTTCTTACTTTTCTTGGGAAGCGGGAACCGGTTCTCCCGAGGCGATTCTTTCCCGAATCTTGGCTTCAATATCGTCCATGATTCCTGGGTTTTCCTTGAGATAGACGCGGGCCTGGTCGCGTCCCTGCCCAATTTTTTCATTGTTATAGGATATCCAGGTTCCTGACTTTTCCACAACCTGATGCAGAATCGCCAGATCAATAATGGCTGAGGAACGTGAGATACCTTCCTCAAACAGAATATCGAACTCCGCTTCCCGAAACGGAGCCGCACATTTATTTTTGACAATTTTGGCACGAACATGATTTCCGACGACGACATCGCCTTTTTTAAGGCTGGCAAGACGGCGGATATCAATGCGCATCGAGGAATAAAACTTTAAGGCCTTACCCCCCGGCGTGGTTTCCGGATTGCCAAACATGATACCGATCTTTTCGCGGATCTGATTGATAAAGATCAGGCCGGTTTTGGATTTGCTCATGATGCCGGTTAATTTCCGAAGAGCCTGCGACATCAATCGGGCTTGAAGTCCCATATGAGAGTCTCCCATTTCCCCTTCGATTTCTGCGCGGGGTGTGAGTGCGGCAACGGAATCAACCACAATGAGATCCACTGCATTGGAGCGGATCAGCATTTCCGTGATTTGAAGCGCCTGTTCTCCGGAGTCGGGCTGGGAAATTAAAAGATCATCCAGCTTTACGCCGATTTTCTGGGCATAGGTGGGATCCAGGGCATGTTCGGCATCGATAAAAGCGGCGACGCCCCCCTTGGCCTGGATTTGTGCGATGATGCTCAATGAGAGTGTGGTTTTGCCGCTTGATTCAGGCCCAAAAATTTCGGTAACACGTCCGCGTGGAATTCCTCCCACTCCGGTGGCAATATCAAGACTGAGTGCACCGGTTGAAATGGACTCGATATTTCTTCCGTGAGCCTGCCCCCATTTCATGATGGAACCCTTGCCGAATTGCTTTTCAATTTCCAGAAGAGCAAGCTCGAGAGATTTACTTTTATCTTTCAAAAGCTTATCGTCCGTTAGTTTCCTTCTGTCGTCTTCTTTTTCTTTCCCTGATTTCTTTTTTTCCATGATTTTCATCTCCTTAGATCATTTTTTGAATTGGAACGCGTCGAGGCTAATAAAAGGCCGCATAAGAATACAAAGACAGCGCGTATTCTACCGGGGCCCTTTGGGACTGTAAAGGTCTAGTTCTTAATCCATATTTTGGGTGGGCTTGAAGCCGCAGATGAATTTGATTTCCAGGCTTGTTGGACAGGGGGCTTGAATCGTGAAGCCGCTTGGACCAGTTCTCGAATCCCTTTTTCAAGATCCCGAAGTTGATCGATTTTAACCCAGAGACCTTTTCGCGTGGGTTGAAGTTCTCCTCCGGATGTGTTTTCGGGCCGGAACCAGATCCGAAGATCCACATAAAACTTCTTTTGATACTCACGGATGGTTAATTTGACTTCCTCCCCTTCAAAACGGGGAAAGGAATAGACGAAGTGATTTTCTCCAGCATTTTCCATATAAATTCTCCATTTGGAGAGCATGGGCTGGGTTCAGAAGGCAGGAGAAGTATAGTAGATATTACTTAAAAATCAACTTTAATTTTTATAAAAATAAACTAAAAGAGTTTTTTCTCTTCGCCACGGAGGAGGCGTACAAGATTTTTACGGTGGGTATAAAATATAAAAACGGGAATAAACAGCCCAATCGCGAGTAACCAGATAAAGTCAGGATGATTGTGGGAAACCAGCGTTATGATCAGCGGGAAGCTTAACGCTGCTGAAAGCGATCCCAGCGACAGGATGTGACTGATCGAAAAAATAAGACAAAATACGCCAAAGGTGATTAGGGTTGGGATGGGGCAAATAGCGAGAAATACACCCAATGAAGTTGCGACTCCCTTCCCCCCTTTAAATCGGAGCCAAACCGGAAAGGTGTGACCTGCGAGGCAGGCCACGGCAAATGTGATTTGCAGAGGGATGGTGTAATCATATCCCACCCATCTCGGAAGACAAACCCCCACAAAGCCTTTCAGCGCATCCAGGATAAAAACCAGAATCCCCCATTTTTTCCCTACGACCCGGAAGACATTCGTTGCTCCGATATTCCGGCTTCCATGCTCACGGATATCAATTTGGCGGATCCACTTTGCAATCAAGAAGCCAAACGGAGTCGCGCTTAAAAAATAGGCAATTAAAATAAACAGCAGAGTGATCATGAGAAGCTCTGAATTCCTTTCAGTTCCCGCGTCACATAAACCAAGCAGGATGCAATCGTGAGAAGTGCGGTTATGTAAGCGAGAGGAACGGTTACTTTCCACAGCAAAAGAATACTACAAAGCGTGGCCATTTGAAAAGCCGTGCAAAATTTACCCAGCAGGTTAGGGCGGATTTCAATTTTTTCCTTGATCAAAAAAAGGACAAGGAGTCCCAAAATAATAATAAGTTCACGGAACACAATTGTGACAGTGATCCAGAGGGGCGGGCGGTATGGAAGGTGTGTCACAAAAAGAAGTCCAAGAAAGCCGCTCAAGATCAGAAGTTTATCCGCTAAAGGATCCAGAAATCGTCCAAGGGCCGTCTGCTGATTGAGGGCACGAGCCAAGAATCCGTCGATGGCGTCCGAGAGACAGGCTGCAAGAAGAATGCTAAGCGCCAGAACTCTACCGTGCTCTTCACCGGGATGATACGATACAAGTTGGGTAAAGAAGAACGGCACAATCAGGATTCTAAAAAGCGTGATGTAGTTCGGAAGGTTCAACTTTGCAGCTGTTCTTCAATCGATTTTGAGGGAATTTGTTCAGCCGCAGATTCGGGAGTCTGGGGCACTTTCTGATCCTGATTTATTTTGACCGAGACAAGCTTGGAAACACCCGCCTCTTGCATAGTGACGCCGTAAAGGACATTGCCCATGGCGATGGTTTTTCGATTATGGGTTACGATAATAAACTGAGAAAGTTTCAGAAAGGTTTGTAGGACGCCAATAAATCGATCCACATTGGCTTCATCGAGCGGCGCGTCTACTTCATCTAAGACGCAGAAGGGCGAAGGCTTGATCTTGAAGAGAGCAAAAAGAAGCGCGATCGCTGTCAGGGCTTTCTCTCCACCTGAAAGCAACGTGATATGCTGAAGCTTTTTTCCAGGAGGACGGACCACAATATCAATTCCGGATTCAAGAGGATGAGATTCGTCCGTCAGCATGAGTTTTGCGGAGCCTCCGCGGAACAGAATCTGATAGTATTCCTGGAACATTTTCTGGACTTCGACGAAGGTTTGTTCGAAAAGCGTTTTGGTGGTCCGATTAATCTGACGGATTGTTTCAAGCAAGGCCTCGCGGGCATCTTCAAGGTCCTTCATCTGAGCCTGCAGAAAATCATGGCGCGCCTTAAGCTCATCATACTCTTCAATGGCGAGCAGATTCACGGTTCCGATGGAATCAATTTTCCCCCGTAGATCTTGAATCACTCGTTCCACTTCGGTGATATCCGCCTCCAGCTTCAAAAGGTCTGCATTGAAATCGGAAAGCTGGATTTTATAAAGCTGGTTGAGCCGTTCGTGGATGGTTTTTTCCTGATAACCCAAATCCATTTTCTTGATTTCAAACTGATGAAGGCTCTGCTGAAGATCCTGATTTTTTTGCTGGACAGTTTCAAAGATCTCGCGGGAGGCGTTCAGGGCTTGTTCGGCGTTATCTTTTTCGCGGCGGATAAGTTCGAGGGAAATCTCGGATTCCCGGCGAAGTTTGTCCCAGTCGGATTGTTCGATCCTGATCGTTTCGTTTTTTTTCTTCGTATCATTTTCTTTTTGAGTGAGCTGCGCCGCCTCGTCCTGAATTTGGGCAAGCCGCTTTTGATCTTCTTTTTCGTGTGCCTCCAGCATTTTTAATCCTTCATTAAGAAGCCGGAACTGTTCTTCAAAATGATGGAAGCGGACTTGGCACTCGGTCAGTTCTTTCAAGGCGGAGCTCTTAGCCTGATCGGTGGCTTCTAATGAGCGGATGAGATTTTCCTGGGTTTCGCGGACCTTTTTCTCTTCGGTTTCAAGCTCAGTTGTTTTTTTCTCGAGTTTTTCTTTGAGAAGCAAGGTCTCCTGCCACTGGAGCTGAAACTCTTCAGATTCAAATACGATGATCTGCCGCTCTTTATGCAGGGATTGCAGGCGTTCATCGATGCTCTGATGATGGGACTCCAGGGATTCCTTCTGAATAGTTCGGTCGGTGATGTCCGAGTCAAGCTGATCGAGCTGCATTTCAAGTGCTTGAAGGGCAATCTCCTGATTCTTCAGGGCAATGAGAGCATTCATATGTTCTAAATGTTTTTGTTTAAGTCCGGTCTCAATCGATTTAATTTCAGAAGCCCGCTGAAACACTCCCGATTCAGAATGAGCATCACTTTGGCGGTATGAAATTCTCCCCTGAGGTCCGAGGATCGTTCCGTCCGGAGTGAGCAGCTTCAGGGAACCTGAAAGAGCATAAAGCTCTTCGAAACTTTTTGAATCCGTCACCGGGTGGGTCAAATAAACATTTTTCAAGAAAGATTTAACGGGTGCGCTGTATCCTTCGCGGATCTGGACGACTTCTTCCAAGGCGCAGTCAATGAGAGGATGAATAGGCCGGGCAGATTCTGACGTGGAATTCCAGGTCTCGAGTTCAGGGAGTCCATCTTTCACAAGCAGCCCCATCCACGATGGCTTTTTGGCTTGGATTTGTTCCAGAAGTTTGTTGGCGGTTTCAAGATTCTCGACCATAAAAGATTTGGAGAAAGAATCTAGCGCAGCTTCCAAGGCCCATTCATATCCCTTTCGAATATCAAAAATATTGTGCAAAGACTCCGTCAAGGCGGAGGAAGCGGTATCTAAATGATTAAGAATGGTTCGCTCGGTAATTTCCGCCTGAGTATCAATTTCGATCAAAATTTTGAGCTGGGTCTCCAGCTCGTGGATTTCCCGGTCCCATTTCTGGAGCTGACTGCGGTCCCCTTCCAGCGAAAGGCTATTTTTTTCAAGGGTTTGCTGCAGTTCGGACTTTTTGAGCCGAATGTCTTGAAACTGATGGCCCAGGGTTACCAGTTCATCCCCGTAGGTTTCCTGCTTAGTTTTCCATCCATGAATTTCTTTTTCGAGACGCAGGATATTTTGCTGTTCTTTTCTTTGGCGTTCTTCACTGGTCTCAAGGAAAGCAGAGGTTTTGTGGAAGTCATTGCGGAATTGACTGATTTGCATCGCAATGCGGAACGTCTCCGCTTTAATTTGCTCCAAGAGTTTTCGAGTTTCTAAAGACTCTGCTTCGATGGATTTCATCTGAGCTTCGGAACGGGCCAAAAACTGCGTCGCTCTTTCTTTTTCTTGATGAAGAGATTCAACGGCGTGCTCTTTTTCTTTCTTCTCATGCTGAGATTTTTGAATCCGTTCGGTGAGCTGATAAACCTCTTGTTCAATCTGTCCGCGGCGGGAGGCAATCTCGACTAATTTTTCCTGATGAAATCGTAGAGCCTGCTCATTTTGCTCCATTTTGGACTGAATTTGATGACGTTTGGAATCTTCTCCGGAATAACGATCCAGAATGCCGCGTGAAATCTCATTGAGCTCAGATTGCTGCTGCCGGACTTTGGCAAGCTCCCCTTCGATACGCTGTAGTTCTGATTGATGAAATCCCTCTTCCGCCGAAATTTTTTGCGAGTCGGCGTCAAGCTTTTGAATATCGTAAAAGGCCTTGCGGACTTCTAGGTCTTTGAGGCGTTCGTAATTTTCCCGGTACTTTTGGGCACGCTTAGCTTGCCGCTCAGCATATTGAATATTTTTCTGAACTTCATGCAGAATGTCATTTAAGCGCAGACGATTTTCTTCGGTGCGCTCCAGTTTGCGGATAGCTTCATCTTTTTTTGCCTCATATTTTGAAATTCCGGCCGCTTCTTCAATGAGAAAACGCCGCTCGTCAGGATTAGCGTTAAGAATGTAGTCGATCTTTCCCTGTTCAATCATGGAATAAGTGGACGAACCGAGGCCCGTATCCAGAATCAAATCGTGAATATCCTTAAGACGGCAGGAGGTTTTATTAATCAGGTATTCGCTTTCTCCAGAGCGATGAAGGCGGCGTGTCAGGGTCACTTCCTGATAATCAATCGGAAGAGTTCGATCGGAGTTATCCAGCGTCAGAGAGACTTCGGTAAATCCCAGCGGTTTTCGGAAATCCGTTCCATTGAAGATAATATCTTCCATCTTGGAGCCGCGCAGAACCTTGGGACTTCGCTCTCCGAGCACCCAGCGGATAGAGTCCGAAATATTGCTTTTGCCGCAGCCATTGGGGCCAACGATACAGGTGACACCCTCGTCAAAGACAATCGTGGTTTTATCAGCGAAAGATTTAAATCCGAAGATTTCTAATTTTTTGAGGCGCATTTGGGGCGTATTTTAGATCAGTGAATGGAAAAGGGAAAGACTATTCTTCAAAAATTTTGAAAGCAAGGCAGGCATTGTGCCCGCCGAAACCCAGCGAGTTGGAAAGAGCGTGTCGGACCTTGAGCTTTTGAGCCTGGTTCGGTACATAATCCAGATCGCAATCAGGATCTGGATTTTTATAGTTGATGGTCGGAGGGACGATGCCATCGCGGATGGCCATCGCACAGGCAATTGCTTCCACGCCTCCGGCAGCACCCAGGAGATGGCCGGTCATGGATTTTGTAGAACTTATTTTTATTTTTCGAGCGTGCGCTTCGCCAAGAGCTTTTTTAATGGCAAGAGTTTCAATTTTATCATTGAGCAGGGTAGAGGTTCCGTGTGCGTTGATGTAATCAATCTGTTCGGGCTTGAGCTTAGCGTCCTTCATGGCATTGAGCATGCAGCGCGCAGCACCCTCCCCCGAAGGATCGGGAGCGGTGATATGGCTTGCGTCGGAAGTCATGCCGTAGCCGATGATTTCACAATAGATCTTCGCGTTACGTTGGAGAGCGTGCTCCAAAGATTCTAGAACGACAACGCCACATCCCTCCCCCATTACAAATCCATTGCGTGTCGCGTCAAATGGCCGTGAAGCAGCTTCCGGGGTACTATTATGAGTAGATAAAGCTCGCATGGAATCAAAGCCGCCAAATCCAAGGGGAGTTATGCAGGATTCTGTTCCACCCGCAATGACAATATCTGCCTCGCCTCTTAGAATAATTTTAGAGGCGTCACCAATGGCGTTCGTTCCTGTGGCGCAGGCGGTCGCCACGCAGTTACTCGGGCCTTTAATTCCAAAGTAAATGGATACTTGACCTGGAGCCATATTGACAATCAGCATAGGAATCAGAAAAGGCGAAACTCGACCGGCGCCTTTTTCGAGAAGGATTTTATGCTGTTCTTCAATTACGCGGAGTCCACCGATGCCTGATCCAATGAGGACTCCAACGCGGTATGGATCCTCTTTTGTCATATCCACGCCAGCATCATCCATCGCCATCTTGGAAGCGGCCACCGCAAACTGGACAAAGCGATCAGTCTTTTTCAGCTCTTTGGGTTTAAAGTAGACAGACGGATCAAAGCCTTTAACTTCAGCAGCAACTTTAGAGGAAAAAGGTCCCGGCTCAATTTGAGTCAATGAACTCGTTCCGCTTTTACCCTGAAGAAATGCTTGCCACGTAGCTTCGGCGGTGTTGGCGACAGGATTTAACATGCCAACACCAGTAATTACGACCCTCTGGGGATTCACGGGGATGTCGAACTTTTTAACTTCGTCTAAGAGGAAGTTGGCTTATTTAGTAGCTGATTTTTGATTGATGTACCGGATAGCATCTCCAACGGTCTGAATCTTTTCAGCATCCTCATCCGGAATCTCAATTCCGAATTCTTCTTCAAGGGCCATCACAAGCTCAACCGTGTCGAGAGAGTCAGCACCAAGATCATCGACGAATGAAGCCTCAGCCACAACCTCTTCAGCTTTAACGCCCAATTGTTCAACGATAATTTCTGTGATCTTATCTTGAACTGCCATTTACTTCCTCCTGGTTTAAAATCATTTCATTTAGATGACAAGACCACCATCAACAACCAAAACCTGGCCTGTCATGTATCTGGAATTTTCTGATGCTAAGAATACGGCGACATCACTTATTTCTTTAGGCTCGCCGAAACGTCCTAAAGCAATTTGCCCAAGAACTTTTTGCTTGAGTTCGTCGGGAAGTTTATCGGTCATTCGAGTTTTAATGAAACCCGGCGCTATGGCATTGACACGAATATTTCTTTTGGCTAATTCCTTCGCCATTGATTTGGTGAAGGCAATCATGCCTGCTTTTGAAGCAGCATAATTAGCCTGACCTGCATTGCCAGTAATTCCAATCACTGATGAGATATTGATAATTGACCCAGATCGCTGTCTAATCATCGGCCTGGCGCAGGCTTTGGTAAAAAGAAAAACACTTTTCAAATTAGTCGCAAGAACATCATCCCATTCTTGCTCGGACATCAACGCAACCAAATTATCTCGCGTCGTGCCCGCATTGTTCACAAGTATATCGACCTTCCCAAACGTGTCAAGCGCTTTCTTGACGACTTCACACACCTCATCTCCAATACTCACATTGGCTTGCGTCAAAATGCAATTTGTGTTTGGAAGGGACTTAATTTGGGCCTCGGTCTCCTTTAAGTTTTCAATCGAAGAAGCACATAAAACAACTTTGGCCCCTTCCCTTGCAAAATCAACGGCCATTGCTTGGCCAAGGCCACGACTGGCGCCGGTCACGATCGCAACTTTATCTTTGAGTAACATAACTAACTCCTAAGTGCTTTGAAAAATCATGTCGAGATGATTAATTTCTTCAACCGTTCCGCATGATTCAACATTCAGTGTCCTGTCGCATTTTCGAGCGAGGCCTTTTAAAACTTTTCCCGGACCAATTTCAAGAAAAAGATTAACGGACTGTTGGGCTGCAATTTGCATGGTTTTGATCCACTGAACGGAACTCATCAACTGTTTAGCCAAAAGTTGGCGTATTTTTTCCGGGTCAGATTCGGAATTTCCGAGGACATTAGGGATAAACAGACAGTTCGGTTTCTTGATTTGTGTGGCGGCTAAAGCTTTTTCGAGGTTCTCTTTGGCTTCACTCATGAGAGTAGAATGAAAGGCTCCCCCGACTTTGAGTTTGATTGCGCGCTTAGCAGCTTTGGCTTCAGCCAGAGAGCACGCCTTATCAATCGCTTCCACCGTTCCTGACAAAACGAATTGATCCGGAGAATTCAAGTTAGCAAGTTCGCAGCCGGATTCCTGAGCAATGGCTGCGCAGTCGCTCTCTTCCAATCCCAAAATGGAAGCCATCGTTCCCGGATGATGGCTGGCGGAAATCTCCATCGCTTCGGCTCTTTGTTTGACAAGGTTTAGGCCGTCTTCAAACCCGATGGATGAAACGGCAACTAGTGCGGTAAATTCTCCTAGAGAAAGTCCAGCCGCAAAGGACGGCGTGAGTTGGGAGAATTTAGACTGAAGCACTCGAAGAATCGCCATACTATGGGTGAAGATGGCCGGCTGGGCATAAACTGTTTGGATAAGTTTATCTTCAGGGCCGTCAAAACAAATCTGCCGGATGGAATAACCAAGGATTTGATCCGCACGGTCAAAAACTTCTCTGGCTTGTGGAAAAGTCTCGTAGAGATCTTTACCCATCCCGATGTATTGGGATCCTTGTCCTGGAAATAAAAACCCAATCTTCATGAAGACCTATCTAAAATTTTAAATTTAAATTCAAGCCAAACCGTTAGCGATTTTAGATATAAGATTATTTTATTACCATCGGATTAATGTTGCGCCCCAGGTGAGTCCCCCGCCAAAAGCAACAATGGCAATCAAATCTCCGGATTTGATTCTTCCCTCTTTTTGGGCTTCATAAAGGGCAACGACCGTTGAAGCGCTTGAAATGTTTCCATAACGGTGAACATTGATATAGACTTTTTCCTCTGGGAGTTCAAGTCTTTCGGCGACAGCCTGAAGAATTCTTCGATTGGCCTGATGTGGAATTAAAAGATTGATGTCGGAAATCTTTAGGGCGGAGCGCTGAACGAGTTCTCGAAGAACATCCTCCATTGTACGCACAGCTACTTTAAAAACATCGGCCCCTTGCATTTTCAAAAAGTGCAAACCATTTTGAATTGTTTCAGGAGACGGAGGCATCGCGGATCCTCCCGCCGGAATTTTTAGAATATCGCCCTGGGATCCGTCCGAACCTAATGAACTCGCAATAATTTTCCCGTGCGTGAAGTTTCTGGAAATAACCGCGGCTCCTGCTCCATCGCCAAAAAGCACGCAGGTCGACCGGTCTTTCCAATCAATAAAGCTGGAAAGCACTTCGGTTCCAACGACAAGAATATTTTGGTAGAGCCCTGAACGGATAAGGCCGTCGGCGACCGTGAGCGCATAAGTAAATCCAGAACAGGCCGCGGCTAGGTCGAAGGCGCCGCACTTAGCGCCGAGTTGATTTTGAATGGCGCAGGCGGTGGAAGGGAAGAGCATGTCGGGTGTGACGGTTGCGACAATGATTAGGTTGAGTTCCGAAGGGGCCATTTCCGCGTCTTCAAGGGCTTCCATCGCCGCTTTAATTCCGAGGGCGCTTGCGCTTTGACCCTTTTCAGCAATCCGCCTTTCCTGAATACCGGTGCGGGAGAAAATCCAATCATTCGTGGTGTCGACCATTTTTTCAAGATCAAAATTCGTGAGGACTTTTTCAGGAAGATAGGCGCCAAGACCACGAATGCCGCTATAAATCTCAGACATCAATTCTTTTCCTGAAGCTGCGGGCCCGACTGGGAAGAAGTGTCTGCACGGCTATTGAGATTCAAGGTCAAGCCATCCATGATGTTCTCATTGACCCGATTAGCAACCAGTTCTCCGGCAACGCGGATCGCATTACGAATCGCTTTGGCCGAGGAAATTCCATGGCTGATGATAATATTACCATTAATGCCAAGAAGCGGCGCACCGCCTGCATCTTCATAATTAGTTTGCTGGCGGATAGCATTCAGCGTGGGCTTGCAAAGCCAGGCACCCAGAAGGCTAATTGGATTTTTTTTGACTTCTCTTTTGATAAGTTCCATGCAGACCTCAAGGACGCTCTCGCACATTTTCAGCACCACATTTCCCACGAAGCCGTCGCAGATAATGCAATCTGCTTTGCCGGTAAAAAAATCACGTCCTTCAATATTTCCAATAAAATTTAGATGAGAATCACGTAAAAGCTTGTAGGCTTCTTTCAGAGCATCCGTGCCCTTGGTTTCTTCTTCCCCGATATTGAGAAGCCCGACCGAAGGTTTTTTCTTTTTAAAAATATAGCGAGCATAGGTTTCAGCCATCACCGCGTATTGAAAAAGTTCTTCCGCAGAGGGATTGATATTGGCGCCCACGTCCATGGTTACAGAAATACCTCGAAGCGTAGGAGTTCCGATAGCGATACCGGGGCGCTTCACTCCAGGAAGATTCCCCAGAATCAAAAGTGACGCGGCAACTGCCGCACCCGTATTCCCTGCCGAGACCACAGCATCCACAATTTTCTTCTTATGAAGCTCGACGGCGACTCCAATCGAAGAGTTCTTTTTCTTTTTGATCGCGGCTACAGGAGAATCACCCATCCCCACAACTTCCGGGGCTTCTTGAATTTCAATCTTTCCACCCAAGACTTTATGGCGGTTTAGTTCCCGCTTGAGCGCATCCGTCTGACCGACGAGAACAATTTCAAGATGAGGAAAATCATTAGCGGCCAAAACCGCTCCTTCGACAATGACAGCTGGGCCGTAATCACCACCCATTCCATCCACACCAACACGAATCATCGTTATATCCTTTAAAGATTAACCGCCATCCCGAGTCCCCGCAGGGACGTGACGATCTCAGTTTTTATATTGCGTCGCTCCTCGCCTGCCTCTACGAAGCTTCGGCTTCGCTACAGCGTAGCGGGGCGCTCGCAGCAACAGCGTTTATTGTTCTTTTTTCTTGGTTTTTACTTTGACCGTAAGGACTTGCTTTCCTTTATAGAAGCCGCAAAACTTGCAGATTCGGTGAGAACGGATAGCCGCTTTGCAATTAGGACAAAGGCCTGACGCTTGGACGATCAAATGATCGTGAGAACGACGCAGACGAGTCCGGGTATTTGAATGCCGACGTTTTGGATTTGCCATTATTTATTTCCTCCATATTTTTTCATCCAAGCCAATTTCCATGATGATAAGGATTCCGGCTGATTAGTCAATTGACATTTACAGGTTGCTACATTTAAATTAGTACCGCATTGGGGACAAAGTCCTTTGCATTCTTCAGAACAAAGAAACGTCAGAGGGTGATCCAGAATTAAAAGTTCACGGAGATCATCGATCGTTTCGATCTCGGTCTTTTCTTTAATATCATAGAAAAGATCGAAAGATTCATTCATGGCGCCAAGCGTGTGTTCAAGACACCGGCCGCACATTTGATCAACCTCCGTGCTTAGCAAGCCACGAAACACCAAGACATCGTCGGTTTTTTCAATGGTCCCCGCAAGATGAATCGGCTTACTGTATTTAAAATCAACGAATTCAAGATCCAACGTCTTCGCGTCATAATTTACTTCGACGGGATGAATTCCATTTTCTTTATAATCAGCAAGAATGATTCGCATAAAAGATGACTAAAAGCGGGAAAGCTTTTCCTGAAGACGCACAGCGACGTGGGGCGGGACAAATTCCGATATGTTACCGCCCAGAACGGCAATCTCTTTAATAAGCTTGGAAGAAAGATAAAAGTGCGATTCAGACGGCATTAGGAAAATCGTTTCTACTCGTTTGCAAAGTTTCCGGTTGGTGAGAGCCATTTGGAATTCATAATCAAAGTCTGAGGTTGCTCGAAGACCCCGGATAATGGTTTTTGCCCGTTTTTCTACGGCATAATTTACGGTTAAACCATCGAGGCTGTCTACGCTGACACCTTTAAGACCCGCGACTGCTTTTTGAATCAAAGCCACCCGTTCTTTAACGGTGAACAGGGTATTTTTCCCAAAATTCTTTGCGACGACCACAATGACTTCATCGAAAATAGAAAGGGCGCTTTTGATGAGGTCGAGATGGCCGTTGGTGACGGGATCAAAACTCCCCGGATAGATAGCTTTTCGTTTCTCCATGTGACGATTCCAAGCGGAACAAAAAGGAAAACCGTGATTGTCCGACTTTTTTAGTGCGTGTGAGGCGCAGTGTTTTAAGGTCTTCAGGAATTTCTTCGTAGCTTGAATGGCCAACAACGACCTGACCAAAAGGCAGAACAATACCGGATTGATCCAATCGAATCAAGGTCTTCTTCACCCATCCCTTGTCATAGGGAGGATCCACAAAGACCAGAGAAAAGGCCTGTTTTTTCCTCTTCAATTTATCAATCGCCCTAAGGACGTCATCCTGAAGGACAATGGCTTTCTGTTTCAGTCCGAGAAGATCAATATTCTGTTTAATAACATGCACGGCCACAGGCGATTGCTCGACCATGATAACATCAAGAGCTCCACGGCTGACCGCTTCAAGTCCAATACTTCCTGATCCGGAATAAAGATCCAGAATGTGCTTTCCAGGTATCAGGCTTCCGATGATATTAAAAACTGTTTCCCTACCACGGTCGGTCATCGGACGCGTAAGCTTGGTCTTGGGGAATTTAATAATACGGGACTTTAACTCACCAGCAATGATTCTCATGGGGCGTACTTATATCATGTTATGCATTGAACGGCAAGAAGGAAGAGGGCAGATGGAAGAAGGAGGCAAAAGCTTTTGCTTCCTTCTTCCTTCTTTTAGTAACGAATTGCCATAGAACTCAGGAATGCTTTCAATTCCGTCCACTCTTTGGAGTTTTCCAGCAGTTTCTCGCCTAGAATTTTATGGGCAGCGGCTTTAGCCTGCTCCAGGAGGGGCGCATCCAGAATTGGATTGGCGGTATGAAACATCGGATCCCCGCTTTGACGCGTGCCCCAAAAATCACCGGGTCCGCGTAGTTTGAGGTCTTCTTCCGCGATCAAAAAACCATCCTGGGTTTTGGTTAGGATCCTAAGGCGCTTGCTTCCCTCTTCGGTTTTGGGTTCCCCAAAGAGAAAACACTCTGAGGCTTTCTTCCCCCGACCGATTCGTCCCCGCATCTGATGAAGCTGCGAAAGCCCAAAGCGTTCGGCATTTTCAATCACCATCATCGTGGCATTGGGATTATCGACACCCACCTCAATCACGGAAGTTGCGACAAGGACCTTAATCTCACCGGCTTGGAAGGATTTCATGATGCGGTCCCGTTCAAGGCTTTCCACTTTCCCGTGAACCAGGCCGATTGAAATTCCCGCCAAAAGGCCCTTGCGGAGTTTTTCATATTCTTGTTTCGCAGCCAGCAGATCCATTTTTTCTGATTCTTCAATGATGGGAAAGATGACATAGGCCTGGTCACCCTGTTCTATTTTTTCCCGGATATGCTGTAAAATAAGATGCTGTTTTTTTCGTGTGATCCAATAAGTTTTGATTGGCTGGCGGCCTTTGGGCAATTCCCGGATGGTGGAAACATCAAGGTCCCCGTAAAGGGTTAACGCCAGAGTTCTCGGAATAGGAGTGGCTGTCATCACAAGCTGATGCGGCCGTGGATTTTTACCAAGGAGCTGATTGCGCTGGTGGACTCCGAATTTATGCTGTTCATCAATGACGAGGAGCGCTAGCTTTTGAAACTGGATATCTTCCTGCAAAAGAGCATGCGTTCCGGCGAGGATGGAAAGTTTTCCTTGATTGATTTCAGCAATTAGTTTTTCGCGGCGCGGCTTTGGAGTGCTGGACGTCAACAGTCCGACTCGGATGCCTAAAGGTTCGAGCCATCCGGAAAGATTCCTGAAATGCTGTTCTGCTAGGATTTCAGTCGGAACCAAAATCGCACCTTGATATCCATTTTTTGCTGCCAGATAAAGGGCAAAGGCTGCGACAACGGTTTTTCCGGACCCCACATCCCCTTGCAAAAGACGGTTCATGGGCGTGGCTTTCTGTAGGTCGAAGGCAATTTCCAGGGTTGTTTTGATTTGATCCCGTGTCAGGATAAAAGGAAGTTTAGCTGTGAAAGCTTTGAGAGAGTCCTCGGCGTTTTTTAATTCGAATGACGTATATTTATTCTTTGTCCGTTCGATCTTTTGAAGCAAAAGAATCTGAAAGATTAAAAACTCATCGAAGACAATCCTTTGACGTGCTCTTCCCAGTAGTTCAAAGGACGCGGGAAAATGCATGGATTCCACCGCCTCTGAAAGCTCCATCAGATCATGCTCTTGGCGGAAGGGTTGTGGAAAATATTCATGAATATGTTTCGCCTTCTCGTCTTCAAGAAGGTGCTTCATCAAACTGCGCAGAGAACGCTGAAACAGGCTTTCCGTTAATGGATAGACGGGCGTGATGCGTCCCGTATGAATGGCAGCTTCCTCCGGATCGATCAGCTCGTATTCCGGCGAGCTCATCTGAAGTCGGTTTTGATAAAGATCCACTTTCCCGTAAAAAATAACTTTCTCGCCTTCCACAAATTGATTCTTCAGGTAGGGCTGATTAAACCACACGGCAGGCAACGTTCCGCTTTCATCCCCGATCAGGATTTCAACAATCGACATTCTGCGGATGGGTTTAAATTTTACGGCGAGAATTTCGCCCTGAATGGTCGTGGGCTGGCCAGGAATCAGGTCGGAGATTTGCGACAGATGACTGCGGTCTTCGTACCGACGGGGAAAATAGTACAAAAGATCGCGGACTGTGTGCACGCCCACCTTAGCGAGGGCATCAGCTCGTTTGGGTCCGATCCCACGTATATAGCGAAGATGAGAGGTGTCAGATGAAGGGGCTTGTGTGACCATTAAGGAATTGATCAGTGTGTGATTCCGTTGAAATCCTATCGAATCGGTCATTGCAGCAACGCGAAGCAAACCTGAGTTGTTCTAGGGATTGCCGTGTCTCGGCCCAAGCACGTGACTCTCAATAACAAAACCGCGAGCAACTCTTGCGCGTTATTTCATCCCGTCATCCGTCATTGCGATGGGAGCAATCAATTTCGCGGCGCCGTTATTGCCTGGTCGCTGCCCTCTCGCAATGACTGAGAATTGCGAGATTACGGTTTCTTAGGTGCCGCAACTGAGGATTCACCAAGCTTTTTGACCTCAGCGGCGGGTTGAGCCGACGCTGCTTTGACTTCGGAAACTGCGGGAGATGCAACAATAGCCTTGATGTTAGCTGCCGAGGTCTTAGAATCAGAGGCTTTTGCCGGTTCTGCTTT
The DNA here is from genome assembly GCA_009691445.1 of Candidatus Taenariivivens baikalensis. Taxonomy (GTDB): domain Bacteria; phylum Omnitrophota; class Omnitrophia; order Omnitrophales; family Aquincolibacteriaceae; genus Taenariivivens; species Taenariivivens baikalensis. Next base: position 2,716 of record SICL01000003.1, on the reverse strand, counting down.
TTTTTGAGTGGAATCAGTGGTTTTCTTCTCTTCACTTTTTACCCGATCAAGGGCTTTTTTGATGGCATCCACATCTATTTGCGAGGCTTGGTTATGGAAGTTTAGCAGGCTCTTACTTCGGTGCGATTCTATATAGCCTAAACCAATCGAAGTGAAAAGAAAACAGATCGCAGAAACCGAAGTGGCCTTCGTCAGGAAGTCTCCGGCGCTGGTACCAAAAAGCGATTGCACGTTCCCGCTTGAAAAGGAAGGTCCCGCTAGCCCCTGACCTCTCCCCGCTTGGAGGAGAATGACAAGGATAAGTACAAAACAGACAACGACATGAAGAGCAGTGACAAAGACAATCATGATCCGGCCTCAATGTGAATTTCGGAAGTTGCATTTTGGACAATCTGTACGAACGTTTCTGCTTTGAGGGAAGCCCCGCCTACTAAGGCACCATCCACATTGGGTTTTTTCATCAGCGCCGCAATATTGTCTGGTTTGACACTGCCGCCATAAATGATTTGAATCTTAACGGCAGATTCGCTGCTGTAGGTTTCCTTTAAGAGACGGCGGATATAAGACTGCATCTGTTCAGCCTGTTCCGGTGACGCTGTTCTCCCGGTTCCGATGGCCCAGATCGGTTCATAGGCAATCACGAGTTTGAGCATCTCTTCTTTGCTGAGATCCTTGAAGGTTTGTTCCATTTGGGCTTTCACAATTTCGAATTGCTGCTTGGCTTCCCGCTCCTGAAGCGTTTCGCCAATGCAAACAATCGGAACCAAACTGTATTTTAAAGCGGTTTTTACCTTTTCATTAATGAAGACACTTGTTTCTTTAAAATACTGACGGCGTTCAGAGTGACCAAGAATCACATAGCGGCAGCCCACATCCTTGAGCATTGGCGGAGAAATCTCTCCAGTGTACGCTCCTTCATTTTCAGGATGCATATTCTGAGCGCCGAGGTCAATGCGTGAACCTTCGAGGGCCTTCGATACTGCGTAAAGCGCCGTGAACGGAGGACAAATAACAATTTGGCTGTCGGCTCCCCGAGAAACGCCTGCTTTAATGGTTTGGACCAGACTGACAGCTTCATCCACGGTTTTAAACATTTTCCAGTTGCCGGCAATCAGAGGTCTTTTCATGCAGATACCTGTTCCTTATCCAAAAGTGCCGCCACGCCCGGCAGAACCGTTCCTTCAAGATATTCAAGCGCAGCGCCGCCGCCGGTGGAAACGTGGGACATTTTATCTTCGAGGCCGAATTTTTTAACGGCGGCTGCGGTATCACCGCCGCCAATGATAGTTGTTACGCCTTTAAGGCTGGCAAGAAAGGTTGCAAGCTCACGCGTGCCTTTGTCAAAAGGAGGAATTTCACAAACACCAACGGGCCCGTTCCAAACGACTGTCTTTGCGGTTTTAAGAATGTCGATAAACTGTTTGCAGGATGCGGGACCGATATCGAATCCGGACCAGCCGTCCGGAATATCTCCGGTCACGATTTGGGTCGGGACATTTTTTTCCATTTTTTGGGCAATGACGCGATCCACAGGAAGAATAATCGGAACACCCTTTTCTTTAGATTTTTTCAGGGCCTCACGCGCTACCTCTTCGCCGGCCGGATCAAACTTGGAATTTCCGATCCCGATGCCGAGGATCTTATAAAACGTATAAGCCATTGCTCCGCCGATCAAAATCTGATCCGCTTTGTTAAGCAGATTATCAATCAATTTTATTTTATCCGAGACCTTGGCGCCGCCAAGAATCGTAATAAAAGGACGGTCCGGATTGCTGACTGCTTTTTCAAAGTAGGATATTTCTTTTCCAAGCAGATAACCGGCTACGGCCGGGAGATATTTGGTCACGCCCTGCGTGGAGGCGTGGGCTCGATGAGCGGCTCCAAAGGCATCATTAATATAAACTTCTCCGAGCGAGGCAAGTTCTTTGGCAAAGATTGGATCATTTTTTTCTTCTTCGGGGTGAAAGCGCACATTTTCAAGCATCAGGGCTTCGCCGGATTTTAGGGCGTCAACTTTAGCTTTGACCGCGGGACCGGTGCAATCGCTCAGGAGTTCGACCTTCTTATTAATGAGCTGGGAAAGACGTTCGGCGCAAGGCTTAAGGCTGAACTGCGTATCTTTGCTTGATTTGGGGCGTCCCAAATGGGACATAATAATGAGCTTGGCACCGTGCTTCAGACAATAGCTAATCGTGTCAACAGCTTTGGCGATACGGGTATCGTCGGTAATTTGAAGGGCGTCATCGAGAGGGACATTAAAGTCAACTCGGAGCAGGACACGTTTATTTTTCAGATCAATATCTTCAAGCGTCTTCTTTTTCATCATTGTTCCTTTGATAAGAGAGCATCATTATATGGATTTCGCCCCATTTTCCAATGTGTTTTTTAGGAAAGTTTTCAATTTGCAGACTTATCTGAAAAGCCGAAGGTAATCTTTTTGACTTTCCCTTATCATTCGGCCCATAAGGTCCATAAAATCTTTGTCGTCCGTATGACCTTATTCCAAAGCCTGTATATACTCGCTGCGCAAAACAGGAGGGATAATAGCAATGTGATAGCCTCCCTGCAATAGAGCAAGATTCATCAGAAGCCTTCCTCGATCACAATTTTTGTCTCGGATTCCGTCAGAGAGTTTCCTTCTAAAGCGTTACTTGAATAAGTAAGCCCAATTCGGTAGTAGTCTTTGATTTGTTTGAGGGCGTCTCCTTCCAACGGC